>NZ_JAGQBX010000059.1 GCF_024345855.1 Synechococcus sp. GreenBA-s | reverse complement strand
GGGGCGGGATGAGAGGGGCGGGCCGGGGAGGCCCGACAGCCTCAGCGCTTGGCGGCCTTCTTGGCGGGCAGCTTGCGCAGGCGGATCGACTCGGGCGTGACCTCGAGCATCTCGTCGGGACCGATGTACTCGAGGGCGCGCTCGAGGGTCATCTGGATCGGCGACTGCAGGGTATCCAGCACCTCGGCACCGGCGGAGCGGATGTTGGTGACCTGCTTGGCCTTGCAGACGTTCAGCTCGAGATCCGGCGGACGGTTGTGTTCGCCCACGATCATGCCCTTGTACACCTTGGTGCCCGGGGTGATGAAGAACTGACCACGATCCTCGGCGCCCTTGAGGGCATAGAAGGTGGCGGTTCCCTCCTCGAAGGACACCAGCACGCCGTTGCGGCGGGCCTCCAGATCGCCCTGCATGGGGCGGTAGTCGAGGAAGGAGTGGCTCATGATCCCCTCGCCGCGGGTGGCCCGGATGAACTCGCCCCGGAAGCCGATCAGGCCCCTGGACGGCACCACGAACTCCAGCTGGGTGCGGCCGTCGTTGGTGTTCTCCATGTTCTGCATCTCGCCCTTGCGGACGCCGAGCTTCTCGATGCAGCCTCCCACCGATTCCTCGGGGACATCCATCACCAGGGTCTCGTAGGGCTCACTGGGGGTGCCATCGATGGTGCGGAAAATCACCTGGGGCTGGCTCACCTGGAACTCATAGCCCTCGCGGCGCATGGTTTCGATCAGGATGCCCAGGTGCAGCTCACCGCGGCCGCTCACGGCGAAGCGGTCGGGGGAATCGGTGTCTTCCACCCGCAGGGCCACGTTGGTGAGCAGCTCCCGCTGCAGGCGGTCGCGCAGCTGACGGCTGGTGACGAACTTGCCTTCCTTGCCCGCGAAGGGCGAGTCGTTGACCACGAAGGTCATCTGCAGGGTGGGTTCATCCACCTTGATCAGGGGCAGGGCCTCGGGGTGATCGGGGCAGGCGATGGTCTCGCCGATGTTCACCTCGTCGAAACCGGCCACGGCCACCAGGTCACCGGCCCGGGCCTCGGCGATCTCCACCCGCTGCAGGCCCTGGAAACCCAGCAGCTTGCTGATGCGACTGCGCTTGATGCTGCCGTCGTCGCGGATCAGGGCGGCGGGCTGGCCGGCCTTGATGGTGCCGTTGTGGATGCGGCCGATCATGATCCGACCCAGGAAGTCGGAGTAGTCGAGCGTGGTCACCTGCAGCTGCAGGGGCTTCTCGGGGTCGCCCACCGGGGGCGGAACATGGCGCAGGATCGCGTCGAAGAGCGGCTTCATGTTGTCGCTCTCGGTCTTCATGTCCGGCTTGGCGTAGCCGCCCATGCCGCTGCCGAACAGGTAGGGGAAGTCGCACTGGTCGTCGTCGGCGCCCAGCTCCAGGAACAGGTCGAGCACCTTGTCGACGGCCTGCTCGGGATCGACGCGGGCACGGTCGATCTTGTTGACAAACACGATCGGGCGCAGACCCTTCTCCAGCGCCTTCTTGAGCACGAAGCGCGTCTGGGGCATGGGGCCCTCGTTGGCGTCCACGATCAGCAGACAGCCGTCCACCATGCCGAGCACCCGCTCCACCTCACCGCCGAAGTCGGCGTGGCCCGGGGTGTCGACGATGTTGATGCGGATGCCGTTGTAGTCGACGGCGGTGTTCTTGGAGAGGATCGTGATGCCGCGCTCCCGTTCCAGATCGTTGCTGTCGAGCACGCAGGTCGGCACGGCCTCGCCGTCGCGGAAGATGCCCGACTGGCCCAGCAGCGCGTCCACCAGGGTGGTCTTGCCGTGGTCAACGTGGGCAATGATCGCGATATTGCGAATCGGCGTGGCCTTGTGGTTGCCGTTGGCTGTGGGCGCGGCGCTCATGCAAAAAGTACGGAGAGGGAGGATTCTTCTCAGGGCACGCTCAAGCCAGACCGCGGTGACGGCGCTGGCGGTGGCCCCGATGCCGGAACGGGCCTGGGATGGCGGAGGCCATCGCCGGGACGACGGACATCGGCGGGTGAGGACTTGGACGGATCAAAGAACAGATCACGTGGGCTGCTCAGATCCTCTGCCAGGGAAAGCCTGGAGAGATCCGAACGGCGTGATTGGGATAGACCCGGTATCGGATAGACCGATGACCCCTACGGTGCTGATGGATTAATGCTAACGCAGCGCCCCGTCCGTCCTCAGCCGCGGCGCACCAGGCTGCCCCGGGTCACGCCCAGGCGGCTGTCGAGCTGCTCCTGCTGCCACAGCTGGCGGCCCGAGATCCGGCCGGCCAGGGCGTCGCTGTAGAGGCCGACCCGGCGCACCACATCGGCCGGGGACTCCTCCAGCAACTCCAGCCGGAAATGGCGCACACCCGCGCGCAGCAGCTGGGGGATGGCCTCCGCGGCCGTCTGGGCCTTGCCGTTGAACAGGGTGTTGCGGCAGCCCAGGTCCGCCCTGAGGGGGTGCTCCACGCCGCTGCGGTCCCGCAGCAGCACCGTGTGGTGCTCGCAGGGGCGGCCGCAGTCGGTGTGGTCGTGGCCCTCGGAGAGGAAGGCGCAGAACAGGCAGTGCTCCATGTGGAACAGCGGCATGTGCTGGTGCAGGGTGAGCTCCAGGGAGCCGCTGGGGCAGCCGGCCACCAGGGCCAGCAGCTGATCAAGGGCCAGGTCGTAGCTGGCGGTTAGGCGCTCCAGCCCCCAGCGCTCCAGGAACCAGGCGGCCGTGAGCGGGTTGGCCACGTTGAGGGAGAAGTCGCCGATGCAGGGGGCCAGGGGGGTGAGCCGCTCCAGCTGATCGGCGTTGCGCACCAGGTAGCCGTCGGGCTCGGCCCGCAGCAGCGGCTCCAGGCTCCAGGCCTCATCGGGCCGCACGATGCGGGGCCCCGCCAGCCAGAGGCCGCCGGGCCAGCGGCCGTGGCCCAGGGCCACGGCCTGGCGCAGCTGGGCCGGGTGTTCGATGTCGACCACCACGCGGTGCAGGGCGGCGCCGGCGGCTTCCGGTGCGTCGGGGAGCGCGACGAGGGCCTGGAGCTGCTCCAGGCTGCGCACCAGCACCGTGAGCTGGGGCTCGGTGGGGGGCGGCGGAATCGGGGAGGTCGCCGGGGTGGCGGCGCTGGTGGGCACGACGCCGGAGCCGGAGGCTGTGCTGTCGCAGGAGGCTGTGCTGTCGCCGGAGGCTGTGCTGTCGCCGGAGGCTGTGCTGCCGCCGGTTGCGCTGGGCTGGAGACGCCGCAGGGCCTCCGCCAGGGGCAGGCGGGCGCGCCGCGAGTCTGATTCCGCTGCAAGCGCTGCGGCCCCAGACCCTGGGCCGCCGCAGGCTTCCAGCGCCCGATCCAACTGCTCCACCAGCTCGCGCCTCAGCTGGTTGAGCTGGGCCACCGGCAGGAACAGTCCGTCGGGCAGATCCAGCTCGAGGCGCTCCAGCTGCCAGCGGGTGCCACCGAGCCGGCCGAGCTGGGCGGAGAGGCGCTCGGCGTCGAGGCCGGCGCCGGTGGCCGGCTGCAGCGGGGCGGCCGACGCCACCTGCCAGGGGCCACCCGCCAGCCCCGGCACCTGCTCCAGCCGCAGCCGCAGGGGCTCGCCGGCCCGACCGCTCACGTGCAGCCGCAACGGCAGACGACGCTCGGCGGCCTCCTGCTGGGCCATGCGGGCGAAGCGCTTCTCCAGCTGGGGATCGCTGGTGAGCCAGGCGGGGCTGCCGGGGCCCAGGGCCGCCGTGTCGATACGGCCGGGACCGAGCCGCAGGGCCAGCCGGCCGCCGGGGCGGGAGTCCACCGCCATCACCCGGGCCCCCACCTCGAGCGGCGGTGCCAGCGGATCCCGGCCGGGGGCCTCGAACACCACGCCATCGCCGGGCTTGACGGCCAGGGCCGTGGCCAGCACCAGCCAGCCGCCCCGCTCCTGGGCCTGCAGGCGCCCCAGCCAGGGGCCGCGCTTCTTGCTCCAGCGGCCCTGCACCAGGCGCCGGTGGTTCACCCCCTCCAGCCAGCCCGTGCCCAGGCCGCGGGAGAAACTCAGCTCCAGGTGACGGCGTAGCTCCTCGGCGGCGGCATCGGTCTCCGGCCCCTGGAGCTGGGTCTCCAGCCGATCCAGGCCCTGGCGGTAGGCGTCCGTCACGGCCGCCACATAGGTGGGGTCCTTGAGCCGGCCCTCGATCTTGAGGCTGGCCACCCCGGCCGCCGCCAGCTGGGGCAGCAGGTCCCAGGCGGCCAGATCCTGGGGTGAGAGCAGGTAGCGCTGCTCGCCCAGATCCCGCTCCACCCCATCCACGATCAGCTGGTAGGGCAGCCGGCAGGCCTGGGCGCACTCGCCCCGGTTGGCACTGCGCTGGCCCAGGGCCTCGCTGGTGAGGCACTGGCCGGAATAGGCCACGCACAGGGCCCCGTGGACAAACACCTCCAGGGGCATGGCCAGGCCGCGGGCCTGCAGCTGGCGCTGAATGCGGTCGATGTCCCGCAGGCTGAGCTCGCGGGCCAGCACCACCCGCTCGCAGCCCAGGTCGGCGGCCTGGGCCACCCCGGCGGCGCTGGTGATCGACATCTGGGTGGAACCGTGCAGGGCCAGGCCAGGCGTCAGCAGGCCCGCCAGCCGGGCCAGGCCGATGTCCTGCACGATCAGGGCATCGACGCCGGCCCGCTCGGCCGCCAGCAGCAGCTCGCCCGCCTCGGCCAGCTCATCGGGGAACACCAGCACGTTCACGGTGAGGAAGCCCCTGACGCCGCGGGCATGCAGCCAGGCCATCACCTCGGGCAGATCGCTGCGCCGGAAGTTCTCGGCCCGCAGCCGGGCGTTGAAGGCCTCCACGCCGAAGTAGACGGCATCGGCGCCATTGGCGACCGCCGCCTTGAGCGACTCCCAGGAGCCGGCCGGTGAGAGAAGTTCGGGCCGTGGGGCCGCTGCCGTGTCGAGGTCGCTCATCGGCGCGCCAGCCGCTGGGCGGCGGCGAAGGTCTGCAGGGCCTCGGCCGAGCCCTCGAAGCGCCAGTGCCAGGGCTCGTAGCTCACCCCCTGGGGGTTGCCGGTGGGGAAGGAGAGGTGGAAGTGAAAGCGGTTGGCGTTGGCCTGCAGCCAGGCGAAGGCCTCGGTGCGCTCAAAGGAGGGTGAGAGGTTGCTGGCGGGCACCCGGCCGTCGCCCAGGTCCACCGCGTAGCCGGTGCTGTGCTCGGAGAACCCCGGCGGCGCGCTCACCTGGGCCCGCTCCTCGGCGCTCTGGTTGCGCTCGGACTTCACATCAAAGAAGAGGTGCTTCTGCAGGGCGATCGAGCGGAAGGCGCTGAGCACCCGCAGGTCCACCCCATCGGCGACGGCGGCCCGCTGCAGGGCCAGCAGCGACTCGGCCGCATCGCGCTGGAGCTCCAGGCCAGGGGCGATCGCCATCAGGTCACTGGCCTTGGCCTCGCCGTAGGGGAAGTGGCCGAGCAGCCGTCCATCGGGCCCCAGCCGGGCGGCGAGGCCGGCCACCGGCGGCGGGGCCAGCAGCCGGGCCAGGGGCTGGCGGAACACCAGCAACGCCCCGCCTACCGCCGTCAGCACCAGGGTGGCGGTGACCAGGGCCTGGCGGCCGCCTGAGCGCCGCAGGGCCGGCGACACCGTGCGGCGGGCGACGGGAATCTCGTCGGAGCGGGCGGCAGCAGCGGCCCGGGAGTCGCGGCGGGCCTGACGGCGTTCCATGGGCGCTGGCCGCGGCACCGGGATCTCGATGGCTTCGGTGATGGAACGATGGTAAAGCGATGCCCCAGCACAACCGACGGCCACCCACAAAGCGGTGTTAGTTTCTGGCCAAAGATCCTTCTGCCGGAGCAGGTTTCAAGATGTTGCGAGTCGCGGTGGTGGGCGGCGGCCCGAGCGGATCCTGTGCTGCTGAAGTGCTGGCCAAGGCCGGCATCGAGACCTGGATCTTCGAGCGCAAGCTGGATAACGCCAAGCCCTGCGGCGGCGCCATCCCCCTGTGCATGGTGGCCGAGTTCGACCTGCCCGAGTCGATCATCGACCGCAAGGTGCGCAACATGAAGATGATCTCCCCCTCCAACCGCGAGGTGGACATCAATCTCGAAAACGAGAACGAGTACATCGGCATGTGCCGCCGGGAGGTGATGGATGCCTTCCTGCGCAACCGGGCCGCCGACCTGGGCGCCAACCTGGTGAACGGCCTGGTGACCAAGATCGACACCGGCGTGAACCGCCAGGGCCCCTACACCCTCACCTACTCCGACTACGCCTCGGGGGAGGCCACCGGTGAAACCAAGAGCCTTGAGGTGGACCTGATCATCGGCGCCGACGGCGCCAACAGCCGCGTGGCCAAGGCCATGGATGCCGGCGATTACAACGTGGCCATCGCCTTCCAGGAGCGGATCAAGCTGCCGCCCGAGGAGATGAAGTACTACGAGAGCCTGGCCGAGATGTATGTGGGCACCGATGTGTCCCCTGACTTCTACGCCTGGGTGTTCCCCAAGTACGACCACGTGGCCGTGGGCACCGGCACCATGCAGGAAAACCAAGGGCTGATCAAGAGCCTGCAGGAGGGCATCCGCGAGCGGGCCAAGAAGCGCCTGGTGAACGGCGAGGTGATCAAGGTGGAGGCCCACCCGATTCCCGAACACCCCCGCCCCCGCCGGGTGGTGGGTCGGATGGCCCTGGTGGGCGATGCCGCCGGCTACGTGACCAAGAGCTCGGGTGAGGGCATTTATTTTGCTGCCAAGAGCGGTCGCATGTGCGCCGAACAGATCGTGGAAGCGAGCCAGGGCGGCAAGCGCATTCCCACCGAAGCCGATCTCAAGAAGTATCTGAAGAAGTGGGACCGCCAGTACGGCGCCACCTACAAGGTGCTGGAGATCCTGCAGAACATCTTCTACCGCAACGATGCGGCCCGCGAGGCCTTCGTGGAGATGTGCGATGACAAGGACGTGCAGCGCCTCACCTTCGACAGCTACCTCTACAAGCGGGTGGTGATGATGAACCCCTGGCAGCAGCTCAAGCTCACCCTGCTGACCCTGGGTTCGGTGCTGCGCGGCAATGCCCTGGCTCCCCAGGGCTACAAGCCCGTGGACAGCGCCGTGCGCGACGACGCCGAGGTGAACGCCATGCTCGCGGTGAGCACCATCAAGGGCGGCATCAAGGTGAAGGGCCAGAAGAACGCGGCCGCGGCAGCCAAGACTGCAGATGCCACGGCGTCAGGCGACACCGCCGGGGCTGCCACCTCCAAAGCAGGCGACGAGGAGCGGGAGCCGGTGCTGGCCGGAAAGGGCTGAGCCCCGATCCAGCACAACCCTCAGGGCTTAAACCGAAAAGCCGGCTGGAGAGTCTCCAGCCGGCTTTTTTCGTCTGAGTGGTCGGTCAGACCGTTGCGGCGATCGCAGCCTGCTCCGCCCGGTTGGGGTCAGGAGGCTCTGAGGGCCTGCTCCAGGCTGATCAGCCGCAGCGCCTGGTCGTCCCAGAGGATGTAGCGGAAACAGCTCGGAAACGCGCTGATCCGCAACCGGTGGCAGCTGGCCAGCAGCGGTGCGTTGGCCGCATGGCAGGCCCGCAGCCGGTAGTTGGGAATCCGCTCGCAGAGGTGGTGAATGCTGTGGAAGGCGATATCGGCGGAAAACCAGTTCAGGATCTCCGGCATCTCTAGGTTGCTGCTGCCCTCCAGGGCTCCCTTGAGGTAGCTCCAGCCCTCGGTTCCGCTGGCGTAGGAGCCCTCATAGTTGTGCTGCACGAAGAAGATGCAGAGGAAGATCGCCGCCGAGAGCGTCATCACCGTGAGGTAACAGGCCCAGAAGAGCCCCACGCCGAGCCAGGCGCCCATCAGCCACCAGCTGGCGAGCACCACCGCGTTGTTGGCCACCAGATCGCGGCATTCGCCGGCGGTGTACCAGTGGCTGGAACGGAAGGAGCGGCACTGCGCCGGCAGCTCCGCCAGGCCCCGCAGGCCGCTGCGGCCCAGGTGGGCGCCCATGGCGCCGAGCCACTCGGCCGTGCCCAGCAGCAGCTGCAGCCGCGGGCGGAGCAGCAGGTAGTAGCAGCCCCCTGGCAGCAGCATCAACGGATGGCGACTGAGCCCATAGAGCCAGCGCTGCCGCGGGGAGAGGTCGAGAAAGGCGGCGCGGGTGAGCAGGGCCGAGGGGCCGCGGTAGAGCTGCCAGTTGCCGTTGTGCCGGTGGTGGAAGGCATGGCCGCGGGACCAGGGGTGCTGGGGGATGGCGTTGAGGCAACCCAGCAGGAAACCGGCCAGCTGATTGAGCCGGCGCGTGCGGAACAGGGAGTCGTGGCCGCAGTCGTGCATCAGCGAGAAGGACCGCGCCGAGAAGAGCACCAGCAACGCCAGCACCGGCACCAGCAGCAGCCGCAGGCCCCCTGCAGCGGAGCCGAGCAGCGCCACGCAGCCCCAGAGCAGGGCGATGGGGCCCACGGTGTTGAGCAGCTGCCAGGCGGCGATGCGGTCATCGCTCTGGCGGAAGGGCTCCAGCACGAAATCGCGACGACGCACAGGGCGGGTCTGCGCCGCGGGGAGCGGAGATGAGAGAAGAGTCAGGCGGAAGCCCCGGAAGAAGCAGGGAAGCGGTTCCGTG
Source organism: Synechococcus sp. GreenBA-s (assembly GCF_024345855.1). Taxonomy (GTDB): domain Bacteria; phylum Cyanobacteriota; class Cyanobacteriia; order PCC-6307; family Cyanobiaceae; genus Vulcanococcus. The sequence goes on along the minus strand of NZ_JAGQBX010000059.1, from coordinate 9,121 downwards.
CCAATGGGTCAGCTTAGGCAGAAATGGCCCGACACCGCCAAAGCGATCAGCGGCGCGCCGCGCCTGCTCGCCGAAAGCCCCGGCCCGGTGCTCCGGCGCCAGGCCCCGCAGCGCTCAGCCGGCGATGCGGCTGAAGTCCGCCAGTACCGAGGCCTGGTTGCGCAGCACCCCCAGCAGATGGAGCCGGTTGGTGCGCACCGCCGGGTCGTCGGCCATCACCATCACGCTCTGCTCGCCATCGAAGAACGCCGCCAGGGTGTCGCGGCTGGCGGCGAGGGCCCGGGCCAGCTCGGCGTAGCGCGCGGCTCCCCCGCCGGCGGCGATCGGCTGCAGCTGCTCCAGCACCTGCAGCATCGCCCCCTCACTGGGCTTCTCGAACAGCGCCCCGTCCACCACACCGGCGGGACTGAGCACGGCGGCATCGAGGCTGCCCTTCTCGGCCAGCCGCGCCGCCCGGGTGACCACGGCCTGCACGCCGGCCAGCTCGCCGCTGGCGCGCAGGGCGGCCAGCAGGTCGGCCCGCTGACGGGCATCGGCCGGATCGCTGAGCACCCGCTCGAGGGCCACACCCTCGCCGGCCACGGCCTGCACGAGATCGCCATCGACCCCCTGCTCCTCCAGCAGGCTCACCAGGCGCTGGCGCAGGAACTCCGCCAGCTCCATGGCCAGGGCCGGCGCCTCCACCTGGAAGTGGGGCAGCAGCTGGGCCCAGTGGGCCGTGGCGCGCCGCAGCAGCGCCTGCAGATCCAGGCTCCAGCCCCGCTCCCACAGGATCTGCAGCAGGCCGTTGCCGGCGCGGCGCAGGGCATAGGGATCGGAGGAGCCGCTGGGCCGCTCGCCCTTGGCATAGATGCTGAGCAGCAGCTCCAGCCGCTCGGCCAGGGCGACAACGGCGCCGGCATCGGAGCTGGGCAGATCGTCACCGGCGCCGCGGGGCAGGTAGTGCTCCAGCACCGCCAGGGCCACGGCGCGGGGCTCGCCCTCGGCCAGCAGATACTTGCCCCCCATCACCCCCTGCAGTTCGGGGAATTCGCCCACCATCTGGCTCACCAGATCGTGCTTGCAGAGGTGGGCGGCGCGGCGGGCGTGGTCGCCGGTGGCGGCGCCCAGCTCCAGCTGCTCCAAGAGCACGTCGGTGAGCCATTCGAGCCGCTCGACCCGATCCAGCAGCGAGCCGAGGCCCTCGGCGAAGGTGACGCGGGCCAGCCGGTCGCGGCGGTCGATGCTGGGAACGGCGCGATCGGCCTGCACGAAGAACTCGGCATCGGCCAGGCGGGCCTTGAGCACCCGCTCATTGCCGCGGCGCACCGTGTCGCTGGCGGCGGGCAGGCCGTTGCCGATGCACAGGAACCGGGGCAGCAGCGCATCGCGGGCATCGAGGGCCAGCGGATCGCTGGCGGCGCCGGAGCGATAGAGGGGCACGTAGCGCTGGTGGGCGCGCATCACGGTGCTGAGCACCTCCGGCGGCAGGGCCAGGGACTGCTCCGCCACCGACCCCTCGATCAGCAGCGGCGCCTCCACCAGATCGGTGAGTTCATCGAACAGGTCGTCCGGCAGATCGGGGCGGGCGCCCAGGGCAGCGGCGGCCTCCAGCACGGCGGAGCGGATGACGGCGGCCCGGCCGGTGCGATCCACCTGCACCCCAACGGCGGCCAGGCTCTCGGCGTAGGCCCCGGCACTGGGGATAGTCACGGCGTCGGCCAGCAGCCGATGGCCGCGGCTGGTGTTGCCGGCGGAAACCTCCGGATCGCTGCCCTGCAGCGTGACGGGAATCACCGCGGCATCCAGCAGCGCCACCAGCCAGCGCACGGGCCGGGAGAAGCGGCTCTCGCCCTCCCCCCAACGCATGAAGCGGCGGCCCTGCAGGGCGCCGATCCACTGGGGAATGTGCTCGGCCAGCACGGCGCTGGTGGCGCGGCCCCGCTCCAGCACCCGGGCGAACGCGAAGGGGCCCTTGGGGGTGTCGCGCAGCTCCAGGGCCTCGGGGGCGACGCCGCAGCGCTTGGCGAAGCCGATGGCCGCCGGGGTGGGGACGCCGTCCTTGAAGGCCTGGCCGGCGGGCGGGCCCTTGCGCTCCTCCTCCAGGTCGGCGGCGGCGGCGGGCAGACCCTCCACCAGCAGGGCGATGCGGCGGGGGGTGCTGGTGGTGGTCACCACGCCATGGCTGAGGCGTTGCTCCGCCAGATCGCGGCGCACCAGCTGCTCAAGCTGGGGCAGGGCCAGGCGTGCGAAGTCGGCGGGCAGCTCCTCGGTTCCGATCTCCAGCAGAAAGGTCGACAAGGGGCAGGCCACGGCAGCCCCCAACTTTATGGAAGGGGCCTGCGGCACCAGCGCAGGAGCCTGGGGCCACAGACCCCCGCCCGGCCGCTTCGCTAGCTTCAAGCCAAGACCGTGGCGCCGCTGTGACCGTGACTGGAAGGCAGACCTCTGGATCCAAGCGCGGATCCAGCCAGAAGGGCTCTGCCACTGTCCAGCCCGCAGCAGTCCAGGCCGCAGCCGTCCAGCCCGACGCCGTGCAGCCTGCTGCTGCGCAGCCTGCCGCCGCGGCTGCCGCGCCCGCCAAGACCGCCCAGCCCAAGGCCTCCAAGCGGCCTGCCGGCGTGCCCCCCCAGATCAGCAGTCCGGCCGGGCCGTTCCCGAGCATCGCCGCCGGCACCGAGCGCAGCAAGTTCGAGCAGCTCAAGGCCGACAGCGACTACCTCAAGGAGCCGTTGCTCAGCGAACTGGGCAACGACAAACCCCACTTCACGGAAGGGGGCGTGCAGCTGCTGAAGTTCCACGGCAGCTACCAGCAGGACAACCGCGAGAACCGCCAGAAGGGCAAGGAGAAGGACTGGCAGATGATGCTGCGCCTGCGCAGCCCTGGCGGCCGGGTGCCGGCCCAGCTGTTCCTCGCCATGGACGAGCTGGCGGACCGGCTCGGCAACGGCACCCTGCGGGCCACCACCCGCCAGGCCTTCCAGATGCACGGGGTGGCCAAGGCCGACCTGAAGGAGGTGATCGGCACGATCGTCCGCTCCCTCGGCTCCACCCTGGCCGCCTGTGGGGACATCAACCGCAACGTGATGGCCCCGGCCGCGCCGTTCGAGAAGGGGGCCTACCCGGCCGCGCGCCAGCTGGCCAACCAGATCGCCGATCTGCTGGTGCCCGTGGCGGCCGAGGGCTCCTACCTCGACCTGTGGGTGGACGGCGAACTCAGCTACCGGATCAAGCCCCAGGCGGCGGTGAAGGCCGTGCGCAGCCGCCAGCTGCAGGGCAAGGTGTTCAGCGGCGACGTCAACGAACCCCTCTACGGAACCACCTTCCTGCCGCGCAAGTTCAAGGTGGCCGTGACGGTGCCGGGGGACAACTCGGTGGACCTGCTGACCCAGGACATCGGCCTGGTGGCCTTCACCGACGCCACCGGCGCCCTGCGGGGCTGCAACGTGTACGTGGGCGGTGGCATGGGCCGCACCCACAACAAGGAAGAAACCTTCGCCCGCACCGCGGACCCCCTGGGCTACGTGGCGGCGGAGCACGTGCTGGATCTGGTGCAGGCGATCGTGGCCCTGCAGCGCGACCACGGCGACCGCCAGCAGCGGCGCCACTCGCGCATGAAGTACCTGATCCACGAGCGCGGCATCGCCTGGTTCAAGTCCGAGCTGAAGGCGACCTACTTCAGCCATCCGATCAAAAGTCTGCGGCTGGAGCCGAAGGTCAAGCTGGAGGACTACCTGGGCTGGCACCGCCAGAGCGCCGGCCTGTGGTTTGTGGGGCTTCCGCTGCTGAGCGGCCGCCTGGCCGGCCCCTTCAAGGCGGGACTGCGCCGGCTGGTGGAGACCTACCAGCTGGAGCTCCGCCTCACCCCCAACCAGGACCTGCTGCTCTGCAACATCGGCAGCGCCCAGCGCTCCAGTGTGCGGGAGGCCCTGGCGGCCCTGGGGGTGGAGAGCCCCGAGGCGCCGGCCCGCCTGGCCCGCCACGCCCTCGCCTGCCCGGCCCTGCCCCTGTGCGGGCTGGCCGTGACCGAGGCCGAACGGGGCCTGCCGGCGATCCTCGAGCGCCTCGAGGCCCAGCTGCAACGCCTGGAGATCGAGAAGTCGATCCTGGTGCGCGTGACGGGCTGCCCCAACGGCTGCGCCCGCCCCTACATGGCCGAACTGGGGCTGGTGGGCAGCGGCCCGGACCAGTACCAGCTCTGGCTCGGCGGCGCCCCCAACCTCACCCGCCTGGCCGAGCCCTACCGCGATCGGGTGCCCCTGGAGGACCTGGAGACCACGCTGGAGCCGCTGCTGCTGAGCTGGAAGGCGGCGGGCGGGCGCCGCAGCCTGGGGGATCATGTGGTGAAGCTGGGCCGCGACGCCGTGGCCGCCCTCCTGGCTGCAACCGCCTGAGTCCGATGGCCCGTCCCCTACCCCCACTCCGCCTCGGCGCCTGGCGAAGGATTGCCGTCACCAACGCCGCCCTGGCCAGTGGCGCCCTGGTGCTCGCACTGGGCATGCCCCTCGGAGCCGCCTCGGCGAAGCCCCCCCCGGATCCGGAGGCCACGCGCCGGCCCGCTCCACCGGCCTCGCGGGTGGAGCGCTTCGACCCCGATGCGAGCACCTGCAAGCCCGAGAACCTGCTGCGGGGCTACCGCAACCAGCTCACCCTGTTCGCTGACCAGCCACCGGCGGCCCAGGCCCAGCTGCGGCGCCTGCAGCGCGACCTGGCGGTGGGCAGCATCAACCGCTGCATCCAGCGGGGCCTGCTGAGCAAGCAGCAGGCCCGCACGCTGGCCACCTCGATGGGCATCGATCGGGATGGAACGGCCAAGCCGTAGCCCGCAGCACGCCCCTGGTGAGGCCTCGGGTCAGTCCGCCCCCAGCCAGCGGCCGTAGCGGGCGCCCGCGGCGCCGCTGCGCCAGGCCCAGAGCTGATCGCCCCAGCTGAAGTGCCACCACTCGTTCGGGTGCTGGGCAAACCCCGCACCGGCCATGGCACTGCGCAGCAGCGTGCGGCGGAGGTGCCACTCGTGCGCCTGTGAATCCGCAACGCCAGCAGCGCCTGGGGCGAAGTGCTCGGGCTCCGACACGGCACCGATCGCATCGATCGGTGAGCCCAGGCTCAGCTCCCGGCCCTCGGCATCGGCGAGGGTGAGATCCACGGCGGCCCCGGTGCTGTGGGGCGGCGGAGTGGTGGGGTCGTCGCTGGGGGGCGCCCAGAAGCGGGCCACCTCGGTCTGCACCACCGCAAGCTCCGGCGACGGATGGCCCGGATCCACGCCCCGGAGCCGGCATTCCTCGGCGGTGGCGTACTCCACCATGAAGCGCTGCACCGCCAGGGGCCGCCAGGCATCGAAGATCGCCAGGCGCCAGCCCGGCTGCTGGCGCCGCAGCGCCGCATCGGCCTGCAGCAGCCGCTCGATCACGCCGCTGCGCAGGCGGAAGGGAGAGGCCCCGGGGCCATAGGGGGCGCCCAAGGCGGCATAGGGATGGGGCTCCAGCCGCAGCAGCGGGCCGGGCAGCTCCAGCAACGGCTCTCCGCAGTCAGCGATGGGGATGGCACTCCAGGGGCGCACCGGGCGGGCTGGCGGGGGGCCTCCATTCAAGGGCCGGCGGCCCCACGCCTCACGCCCCCAGCTCCTCCCCTCAGGCCTGGATCGGATTCACCTGGTGGCGGCCGACCTGCTTGGCCCCCCCATGGCGGCATCGACGCGGGCGATCAGGGCGTCGGTGGAGGCGCCTTAGACCCTGCTGGCATCAGGCTGATCGGCGCCGACCTGGGCGGGCAGTGGTAAAGAACGACACAGGAACACGTGTCGGCGAGGCGTCCCTAACCCAGGCTTCACCCAGGCCCAGCCTCCCCTTAATGACCGCTGGGCCGGTCTAGTCAAGGCTGATCCACACCTCCTGCAGGTCAATGCCCGCCTTCCGCCCGGAGCGCCTGCCGCCCCTGTCCCTGCTGATCGGCGGCCTGTGGCTGCTGGCCGTGGCCACGGCCCTGGTGGGCCTGGGGGATCTGCCCCTGCGGGACTGGGATGAGGGCATCGTGGCCCGCGTGGCCCTGGAGACCAGCCAGGCCCCCTGGAGCCAGAAGCTGCTGCCCACCTACTGGGGCGAGCCCTACCTGAACAAGCCGCCGGGGCTGCATCTGCTGATCGCCGCCGCCATCGGCCTGTGGCGGGGCCTCACCGCCGCACCGGCCACCGCCCTGCCCCCGGAGTGGGTGGTGCGTCTGGTGCCCGCCCTGCTCTCCACCGCGCTGGTGCCGCTGCTGGCGGCGATCCAATGGCGGTTGCGGCCCGGCGATCGGCTCAGCGCCGTGGCCACCGGCGCCATCGCCCTCACGCTGCTGCCCCTGGCGCGCCACGGCCGCCTGGCCATGCTCGACGGCTGCCAGCTGGTGGGGATGGCGCTGATCTGGTGGGCCCTGCTCAGCGCCAAGGCCCCGCGCCCGCGACTGCTGCGCTGGGGGCTGCTGGCGGGGCTGGGGGGCACGGCGCTGCTGCTGCTCAAGGCGCCCACGGCCCTGCCTGTGCTGCTGATGGCCCTGGCGCTGCGCCTGCTGGATCGGGATCTGAGCCGCCGCGACTGGGCCTGGCTGCTGGCCGCCCTCGCCGTGGGGCTGCTGCCGGGGCTGGCCTGGCACGGGTTCCACGGCCTCGCCCGCGGCGACGGGGCCCTGCACATGTGGACCAGCCAGGGGTTCGCCCGGCTCAGCCAGCCGATGGAGGGCCATGGCGGCGGCCCCCTGGTGCCGGTGCTGGAGGTGCTCGAAGGCGGCTGGCCCTGGCTGCCGCTCTGGCCCTTCGGCCTGGGCCTGGCCTGGCGCCAGCGGGGCCACCAGGCCGGGCGCTGGTGTCTGGGCCTGACCCTGGGCACGGCGCTACTGGTGCTGCCGCTGCGCACCCAGCTGCCCTGGTACAGCCTGCTGCTCTGGCCGAGCTTCGCCCTGGTGTGTGGCCCCGTCTTCGCCTGGCTGGTGGCGCGCGGGCGGGAGCTGCGGCCGCCCGGAACGCGGCTGCTGGCAAGGCTGCCAAGGCTCTGGAGCCTGATCGGGGCCGCGGGCCTGCTCGCCGCCGGACTGGCCGCCTGGGGGGTGTTCGGCCTCAGCGCCGCCCACGGCCTGCTGGCCCTGGCCCTGGGCCTCGGGCTGCTGCTCGGGGGTCGGATGCTGGTGTCACGGCGCAGCCAGCAACGGTTGGCGGGGGGCCTGGGCACCGTGGCCGGCGTCTGGCTCAGCCTGCTGCTGCTGATGGCGAGTCCGCTCTGGCTGTGGGAACTCAACGAGAACTGGCGGACGCCCGCCGTGGCGCGGATGCTGCAGCAGCGTGGCGTGGGCGGGCCGGTGCGGATCTGGCAGGAGAGCGAGCGGCCGAGCCTCAACTGGTATGCCGGCCGGCGCATCCGCGGCGCCGACCACAGCGGGGACCTGCTCAGCGGCACGCCCCCGGGGCCGGCGCTGCTCAGCCGCCAGGCCCCGGAGCCGGAGGACTGGCACTGCCGCCAGCTGGAGCAGGGGGAAAGCCTGGGCCTCTACCGCTGCCGCCCCGAGCCCGACAGCAGAGACCACGCCCGCGCGGTCGCGCCCTCAGACCCGCACTCCTGAGGCACGCCAGCCCCCCAGCGCCAACCCGCCGGCCTCAGCCCACCTGCGACTGGGCGGAGAGCCCCTGCTCCAGGCGTGCTTCCTGGCGCCGCTCCTGGCGGTGCTTCACCCGCGCCGCGTGCAGATCGTGGCGGGTGATGCGGAAGCCCAGCAGCCGGGCCGCCTGCAGCAGCTCCTGCTCGGAGCGGCTGCGGCGCAGGCTGCGGCGCAGGCCGCGGTTGGTTTCGGCCTGGTCCACCAGGCGTTGCAGTTCAAACCAGCTCATCAATGGGGATGCCGGGAGCCCAGCATCCCGGCCCCGCCCTAGGGATTCCAGGGCGGCGGCGGTCACAGATGCGACCAACTGTGACCGGCAGCCGGTGGGCAAAGCCCCACGCCCCTGCCCCATGACCGCTGCCGAACGGCCAGGGCGCGGCTAAACCAGGCAGGAGCGAGCAGATCCCCATGGCCAGCTACACCATCAGCCTGGAGGGTGGCGAGAGCTTCCCCTGCGCCGATGACCAGTACATCCTCGATGCGGCGGAAGCCGCCGGAGTGGACCTGCCCTACTCCTGCCGCGCCGGCGCCTGCAGCGCCTGCGCCGGCCGGATCCTCTCCGGCAGCGTGGACCAGGCCGACCAGAGCTTCCTCGACGACGACCAGATCGCCGCCGGCTTTGCCCTGCTCTGCGTCAGCTACCCCCTGAGCGACTGCAGCATCCGCAAGGACGTGGCGGAGGAACTGGGCTGAGGGGAGGGCCGTCCTGGGGGCGGAGCCCGCCGCCAGCCGGAAGATCACCCGCATTACCCAATGGGCGGATCCAACAGGTGGGCACCGCCTCGGAGATCCACGACCATCCCGCCATTCCCTGCGTGATGACCTTCGTGGGCGAGGTGAACGTGCTGCCGAGCGATCTGCACGCGTTCTCCGGCACCGACCTGTTCGTCCGCCCCCACGATCTCGAGCTGCTGCACGAGGGCCAGGGCGTCAGCGTGCCGGCGGTGCTGCGGTGCATCACCCACTTCGGCAAGGAGCTGATGGTGGAGCTGCAGCTGGAGAACCGCCAGACGCTGAATGCCCAGCTGCCCCGCGACCGCGAGGATCTCCACGGCCTTCAGAACGGCGACCGCATCCCCATCCGCCCCAGGGCCAGCCACCAGTGCTGAGCCGCAGGACCCCGACGGCGGCCGCAGGAGAGCCGCCAGACCCCCGGCTGTAGCCCGCGACACATGGCTCTGTGACCATGCTTGTCCCAGACGGGAGGCCCGTTCTCTACTTTCATGGCACTCCCCTTGGGGGAGCCCCTATTCGTGTGAGAGTCATGAAACTTTTCCAGCAACTGCTGCTGGCGCCTGCCGCCCTGGGCCTTCTGGCTCCGGTGGCCGCGTCCGCCGCTGATCTCAACATCGCCGGCGTCAATCAGTACGCCAGCTCCGACGAGCAGGTGACCTCGATCACCCAGTTCTCGGACGTGCAGCCCACCGACTGGGCCTACCAGGCGCTGAGCAACCTGATCGAGCGCTACGGCTGCGTCGCTGGCTACCCCAACGGCACCTTCAAGGGCAAGCAGGCG
>NZ_JAGQBX010000058.1 GCF_024345855.1 Synechococcus sp. GreenBA-s | reverse complement strand
CGTTGGGAGTACAACTCACTCAGGCCGCACTCGGCCCTCCAGGGGCTGACGCCCCTGGAGGCAGCTCAACAGGGAGCTGCTGCATGACCACATCCACCCACTCTCATAAGGCCTGGACCGATAAAGGGGGTCACGTCACCTCTCTGCTCTGCCTGGAAGACCTGACCAACCGCCTGACCGTCATTACCCTCAATGCGGTTCCTTGCCCTGACCAAATGCCCCGTCTGCGGGCACTTCTGGAGGATCTGACGGATGCTCTGGAGTCCTGTGAGCAGGATCCGGGGACTTGCTGGTGTAGATTCCTTTTCGCTCTTGATTCAAATTGCAAGTGGGTCTTGCGCTTGCAAAGCAAAAAGGACAATTTGCCAAATAAAGCGCCTCAAAAACATTGAGACGCGGGATCAAAAAACGAGATAGTGTGAATTACGAAGGAACGCATTTCTCTGCGCGTCGGTGAATGCCGCCGCTTTTGCCGAGAACTTTGTTATTGGCGCGGTCTCCGCCTTCGCCTGGTCCTGGGGTTGGAGGTGGGGTCGGACCAACACTGTAAATGCCGCTTTCAGTTATAATCATTCTACTTGAGCGTAGTCCTCCTCGTTTGAGCATCGGTTGCGATCAATGTCAATCGCAGTGTGCCCAAGGAAGCGGAGATGTCCCCAGCGGCGACCGTAAGGATCACCCAAGGCAAGAGCAAAAATAGACCCCCTGTTAACGCAGGGGGAGTATTTGTGGATGCCTATTCCTAGTTTGTGGATCAGGTAACTCTTATTGGAATCGCGCAATCCCATTGCCCGGCGGCATTGGCAGTGTGCAGGGCATCTGCCCCCCTTCGCCGGGATCAACCACGAAGGCGATGAACCATGACAAAAATGATTGCCTTTTCTCGTTGCGGATCAACCCGCGGTTTGCTCGTCCAGTCGTCATGTCTGAAAAGAGTTTGCTGACTATCTTAGCGCCCGTGTCAAGTGCCGCCTCGCTTTATTGCTAATCGTTTTGCAGTCGTTCGGTCACGCTGCTTGCTGTTTCCGTTGACACCGCTTGGACTGCTGATGTTGGCGCACATCCCACTGCTTCCCCCTGATCACCGTTCCACAGTGCTCACAGACCGTTGTGGGTGCCTCTCGGATCCAGTTGGTTGGACGCTCGCCCACCAGTTCACGCCTTGAAGGGTCTATGCCCCGCCCTTGCTGGTATCGCGTCAGAGCAGGTGCCGTGGTGACAAAACCAGTCTCCATGCACCTGAAGAGGAGGGTCTGACCACGGAGGTTCTGGGTGTTGAAGGTGGTCGCTATGGGCACTGGCAATTCGGGGGGTCGCCACTACTCATAGTGGCACCACCTGTGCGAAAGCACCAGTGATGGTGTTAGCGACTCAATGCCCATCGGAGCGCCCCCACCCCGATGGATAGTCCCACCATCGTGTTCCAGGCGATTGCCCTGCGATTGCTGAGGCGCTGAAGGAAAGGCGGCAGGGTCTTGTGGCGACTCAGCAGCAGGGCAGTGCTGATCACCAGGTAGGCGATGGGAAGTCCCAGTGCCAGCAGCAATTCGGTCTTCACGGTGTTCTCTCAGGGTCGCCCTGGTTGTTTAGGGGTTGGAACTCCTTGAGCAGCGCCCGATTGAGGTTGTCATCGCACCCCACCACCAACTGCGGGTAGATGGTGCCGTCCTTGTAGGGGTCATAAGCATGGGCACAGACTGCTCGGTTTGCCTCCTGCCATTGCTGGAGCAGTGCCTTGGGGATCTTGCGCTTCAACTGGTCTGTGGACTGCTCTAAGGAAAGACCAGCGCAGTGCCGCATCTCCATGGTGTTCTCGCCAGGGCAGCGGATTGCCTGGGGTTCCTGGGCGTGGGATGTCGTTGCGGACACCACGAATGCTCCGAGGATCAGCAGGTGCTTCATAGGGATCTGATGCCTCTGAACGCAGGGTATTCACGGTTTTCAGGGGCGGCGACGCTTGCGCCCTTGACCCCATCCGCCTTCCACGAGTAGTACGAGTGTACTTGCTCGCCTGGGATGACCGCTGCTCGCCCTGCTGTCCCTGCCGAGGAATGGGAGTACTTGGAGTGGGGTGTCCTGGAATCCTCCTGCTCAGGCGCTGTCTGCATAACCTGTCGGCACTTCCGCTACGAGGTGGGGAAACACTGCGTCACCGTCCTGACCTGCCCCGTCCATCAGGGTCTGATCCCCCAGGGCGAGCATCTGACCAAGCGGTGCGCTCAGTGGGTCGCTCGGAGGGAGGTCAAGCGTGGGTGGTGCCCTGAGGCGGGGTGAGGAGCGCCGTTGCTTACGGAAGTTTCACTTGCCCCACAATGGACTTGAAGCGTCAACCCCAAGCGCGACGTAAGCACTTCCCCGTCCCCGACTGGGATTTACGTCCGTCTCCTCCGTAAGCGTTGCGTAAGCGTTCTCAGAGCGTCCCCGAGAACCCTTGCAGCACAGCGGATTTGCCTCTAGGTGGTGTAGTCGGCGTTGATGCGGACGTACTGATCGGAGAGGTCGCAGCCCCAGGCCGTGCCGCGGCCGGGGCCGGCGCCCACCACCAGGCGGATCAGCACCGTGTCGCCGCCTTCTCCAGGCCCACCGAGATAGGCCCCGGCGGCCCGCGCCCGCAGGTAGGCGGAGGCGGCGGGTCGGTCGAAGGCCAGGGGCTGGCCGGCAGCCATCAGCTGGTGCTCCCCCAGCCACAGGGCCACCGCCTCGGGATCGAAGGCCACGCCGGCGCGGCCGGCGGCGGCCACGATCCGACCCCAGTTGGGGTCGCGGCCGTGCACGGCGCACTTCACCAGCGACGATCCGCAGACGGTGCGGGCGATGGCGCGGGCGCCGGCATCCGTGGCGGCCCCCTCCACCTGCACCTCAATCAGACAGGTGGCCCCCTCGCCGTCGCGGGCGATGGCGCGGGCCAGGTGTTGCGACACCGCCGTCAGGCCGGCCTCCAGCGCCTCAAAGTGCTCGGGGCTCAGGGGCTCGCCGGCTGCAAACGCCAGGAACGTGTCGTTGGTGCTGGTGTCACCGTCCACCGTGATCGCGTTGAAGGAGCGGTCCACCGCGCGGCCCACCATCGCCTGCCACTGCTCGGCTGGCACACCGGCATCGCAGCTGAGATAGCCCAGCATCGTGGCCATGTCGGGGTGGATCATCCCCGAGCCCTTGGCCATGCCGCCGATGCGCACGCGGCGGCCGCCCAGACTGGCCTCAAGGGCGATCTGCTTCACCACCAAATCCGTGGTGAGGATGGCGGTGGCGGCGTCGGCGCCGCCCGCGGAGCTGAGGGCCGCCACCAGGGGATCGAGGCCCGCCACCAGGGTGTCCATCGGGATCGGCACACCGATCACGCCGGTGGAGCAGATCAGCACCTGCTCGGGCTGCAGGCCCAGGCGATCGGCCAGGGCCTCGGTGGCGATCAGGCTGTCGGCCAGGCCGCGCGCGCCGGTGCAGGCGTTGGCCTGGCCGGAGTTGGTGAGCACGGCGCGGGCCTGGCCGCCGCAGGCCTGCAGCCGCTCGGCGCAGAGATCCACGCAGGCCGCCCGCACCAGGGACGTGGTGAAGGTGCCGGCGCACACCGCCCCTTCGGGGGCCAGCAGCAGCGAGAGATCGGACTTGCCGGAGGCCTTGAGGCCGGCCGTGACCCCGGCCGCCAGGAAACCCTCGGGGGCGGTGACGCCACCGGGAACGGGGTGCCAGGGCTGGGTCACGGGGCTCGAGAGAACTCCTCTTATCCTGCCGCCGCGCCGTTGGCGGCTCCACTGGCCGCACCGTTGGCAGCTCCATCGGCCGCGCCTCCATCGGCCAGGGCGAGGGGGCGGCGCGCCGCCAGGGCATAGAGGTTCTCGATCTTGATGGCCAGCTGGCGCAGCAGCCCACGGCTGAATTCCGGCGACTGCTGCAGCAGCTGCTCGAACTGGGTGGAGCGGAACACCATCGCCCGCACCGGCTCCTCGGCCACACGCACCGTGGAACGGCGCCGGTGGTCGGCGAAGTAGGCCACCTCGCCGATGGGCTCGCCGGGTCGCAGCAGCGCCACCCGCCGCAGAATCGGGGCATCGCTCGCCGCGGCGCCATCGGGGCGCAGCACCTCGCAGCTTCCCTCCAGCAGGATCGTCACGGTGTCAGCCTGGTCGCCCAGCTCGAACAGCACCGCGCCGGGGGCCAGGGTGCGCAGATCCCCCAGCCGCAGCATGCTCAGCAGCGCCGCCGGCGAAAGATCGGCCACCAGCGGCACCTGCAGCAGCTGCACCACCGCCCGCAGCTGCGGCACAGGCTCGTAGCGGCGCAGCCGATCGAGGGTGGCATTGGAGGGTCCGAGCCGGGGTGCGTGGCGCAGGGCCTGGCCCCGTGCCGGCGCCAGGCGATCCAGCAGCCAAAGCACCCACAGGGCCGTGTCGGGGTCGGGGTCCTGCCAGAGGCCCTCGAGCACCGCCAGGGGATCCGGCTGGCTGGCGTTCTGGTCGGCCGCCAGGTCAAGCCGGGGGGCGGGCAGGGGCAGATCCCGCAGCCGCACCTGGGCCAGCAGCGACTCGGGCAGCAGCGGCAGCAGGGCCGCGGTCTGCAGCAGCAACGACACCTGGGGCTCGGGGGCTCCGCCATCGCCGGCCGCCGCCGGGGCGGGCTCCTCCAGGGCGCGCAGGGCCGGAGCCATGGTCACCAGCAGGCTGGTGAGCTGGCGGTCGATGGTGGGCAGCAGCGGGCGGATCATCGGCTCCTCGGCCGCCGCCTGCTCCAGGCTGCGGCGGGCCGCGATCTGGGCCGCGAGCGTCTCGATCCACTGCTGCAGGCGGCGACGCGACTGCTCCGAGCTGGGCCCGAAGCGCTCCTGCAGCTCCTGCCAGCTGGCGTCATCCAGTTGGTTGGTGCGGCGGATGCGCTCCAGCTGCTCGCGCCAGGCCGGCCGAGCCGCCAGCTCCGCCAGGTCAGCGGCACCGGTGAGCAGCAGCAGCTCGTCGATCGCCTCGGCCGCCGCGGCCTGGCGCAGGGAGCGGATCTGCCGCTGCTGCGGATCGAGCTGCAGGATGCGCGGATCCTCGATCGCCAGTTCCCGCAGGGCGGCGTGGTGGTCCTCCTCCACCAGCCCGAGCGACTGGCGCAGTTCCTCCAGCTGCACCAGCGAGGCGGCGCGCTCGAGCCGGCCGCTGCTGAACAGGTCGGCGAGCACCTCCCGGTAGAGACGGCGGTTGGTGTCGCTCATGTGGGCGGGCAGCACCTTGGCCAGGGTGAACACCTCCTCCGAGCTCAGTTCGCCGATGGCGCGGCCATCGAGATAGGTGGCCAGATCCGGCACCAGCCGTTCCAGCTGCTTGCGCAGGCTGGTGCTGGTGCTCTCGCGGGTGTAGGTGGCCCGCTCCCGCCACCAGCCGCGGTGCAGCCACATGCCGCTCACCACCAGAACCAGTGAACGGACCAGCTGCCCCCCCAACGGTCCGGCCAGGCCGAGGGTGGGATCAGCGAAGCAGAAGAAGGCATTCACCCCCGCGAACGAGGCCAGCAGCCGGCTGCGCTGGGTGGCCAGCTCCTGGGCCCGCTCGTGGGGCAGGGCAGACAGCTGCCCAAGCAGCCAGCCCCGCAGGGCCTCGAACAGCCGCACCGACAGCCAGCCCGCCAGCAGCAGCAGGGCGGGGAACGTCAGCAGCCGGGGCAGGTGCAGGGTCCAGCGGCCATCGCCGATGGGGGCCAGCAGGCGATGGATCGGCTCGGTGTCGTAGGCCCAGAGGCCGCTGCGCAGGGCATCCACCCCCTGGCGGGAGCTGGTCTCGACCAACAGGAAGAAGGCGATCACCAGACCGGGATAGGAACCCCAGGCCCAGGCCAGGCCCCGCTTGCCGGAGAGGCCCTGCCAGTAGGTGCGCTCCGAGTCGATGTCGATGCAGGGGGCCTGGCAGGCCACGCAGGCACTCTGCACCTTGCCGCTGGCATCGAGCGTGCGGCACATCGACTGGGTGATGCGACTGCCGGTCTGCAGGTGGGCCGGACTGCCCAGGAAACTGCGGGGGCCAGTGAGCACGGTCTGCACGGGGGCCATCGGGCAGATGTACTGGCACCAGGCCTTGCCGCCATAGGCCCAGCCCACCACCAGGGCCGCCGCCAGCGTGAGCACCAGGAACACCGCCAGGGCCACGGTGTGGCTGTTGAGCAGCAGCAGCCGCAGGCTCAGCCCGGCGATGAACAGACCCCACTGCAGCTGCACGTGGTGGCGTCCCAGCCAGGAGGTGGGCTCGATCCGCACCACCTCACGGCGCCCGTTGCGGCCCGCCACGGTGCGCTGCAGACCCAGGGCCCGGAAGGTCTGGGAGACGAAGGCCAGCGGGCAGATGCGCCGCCAGAGCTCATGGCTCAGGAGCACGAGGATCAGGATCCCGCTGGGCACCACCACCCCCCAGAAGATCTGGTTGCCCTGGTGGCTGTGGCAGCTCTGGATGGTGCCGCAGGTGTTGACGTCGAAGGGCCAGGGATCGAGACCCGGTACCACCAGGGTGGCAATCAGCAGCAGCCAGCCCGTAAGCAACAGGGAGCGCACGGTATGGGCCGCCCGCTCAGACCAGGTACTCAGCAGCTGCACGGTTCCAGGGAGGACCGGGAGGTCGTTGAAGGGCTCGGCGAAACGTAACGGCGGCGCCGACCAGCAGCCAGGCGCTCCGTCTGGAGGTCACCAGACAAGCGACACCGGACCGGAAGCGCCGTAGCGCCTGGCACGCTCCGGCCCGCTCCGCGACACACCGCCCCTGACAGGGCCCCTTGTCGTCCCTAGCGTCAGGCGCATCAGCCGGCGTGCACCGATGACGCTCTGGGACGCCGTGCGGGGGGAGTTCCTCGACGTCATCGAGTGGACCGGCGAAGCGGCCCCCGACACGCTGGTGTGGCGCTTCCCCCGCCGCGACAACGCCATCAAGCTCGGCTCCCAGCTCACGGTGCGCGAGGGCCAGTGGGCCGTGTTCGTGAACGAGGGCCGCATCGCCGACAGCTTCGGGCCCGGGCGCTACAGCCTCGAGACCCGCAACCTGCCGCTGCTCACCACGCTGCTGTCGCTGCCGACGGCCTTCGAGACCCCGTTCAAGGCGGAGGTCTACTTCGTGGCCACCCGCCAGTTCACCGACCTGAAGTGGGGCACCCGCCACCCGGTGATCCTGCGGGACCCGGAGCTGGGGCCGGTGCGACTGCGGGGCTATGGCAGCTACACCCTGCGCATCGGCGATCCGCCGCGGCTGATCCGCGAGGTGAGCGGCAGCAGCGGCCACTTCACGGTGGATGGCATCAGCGAGCAGCTGCGCAACCTGGTGGTGACCCGCCTGGCCGACCTGCTCGGCGAAAGCCACCATCCGGTGCTGGATCTGGCCGGCCGCTACGACGAGCTGGCGGCGGAGCTGCGGCGGCGGCTGGAACCGGAGTTCGAGGGCTACGGCATCAGCCTCACCACCCTGCTGATCGAGAACCTCACCCTGCCGCCGGAGGTGGAGGCCGCCCTGGATCGGCGCAGCGGCATCGCCCTCACCGGCGACCTGCAGGCCTTCACCACCTACCAGGCGGGCATCGCCCTGGAGAAGGCGGCCGCCAACCCGGGCGGTCCGGCTGGCACGGCCAGCGGCCTTGCGGTGGGCCTCGGCCTGGGGCAACAGCTGGCCGCCGCGGGGGGCGCCGCAGGCAACGCCGCTACGTCCGCTGCCGCTGGCACCGGGGCTCCGCCGGTGACGGCAACGGGAGCCGGAACGGCGGTCCAGGCGGGAACGGCCTATCACGTGCTCCTGCAGGGCCAGCCCCACGGGCCCCTGACCCTGGCGGAGCTGGCCGCCTTGCGCCAGCAGGGAAGCCTGCGGGCCGATGGGCTGATCTGGCATGCCGGCCTGGCGGGCTGGACGCCGGCCTCCCAGCTGGGCGAGCTGGCCGTGCTGTTCCTCGCTCCGCCACCTCCTCCCCCTCCGGCTGCACCGCCAGCGCCAGCGCCATGAACTGTCCTGGGTGTTCCGCGCCCCTGCCGGCCGGCGAGTTGGTGTGCCGCTACTGCGGCAGCCGCCTGGATGTGGACCTGCAGGGCTGGGCCCAGGCCGAGGTGACCGGCAGCTGGGCCGATCGCCACTGTCCCGACTGCCGCTGCCCGCTGGACGCCGTGCGGCTGGAGCCGGCGGCGACGGCCGGGAGCGCTGCCAGCCGCGATGCGGCCAGCGTCAGCCTGGGCCGCTGCCCCACTTGCCTCGGCATGTTCCTCGGCACCGGCGGCATCGAAACCCTGCTCAGCAGTGGCGTGGGACCGGTGTGGGAGGTGAACCGACCACTGCTCGATGCCCTCGGCGAGGCGCCCCGCACGGCGGCCAGCCCGCCACCGGTGCGTTATCGGCCCTGTCCCTGTTGCGGAGAACTGATGAACCGCAATCTCTACGGCAAGCGCAGCGGCGTGATCGTGGATCGCTGCGCGGTCCATGGCCTCTGGCTCGACGCCGGCGAGCTGAGGCAGCTGCTGGAGTGGAGCCGGGCCGGTGGGCAGCTCCACACCCAGGAGCGACTGGAGCAGGAGCAGCGGGAGCAGGAGCGCCGGCAGCGGCGCGAGGACCTCGAGAGCGAGGAGCGCCGCCGGCAGCTGCAGGACGAAGGCCCGCGCCAACCGCTGCTGGATCTGATCGTGAAGGGCCTTGACCTGCGCCTGTGGTGACGGACCACCCGGCTGAGCTCGTGAATCCAGAGCGTTCCCCGCGCCCCCGCTGGTGCGGAGGCCAGCGCCGCATCGGTCTCACCGGCGGCATCGCCAGCGGCAAGAGCACGGTGGGCCGGCTGCTGGCGGAACGCCACGGCCTGCCGGTGCTGGATGCGGACCTCTACGCCCGCGAGGCCCTGGCCCCCGGGAGCGCCGCCAGCCGAGCCGTGCTGGAGCGTTACGGCGCGCAGGTGCAGGCGGTGAACACGGCCGTTGCGCCCGGTCCGCGCGTCGACCAGGCCAGGGCATCCGCAGGGGCCGAGCTCGATCGCGCCGCCCTGGGCCGCATCGTGTTCACCGATGCGGCCGAGCGCCGCTGGCTGGAGGAGCTGGTGCACCCCCTCGTGGGCCAGCGCATCGCGGCGGAGCTGGAGCGGCTGGCGGATGCGCCCGTGGTGGTGCTGATGGTGCCGCTGCTGTTCGAAGCCGGCCTCGATGGCCTGTGCAGCGAGGTGTGGGTGGTGGACTGCGACCCGCAGCAGCAGCAGCAACGGCTCGTCGCCCGCGATGGTGCCGGAGAGGCTGACGCCAGAGCCCGCATCGCAGCCCAATGGCCCCTGGAGCGCAAACGGGCCTTGGCGGATGTGGTGATCGAGAACCGGGGCAGTCCGCAGGAGCTCGCTGCAGCCGTGCATGGGGCCCTGACCCTCGAGCGGAGCAGTCCGCCATCTCGGCCGTAGATTCAGAGGATTCTCTTCCCGACGATTAAGGCACCCACATTAGAAGTCATGAAATACCTCCAAGGCCCCAATCAACTGTCTCCGCGCCCCATCGTGATCGAGGACATTCATCGATCCGCCCCCCTGACTGACACCAGGCGCAGCGAAGCAGCCTCACAGCTCGTCCGCCTGTGGAGCGGCTGGCGACTCACTGTCGACACGATCAGAGTGGAAGAGCACGAGACCTGCAGCTTTGGCAGCATCGTCGCCGCGCTTGCGCTGGAGATCCTGGCGAGCAAAAGGGGGCTTCTTGAAAGAGCAGGGGCTATGCCATCAGCTGACGAGGCCGTTGAGCACGTCTGGACAGAGTGCCATGACCCTTCTCTCGCATCACACGCAATTGAAGTGAGCGAAGTTGCCTTGCGCTGGGCCCTTAAAGACCCAAGCAGAACGAGTGAAGCACTAACTGAGGCAATCAGAAATGAAATTGTAAAGCTCGTAGCGCGCTGCGCAGACGAGCACCCTAGTTATCAGACTAGAATTCTTATGCTGGCAGCGGAAAAGAAGGGAATACCCTTCTTCAGAAGCAGCATGGCAGGGGATGCTTGGCAATTCGGGTATGGACAGTGCTCCCGCATCTTCCGATACAGTCAGTCAGAGTGTGAAAATCAGTTGGCAATCAGGGCGTGCTCCAACAAAAGAATAACCTCAAGGCTTATCCGCGAACTTGGATATCCATGCCCAGAGCAGTTTGGATCCATAAGCGAAAGTCGCACAATTAGGCTCGCGAATGAACTTGGCGAGGTGGTTGTTAAGCCGGCAAGTGGCGGCCAGGGCCGCGGCGTCACGGTCCGACCAGCGGGCGACCAGGAAGTGAGGCAGGCCCATCAATTGGCTGCCGCAAATGATGACAGAGTCATTATCGAGCAGTTCGTGCCGGGGGATGATCACAGATTACTAGTAATCAACGGACGATTCATCGCTGCAGCGAAGAGGCAAGCAGCCGAAGTTGTCGGGGATGGAAGGCAAACGATTCAAGAGTTGGTGCAAGCTCTCAACAATAGTCGAAGCCAGTCTGACGTCGGAAGACGATATCTCAAGCAGATCAATACTAATGATCCTGGAGTAATCTTCCAGCTACGCAAGCAGAAGCTCACGCTAGACACAGTCTTGGACGCAGGTCAGAGCGCAAAGCTACGGAGCAACAGCAACATCTCAACAGGCGGAATCGCTCAAGACTATACGAAGCTTGTCCATCCCGAGAACATACTCATGGTCGAAGAGCTTGCACGCGACATGCTGCTGGTCACGGCAGGCTTTGACTATGTAACAACAGACATCAGCAAACCATGGCATGAAACAGGAGGCAGAATTATTGAAGTCAACACAATTCCAGGGTTAGATGTACATGTAATTGCCGGCAGCGAAGAACACTGGATTGGTGAGAAGGCGCTTGGCGACCACATTCAAGCGATCCCAGCCGCTATCATAATTGAAGCGGCATGTAATCAGAAGATATGGAGAGAATGGCGCGAGAACGCTGGAATAACGCCCCCTCTCGGAATGCTGCCGAGTCTAGCTATTATATCTGAGGCCAGTCTTCACCTGAACGGACCACGGTTTGCCCAGAAATCTGATTTACTAGTAAACATCACTAGAGCGACAGCGAATCGCTCTGTCCAAGCAATACTGGTTCACTGCAGCGAGGAATGGGTCGACGAGAATGGCCTGCCACTATCAGGACAATGCAGAATCTTTGCTGACCACGACATTCAGGACAAAGTGTCACAGACGGTCTGGATGCGAGCTCATGACCCACACTTGGAATATGTAGATGCAACGGGAGATATAAGTAGCCAGCTCGGCTCATTTATCTCACTTCTTGGGAGAATAGTTTAATCAGGTGCTGCCTTCAGTCGCACCTCTGAGATGATCGGCCTGTCACAGTTTAAATCCGATGATTGATAGGGCGCGCAGATCTCTTTAGTCATTTGCCTGAAGGCCTCTCAAGAGAGGTAGAAGGTTTTCAGAGAGAGTTGAATACCCAGATGTCTTCAGAACAAGCCAGTCTCCTGGCTGTAAATCACTTAGTAAAGCAGCCTGAAGCTCTCGCTCATCCAGTGTATGGATAGCAATCATATCATTGGGAAGCATGTCGCAGACGTGTCTAACATGAGAGCCATGGGCATATATGCGGTCAACATTCGAGCGCAGGATTATATCCGCTAGGGAAGTATGCAGCTCTTGGGAACGGCTTCCAAGCTGATCAATGTCACCAAAGACAAGCAGCTTGCGACCATCCTGGCCGGCTGACTGCAAGGCTAGGGCATCTAGTGCAGCCTGCAGGGAAGCCGGATTTGAACTGAAAGAATCGTCAAGAAGACTGATTGCGCCACCATTCGGAAGAGTGATGCGCTCTATCCGACATCGACGGGGTAGTGACTGGAGATTGGCAAGGGCAGGCAAACAGGGCTCAGGTTCAAGATCAAGGCCTGCAAAGACTGCCAACATGGCCAGACTGTTCATCACATTATGACGACCACTTAAGGCAAGTGAGTAAGCCAGCTTTCGACCATAGTAATCTACTTCAACGAAGCTACCTTCTGCGCTGGTGGCCTCCCAGGAGAGCAGAGAAACATCGGCGAGTGCTGTAGTACCAAAGCTCACCACGCGGAGATCACTCTGGAAGCTCAAGGCAGCGGCCAGTAGACGAGAATAATAAGGCGAGTCGCGATTTAACACCACACTGCCACCGGGCCTGAGGCCCCGAAACAAGAGCGATTTCTGGTCGGCAATCGCCTCAAGGCTGGGATAGCAGTCAGTGTGATCCAGCTGAATATCCGTAATGACAGCAAGATCTGGGCGTGCTATCAGAGCCTTTGGCAGAGTATAATGGGGCAGATCAGAGCTGAATTCCAATACACCAAAAGAAGCCTCCTGGGGATAGGAGGCCAAAGATACCAGAACACCTTGATAGTGATTGAGATTCCGTAGGCTGGAATGGGTGGGGGCTAGGCAGGACATCATGGCAGTCACGCCAGTCTTGACTGTTGTCTTGCCCACTGAACCAGTAATACAGACCAGGGGCCCTTCAATCCGATTTCTTACGACTTCGGCCAACTGGGCAAGGGCAAGTCGCGTATCCGGGCAGACGTAAACAGACATGCCCTCTGGCATGGTATCAGGGACTGTATCTGTCAGAATGGTTGAAACGCCACGCTTCTGCAACAGTCGCATCGAAGGCTTGTTCTCGACATAGCGCGAGCTCCAAGTGGGAGATGAAGGCTGAATAAACAAGAAACCAGGTTGCAGATCTGCGACCAGATAGGAGACACCCGTATACGCCAAAGGTTGCTCCGGTCTCCTAAGCCAACCACCACTGATCAGGCGCCCATCAAACAACTGGGAATCAAACAACAACACGGGAGTCTCCTCGCTTCATGAGCATGAGATCAAGATCGGCGCATTGCAGCTGCAGTTGGGTCACGGCAAACAATGGCGCCAGCTGCGCCCAAGGTGACAGTGCCCGACTTGTGGGAGAAAGGAATGCGCCGAGCACGGCTTGGGGTTCCTGCGCGTCCATCGCCCTCAGGGGATCGCACTGACGGCTGCAAAGGAGGTGAGCCGCCTTTCCTAGGAGATCAAGGGATGGTCCAGCCTGGAGATCACCGCCATTGACAGTCGTGAGCCGAGACGCGAGCACAACACGGAGTGCGGAGCTGATGTCTAGATCAGCGGAAGCATGGGGCAGATCAGCAAGCGAAAGAATCTCTCGAAGAGGAAGGTCTGTGAGGCAAGGGGAGTTGAAGGACACTCCACTGGGCTCCCGTACCTGAAGCAAGGCCGCAAGACACCAGCAGCGGGTAGTAACGGCACCTCCAACCTGGTGAATGAGTCGCCCGATCCGGGCGACTAGATGGCGCTCCCAGCCTGGCGGTGCGAGCCCATGGCGCGCAAGGCTGGCCATCGCAAAATCCACGACAGCACTCTGTCCCTCCGAGAGCTGGGGAAAGCGCTCGAGCAACCAGGCGATCAGCCCCTGGCGCTCACCCGTAGCCAGACCGTTGGCGAGAACTGGCTGTTGCTCGGCCAGTGCCACGAGCAGCAGGGCGGAAGCCAGCAGCTGGGGCCGACCACCAGCCAGCACCACCCGCGGTGCATCGGGTTGGGCCGAGACGGGCTGCAGATCGGCGAGCAGCGAGCGTGTCAGTCCTAGGCAGGCCAGCTCCACAGCAGGCTCTCTGAAATGACGTTGCAGGATCAGCAGGGCCACCAGCAGATAGATCCGACTGCGCACATCTCCGCCACCGGGATCCAGGCGTCGCATCATGCAGGCGTAGGCCTCCCGCATCGAGAAATCTAGGGACGGAGAGCCTCTGGAGGCAGGCATGGTGGTGCGATCCACCCAGAACCGCAGCCGTGCCGGCGAGCGAAGCAGCGTCACCGGCAACATTGCATCAAGACCCAGGGGCATCAGCACCTGGCGGCCCAAAGCACCGAGCACCAGGTCCGCAACAGCAGGCTTAGTCCCGGTAGGCGGAGTGAGATCAAGGCGGACCCACACGGGTCGTCTGGCCGGACAAGGTGGGGGGAACAGGTCTGATACCAGGCCAGACAGCAGCTGCAGCGGCTCGGCTCCGCGGGCATGGCTGCGGCTGGCTGGTCCCAGGCCGTCTGAGACCGCCAGATCCAGCGACCAGTCATCGACCATCAGACTGGCCTCAGGCCTAGGTGACGCTCCGCAAGCAGCAGGGCATGCATCTGGTGTTGCGTGGTGTCAATGCGCAGCAGAGTGTCCTGGGGGCCACCCAGCACGCCGCCCAGCGCAAGAGGGTTGCGAGGCAGCACGGCTTGGAGTTGGGCCGACTGCACGGAGGAGCCAAGTTGCCATGTACAGAGGCGCCCCAGACCCGCTTCGATGGCGGTGCGCAACCTCAGCATTGACGATTCTGATCCTGCCAAGTGAGCCAGGCGATAGGCGGACACTAGGCCCTCAAAGGCATAGCCAGTATTTCGTTTCCGACCAAGAACTTTGTGCACATCCAAAATCCAATCTGCCATCGCTAGGGTACGCTCAAGCCAGCGCAACTCACCCGGCTGGAATAGGTAGAGCTCAGTGAAGGCCATTGAACCCCACTGATAAAAGCCTTTGCAGGTATCACTGAGCTCTTGACGTTCAACGGCTTGCTGCGCATAAGCCTTGAACATTGCATCTCCTGCAACCGAAGCTGGGACCGCATAGGGCGTGAGACCGAGCACACGCGCAGCCCGCGTCAACAGCAATAACGACTCGCCATCGAAGTACGGACTGGGATCGCTGAAAGGAGATCCATCATCAAGGCGATAGCGTGCATGAAACTGTCCGCGAGAGCTGCGGCAGCTCATCAGAAAGGCCAGCAACTCTTGCAACAGCTCCTGCTTCTCATCGAGACGCGGACAATCGGGCTGAGCCAGCATCTCTACCAAGGCCAGGCCATAGAGGGCCGCGGTGCCAAGGTAACCCGACGAAGCATCGGGAGGGATGGGCCAACGTAAACCTCGAGCGCAGGCGCTATGGGTCTGCAGCCAAGCCAGAGAACGCTCCAGTGACGCCCAGACAGCTTCGCGCTGCTGGGGTGACAGGCTTGGACGATCCAAGTACAGAGCCAACCCCCAGACACCCCCGGCCTCTCTGACTTGATGACGCCCGGTCGGAGGCTTGGCGGGAGCAAGTGGCACTTCATAGGTAAGACCACCATCATCCAACTGACAGGCCAAGAGGAAGCGCAATCCAAGCCCAAGGGCTTCATTGCAAATCTCATCTGTCAGGCCAACAGGAGTAGAGGGGGGAGACTTTGACGTTAATGGAACTGGAGCACGAACCGAATCAGGCTCTGCCGAGCACCAGGAAAGCTGAGCGAGGAAAGCAGAAAGGGCGTGCTGGACATAATCAATCCGCACCTCAGAAGGCGTAGGATCTAGCAAAGAAGGCATCGCTCCATTCCACACGCCCTCGCGAAGTTGAGAACGCAGCAAGTAGGAGACACCGCGCTCGCAAGCATCGGCAAGGGCCTCGCGTATAGGTAGATCATCTTCAAACAAGGAGCGCACACCTAGTAAGCCCTCCAAGCATGTAGCCGTTGTGGTAGTACTTCCACTAGCAGAAAAAGCACCATGCAAACCAGGTTGTGCAAAACCGGTGTGCTGACGCGCAAGCATCGCCTCAACTACTTGCCGGGCATGAAGACGTAGCTGGTTGTAGATATCCCCGTTGGGGGGCTCATCGGCGAGGAGTTCACCTGTGGCGATCAGCGCCCAATGGTCCAAGGGGATGCCTGAAAGTGCTTTCCCTTCCCGCAGGCGCGCAAGATAGACCAATGCCGAAACGGCGCCCTTCCTCCAACGCTCGGAGTGGGTGGAGGGCAAACAGCGAGATAGGCGAACAAGCGCAAATGCCGCCTCACCAGGATAGAAAAGGGACTTCCAGGATTTCTGAGGGCCCCCTTCTTCTGGAATCCATTTACATATGAAGGAGCCATCCCCCCGCTGTAAAGCCAGCAGACCATCCGCCAGACGTTCCAGCACAGTTATATCAATAGCTCCATTGTCGATCCGAAAGACTGCCGTCAAGGCCAGCAGGGCCAATGCAGAGCCCCCCAGTTTCACTTGCTCATGAGCAACAGTGTCGTTGATTCCGGGCTGTGACCATGCTGCCAAGGTTCCAGACAGTCCAGGCAATGGCTTCAGCCATGTCTGAAGTCGGGTTGCCGAATGCAAGAGCTCATGGAGCCCAAACGCCGGATCACCTAGAGCATAAGCCTCGGACAAAGCATAGAGGCTGCCCGCATGGCGTAGCAAGTTATAGTCTTTGGCAGCCCATTCAGGTCTCGCCGCATCGCGTCTATAGACGAAGAAGCCTGAAGGCTGAATCTGATTGCGGAGATAAAGAGCGGCTTGTGAGGCCGCTCTTCGAAGCACTAAGCGGTCAATAGGGGCCGCAGTATCAACAGAAGCTCCTGCCACGCAGATCCAGGATGAAGATAGATGTAATGGTAATGATTCACGCTCAGGGCTAGAAGTCAGTCGAACCCTGAGTCGGGTCCAAGTGATCTATAGCCTGATCGTGATAATGAGCATAGAGCTCTTGTGCGTGTTCTTGAAGGCCAGAGAAGACCTCTGAGGGATTGGTCGTGGCGTCTAGATCCTGGCTGTCTTGACCATGGCCTGAAAGGCCATGCAGGTCATCAGCCAGATGGTGGAGCACGTCATCATGAATGGCTGCAAAGTCATCCGCTGATAACCCATGGGTAGAGATGTAGTTACTGACTACCTGATCAAGCCCATGGGCCAGTTCAGCTGTAGATGGCTGAACTCCAGCATCCTGAACGGCTTCTGAGTGAATCAGTTCCAAGAAAGAACCAATGAGATCAGTAACCTCAACCTCGGCAGCAGGAAGGCCCGCTGGCTGATCAGTCACAGGCTGGTTGTCAGAAGGGCTATCAACTGCAAAACCAGCGTCGGCTACCAAGCCAGTCGTTCCATCCGCTTTAACATATGCACTCTGTCCATAGACGATCACGTCACCGCCAGCCTCATTTACTTGAGATGAGTCTGGGCTGTAGGCCAAGTAGATGGCCGTAATGCCTAGATCGGCGAGTGAGCTGAACTCGCCAGAATCAGTAATACCATCTGAATTAGAATCCTGCCAAACGCCAAAGGAGCCAAAGGCAGAGTCGTTGGCGTCAAGAACCCCGTCGGTATTAGTGTCAAAATGCAAGGCCAGGCCTTGAAGGTCCGTGACGGCTTGAGGATCCCAAAGCGAGAAGACAAACTCCTTCGCATCAGTCACTAGACCATCTGCGTTGTAGTCATAGGCGAGGATGCCATCCTCTGGGCCAGCCCAAGCAGTTCCCACACTGCCCTCTCCATAGTCGAAGGTAACACCTTCGGAGCGGGAAAGGAATTCGGTGGTTCCATCGTGATTCAGGTCAAGCACGACGGGTGTCTTGAACTCCTTCGGAGACCTGCCTTCATTCTCGGAAGGCTTGCCTTCATTCTCGGAAGACCTTCCTTCATTCTCGGAAGACCTGCCTTCATTCTCGGACAAGTCATCGTCGTCATCATCCGAAGAGTCGTCATAGGCTTGGCTGGATGAATCATCATCGTCGTCGTCATCGGACGAGTCATCGTCGTCGTCATCGGACGAGTCATCATCGTCGTCATCGGACGAGTCATCATCGTCGTCATCGGACGAATCATCGTCGTCGTCATCGTCGGATGAGTCATCATCGTCGTCGTCGGACGAGTCGTCATCGTCGTCATCGGACGAATCATCGTCGTCGTCATCGTCGGATGAGTCATCATCGTCGTCGTCGGATGAGTCATCATCGTCGTCGTCGGACGAGTCGTCATCGTCGTCGTCGGACGAGTCGTCATCGTCGTCATCGGACGAATCATCATCGTCGTCATCGGACGAATCATCATCGTCGTCATCGGACGAATCATCATCGTCGTCATCGGACGAATCATCATCGTCGTCATCGGACGAATCA
>NZ_JAGQBX010000057.1 GCF_024345855.1 Synechococcus sp. GreenBA-s | reverse complement strand
CAGCCGGAACTGCTGGCCTCCCAGCCCCCACGGCCCCCCGCGGGCATGCCGCCACCGGGGAAGCCCCCCATCCCGGGCATCCCGCCCATGCCGGGGAAGCCGCCCCCCATGCCCGGCATCCCAGGCATGCCGCCGCGGGTCATCTGCTGCATGAAGCCGCGCATCTTCTGGAAGTCGGCCAGCACCTTGTCCACATCGGCGGGGCTGTGGCCGCTGCCGGCGGCGATCCGCCGCCGCCGTGAGGGCTGGGAGGCCAGCAGTTCCGGCTGCTGACGCTCGGCCTCGGTCATCGAGCCGATCATCGCCTCGATCTTCTTGAGCTGCTGCTCGCCCTGCTTGAGCATGCCGTCGTCGATCTTGTTCATGCCCGGGATCAGCTTCATCAGGCCGCCGAGCGAACCCATGCGCTTGATCAGGCGCATCTGCTGCAGGAAGTCGGAGAAGTCGAAGCTGGCCTCCTGCAGCTTCTGCTGCATGCGGGCCACATCGGCCAGCTCCACCTCCTTCTGGGCCTTCTCCACCAGGGTGAGCACGTCGCCCATGCCGAGAATGCGGCTGGCCATCCGCTCGGGGTGGAAGGGCTGCAGCGCCTCCACCTTCTCGCCGGTGCCGATGAACTTGATCGGCGCGCCGCTCACCTTGCGGATCGAGAGGGCCGCGCCGCCGCGGGAGTCGCCGTCGAGCTTGGTGAGCACGGCGCCGGTGATGCCCACCTGCTCGTGGAAGGCGCGGGTGAGTTCGGCGGCCTCCTGGCCGATCATCGAATCCACCACCAGCAGCACCTCATCGGGGCTGCAGGCCTCGCGGATCCGCACCATCTCCTCCATCATCGACGTGTCGATCTGGAGGCGGCCGGCGGTGTCGACCAGCACCGTGTCGAAGCCCTCGGCCCTGGCCTTGGCGATGCCGGCCGCGGCGATGTCCTCGGGCCTGGCGTCGGTGCCGAGGCTGAACACCTCCACGCCGATCTGCCGCCCCAGCGTTTGCAGCTGGTCGATGGCGGCGGGGCGGTAGACGTCGGCACCCACCAGCAGCGCCTTGCGGCCCTGCTCCTTGAGGTGCAGGCCGAGCTTGGCGGTGGCGGTGGTCTTGCCGGCGCCCTGCAGGCCGGCCATCAGCACCACCGAGGGCTCCCCGGGCTTGCCGCCGGCGGCCAGGGGCGCGTTCTCGCCGCCCATGGTGTCCACCAGCTGCTCGTGCACCACCTGGATGAACTTCTGATCCGGGTTGATGCCGCGCACCACCTCGGTGCCGAGGGCCTTGCGGCGCACCTCGTCGACGAACTCCTTGACCACCGGCAGGCTGACATCGGCCTCCAGCAGGGCGCGGCGCACCTCCTTGAGGGCCCCCTCGATGTTGGTTTCCGAGATGGCGCCCTGGCCCCTCAGGTTCTTGACGGCGTCTTCAAACCGCTGGGATAGCTCGTCGAACATGGGTGTGGGGCGCGCGCGCACGGGTGGGGCTCGAGGCCCCGCGTGGCGCGATCGTAAAAAGTCGCCGTGCCGGGCTCAGCGGCTGGCCCGGAACGCGGCCAGGTGCCAGGCCTGGCCGTCGCGGGCAAACACGTAGGTGTTGCGCCGCTCGCCCTCGGGGGTGGAGGCGATCAGCTTGCCGCCGGCGTCCTTGCGGGCGTCGCTGTAGCGGAGGGTGACCTCCGCCTCGATCCGCTGCGGCGTCTGGCTGGTGACGCTGAAGCTGCGCACCTCGGCCGTGACGGTTTCGCTCTCGCCGCGGCTGGCGTTCTGCCGCTGCTGGCTCTCGACGTTGCCCACCAGGACGCTGCGGGCCAGCTGCGGGAGTGGGTGCTCGGGGGTGGCCCCCGCCAGCACGGCGGCCTTGGCGGCCAGCCAGGCCTCGAGCAGGCTGCGCAGCTGTTCGGCGCTGGGCTCCGCCACCGTGAGCGGCAGGCTCCGGGCCGGCGGTGGGGTGGGCGTGGCGGCTCCAGGGCCGGTCGCCGCCTTGGGGCCGTCCGGGGCGGCAGGTTCGGCTCCCCCCTGGGTGGTGCTCTCGGGGGCGGGCAGCACCGGGATCGGCTGGCCGCGCTCGGGCTTCGGCCGCAGGGCCAGCCAGCCGCCGATGCCGACGCCCCCCAGGGTCACCGCCATCGCCAGGGGCAGGGCCCAGCTGGGCCGCAGGGCCAGCCGCTCAGTGGCCGACCCGCGCAGCTGGGCCCACCGCTCGCCCAGCTGCAGCACTGGCCAGTGCAGGTCTGGCCAGTGCAGGCTCGGCCAGCGCAGGGCCAGATCCGGCCAGTCCTCCTCGTCCTGCTCCGGCTCCAGGGGATCGGCCAGGGCTCCGGGCTGGCTCGGTTCCGCCAGGCCGCTGGCCAGGGGGTCTCCCGGCCACTGGGGCAGGGCGTCGAGGCTGTCCAGCGTCGCCGGGGCGCCGGCGGCTGCAGCCGCAGCGGTCTCCGCCGGGTGGAGCGGCGCGCTGCGGGCCCGCCTGCGGTCCTGCTGTTCCACGTAGGCCTGCACATCCCGGTCGGCGAACCAGGCCTCCAGGTCGGGATCGGCCTCGATGTCGCGGAAGCCGGGCAGCACCTCCCGCTCCAGCCAGTCGCGGCAGTAGGCGCAGAGACCCGCCAGGGGCTCCTCCCCCTGCTCGGCTGCCCACTGGCGCAGGTCCGGGTCCGCCCCCTGCTCGAACAGGGCCTGGGCCGGCTCGATCAGGCCCAGCAGCAGCTGTTGACAGGCCAGGAAGGGCTCCACCCCCGCCTGGCCGCTGGCCGCCAGGCGCTCGTAGGCCGCCTGCAGCCGCTCGGGCTTGCGCCGGGCGAAGCCGGAGGCCGTCAGGGCGATGCTGGCCAGGAAGTCCGCCAATGGCGAGCCGGCCTCGGCCCAGCGGCTGAACAGGTCCACCTGCTCCTGGGCCGTGAGGAACTGGCGGATCTGCTTGAAGAAGGGCTGGAATTCGCTGGCCGGGAAGGCCGTGTCGGCCTCGCCCTCCAGGCCGCCGCGGCGCCGCACCAGCTGCTCCAGCAGCTGCAGGCCCTCGTTGCGCTCCAGGCTGGCGGAGAGATCGCGGCTGAGCAGGTCCAGCACCCGGTAGGGCAGCAGCGCATCGAGGGCCAGCTCCAGGCGGCGGCGCTGCTCAGGTTGCTGGCCCATGCGCTGCAGCAGCTGCAGCCCCTGCTGCAGCACGCGCGCGGCGGCCTCATAGCGGCGCTGCTGGCGGTAGTCCTCGGCGGCGCCCTGGCAGGCCAGCCCCGCCAGCAGGGCCAGGTCGGCCTCGCGGCTGCTGCCCAGGGTCGGCGCCTGGGGCGGCTGCAGGCCGCGGCTGGCCTTCTCGAAGGCCTCCTGGGGCTGACCCGCCTCCATCAGCAGCAGCAGGCCACCCACCTCCTTGGAATTGGGGATTTCCAGGGCCGGGATCGCGGCCTGGGCGCCGTCGCTGCCGGCCTCGCCCTCGGTGCTCAGGGCCGTCAGCTCGGCCTCGTAGGCGCTGCGGCGCCGGTCGTCGCTCAGCAGGTCGGCGCTGTTGCGCAGCAGATCGGCCCGGGCCTGCAGCGTCTCGTGGGTGAAGCCCTGGTCGGGGGCGCGGTCCAGGCGTTGCTGCAGGGCGCGGAGCACCGTCTGACCATCGGTGGCCGGGCTGACCCCGAGCAGGCGGAAATGGTCGATCGGCAGTTCCAAGCCGGGCCCTTCTCTGAGGCGTGACTGTAGGCAGGGTCAGCGGTTTTGACTGCCGCCGTGGCTGCTTTCGGTACCGCTTTCGGTGGCCGGACCCCGTACAGTCAGTCCCAGCATCAGGCTCCCGCGACAGGACGGCCGATATGACCCAGGCAGACATGAGCCAGGCCAAGACCAGTCAGGCCGACGCCAGCGCCGACCCAACCGACGTCCTCGCGGCCAGCGGCGCCCCCGCCTGTTCCGGCGACGTGAGTGCCGTGGGCCTGCACGCCGAGCGCCTCCTCAACCTCTACCCCTCCACCCCCGCCACGGTGTCGCGGGAGGAGGGGCTGCTCCTCTACCGCGACATGACCCTGGGTCGGCGCTTTGAGGATAAGTGCGCGGAGATGTACTACCGCGGCAAGATGTTCGGCTTCGTGCACCTCTACAACGGCCAGGAGGCCGTGAGCACGGGTGTGATCAAGGCGATGAAGATGCAGCACGACTGGTTCTGCAGCACCTACCGCGACCACGTCCACGCCCTCAGCTGCGGTGTGCCGGCCCGGGAGGTGATGAGCGAGCTGTTCGGCAAGGAGACCGGCTGCAGCAAGGGCCGCGGCGGTTCGATGCACCTCTTCTCCAAGGAACATCACCTGCTGGGTGGCTATGCCTTCATCGGTGAAGGCATCCCCGTGGCCCTCGGCGCCGCCTTCACCAGCCGCTACAAGCGCGACGCCCTCGGTGATGCCTCCAGCGACGCCGTCACGGCGGCCTTCTTCGGCGACGGCACCTGCAACATCGGCCAGTTCTACGAGTGCCTGAACATGGCGGCGCTGTGGAAGCTGCCGATCCTGTTCGTGGTCGAGAACAACAAGTGGGCCATCGGCATGGACCACAACCGAGCCACCAGCGATCCCGAGATCTGGCGCAAGGCGGCCGCCTTCGGCATGCACGGTGAGGAGGTGGACGGCATGGACGTGCTCGCCGTGCGCGGTGCCGCCCAGCGGGCCATCGAGCGGGCCCGCGCCGGTGAGGGCCCCACCGTGCTGGAGTGCCTCACCTACCGCTTCCGCGGCCATTCCCTGGCCGACCCCGACGAGCTGCGGGCCGAGGCGGAGAAGGAGTTCTGGGCCCAGCGCGACCCGATCAAGCGCCTGGGCGCCCACTTGATCGAGCACAGCCTGGCCACGGCCGAGGAGCTCAAGGCGATCGAGAAGGAGATCGATGCCGAGGTGGCCGACTGCGTGGAGTTCGCCCTGGCGGCCCCTGAGCCCAAGCCCGAAGAGCTCACCCGCTACATCTGGGCGGAAGACTGATCCCCGGCTGCCCAGGCACCTCGGCGTTCACAGCCCGTGCAGGCGGCCCTGCTCCGCCGCCGCCCGGAACACCAGGCCGTGGCGCTCCACCAGGGGCGTCAGCTCGTCGTAGCCGCCGCCGATCATCGTGGCCACCGGGATGCGGCGCCGCAGGCAGGCATCGAGCACCAGCCGGTCGCGGTTGAGCAGCCCCTCGCTGCTCAGGGCCAGCCGCCCGAGGCGATCGCCCCGATGGGGGTCGACGCCGGCGTTGTAGAGCACCAGCTCGGGTCGCTGCTGGTCCAGCAGGTCGGGCAGCACGTCCCCGACGGCCGCCAGGTAGGCCTGGTCCTCCAGGCCGTCGGCCAGGGGCAGATCGAGGTCGCTGCACTGCTTGTGCAGGGGGAAGTTGCTGGCGCAGTGGGCCGAGAAGGTGAACACCCGCGGCTCGTCCGCGAAGATCGCCGCGGTGGCATCGCCCTGGTGCACGTCCAGGTCCACCACCATCAGGCGCTGCACCAGCCCCTCGGCCAGCAGCACCCGGGCCGCCACCGCCGCGTCGTTGAAGATGCAGAAGCCGCTGCCATGGTCAGGGAAGGCGTGGTGGGTGCCGCCGGCCAGGTGACAGGCCAGCCCGTGGCGCAGGGCCAGCCGCGCCGTGAGCACCGTGCCCCCCACCGCCAGCCAGGTGCGCCGTACCAGGGGCGCGGTGGCCGGCAGGCCGATGCGGCGCTGCTCCGCCGCCGAGAGCTCGCCCCGGGCAAAGGCCTGGTGGTAGCGGCCCCCATGCACCAGCTCGAGCCAGCGCCTGGGGGCCGGCAGTGGCTGGTGCAGCTGGTCCTCGCTGGCCAGACCCTGGCGCTGTAGCAGCCCGTGCAGCAGCCGGAACTTGGCCATCGGGAAGCGATGGCTGCTGGGCAAGGGTGCCGAGTAGGCCGGGTGATAAACGAAGGGGGGCCTCACGGGGTGTGCAGGCGCTCAGGAATGAAGCTAGAGCAGCACCGTGAGTTCACCGTTGTGTCTGGCCATCGCCTGGGCCCGGCGGCGCAGCTGGTCGAGCAGGTGCTGGATCTCGGCTTGCTCGCGCAGATCGCGACGCACGATCAGGGCCAGGCAGTCGTTGATGCCCGTCTGCCAGTCGAGCAGGCTGAGGCCATGGCTGAGATCCGTGGAGAGTGAATTGACGGGAACTGTTGCCAGGCTCTGGGTCACTCTGCCTTCCCAGTCATTGAATTGATACGGATTCATAGTGATCTTGTCGTTCCACAGTCCCTTCTGGTTCAGTAGCTGTCCGAAGCGTGGGTAGCACTCGGGATGGAGGCCTAGCGAGGGATAGGTGATGAGATCGTTGGTGGAGAGTCCCGTCTCACCGGCCAGTGGATGGTTGGATCGGCCCGCGATGTGCAGCGGCATGGTGGCGATCTCATCGGCAACGAAATCGGGATCCTCCTGGTCTGGCAGGTCTGCCTGGGTGCAGGAGATCCAGGCATCGATGATCCTCTCCCGAAGCAGGTGCAGCGGTCTCTCGATGCCGATGCGTCCAGGGGGTCCGCTGATCCAGGCCTCGGGAAGGTCCAAGAGAATCCCACGGCCCGCCCAGTGGTCTGCATCCAGCCGCAGTCGCCTGGCTTTGACAAACCGATACAGCTGATGAACGTGTCTCTCCAACTTGAGCAGCTGGGAGTGGGGCGCCGTATCCCAGGCGTTTCCACATTTTCTCAGCTTGATTCCCAGCTTGGCTGTGGCTTGGGTCGCGCGGCGTGAGATGGCGCTCTGGCTGCAGTGGCAGTGGTGCGCGGCCTGCTCCCCGGATCCAAACCAGATGAGAGAGTCGAGGGATTCCAGGGTGTCTAGCGCCAGCATGCCGCGCAAAATCCTGTATGCACTCTAGGGTGCAAATCGGCAGGCACGTGCTAATGCCAGTATCGACGACTACCGAAGCCTGGATTTCCTTGGGGTGGGCGTTGCATTGGCGTCCAAGCGTCAATCGGCGCGTTTTCGTTGGCTGAATGTCTAGGCTGCACGCCATGCGAAGAGCACGGCTCTTTGTCGCCTTTGCTACTGATCGGGTTGGATGGGTGAGGTCCTGAGGGTTCAGTCGACTCCGTTGGCGGCCCTGAATTCGCTGGCTGTGCTGACCTCCAGTGCGCGGGACTGTGAGTCTCGGGTGGCCCCCTGTCTGCCCGTCAGGGAGGCCTATCCCCTGGCGGATGGGCAGGACTATGCCCACAAGACGGCGTCCTTGCGGCTGGGTGGTGTTGGCGTTTCCGTCGGGCTGGGCTCGTCCTTCTGCTTCGCGGTGGACAACCATGAGGTGGTGACCCTGCTGCTGTCGTCCGGTGGTCGGGCCCGTGTGGAGTTGGATGGAGCCGTCTACCGCAACAGCCCGCAGCAGCCTGGTCTGTTTCTGCCCGGCGAGGCCTATCGCTGTGAGCTGGCTGACGCCAATGGTGTTGTGGTGACGGCCCGGCCCGAACGGATTGCCACCATTGCTCTGGCGATGGCGGCGGAGATGGACGCCCCCACGCTGGACCTGGCTGTGCTGCAGCGACCCCTCGAGCTGGGCCCCCTGCGGGGCAGCTCAGCCCATCTGCTGGATCTGCTGCGCAGGACACTGTCGTTGCTGGATGGGCTCCAGGCCACCTCCAGGTGGCCGTCCCAAAGCCAGGGGCTGGAAGACCTGCTCTGCCGTGTGATCGCAGGACTGCTGTTTCCGAGCCTGGTCGGACCGGGCCGCTGAACCAGGCTGGTTCACCTCTGAGCCGATGCAGGACGCAGGATCAGATCGACGACGGCATCCGGCGCGTCAGGTGCCGCAGCTTGCGCAGGGCCTTGAGTTCCACCTGGCGCACCCGCTCGCGCGAGACATCCAGCAGCCGGCCGATCTCGGCCAGGGTGTGGCGCTCCTCGCCCTCCAGCCCGAAGCGCAGCTCCAGCACCTGGCGCTCCTGGTCGGTGAGGTAGGTGAGCCAACGGCCCAGCTGCTCCTGGTGGATGCTGCGCTCCACCTGATCGAGGGGTTCGGCGCCGTTGTTGTCGGCGATCAGATCGCCCAGGAAGCTGCGGCCCTCCTCACCGTTCACGGGGGCATCGAGGCTGGAGGTGGTGAGGGCCTGGCGCAGCAGAGCGTCAAGCTCGTCGATGGGGATGTCCATCGCCTCGGCAATCTCGCGGCGGCTGGGCATGGCGCCGAGCTTGTGGGCCAGTTCCAGGCTCACCTTGCGGATGGTGCTCAGCCGCTCGGAGAGATGCACCGGCAGCCGGATCGTGCGCGACTGGCAGGCGATCGCCCGGGTCATGCTCTGGCGGATCCACCAGAAGGCATAGGTGGAGAACTTGTAGCCGCGGGTGGGGTCGAACTTCTCCACGGCCCGCTCCAGCCCCAGGGAGCCCTCCTGAATCAGATCGAGCAACTCCAGACCCTTGCCCTGGTATTTCTTGGCGACGCTCACCACCAGGCGCAGATTCGCCTTCATCATCCGTTGCTTGGCGCGGCGTCCGACCCGGATGGTTTTCTGTTCCTTCTCGCTGTAGTCGGCCTCGTTGCGTTGCTCCTCCACCAGCCGCATCATCGCCTGCACCTGGTTGCCCAGTTCGATCTCCTCGGAGGGGGTGAGCAGGGGTACGCGCCCGATGGTGGCGAGGTACCAACTGATCGGGTCACTGCTGCGGCGCCGCGTGCTGGAGCTGGCGGAGAGGCTGGAGGCCGTCATGAGTCCGCACCAGGGAAGATTTGGAAATCTCCTATGGATTTGTGCTGGCACGCTGTTGCTTCAGCAACCCTTCAGCTTTTATTCCTAAAACCACACGCTTTGTGTTGAGACTCACGCTATAGCCTGCTCCCGTGTGTCAGTGAATACCGAAGCCTTGCCTTTGGGTGGCCGGCGCTACTCGTCGGGCATGGGCATGGCAGAGCCTTTGGCGTGGTGGGGCGTCCAGCGCGCCAGGGCCGTCGCGACGGCCATCGGCGTGGCCCCTCCCTTCCCCTGCTCCCGGCTCGCCGCCAGGCCCGCCTGGGCATGCTCCAGGGCCGCAGCGGCCAGCAGGGAGGCATCCGCCGACCAGCCGGCCGCCAGGGCCACGGCGCCCCGGCCGGCGGCATAGCCCGCCAGCACGTCGCCCAGGCCGGCCCGGGCCGCCGCCGGACTGGCCTGGGCCAGTTGCCAGCGGCGGCCATCGGGGGCCGCCACCACGCTGCGGGCCCCCTTCAGCAGCACGGCCGCGCCGCTGCGCTGGGCGGCCGCAGGGGCCGCCTGCAGGGGGGGCAGCTCCGCGAGGTCGGGGAAGAGGCGTGCGAATTCGCCGGCGTGGGGGGTGAGCCAGGTGGTCCCCGCCCGCTGCTGCAGCCAGGGCAGGGCCGTGTCGGCCCCTGCGGCTCCGCCGCCGGTCGCCAGCCGGTTGAGTCCGTCGGCATCGAGCACCAGCAGGCCCGGGAACTGCTGCAGCGCGGCCCAGAGGCGGGCCTCGCCGGCTGCAGGCTCGCCGGCTGCAGGCTCGCCAGCTGCAGGCGCGGCGGCTGCCGGCCCGCTGCCTGGGCCGATGCCGGGGCCCAGCAGCAGCCCATCCAGCCGCTGCAGAGCGACGTCCAGCTCCGCGGGAGCCAGGGCCGCCAGATCCAGGCCCCCCTGGCCGTTGCTGCCCAGGTTGGCGCTCACCACCACGTGCGGCTGGACGGCCCACAGCCCGGCCGCTACCGCCTCCGGCAGGCCCGCCCGCAGGCTGCCGCAGCCACTGGCGCTGGCCCCCAGCAGCGCCAGCTGGGCCGCGCCCCGATAGGCCTGGCTGCCCGCCAGCACCAGCAGCCGGCCCCGGCCGTATTTGGCCGCCTGCGGGTCCGGCTGGGGCCGGGGGGCCGTGGCGACGTCCGCGGCGCGCAGGGTGAGGGGCTGGTGGGCCGGCAGGCTCTGCAGCAGGGCGGCGGGCAGGCCCAGCGCGATCCGCTCCAGCCGGCCCACCCAGGCCAGGGCCGGGTCCTGGATCAGCCCCTGCTTGAGCAGGCCGATGCAGTAGGTGGTGTGGGCGCAGGCGGGCTGGCGGCCTGTGGGCCGGCCACTGTCGGCGCAGAGGCCAGTGGGGACATCCACCGCCACCAGCCGCTGCGGCCGCTCCCGTTGCCGGGCCGCCAGCAGGGTCTCGATCGCCTCACCCGCGGAGCGCTCCTGGCCGATGCCCAGCAGGGCATCGATCCAGAGTTCGGGGCCGTTGGCATCGGGCGGCCGCTGCAGCCGCGGGATGCCAAGCCACTCGACGTGGCGCAGGTGGCCGGCCGTGAGCGGCTTGTGGCGCTCGTAGGGGCTCCAGACCGCCGTGGCCACCCCCGCCAGGTGCAGTTCGCGGGCGATCACCAGGCCATCGCCGCCGTTGTGGCCGGGCCCCACCAGCACCAGGGCGCCGTGCCGGCGCAGCAGGCCAGCGTGCTGCTCCAGCAGGCGCCGGGCCACGGCCAGGGCCGCCTTCTCCATCAGGGCCTCCACCGGCAGCCCGGAAGCGAACAGCTGCTCCTCCAGCGCCGCCATCTGCTGGGAGTTCACCAACAGGTGGTCGGCATCGCGGGCGGGCCACGGCGGCGCCGTGAGCAGAGGCAGGGCGGGGTCGGGCATGGGCAGGCGGGGCCGCAGCGGCAGGACCGGGGGTGCTCGGCCCTGACCCGGGCGCTGGTCCGGGCCGTCGAGCCGAGGTGTGGAGCCGGGGCAGGAACCAGGGTCCGCAACCCGGCTCCATGATGGGGAGAAAGTCCGCCCTGTCCCCCCCGGGGGCAGCACCTGCCGCCGTTGGCCCGCTTCTCCGCTCCGCCGCTGCCCGCGCCCGCCGGCGTCTCCACGGCGGCCACCCCGGCCGGCGCCGCGGCGATCGAACGCCTGCGGGCCTGGCCCGGCGAGCACCGGGTGGTGGTGGGCCTCTCCGGCGGCGTGGACAGCTCGCTCACGGCTGCGCTGCTGGTGGAGGCCGGCTGGTCGGTGGAGGGGCTCACGCTCTGGCTGATGAGCGGCAAGGGCGCCTGCTGCGCCGAGGGCCTGGTGGATGCGGCCGGCATCTGCGACCAGCTGGGGGTGCCCCACCACGTGGTGGACTTCCGCGAGCACTTCCAGCGGCAGATCGTGGACTTCCTGGTGCAGGGCTACGGGGCCGGTGTGACGCCCCTGCCCTGCTCCCGCTGCAACCGGGAGGTGAAGTTCGGCCCGATGCTCCGCTGGGCGGCCGAGGAGCGGGGCATCGAGCGCCTTGCCACCGGCCATTACGCCCGGGTACGTCACGCCGAGGCCGGCGATCCGCTGCCGGTGCCGGTGGTTGTGCCGGGAGATGGCCGCGGCCGGCACCAGCTGCTGCGCGGTCTGGATGCCCGCAAGGACCAGAGCTATTTCCTCTACGACCTGCCCCAGGCGGTGCTGGGCCGGCTGGTGTTCCCCCTGGGCGAACTCACCAAGACCGACACCCGCACCGAGGCGGAGCGCCACGGCCTGCGCACCGCCCAGAAGCCCGAGAGCCAGGACCTCTGCCTGGCGGACCACCACGGCTCGATGAAGGCCTTCCTCGATGCCTACCTGCCGCCGCGCCAGGGGGAGATCGTGCTCAGCGACGGCCGGGTGGTGGGCCAGCACGACGGCATCGAGCACTTCACGATCGGCCAGCGCAAGGGCCTGGGGGTGGCCTGGAGCGAGCCGCTGCACGTGGTGCGCCTCGATGGCGCCATGAACCGGGTGGTGGTGGCGCCCCGCTCCGAGGCCGCCCGCTCGGCCTGCGTGGTGGGCGCGATCAACTGGGTGTCGATCGCGCCGCCCACCGCCCCGCTCGAGCTGGAGGTGCAGGTGCGCTACCGCAGCGGCCCCGAGCGGGCCCTGCTCACCCCCCTGCCCCCCACGGACGCCGATTGTGCCGCCGAGCGTCCGCACCGCTGTCGGCTGGAGTTCGCGGAGCCCCAGTTCTCGATCACGCCGGGGCAGGCGGCCGTGTTTTACGCCGGTGAGGTGCTGCTCGGGGGTGGTCTGATTCAGGCCTGAGGACCGGGCCGGGCCGCCGCGCGAGGCTGGCCCTCGGGACCGGCCCCGCCGCGCGCCGGCTGCCCTGGCCGCCCGCGCCTACCAGTGGGGATCCACGGCGATCTCCAGCACGAGCCGGTCGCTGGCGCTGGCCGGCACCGTGGCGATGCAGGCCCGCACCAGCTGGCCGTTGACCTCGATTTCACAGGCGCCGCAGCTGCCCCCCAGGCAGCCGGTGGGGATGGCGTAGCCGGCCTCGGCGGCGGCCTGCAGCCAGTCCTGGCCGGGCAGCACCTGGCTGCGGCGACCGTCCGGCCAGATCACCTCCAGGCTGCGCCGTTCCGGCATCGGCTGCTCCCCGCGCGATGGAGGCCAGTCTCCGGTACCGGCCGGCGGGGCTGGCTCAGCCCAGCAGCGGCCCCAGATCCACATGGGCCTCGAAGGCATCGGCCAGACGATCGAGCAGCGCCTCCCGCTGGCGACTGTGGTGCGGCACGGTGTCCGGCAGGGGCGCCAGCCCGCGGCGCTGGCGCAGCAGGTTCAGCCAGCGGCGCCGCCAGGGTCCATCCTCGAACACGCCATGCAGGTAGGTGCCGGCCACCAGACCGCCCCGCCCGCCGTCGGCGCGGCGCCACCAGCCCAGCGCGGCATCGGCGGCGAGCGGCAGGCAGGGGGCCGCAGCATCGAGGAGCTCGGTCGTGCCGCGATGCAGCTCGAATCCCTCCAGCGGCAGGTCGCCCCCGTCCCCCGATGGGGGCCAGAGCGCCCGGCTGCGGCGCTGGCGCAGGGCCTTGGCCGCGCCGAAGCGCGTGCGCAGCGGCAGCATTCCCAGGCCCGCCCGGCTGGTGGGGCCGCCCTCGCCCTCCAGGCCATCGGGATCCTCCAGCGTCACCCCCAGCATCTGCAGACCGCCGCAGATCCCGAACACATGGCCCCCCTCCGCCAGGTAGGCCTGCAGCTCAGTCGCCAGGCCGCTGGCCTGCAGCGCCGCCAGGTCCCGCAGGGTCTGCTTGCTGCCGGGCACGAGCACGGCATCGGGCTGGCCCAGGCGCTCGCCAGGACGGATCCAGCGCAGCTGCACGCTGGGCTCGGCCTCCAGGGGATCGAGGTCGGAGAAGTTGCTCAGGGAGGGCAGCCGCAGCACGGCGATCTCCAGCTCCGCCTCGCCCTTGCGGCCGCGGCGCTCCAGCAGATCCAGCGAGTCCTCCGGCGGGAACAGCTCGTCGAGCCAGGGCATCACCCCCAGCACCGGCACCCCCGTGTGGCACTCCAGCCAGTCGCGGCCGGCATCGAACAGCTCGCGCCGGCCGCGGAAGCGGTTGATCAGCAGGCCGCGGATCAGGGGGCGCTCCACCGGCCGCAGCAGCGCCAGGGTGCCCACCAGCTGCGCGAAGACGCCGCCGCGCTCGATGTCCGCCACCAGCAGGCAGCGGGCCCGCAGGAACTGGGCCAGGCGCAGGTTGGTCAGGTCCCGCGCCTGCAGGTTCACCTCCACCGGACTGCCCGCCCCCTCCAGCACCAGGCGCCCCTGGGGGTGGGCGGCCTGGAGCTCCGCCAGCCCCGTGCGGATCGCCCGCCAGCCGGGCCGGAACCAGTCGCGGTAGTAGTGCTCGGCCCGGGCGCTGCCCACCGAGTGGCCCAGGTGGATCACCTCGCTGGTGGAATCGCCCTGGGGCTTGAGCAGCACCGGGTTCATGGCCGCCACCGGCTCCAGGCCCGCCGCCCAGGCCTGCAGGGCCTGGCTGTAGGCCATCTCGCCGCCGGCCCCATCCACCCAGGCGTTGTTGCTCATGTTCTGCCCCTTGAAGGGCAGGGGCGTCTCACCGCGGCGGCGCAGCACCCGGCACAGGGCTGCCGTCATCAGCGACTTGCCGGCCCCGCTGCTGGTGCCGAGCACCATCAGCGGCGTGGGCCGGCCTGTGGGCGGTTCTGGGGATCGGTCCGGGGTGGCGGTCACAGGCGCGGCCTACGGCGGCGCAGGCCGTGCAACACGCGTTCCCCCAGGCCCGCCCGTGGCAGCTCGCCCGGCCAGTGGCCCAGCAGCTGCCGGCCCATCGGGGTGAGCCGCACCCGCTCGGTGAGGCCCTGGCCATCGACCTCGCGGCGCAGCACCCCCAGGCGGATCAGCCAGATCAGGTGGTCCTCGGCGCGCTGGGGCGTGAGTGGCCGGAACCAGTAGCGGCTGCGTTCGGGGTGGTCGCACAGGCCGCCGCTGCTGATCGCCTCGACGGCCACCCGCTCGTAGAAGGCGCGCCGCAGTGGCAGGCAGCGCAGCGCCGAGGCGGCCCGGGCCAGGGAGCGGGGATCGGAGAGGCTGCCATCCATGGGCCGATTCTCCCGGACGGCTGACCCGGAGCGCGGCTGGCGTGCGGGCTGGTCTCCGGTGCCGCGAGGGGCCTGGCTCCCTGGTGCCGGGCCGCGAGGGTTCAGGCCAGCGCTGGTTCAGGCATGGGCCGGTCCAGCCCAGCGCCGGTCGATGGCACGGAGGGCCGACTGCAGCGATCGCCGCTGGCCGTGATGGCTGAGGTCAGTGGTGGTTGAGGGCCGTGATGGCCCAGGATCGATTCCTGGGCTGCCCGGCTCAGCCCAGGCTTCCTGTCCCCCCTGTCCGCTCGCTGCCGGCCGTGCTGCTGCTCGCCTCCGCCTCCCCCGCCCGCCGCCGCCTGCTGGAGCAGGCGGCCATCCCCCACCGGGTGCGGGTGAGTGGCGTCGATGAGGACGCCATCCAGGAGCCCGACCCCATCCGGCTGGTGCAGCGGCTGGCCCACGTCAAGGCGGCGGTGGTGGCCGATCTGGAGCGTCAGGACGCAGCCAGCCAGGGCTCCGGGGCTGCCGACACCGCCGCCGGCATGCCCGTGCTCGGCTGCGACTCGGTGCTGGTGTTCGAGGGGGAGGTGTTCGGCAAACCCCACGACCCGGACGAGGCCATGGCGCGCTGGCGCCGCATGGCCGGGGCCTGGGGGGAGCTGCACACCGGTCACTGTCTGATGGGCCCAGAGGCGGGCCAGGCTCCACGTCTGGCCACGGTCAGCACGCGGGTGCAGTTCTCGCAGCTCAGCCCGGCCCAGATCGCGGCCTACGTGGCCACGGGGGAGCCGCTGCACTGCGCCGGTGGCTTCGCCCTGGAGGGGATCGGCGGCCTCACGGTGGAGCGGATCGAGGGCTGCTTCAGCAATGTGATCGGCCTGAGCCTGCCGCTGCTGCGGCGCTGGCTCCAGCCCCTCGGCTGAAGCCAGCGGGCCGTCGGACTCAGCGGAACAGGTTGTTGAACAGATCCTGGAGGAACTGGTTGGTGGGGGTCTGATTCCAGGGCAGGGGACGCTGGTTCGGGCCGGTGCCGTAGCCGTAGTCGTAGGTGGGCTGGGTCACGAGCTGCAGATCTGCCCAGCGGAAGATCAGATCGTTGCCGCGGCTGTAGAACTGGGCCGGCCAGACATTGGCGGCGTCGTTGAGCACCAGCTGGCCCTGGCGGTTGCGGAAGGCATAGCGGCGTCCATCGCTGAGTTCCACCACATAGGCGGTGCCATCGGTCGTGGCGCGCTGGCGCAGTCCACACGTACCGCGAAACAGTGGCTGGCCCCGCTGGCTCAGCTCGCAGCGGCTGAGTTGCTGGCCTAGGGGCGTATTGCCGCCATTCCAGTTGTTGTTGCCGTTGCCCCAGTTGTTGTTGTTGTTGGTGTTGCTGTTAGTCCAGTTGCCGTTATTCCAGCTGTTGTTGTTGTTGTTGTTGTTGTTCCAGTTGGTGTTTCCATTGCTCCAGGCGTTGCTGTTCCAGGTGCTGCCGAATAGCTGGCGGCTCAGACGTTTGCTCACGTTGCGCCGCTTCCAGCCGTCATCCCAGCAGACCTGGCGCTGCAGTTCGCACAGCTCGCCGCTGCTGAAGCTCAGCTGGTCGGGCCAGGGCCGCCCGGAGACCTGGCGGCGCAGGTTCTGCTCAGCGCGGGAGCCGAATTCACGGCGGGTCTGGGAATAGGAAATCCCATTCCTCTCGTAGCAGATCTTGGTGGCCCGATCACAGATCACACCGTTCCGTGGAAAGGAGAGGCCCTCGTTTTGGGCCTGCGCGGGGGCTGTGGCGGCCAGGGGCAGGGCGACAGCGCCAGCGGCCATCCAGCGCAGCAGACGGGGCGATTGAGGCAGGGCGGGGAACACCATGGCGGTCTCCAGTGGGATGCCGGCAACCTAAACAGCATCGGTCCGGCAGATGCATCCCGAATCCATCTGCCGGCCGCCCAGGGATGACCAACTCTTTCTGAGCGGCTCTTTCTGTGGGACCTTCGCCTGAGCAGACATCCGCCTGGGCAGACGTTCGCCTGAGCAGACATCTGCCTGAGCGGGCGTTGTCTGGTGTTGGCTTGCGGTGGCAGGCCAACAAAAAGCCCCCGCTGGTGGCGGGGGCCGTTGTGGATGATCCCAGTCCGTGGGGCTGGGAATCGGCCTGGATCAGTCCAGGTCGGGCATGGCCAGGGTGGGCTCGGCCTTGCGGTCGATGCCCTTCTCGAAGCCAGCGGCGGCGGCGCGGGCGCGGCCGGCGTGCCAGAGGTGGCCCACCAGGAAGAAGAAGGCGAGCACGAACTGCGTGGACGCCAGCCATTGGCGGATGTTCACGAAGTTCACCGAGTTGGGTTCGGTGATGATGCCGCCCACGGAGTTGAGGGAGGCGTTGGGCGCGTGGGTCATGTAGTCAGCCGCGCGGCGCACTTGCCAGGGCTGAATGTCGTTCTGGAGCTTGTCGAGGCTCAGACCGTTGGGACCACGCAGGGGCTCCAGCCAGGGACCACGGAAGTCCCAGAAGCGCATGGTTTCACCACCGAAGATGATCTCGCCCGTGGGGGAGCGCATCAGGTACTTGCCCAGACCGGTGGGGCCCATGGCCGAACCGATGTTGGCGCCGAGGCGCTGGTCACGCACCAGGAAGGTGAAGCTCTGGGCCTGGGAGGATTCGGCGTTGGTGGGGCCGTAGAACTCCGAGGGATAGGCGGTGTTGTTGAACCAGATGTAGGCCGAGGCGATGAAGCTCATGAAGCTCAGGGCGCCCAGGCTGTAGCTCAGGTAGGCCTCACCGTTCCAGATGAAGGCACGACGCACCCAGCCGAAGGGCTTGGTGATCACGTGCCAGATGCCACCGAAGATCAGGGTCAGACCCAGCCAGATGTGGCCGCCGATGATGTCTTCCATCGAGTTCACCCCGATGATCCAGCCCTCGCCGCCGAAGGGGGCGCGGGTGAGATAACCGAAGATCACACCGGGATCCAGGGTGGGGTTGGTGATCAGGCGCACATCGCCGCCACCGGGGGCCCAAGTGTCATAGACACCGCCAAAGAACATGGCCTTGAACACCAGCAGCAGAGCACCCACACCCAGCAGGATCAGGTGGTAGCCGATGATGTTGGTCATCTGGTTCTTATCGCGCCAATCCTGCGAGAAGAAGGAGGAGTA
The DNA here is from genome assembly GCF_024345855.1 of Synechococcus sp. GreenBA-s. GTDB lineage: Bacteria > Cyanobacteriota > Cyanobacteriia > PCC-6307 > Cyanobiaceae > Vulcanococcus. The sequence continues at coordinate 669 of NZ_JAGQBX010000057.1, read as the reverse complement.
GTTCTCCAGAATCTCGGGACCGCGGATGGCGTGATACAGACCGCCGACGCCGAGCACGGCGGAGCTGATCAGGTGCAGCACCCCCACCACGAAGAAGGGGTAGAGGTCGGTGACTTCACCGCCGGGGCCCACGCCGTAGCCGAGTGTGGCCACGTGGGGGAACAGGATCAGGCCCTGTTCGTACATGGGCTTGTCGAAGGTGAAGTGGCTCACCTCGAACAGCATCATGGCGCCGGCCCAGAACACCATCAGGCCAGCGTGGGCCACGTGGGCGCCGAGCAGGCGGCCGGAGAGGTTGATCAGACGGGCGTTACCCGACCACCAGGCATAGCCGGTGGAGTCGAGGTCCTTCCCGCCGATCCCGGAGAGGGAGGGATTAGAGAGCGTTACCACGGGGCAGAACCTCTTCAGGGAAGACGAAGTTTTCGTGCGGCTGGTCAGCCGGCGCCATCCAGGCGCGCAGACCTTCATTCAGCAGAATGTTCTTCGTGTAGAAGGTCTCGAACTCGGGGTCCTCAGCGGCGCGGATTTCCTGCGACACGAAGTCATAGGCACGCAGGTTGAGGGCCAGGCCGATGATGCCGATGCTGCTGGTCCACAGACCCATCACCGGCACGAACAGCATGAAGAAGTGCAGCCAGCGCTTGTTGGAGAAGGCGATCCCGAAGA
>NZ_JAGQBX010000056.1 GCF_024345855.1 Synechococcus sp. GreenBA-s | reverse complement strand
CCGACCCGGATGCGACCGCCGCGCCCGAGCTGCCCCCAACGCCGTCCGTGGCGTCAGCCGCCACCCCAGCCCCGGGCATCAACGCTGTCCTGGCGGCCTACCACCGCCAGCAGCTGGGCGGCCGCCAGCGGCGCCAGCGCCTGCACAGCCTGGCCCAGCAGCTGGGCCAGGCCCTGGAACGCGAACGCCAGCAGCGGCAGCAGCAGCAGCACCTGCTGGACCAGGTGGAGAACAGCGAGGCGCTGCAGCAGCAGGCCGATGCCCTGCTCTGCCTGGCGGCGCCGAGCCGGGAGCAGATCGACGAGGCCCAGCGGCTCTACCGGCGCGCCCGCAAGCTGCGCCGCTCGGTGGCGGCGATCACGCCCCGGCTGGAGCAGCACGACCAGCGCCTGGCCCAGCTGGAGGCCAGCCTCACCTACCTCGACCAGCTGGGGATCGACCTGGCGGCGGATCCAGGCCACGACGGGGCGGACCTCGAGCGGCAGCTCGATGCCCTCGAGGAGGAATGCCAGGAGCTGCTGGCGGGGCGGCGGGGCGGCCGGCGCGAGCGGCGGGCCCGGCGCAGCGCCGGCGAGCCCCAGCCCCTGGAGCTGCGCAGCGGCGGCGGCCTGCGGCTGCAGGTGGGCCGCAACCACCGCCAGAACGAGTGGATCAGCCTGCGCCAGGCCCGCCGCGGCGACCTCTGGTTCCATGCCCAGGAATGCCCCGGCAGCCACGTGGTGCTCAAGGGCTCCGAGGCCGCTGCCGGCGACGCCGACCTGGAGGACGCCGCCGCCCTGGCCGCCCACTTCAGCCGCGCCCGCGGCAACGCCCGGGTGGCGGTGGTGATGGTGCCCACCGACGAGCTGCAGCGCATTCCCGGCGCCGCGGCAGGCACAGTGCGACACCGGGGCGGCACGGTGCTGTGGGCGGAGCCGGGCCGGGCCCTGGCCCTGCTGGGGGCAGTCCCTAGCCTCGAGCGGGATCGAGAGCCATGAGCGACACCGACAGTCCAGCCAAGCCCGATACCTCCGCGGCCCAGGTCAGCGCCCCGGCCCCGATCCGGATCCCGCCGCCAGCGGCGGACCAGCCGGTTCTGCCGGCCGAGCCCCTCGGTCCGGACGACTTCCCGGGCGAGGTGGAGATGAGCCTGGTGGATCACCTGGAGGAGCTGCGGCGCCGGGTGCTCCGCAGCCTGCTGGCGGTGGTGCTGGCGGCGGCGGGCTGCCTGGTGCTGGTGCGGCCGCTGGTGCGGCTGCTGGAGGTGCCCGCCCAGGGCATCCGCTTCCTGCAGCTGGCCCCGGGCGAATTTCTGTTCGTGTCGCTGAAGGTGGCGGGCTATGCCGGCCTCAGCCTGGCCCTGCCCTGGGTGCTCTACGAGGGGCTGGGCTTCGTGCTGCCGGGCCTCACCCGGCGCGAGCGGCGGCTGGTGGCGCCGGCGGTGGCGGGCTCCGCCGTGCTGTTCGCGGCGGGGCTGGCCTTCGCCTGGTGGGCCCTGGTGCCGGCGGCCCTGCGCTTCCTGGTCAGCTACGGCGCCGATGTGGTGGAGCCGCTGTGGTCGATCGAGCGCTATCTCGACTTCGTGCTGCTGCTGATGGTGGCGACGGCCCTGGCCTTCCAGCTGCCGGTGCTGCAGCTGCTGCTGGCGGCCCTGGGGGTGGTGAGCGCCCCCACGATGCTGCGGGCCTGGCGCTGGGTGGTGCTGGTGGCCGCCCTGGCGGGGGCCGTGCTCACCCCCTCCACCGACCCGGTGACGATGCTGCTGCTCACCGGGGCGATCACCGCCCTCTACCTGGTGGGTGTGGCCCTGGCGGCCCTGGCCGGGGGCCTGCGGCCCGCCGCGGCCAGCTGAGCACCGAGCGGCCAGAGGGTCCGGGCTCCAGGGCCCTGGCTCAGAGCAGGAATTCCTCGGCCCGGCCCTCGGGCAGCTCCAGCGCCAGGGTCATGGCCTTGCCCAGCCGCGGGCGATCGCTGGTGGTGGTGAGCCACTGGCGCACCTGGGCCGCCACCCCCAGGCCATTGAGCTGCCCCACCAGCTCCTCCAGCCGCTCGGCATAGGCCTCGGCGCTCATCGGAAACGACTGCTGCTCCAGGTAGGCCCACATCACCTGCAGGTAGAGGCGGCCGCGGCGGACGATCAGCTGCAGGTCGTAGGAGGCCTGCCAGCGGCTGCGCAGCAGCTCCAGCACCTCAGTGGCACTGAGGGGAGCGGCATCGGCGGGAGCGGGACCGGATTCGGGAGCGAAGAACAAAGCTGGCTTGCGGTGGAGCGCAAGGGGCTCGCAACAGCATGTTGCAGGCTGGCGCCGGGGCCCGGTGGCGCCGGGCCGTGCGGGTGAGGGCAAGGTTCATAATGGGCGCCACGTTGCAGTGGCCCCCTCAGCCGCCCCGTATGACCCAGATTCCAGCGTCCTCGTCCAGCGGTGATGTGCCCGGAATGGGTCGTCGGCAGTTCATGAATCTGCTGACCTTCGGGTCGGTCACCGGCGTGGCGCTGGGTGCCCTGTATCCGGTGGTGAGCTACTTCATCCCCCCCAAGGCCGCCGGTGGCGGCGGCGGCACCACCGCCAAGGATGCGGCCGGCAATGCGGTGACCGCCAGCGGCTGGCTCAGCACCCACAAGGAGGGCGACCGCAGCCTGGTGCAGGGCCTCAAGGGCGACCCCACCTATCTGGTGGTCGAGGGCGCCGATGCCATCGGCAGCTACGGCATCAACGCCATCTGCACCCACCTGGGCTGCGTGGTGCCCTGGAACGAGGGAGCCAACAAGTTCATGTGCCCCTGCCACGGCTCCCAGTACGACGCCACCGGCAAGGTGGTGCGCGGTCCCGCTCCCCTCTCCCTGGCCCTGGCCCACGTGTCCGTCGAGAACGACAACGTGTTCCTCAGCCAGTGGACCGAAACCGATTTCCGCACCGGCGAGAAGCCCTGGTGGGCCTGATCTCCTCCCCCTCGTCCCCGTCTCGCCCCGACCGCCCCATGCGCCGTTCCCTCCAACTGCTGCTGAGCTCCCTGCTCGTGCTCGGAGCCGTCTTCGCGGCTCCTCAGGCCAGCTGGGCCTACCCCTTCTGGGCCCAGCAGAACTACGCCACCCCCCGCGAAGCCACCGGCAAGCTGGCCTGCGCCAACTGCCACCTGGCCAAGAAACCCACCCACGTGGAACTGCCCCAGGCCGTGTTCCCCGATGAAGTGTTCAAGGTGGAAGTGGAGATCCCCTACGACACCAGCGTTCAGCAGGTGGCCGGCGACGGCAGCAGCACCGGCCTGAACGTGGGCGCCGTGGTGATGCTGCCCGACGGCTTCAAGCTGGCCCCCGCCGATCGCCTCAGCGATGAGCTCAAGGAGGAAACCGCCGGCGTCTACGTGACCCAGTGGAGCGACAACGACCCCAACATCCTGCTGGTGGGCCCCCTGCCCGGCGACCAGCACCAGACGATCGTCTTCCCGATCCTCTCGCCTGATCCCGCCACCGACAGCGCCATCCACTTCGGCAAGTACCAGCTGCACGTGGGCGGCAACCGCGGCCGCGGCCAGGTGTACCCCACCGGCGAGAAGAGCAACAACGGCGTGTTCAACGCCTCGGTGGCCGGCACCGTCCAGTCCGTGGACTCGGGCGAGAACGGCGGCTCCGTTGTGGTGATCCAGACCGCCGACGGCAACAGCGTCAGCGACGTGATCCCCGCCGGCCCCAGCGTGACCGTCCAGGCGGGAGAAAGCGTCAGCGCCGGTTCGCCCCTCACCAATGACCCCAACGTGGGTGGATTCGGCCAGCTGGATGCCGAGGTGGTGCTGCAGAATCCCGTCCGCATCTATGGCCTGCTGGCCTTCTTCGCCAGCATCGTGGTGGCCCAGATCATGCTGGTGCTCAAGAAGCGCCAGGTGGAGAAAGTGCAGGCCGCCGAAGGCATCTGATGCCCCACACCCTGGCTGCGGTCCCGGCACTTGCCGTGACCTTCACCTCTCCCGGGCCCCTGCTGTTCCAGCTGGGGCCCTTTTCCCTGCGCTGGTATGGCCTGCTGATCGCCCTGGCGGTGCTGCTCGGGCTGCTGGTGGCCACGCGTCTGGGCCGGCGCCGCGGCATTGAGCCGGCGGTGATCGCCGACCTGCTGCCGATCCTGGTGCTGGCCGCCGTGGTGGGTGCCCGCCTCTACTACGTCGCCTTCGAGTGGCGCCAGTACCAGCTGAACTGGCTGGATGCCCTGGCGATCTGGCGCGGCGGCATCGCCATCCACGGCGCCCTGATCGGTGGCACCCTGGCCCTGATCCTCTACACCCGCTGGCGACGGATCCCCTTCTGGACCCTGCTGGACGTGCTGGTGCCCTCAGTGGCCCTGGGCCAGGCGATCGGCCGCTGGGGCAACTTCTTCAACTCCGAGGCCTTCGGCCTGCCCACCGACCTGCCCTGGAAGCTCACCATCCCCTTTGCCAACCGGCCGGTGGAGTTCCTCGACCAGAGCGGCTTCCACCCCACCTTCCTCTACGAGTCGCTGTGGAACCTGGGGGTGTTCGCCCTGCTGCTGCTGCTGTTCGGCCTCGGGCAGCGGGGCAGGATCCAGCTACCAGCCGGTGCCCTCAGCTGCGTCTACCTGCTCAGCTACAGCACGGGTCGGGTGTGGATCGAGGGCCTGCGCATCGATCCGCTCTGCCTGTTGGGGCTGCCCCCCTTCTGTGAGGGCGGGCTGCGCATGGCCCAGCTGGTGAGCCTGCTGCTGATCGCCGCCGGCGGCCTGGGCCTGTGGTGGCTCTATGGCCGTGGCCGCGCCCTGCCCGATCCCAGCGGCGTGGCCAGCGCCAATCCCAACGGCGGAGCAACCCCTTGAGCGTCACCCCGAGCCACGCCCACCCCGCCGGCAACGGCGCAGCCAACGGACCAGCCGACAGCCCCAACGGCCCTGACAGTCCAGGTCAGGAGGTCGCGAGCCGCGGCAAGGTCTGGATCGTGGGGGCAGGCCCCGGCGCCCCCGACCTGATGACCCTGCGGGCCCTGCGGGCGGTCGAGACGGCGGAGGTGCTGGTGTGGACCGATTCCCTGGTGAATCCCCAGATCGCCGCCCTGGCGCCGCCGGACTGCGAGCGGCTGCGCACCAGCACCCTCACCCTTGAGGAGCTGATGGCCGTGATCATCGCGCGGGCCCAGGCCGGCAAGCGGGTGGTGCGGCTGCACGATGGCGACACCGCCCTCTACAGCGCCCTCAACGAACAGCTCTGCCGGCTGGCCGATGCGGGCATCGCCGTGGAGGTGGTGCCGGGTCTGAGTGCCTACCAGGCCACCGCCGCCGCCCTCAGCAGCGAACTGACCATTCCGGGCCTGGTCCAGACGATCGTTCTCAGCCGGGCCGGGGGCCGCACGGGCGTGCCGGAGCGGGAATCGATCGCCCACCTGGCCGCCCTGGGGGCCTCCCTGTGTCTCTATCTCAGTGCCCGGCATGTGGAGGAGGTCCAGGCCGAGCTGCTGCGCCACTACCCCGCCGACACGCCCGTGGCGATCGGTTACCGGGTGAGCTGGCCCGACCAGTGGCTGAGCGTGGTGCCCCTCAGCGCCATGGCGGCGGTGAGCCAGGAGCGCCAGCTGATCCGCACCACGCTGTACATCGTCAGCCCGGCGCTGGCGGCGCCAGGGGAGGCGCGCTCGAAGCTCTACTCGGCCAGCCACCACCACCTGTTCCGGGGCGGCGTGGCCTAACCGGCTGGCCCGGCCCCAGGGACTCCGCAAGGTCCGGGACCTCGATGTTCTAAAGTCCTGGGGTGCGGGCGATTAGCACAGCGGTAGCGCACTTCCTTCACACGGAAGGGGTCACTGGTTCGAATCCAGTATCGCCCATTCAAAGCCCCTGCCCTGCAGGGGCTTTCATGCTTTTCGGGGGTTCCGGCGCACCCGCGCAGCCCCGCGTACTGCACAGCTGGGGATTTCACGTGACAATGCGGCCATTGTCGATGCGGCCGCGGCCGGGGAATGCCCATGCGTGCAGGCGATCCAGCCCCGCCGAACACCGCTGCCGCCCCACCCGGTGCAGGCGCGGAGCAGGGCAGCGAACGCCAGCAGGCCGGCGACCCACTGGTTCAGCTCGGCACCAGCCTGCTGGCGGCCCGCCAGGCCCGGGGCCTGGATCGCGCCACCCTGGCCGCTCAGCTGCACATGGGCGTGGAGCAGCTGGAGGCCCTGGAGACCGCTGACCGCCGTCGGCTGCCGGAACCGGTGTTCGTGATCGCCCAGGCCCGGCGGGTCGCCTCCAGCCTGGGCCTGGATGTGGCCCCCCTGGTGGAGCCGCTGCGGGCGCTGGAGGCACCACAGCGGGCCGCTCCCCTGCCCCTGCCTGGCGGGGGCGATGGCCGCAGCCGCCAGGCTCCGGAAGGACGCCGCTGGGCGCAGGCCCTGCCGCCAGGCGGGCGGCGTGCAGGGCAGGGGCGGGGAGCCGGGCCCCGGCCCCAGGCCCTGGCTCTGCTGACGGCCAGTGCCCTGGTGGCAGCCCTGGCCGCCACCGGCTGGTGGACCCTCAGGCGGGCCGGCGACAGCCCGGCCAACCCCCAGGTCCAGACCGCCACCACCGGGGAGCCAAACCGGCCGACCCCGACGGCCTCAGGAATCCCGGGGGTCGCGACGCCCGCCGGCAGCAGCGCCATGGAGCTGGTGCTGCGCAGCGCCGAACCCAGCTGGCTGGCGGTCCGCTCGATCGATGGCACCACGCTGTTTGAGGGCACCGTCCAGGGGGAGCGGAGCTTCCCCCTGGGCCGGGGGCTGGAGGTACGCGCCGGTCGGCCCGACCTGGTGACGGCCCGCGTGGGGGCAGGCCCGGCCCGGGTCCTGGGGCCCATTGAGCAGATCCGCTGGTGGAGCTTCAGGCCCGCCGGGCCGGCAGCGCCGGCTCCGCGACCCTGAGCTCCACCCCCACCGCCTCGCGCACCACGGGGGCACAGGCCTGCAGGCTCCAGCGCTCCAGGCTGAGGTCGGCGTCGGCCGTCATGGGCTCCAGGCGGATCAGCAGGCCATGGTCGCCCTCCGGCCGCACCTGGATGCCGGCCACGGTGGCCTGGGGGCGACGATCGAGGGCGACGGCCAGGCGGAGGAGCAGCGCCAGCTCCGCCACGGTGCGGCGCTGCTCGCGGGCCTCGATCAGCTGCCAGGCCTCGTGGCGCTTCTTGGGCAGGCTGCGGCGGTGGTAGCGGGCGATGGCGGCCACCATCAGGTGTTCGCTCTCGGCGTAGCCCAGCAGGTCGCCGTGGCGGATCAGATACCAGCTGTGCTTGTGGTAGGCACTGAGGTTGATGTGCTGGCCGCAGCTGTGCAGCATCGCCGCGGCCCAGAGCAGCTGGCGGCCGCTGCCGTCGTCGTGGTGGAGGATCCCACGGGTCTGGCTGTAGAGGCTGAGGGCGTAGCCGGCCACCCGCTCGGCCCGGGTCTGGTCCACGCCGTAACGCTGCACCTGGTGCAGCACCGTGCGCTGGCGGATGCTGCTCTGGAAGGCGAAGCGATCAACGATCAGCCCCTTGCGCAGCATCCAGTCGACGATCAGGCCCTCCCGCAGGGCCCGTTCGCTGATCACCAGCTCCCGGGCCCCGAGCATGGCCATGGCGGTCTGCAGCACCAGGGCGCCGGGCACGATGATCTCGGCCCGCCGCTCGTTCAGGGCCGGATGGGCCCGGCGCTGTTCGGGCGTCATCTCCAGCAGGCGCGCCACCAGGCCATCGAGCCGCTCGCGGCTGAGCCGGTAGCCCTGCATCCGCAGCGGCGGCCGCGGATCCTCGGCCGCCGCCATGGCGGCAACGGCCATGGCCGTGCCGCTGGTGCCCACCATCACCGGCACCTCCCCCGGCTCCAGCCGCTCCTTCACCTTGAGCACGGCAGGCTCCAGGGAGCCCTGGATGAAGGCCCGCAGGAACTGGCGGCGCTTGGGCGACAGCGGGTCCTCGCTGACGAAATCCCGCTGCAGCCGCACCGCCCCCACCCGGGTGCTGGTCAGGGCTCGGGCATCGCGGCCATCGGCCAGGATCAGTTCGGTGGAGCCGCCGCCGATGTCGAGGATCAGGTGGGGCTGCTCGCCGAAGGCCATGCCGGAGAGGACGCCGAGGTAGATCAGCCGCGCCTCCTCCGGGCCGCTGATCAGGTCCACCTCCAGCCCCAGCTGCTCCTGCACCGACTGCAGGAACTCGCGGCCGTTGGGCGCCTCGCGCACGGCGCTGGTGGCGGCGGTGAGGATGTCGCCGAGCTCCACGCCATGGCTGGCGGCCAGCTCGCGGCAGTGACGCAGGGTGATGAAGGCCCGTTCGATCGCCTCGGGGCTGAGGTCGCCCGTCTCGGGATCGCGCTCCCCCAGACGGGTGGCCGATTTCTCGGTGAGCACCACCGAGAAGCTGCGCAGCTCCGGATCCACCGCCGCCACCAGCAGGTGAATGGAGTTGGTGCCGATGTCGATGGCGGCCACGGGGCGCTGGCCGTTGGCCGGCGCGGCGCTGCTGGGGGTGACGGTCACGCGGCCAACCACGCGGCGGTGGCGCCCACTTTGCCACTGCTGGGTGGGGCCTCCGCTGCCAGGCAAGCGCCCCGGCGGACCTGGGGGCAGGGGCACCGGCCCGACAGCCAAGGCGCGGCGCCGACCCAGGGGCCCGCGGAGCGAGGGCCTGGGGCTCCGCCCGAGGCCGACCGCCCTAGGGTGCCGGCCACGACGCCTCCATCCGCCCGCCCGTGGCCTCCGCCCCAGCACCCGCCACCGCCGGCCCGGGCCCGGGCGGCCTGCTCCGGGCCTGGCTGGGCCTGCTGCGCTGGGACAAGCCCAGTGGACGCCTGATCCTGCTGATCCCGGCCGGCTGGAGCCTGTGGCTGCAGCCCGGCGCCCCACCGCCGGCGGCCCTGGTGGGCTGGATCGTGCTGGGGGGGCTGGCGGTCAGCGGCGCCGGCTGCGTGGCCAACGACCTCTGGGACCGGCGCATCGACCCCCAGGTGGAGCGCACCCGCCAGCGCCCCCTGGCCAGCGGCCGCATCGGCGTGGCCGGTGCCCTGGTGCTGCTGCTGCTCTGCCTGCTGGCGGCCCTGGCGGTGGTGCTCTGGGGGCTGCCGCCAGCCAGCCGCGGCCTGTGCCTGACCCTGGCCCTGGCCACCCTGCCACCGGTGCTGCTCTACCCCTCGGCCAAACGCTGGTTCGCCTATCCCCAGGCGGTGCTGGCCCTGTGCTGGGGCTTCGCGGTGCTGATCCCCTGGGCCGCCGCCAGCGGCTCGCTGGCAGGGGGCTGGCCCCTGGCCTGCACCTGGCTGGCCTGCCTGCTGTGGACCTTCGGCTTCGACACCGTGTACGCCATGAGCGACCGGGAGGACGACCGGCGGCTCGGGGTGCGCAGCAGTGCCCTCAGCCTGGGCGAGCGCGCCCCCGCGGCCGTGGCCCTCTGCTACGCCGCCTCGGCCCTGCTGCTGGCCCTGGCGGCCGCCCTGCAGGGGCTGGGCCCGCCGTTCTGGCCCCTGTGGCTGCTGGCCGCCGGCGGCATGCTGCGGGAGGCCTGGAGCCTGCGCCGCCAGGACCGGCCCCGCTCGGCCTATGGCCTGCACTTCCGCCACCAGGTGTGGCTTGGGGGCCTGCTGCTGCTGGCCCTCGTGGTCGGCCGGCTGCCATGACGGACTCCGGGAGCAGGACCTCGGAGGAGCCCAGCACCCCCCAGGGCTGGCCGTCGCCGCTGCGCCCCGGCGATCGGGTGCGGCTGGCGGCCGCCAGCTCCGCCCTCGACGACACCGGGCGGCTGGAGGCCGGCAGCGCCGTGCTGGCGAGCTGGGGCCTGGCGGTGGAGCCCCACCCCAGCCCGCTGCGGCGCTGGGGCTACCTGGCCGGCGCCGATCCGGAGCGCCGCGCCGACCTCAGCCCAGGGGACGGGGCGGCGCTCACCGCCTGCGTGCGCGGCGGCTGGGGCGCGGCGCGGCTGCTGGAGCAGCCCCTGGAGCAGCCAGCCGGCTGGCTGCTGGGCTTCTCGGATGTGACTTCCCTGCTCTGGGCCCGCTGGGCCCGGGGGCTGACCGGCGGGATCCACGGCCCCCTGCTCACCACCCTGGCGACGGAGCCCGCCTGGAGCCAGGAGCGGCTGCGCCGCCTGCTGTTCGGGGAGCCCCTCGAGCCGCTGGCGGGCGAGGTGTGGAGCCGGGGTCCCGGCGCGGGCGTGGTGGAGGGCCCCCTGCTGGTGGGCAATCTCACGGTGGCGACCCACCTGCTGGGCACCCCCCACCTACCGGAGCTGCGCGGGGCGGTGCTGGTGCTGGAGGACGTGGGCGAGGCCCCCTACCGGATCGAGCGGATGCTCACCCACTGGCGCCTGGCGGGCGCCCTGCAGCAACTGGCGGCGATCGGCTTCGGCAGCTTCAGCGGCTGCGACGACGACGCGGACGACGTCGAGAACGAGGAGACAGGTGCCTCATCGGATGGCGGCGCCGGGGCCAAGGCCGAGGAGCGCCGCGAGCAGCGCTTCACCTGCGAGCAGGTGCTGCGGGAGCGCAGCGCCGACCTCGGCATTCCCGTGCTGGCAGGCCTGTCGGTGGGCCACCGGCCGGGCAATGCCGCCCTGCCGGTGGGGGGCCGGGCCCAGTTGGACGCCGATCGAGGCCTGCTCAGCCTCGTGCCGCCAGCACCGCCTCGGCGACCGTGAGATCGAAGGGGGTGGTGATCTTGATGTTGGCGGGGGTGGCCTCGATCACCCGCACCGGCCAGCCCAGCCGCTCGAACAGCGAAGCGTCGTCGGTGACGCTCCAGCCCTCGGCCTCGGCGCGGGCGTGGGCCCGGCGCAGCTGCTCCACCGGGAAGCCCTGGGGGGTCTGGGCGCCCCAGAGCAGGGAGCGGTCGGGGGTCTCCTGAATCAGACCGGCGCCGTCCACCCGCTTGATCGTGTCGGTCACGGGGGCTGCGGCGATCACGGCCTCCCCCGCCGCCGCGGCCTCGGCGCAGCGGGCGATCAGGGCCGGATCCACCAGGCAGCGTGCGCCGTCGTGGATCAGCACCGCCGTCACGTCCGCCGGCAGGGCCGCCAGGCCGTTGCTCACCGAGGCCTGGCGGGTGTCGCCCCCCTCGATCCACAGCACCGGCCGGTCCGGCTGGGCCGCCGCCACCAGGGCCTGGATCTCCACCGCATCCACGGGCTGCCCGACGATGCCGATCCAGCGGATCAGCGGGCAGGCCAGGGCCGCATCCAGGGTCCAGGCCAGCACGGGCCGGCCCGCCACCGCGAGCAGCAGCTTGTTGCGCTCGGCCCCCATGCGGCGGCCGCTGCCGGCGGCGGCGATCAGCAAATGCACAAGTAGTCGGTCTCCAAGGGGTGATGACGCGGGTGCGTCATACAAGGTGATCCATACAATCAGCCGGCGATCCGCCTGCCCGCCCGCCGCCATGCGCGTTCTGTTCCTGCTCCCGGGCGGCATCGACTTCCAGCTTCAGGCGATCCCGGCGGCGGCCACCGTGGCCGCGCGGCTGGGGGCCCAGGTGCAGGTGGCCTGCGCCCCCGAGGCCGCCCCGACCTGGAAGCTGCTGCCGGCGGTGGAGAAGGTGATCCCCTTCGGGTTCGAGGGCGGCCCCACCCTGGCGGACTGGGCCAACCTGCTGGGCAACGTGCGCGAGCCCGACTTCCAGGCCTGCATCAGCCTGGCCCGCGGCCGCCAGGTGGATCTGATGCTCTCGATGAGCCACATCCCCACCCGCGTGGCGGTCGGCGGCTTCTCCGCCACTGCCACCGTGACGCCGGAGGCGGGCTGGCCCCAGCAGGCCTTCGCCCCCTTCCTGCGGGCCATGGGACTGGAGCTGGACGCCGCCGCCTTCCGGCTCAGCCTGCCCAAGGCCGCCCTGGAGCAGGCCGCCGCGGCCCTGCCGGCCGGCCAGGGTCCGGCCCTGCTGCTGGCTCCGGGCGGAGGCAGCGGCGACTGGCCCGCCGCCCAGTGGGAGCAGCTCGGCAGCCAGGTGCGCGCCAAACTCGCGGACGTGCGGCTGCTGCGGGCCGGCGCAGGCCCACTGGTGGAGCGCGCCGCCCAGGTGGCCAGCAGCGATGTGGTGCTGAGCAGCGATCCGGTCACCACGGAGCTGGCCCTGCTCAGCGGCACCCCCCTGGTGGCCCTGGGCCGCGATCCGGCCAGCCTGCCCAGCCGCGAGGGGGTGCAGGGCCTGGGCGGCAGCCTGACCAGCCTGGCGGTGGCGGATGTGCTGCGGGCCCTCGGGCTCGGATGAGCGCGCCGCGCTCCAACCGCCACCAACCAAGTCCGAGACCTCTCGGGCGACGCCGGCGTCGGGGAGTGGGCCAGGCACGGCAGCGCCCCCTGGGGCGGGGCTGGGCCCTGCTGCGGGGGCGCCCCTGGGCCGTCCCCCTGCTGGCACTGACGTCGCTGGTGAACCTGGGCGCCGGCGCCTATCGGATCACCGAGGGCTGGGACTGGGGCGACTGCTACTGGATGGTGCTGATCACCCTCAGCACCCTGGGGTTCAGCGACGAGCGCACCGCCCCGCTCACCACCTCAGGCCGCCTGGTCACGGCGCTGATGATCGTGGGCGGCCTGGTGGTGGTACAGCTGACCATCCAGAGCCTGCTGGAATTAGCCAACTCCGGCTACTTCCGTCGCCTGCGGGAGCGCCGTTACCGCAAGCAGCTGCAGCACATGCGCAACCACGTGATCCTCTGCGGCTATGGCCGCATCGGCCGGGAGATCGCCGAGCAGCTGCTCGCCGAGGACGTGCCCCTGTTGGTGGTGGAAATGGCCCCCGAGCGGGTGGCGGAGGCCCAGCAGCGGGGGCTCACGGTGCTGCAGGCCGATGCCACCCTCGATGAGACCCTGCAGGAGTCGGGGATTCACCAGTGCCGGGCCCTGGTGGCGGCCCTGCCCAGCAACGCCGCCAACCTCTATGTAACCCTGAGCGCCCGGGGCCTGGCGCCCCGCTGCCGCCTGATCGCCCGGGCCGACAGCGCCGAGGCCGAAGGCAAGCTGCGGCTGGCCGGTGCCGACCAGGTGGTGAGCCCCTACGTGGCTGGCGGCCGCACCATGGCCGCCACGGCGCTGCGGCCCCTGGCGGTGAACTTCATGGAGCTGCTGACCGGCTCCGACTGCGAGGTGGAGGAGTTCCAGCTCAGCCGCGACCCGGCCCGGCTGGGGGCCCTGAACGGGCGCAGCCTCTCGGAGCTGCAGCTGGGTCGCCGCAGCGGCGCCCTGGTGCTGGCGATCCGCACCCCCCCGTCGCTGCTGAGCAACCCCTACAAGGCCCATGAGCCGTCCCTGATCGCCAACCCCGGCGGCGACGTGCGCCTCGGCCCGGGCCAGCTGCTGATCGTGCTGGGCAGCGCCGACCAGCTGGAGCGCTTCGGCGAGCTGCTGGGCGAGGGCCTGGCCGGGGTGGAGAGCATGCAGGCCTGAACCCAGACGGGGCCGGACGGCGGGCAGCCGGGCGACCGCCAGTCGCGGCCTACGCTCGCGGGCGCACGCTCCGCCCCCAGCCCCATGGCCCACGCCGCCCCCCTCGCCGGACAGGTCGCCCTGGTGACCGGCGCCAGCCGGGGCATCGGGGCCGCCATCGCCCGGGAGCTGGCCGCCGCCGGCGCCACGGTGGTGGTGAACTACGCGAGCTCCCCCGCCGCCGCCGAGGCGGTGGTGGCCGAGATCCAGGCGGCCGGCGGCCAGGCCTGGTCCCACCAGGCCAACGTGGCCGAGGAGGAGCCGGTGGAGGCGATGGTGAAGGCGGTGCTGGAGAAGGAGGGCCGCCTCGATGTGCTGGTGAACAACGCCGGCATCACCCGCGACGGCCTGCTGATGCGCATGAAGACGGCCGACTGGCAGAGCGTGCTCGACCTCAACCTCACCGGCGTGTTCCTCTGCACCCGCGCCGTGAGCCGCACCATGCTGAAGGCCCGCAGGGGCCGCATCATCAACATCACCTCGGTGGTGGCTCTGATGGGCAACCCGGGCCAGGCCAACTACAGCGCCGCCAAGGCCGGCCTGATCGGGCTCACCCGCAGCAGCGCCGCCGAGTTCGCCAGCCGCGGCGTCACCGTGAACGCGGTGGCCCCGGGCTTCATCGAGAGCGACATGACCGCCGAGCTCGACAAGGAGCCGATCCTCAAGGCCATTCCCCTGGGCCGCATGGGCCAGCCGGCGGAGGTGGCCAGCGCCGTGCGCTTCCTGGCCGCCGATCCCGCCGCCGCCTACATGACCGGCCAGGTGCTGCAGGTGGATGGCGGCATGGTGATGCGCTGACGGCCGCAGGCAGCGGCGGGCCGCCGCGTCAGCTCTCGAGGGGCTGAGTGAGCTCCTCCCGAAGCCGGCGGATCCGTTGCAGCAGCTTCAGGCGCCGGCTGCGGGCCGTGATCGTGAGGAAGAGCCGCAGCGGCACGTAGATCAGGGCCATCCCCGCCCCGAAGCCGGCGATCACCAGGAAGGCGATGGCATTGCTGCCGCCCACGGGGTTGGCGAGGGCCTCGCTGAGGGGGCCGCCGAGGGCATCGGCCAGGTTGTCGGTGAGGGTGTCCTCCATGGCCGGCACCCTATCGGGCCCGACCCTGGGGAGCAGCGCTGCCCGCGCCGCTGCTGTCCGCGCCGCTGTTCTCCGCGCCGCTGTTGCCCGCCGTTGCCGCCGCCGATTCGGCTTTCCCCACCAGTCAGGGGCGCGGCCGCCGTGGGACGCTGCCTTCAGTAGCCCCCAGCCCGCCGAGACGATGGCCAAGCTGATCAAGTTCTCCGATGCCTCCCGCGCCGCCCTCGAGCGGGGCGTCAATGGCCTGGCCGATGCGGTGCGGGTCACGATCGGGCCCAAGGGCCGCAACGTGGTGCTGGAGAAGAAATTCGGCGCCCCCGATGTGGTCAACGACGGCGTGACCATCGCCCGCGAGATCGAGCTCGAGGATCCCTTCGAGAACATCGGCGCCAAGCTGCTGCTCCAGGTCGCCACCAAGACCAAGGACAAGGCGGGCGATGGCACCACCACCGCCACGGTGCTGGCCCAGGCCCTGGTCCGCGAGGGCCTGCGCAACGTGGCCGCCGGCGCCAACCCGGTGGACCTGCGCCGCGGTATGGAGAAAGCCGCCGCCCGGGTGGTGGACGGCATCGAGGCCCGTTCCAGCGCCGTGGCCGGTGATGCCATCCGCCAGGTGGCCACGGTGAGCTCCGGCGGCGACGAGGAAGTGGGGCGGATGATCGCCGAGGCCATGGCCAAGGTGACCGCCGACGGCGTGATCACGGTGGAGGAGAGCCGCAGCCTGGCCACCGAGCTGGAGATCACCGAGGGCATGGCCTTCGACCGGGGCTACAGCTCCCCCTACTTCGTGACCGACGGCGACCGCCAGGTCTGCGAGTTCGACAACGCCCTGCTGCTGGTCACCGACCGCAAGATCAGCGCCATCAACGACCTGGTGCCGGTGCTGGAGGCCGTCTCCCGCAGCGGTTCGCCCCTGGTGATCCTGGCCGAGGAGGTGGAGGGCGAGGCCCTGGCCACCCTGGTGGTGAACAAGAACCGCGGCGTGCTGCAGGTGGCGGCCGTGCGGGCTCCCTCCTTCGGCGAGCGCCGTAAGGCCGCCCTGCAGGACATCGCCATCCTCACCGGCGCCACCCTGGTGGCCGAGGACCGGGCCATGACCCTCGACAAGGTGACCCTGGCGGACCTGGGCCGGGTGCGCCGCATCACCATCACCAAGGACAGCACCACGCTCGTGGCCAGCGGCGAGCACCAGGCCGCCGTGGCCGACCGGGTGGCCGCCATCCGCCGCGAACTGGAGGACACCGACTCCGAGTACGACCGCGAGAAGCTGCAGGAGCGCATCGCCAAGCTGGCCGGCGGCGTGGCCGTGATCAAGGTGGGCGCCCCCACCGAAACCGAGCTGCGCAACCGCAAGCTGCGCATCGAGGATGCCCTCAACGCCACCCGCGCGGCCGTGGAGGAGGGCATCGTGGCCGGCGGCGGCAGCACCCTGCTGCAGCTGGCCTCCGAGCTGGATGGGCTCGCCACCGGCCTGGTGGGCGATGAGCGCACGGGGGTGGAGATCGTGCAGCGGGCCCTGGCGGCCCCGGCCCAGCAGATCGCCCTCAACGCCGGCCATGACGGCGACGTGGTGGCCGAGGAAATCCTGCGCAGTGGCAAGGGCTTCAATGCCGCCACCGGCATCTACGAAGACCTGCTGGCGGCCGGCATCCTCGATGCCGCCAAGGTGGTGCGCCTGGCCCTGCAGGACGCCGTGTCGGTGGCCTCGCTGCTGCTGACCACCGAAGCCGTGATCGCCGACAAGCCGGAGCCTGCCGCCGCCGCGCCGGCAGGTGGCCCCGGCGGCATGGGGGGGATGGGCGGCATGGGCATGCCCGGCATGATGTGAGCCCCCACCGGGGGAGCCTTCCCTACAGGGCCTTCACCAGGCGGGCGTGGATGCGGCAGACGCTCAGCGCCTGCCGCGGCGGATCGGCGCAGAGGCGACCCAGCTCCCGGTTCAGGGCCTGCACCTCTCCCAGCGGCAGCCCCGCGACGGGCAGGCCCGGCAGGGTGGCCACGGGCATCGAGACCAGCAGCGAACAGAGCACCAGCGGCAGGGCTGCATGCAGCTGCACGGCGTCAGCCGACGCCTCAGAAGCGGCTCCACCACGTCGGGCAGCAGACAGGGCCAGCCAGGGCCTACGCAGGCAGACCATCTGCACCTCCTCTCGGGAGCCGGACACAGGGACAGTCTGGACACTGTCCAGGCCAGTCTGGACCCAGGTTCAGAAAAGTTTCCCCTGGGAGGCCGTGCCGGGGAGCGGTTCAGGTCCGCGGTGCCAGGGCCCGGGCGTAGGCGGCCACCTGCAGGTCCACCCCGGTGATGGCGGTGCCGACCACCACCGCATCGGCGCCGCCCTCGCAGGCCCGGCGGGCCTGGTCGGCGCTGGCGATGCCGCCCTCGCAGATCAGGGCCACAGCCTCCGGCAACTGGGCGCGCAGCGGGGCCAGCAGCTCCCAGGCCGGCGGCCTGAGGGCGGCTGTGGCCTCCGTGTAGCCGTAGAGGGTGGTGCCCACCCAGCGGCAACCCAGGGCGGCGGCCCGCAGGCCGTTGGCCACGGAATCCACATCCGCCATCAGCGGGGCCCCCAGCTCGGCCGTGGCCCGGGCGATCAGCGCGGCCAGATCCTGGCTGTCCGGCCGAGGGCGCTCGGTGGTGTCCAGGGCGATCACGTCGGCGCCGGCAGCCCAGACGGCCTGGATCTCCGCCCAGCCCGGCGTGATGTACACGGGGCTGTCCGAAAAGCTGCGCTTCCACAGGCCCACGATCAGGGCCCCGGGGCAGCGCCGCCGCACGGCGCCGATGTGCTCCGGGCTCTCCAGGCGCACGCCGATGGCGCCGTTGCGCAGGCTGGCCTCCGCCATAGCCGCGATCACCTCAGGCTGACGCAGGGGCGAGCCCTCCGGCGCCTGCACCGACACGATCAGCCCACCGGCGAGGGCGGCAGGCGCCAGCCGCACGTCGCGCTCAGGCGGCACGGTCGAGCTCCTCGGGGGTGACAGCGGCGGCGCTGGGATCAGGGGCACTGGGATCAGCGGCACTGGCGACAGCGGGCGTAGAGAGCCAGGCCCGCAGGCTGGCGAGGCCGGGATGGGCCGGTGCCGGGGCGGGCCGGCGCCGCGCGGAGGCCTGGGGGAAGGGCAGCACCCGGGCGCCGGTTGATGGTGAGGCGGTCGATGGTGCGTCGCTCGGTGGTGCGTCACTCAGTGGTGCCCCGATGGGCGATCGGCCGCTCAGTGTGAGAACTGCCGGCGGGGCGGGCTCAGGAGCGGGACTGCCCCCGCCGGGGGCCTGGCGGGGATCGGCCGGGGCCACCGGCTCGCGCAGCAGCTGCCGCCACCACGACAGCAGCTCAGCGGCGGACGCCTCGCCCGGCGCGGCGGTCGGCTCAGCCGCCACCAGATCCAGCATCAGGGGCTCCAGGGCCGTCACGCCGTGGCGGTGGGCCCACTGGGTCGAGAGGCGCAGCACGGCGCTGGGATCCCGGTGCGTGAGGGCCAGGGCCAGCTGCCGCCGCAGCGCCTCTCGACGGGCCAGGGGCGTGGGAGTGGGGGGACGCACGGGGCGGGCTCCGTCAGG
>NZ_JAGQBX010000055.1 GCF_024345855.1 Synechococcus sp. GreenBA-s | reverse complement strand
GCTTCCCGACTCCCCCAGAACCCCCATGCCTTCCGACTCCGCCCCCCAGCCCAGCGCCGAGCTGGCCGCGCTGACCGAACTCTGTGGCCTGCGCAGCGCGCCTGCCCTCACGGACGCCCAGCGGGCGGTCCTGCGGCAGCAGCTCGACGCCGCCATCGCCCGCTGCGACTGGTTCACCGTGGGGGTGATGGCGCCCTCGGCCGGCGCCGCCGTGCAGGCCCTGCGGGCCACCGAAGCCGCCCTGGGCTGGCCCGCCCTGGAGCTGGATCCGGGCTGCGCCCTGCCCGAGGCGATCGAGGGGCCGGCCTTCCTCAAGGCCAACCAGAACAGCGGCCGCTACCTGGTGCGGGCGGAGGCGGGCCTGGGGCAGGGGATCCTGATCACCGGCCACAGCCCCGCGGATCCGGGCGCCGAGGACACCTGGGGACCGCTGCCCCTCGATTTCTTCTGATCACGACCTCCCCCATCCCTCCCTGGAGCGGACCGGCCACTCCTTAGGCTGGGCGGCTGTGATCCGGCAGCCGCCGCTGCCCCCGAAGCATCCGATGGCCGCCTCCCAACTGCGCATCGCCTCCCGCCGCAGCCAGCTGGCCATGGTGCAGACCCACTGGGTGCGCGATGAGCTGGCCAAGGCCCACGAGGGCCTGGAGATCTCGATCGAGGCCATGGCCACCCAGGGCGACAAGATCCTGGATGTGGCCCTGGCCAAGATCGGTGACAAGGGCCTGTTCACCAAGGAACTGGAGGCCCAGATGCTGGTGGACCAGGCCGACATCGCCGTCCACAGCCTCAAGGACCTGCCCACCAACCTGCCCGAGGGGCTGATGCTGGGCTGCATCACCGAGCGGGAGGATCCCGCCGATGCCCTGGTGGTGCACGAGAAGCACAAGGACAAGACCCTCGCCACCCTGCCCGCCGGTGCGGTGGTGGGCACCAGCTCGCTGCGGCGCCTGGCCCAGCTGCGCCACCACTACCCGCACCTCACCTTCAAGGACGTGCGCGGCAACGTGATCACCCGCCTGGAGAAGCTCGACTCCGGCGCGTTCGACTGCCTGATCCTGGCGGCAGCCGGCCTGGGCCGCCTGGGCCTGGGGGATCGCATCCACGAGCTGATCGATCCCTCCATTTCCCTGCATGCCGTGGGCCAGGGCGCCCTGGGCATCGAGTGCCGTGAGGGAGATGCCGCCGTGCTGGAGCAGATCAAGGTGCTCGAGCACCTGCCCACGGCCCGTCGCTGCCTGGCCGAACGGGCCTTCCTGCGGGAGCTGGAGGGCGGCTGTCAGGTGCCCATCGGCGTGAACACCCGCTTCGAGGGCGACACCCTGGTGCTCACCGGCATGGTGGCCAGCCTCGATGGCCTGCGTCTGATCCGCGACGAGGCCCGGGGGCCCCAGGAGGATCCGGAGGCGATCGGCATCGCCCTGGCCCATGCCCTCAAGGCCCAGGGCGCCGGCGAGATCCTGGAGGAGATCTTTGCAAGCGTCCGGCCCGAGGCCTGAGCAGGGCGCGGACGCCTCCGCCTCGGGCCCTGCCTCCGGCCTGGAGCCCGAGGATGCTGCGGGGCCTCCCGCGCCGCCAGCCAGCGCCGAAGGCGAGGCGCGGCCCCTGCCCTTCCAGTGGAGCCTGCTGGCCTGGGCCGCCCTGGTGGGGGTGCTCACAGGCATCGCCGTGGTGGGCTTCCACTACATGCTGGGCTTCATCAACAACGTGCTGTTCGGCCCCGTCGTTGAAGGGCTGCTGAACCTGGTGGGCAACACGGCCCCGGAGCCGCTGCTCCAGACCCTGCCCACCCCACCGCCGGACACGGGCACGCCCCTCAAGGCGCTGCTGCAGATCGGCCTGGGGGGCCTGGGCTTCCTGCCACCACCGCCCGCACCGCCCGAGCCGATCCCCCTGCCCGGGGAGCCGTTACCCGCCTGGCTCGCCTCCTGGCCGGTGGTGGTGATCCCGATGCTCGGTGGCCTGGCGGTGGGGCTGCTGCGCTTCCTGGTGCGGGATCTGGGCCCGAGCCTGCCCAGCCTGATCGCCATGGCCGACGGAGCCGTCAAGGCCGCCCCCAAGCTGCCGCTGCTGCGCCTGGTGGCCGCCTCCCTCAGCCTGGGCAGCGGCGCCTCCCTCGGCCCCGAGGGGCCCAGCGTGGAGAGCGGCGGCAACATCGGCCTGTGGGTGGGCAGCCGCGGCGGACTCTCCCCCAGCAGCCAGAAGGCCCTGGTGGCGGCGGGCGTGGCGGCGGGTCTGGCGGCGGGCTTCAAGGCGCCGATCGCCGGCGTGTTCTTCGCCTTTGAGGGCAGCTACAGCACGATTCCCGGCCGGCCCAGTGTGCGGGCCGTGCTGGTGGCGGCGGTGGCCTCCGAGCTGGTCACCCAGCTGTGCCTGGGGGATGAGCCGATCTTCCGGCTACCCGCCTACGAGGTGCGCTCTCCCCTGGAGCTGCCCCTGTATCTGGGGCTGGGCCTGGTGGCCAGCTTTGCCAGCTGGGCCCTGGTGAGCGTGCTCTCGGCCGGCCGCAGCGGACCGGTGCAGCGGGCCCTGAGCCGGGTGCCGACCTGGCTACTCACGGCCCTGGGGGGCCTGGGGGTGGGGCTGATGGCCCTCGGCTTTCCCCAGGTGCTGGGCGTCGGCTACGACACGATCGAGGCCCTGCTCGGCAGCGATGGCGGTATCGCCCTCACCACCCTGCTGGCCCTGCTGGGGGTGAAGCTGCTGGCCACGGGGCTGAGCAGCGCCACGGGCTTTGTGGGCGGCGGCTTTGCGCCTGCCCTGTTTCTGGGGGCGGTGCTCGGCAACGTCTATGGCCAGCTGCTGGGCGCCAGCGGCTTCGGCCTGCCGGTGGCCGAACCGCCGGCCTACGCGATGGTGGGCATGGCGGCGGTGCTGGCTGGCAGCGCCCGGGCGCCGCTCACGGCCCTGCTGCTGCTGTTTGAGCTCACCCGCGACATCCGCATCGTGCTGCCGCTGATGGCGGCGGCGGGCCTGAGTGCCGCCCTGGTGGAGCGCTGGCAGGGCCTGAGCGATCCCGGACTGCTGGGGCCCGACGCCCTGGAGGAGGAGCGGCGCCGTGAGCTGGCGGCCCTGGCCGTGGGGGAGGCGCTGGAACCCGAGGCGCCGCTGGTGCTGGCGGGCACACTGCCGGCCCGCGAGGCCCTGGAGCTGCTGCTGGCGGCCCACGGCCACGGCCTGATCGTGAGCCAGGACGATTGGGTGATCGGCCTGGTGACCCTGGGGGATCTGCAGCGGGGCCTGACGGCGGCCCATGGCGGCAGCCTCAGCCTGGCGGACTGCCGCCGCAGCGACCTGGTCTGGCTGCCGGCCAGCGCGAACCTCGCCCAGCTGGAGGACCAGCTGCGGCCCAACGGTCTGCGCCAGTTACCCGTGTTCGCCCTGCCCGATCCCAGCCTGCCGAAGCTGCCCACGGGGCTGCCCGGGGGCGGACTGGCCCTGGGCCGCCTGCAGGGCCTGGCCAGCCGCGACGGCATGGCCCGGGCCCTGGCCCGGCGGGTGAGCCCTCCCTAGGGCTTGATCACCACCGGCGTGCCGATGCTCACGGCATCGAACAGCTTCTCCACGTGCTCATTGCGCATGCGCACGCAGCCATGGCTCACCGCCGCCCGCGCATCCACCCACCAGGGCCAGGGGGTGCCGTGGATGCCGTAGTCGTCGATGCCCGTGCGGTGGAAGCCGATCCAGCGGTGCCCGAGGGGGCCATTGCGCCCCACGGCGCCCTTGACCTTGCCGCTCACGGTGCTGCGATACACCGGATTCACGACCTTGGTCTGCACCTTGTAGGTGCCGGTGGGGGTGGGGGTCCCGGGGGCGCCGATCACCACGGGCCAGCGGCCCTCCACCTTGCCGTCGCGGATCAGGCTGATCTCACGCTTGCTGAGCACCAGCCGGATCTCGGTGGTGCTGGTTGCGGCCTGGGAGCCGGTGGCCACCGCAGCGGCGGGTGCCGCAGCCGCAGCGGAGCCGGCGGCCTCGGCGGCCCTGGCGCCGCTGGCCGAATCCAGCGATCCCGCCAAGGGCAGGGCGAAGGCTCCGGCCACCAGCAGAGGGGTGGAGCCGGCAAGGACCGTGCGCAGGGAATGACGAAGCACAGGGCGGGGTTGCGTGACGCGTGGATTCACGCTAGCCGCCGGCGCCGAATCGCCAACGCCTGTCGGCTCAAGGGTGCCGCCGGGGAAGGGCCGGTGCCGGGGATCGCTGGGACGTCGTGCTCAAGCCGAGCGGCCAGGGGCGACGTCCAACAGCGCGCTCAGTTGACCAGCTTGGCCTCGATGGTGTCGAGGTAGCGCTGCTCGCACTCCTTGATGATCCGCACGGCCTCGGCGGCATCGAGGAAGCCGTTGACGCGGCAGGTGCCGGGCTTCTTGAGGTCCTTGTAGTGCTCCCAGTAGTACTGGGTCTCCTTGATCCATTGCTCACCCAGCTGGGTGTAGCTGGTGATGTGGTCCTGGCGCTTGTCATCGGCCAGCACGGCGATCACCTTGTCATCCACCTCACCGCCATCGTCGAAGGTCATGATGCCGATGATGCGGGCCTCCACCAGCGAGCCCGGCACCAGGGGCTCGGTCACATTCACGATCTCGATGTCCAGCGGGTCGCCGTCCTCGTCCCAGGTGCGGGGGATGCAGCCGTAGGCGAAGGGATAGGCCAGGGAGGAGTAACCAACGCGATCGAGCTTGAGGTGGCCGGTCTCGGTGATCAGCTCATACTTGTTGATCGTCATGGAGTTGAGCTCCACGATCGCGTTGAGGCGCAGCTCGGCTTCATCGGCGAAGGCCGGCAGCACGTGCAGCAGGTTGAGCATCGTGCGGCTCGGGGCGTGGTCGATGTTCGCCATGAAGCGGCTGGGAAACGGCTGGCGGGCATCCTACGGATCGCAGCCCAGGGGCCCTCAGCTGGAGCCGCTCAGCTCGGGCCGCGCAGGTCGGCCACCTTGGCACCGAGATAGGCCAGAAACGGGCGGGCGCTCAGGGGCCGGCCCGTGACCCGGCGGACCAGCTCCTCCGCGTTGACCAGGCGACCCAGGGGCCAGACATGCTGGCCCAGCCAGCCCTGCAGAACCGCCTCATTCCCCGAGGCCACCAGGCCCTCCAGGGGCCCGAGCTGCTGCTCCATGGCCTCGGAGAGCTGGGCACTGATGAGATGCCCCAGGGCATAGGACGGGAAATAGCCGAAGAGTCCCTCAGCCCAGTGGATGTCCTGCAGGCAGCCCTCGGCATCGCTGGCGGGCTCGACCCCGAGCAGCTCCCCCATGCGGCGGTTCCACTGGTGGGGGAGGTCGGCCACGGGCATGTCCTGCTCCAGCAGGGCCAGCTCCAGCTCGTAGCGCAGCACGATGTGCAGGCCATAGCTGAGCTCATCGGCCTCGACCCGGATCAGGCCGGGATTCAGCGGATTGAGGTCCCGCCAGAACCCTCGGGCGCCGCCCCAGGGATCGGCCTCCAACCCGGCGGCGAAGCGCCCATGCCAACGCTCGGCGAAGGCCCGGCTGCGCCCCACCCGGCACTCCCAGAACAGCGACTGCGACTCGTGCACCCCCATGGAGGTGGCCTCCCCAAGGGGCCAGGGGAAGTAGTGGTCGTCGGTGCGGGGCAGGCCCTGCTCGTAGAGGGAGTGGCCCCACTCATGGGCGGTGGCCAGGAAGGCCGAGAGGGGCTGACCCGGCACCACCCGGGTGGTGATGCGGAAGTCCTGGGGGCCCAGGGTGCAGGAGAAGGGGTGGGCCGAGCGGGCGCGCTGGCAGTGCCGTGGGTCGTAGCCCCAGCTATCGAGCAGATCGGCGCAGAGGCGCTCCTGCAGGGCCTCCGGCAGATCCATGGCCTCGGAGGTTTGGGGAGTGGCCGCGGCGGCGGCCCGGCCGCTGGCCCCCTGGGCGATCAGGGGCGGCAGCTCGGCCTTGAGGGGGGCGAAGAGTTCCTCGAGGCGGGCCTTGCTGATGTCGGGCTCGAAGGGCTGGGCCAGGATCTCCCAGGGACTGCGGGCCACCGGCTCGGCGGCGGCCAGCTGACTGGCCTGCTGGCGGCGCAGGTCGATCAGCTCCTGGAGCGCCGGGGCAAAGGCGGCAAAGTCGTTGTTGGCGCGGGCCTCCTGCCACACGGCATTTCCGCGGGACTGGGCCCTGGCCAGGGCGCTCACCAGGGCGGGATCCAGGCAGCGCTGGCGCTCCAGCTCCAGGCGCAACAGCTGCAGGTTGCGGCGCTGCTCAGGCGGCGCATCGGCGCCCAGCTCGCCTTCCGCTGCCGCCACCAGCTCGGCGTAGGCACTGCTGCTCTGCCGCCCATGCAGCTGGCTCGCGAGCAGGGCCAGCTGCTCGCCCCGCCAGGTCGCGCCGGCCGCCGGCATCACGGTGTTCTGGTCGTAGTAGAGGGCGCTGCTGATCGATCCCAGCAGCCGCGTCTGGTGCAGGTGCTGATGCAGCCGATCGAGGGCGGATGCCGAAACTGCCATGGGGCCGGAGCAGCGATGGCGTCAGCATGCCGCCCCAGCCAGGGGAGCCGAGGCGTCTCGGAACCCCGAACCAGCCTGGGATCAGGTGCTGAGCCTGGCGGCGTTGCGCCCTGCGTTCTTCACGTCATAGAGCGCGGCATCGGCGCGGTCAAACCACTGCTCCAGGCTCTCGTGGGCACGAAGCTCCGCCACGCCGATGCTCAGCGTGACCACCCATCCCCCGGGGAATGGGTGGCTGGAGACGCTCGCGCACAGACGGTTCGCCACCTGGAGAGCCTCGTCAGGCTGCACCCGCGGCATCACCATGATGAATTCATCCCCACCCCAGCGAGCCACTCGATCCGACTCACGCAGGCTGGCTGCAAGCAAGTGGGACACCTCAATCAGAACCTTGTCACCCAGAGTGTGACCCAGACCATCATTGATCTCCTTGAACTGATCCACATCAATCACCAGGAGAGACAGGCTCTTCCCATGCTCTAGGCTCGTCTTCATCTGCGCCCGCAGAATGTCCTCAAAATGACGGCGGTTCAAGAGGCCTGTGAGCCCATCGGTCGTGGCCCGACCGTGCAGCAACGCGTTGGCTGAGAGCAGGGCGCTGTTGGCCTCTTCGGCGGCATCGCGAGCTTCGCTGAGCTTGCGCTCATAGAGCTTGCGAACGCGGATATCCCGCGTGACACCAACAAAACCCATCAGCGGCCCATCCTTCTCACGCAACGGCGTCATGGTGATCTCGGTCCAGAGCCGCGAACCATCCCGATGGAGATGCTCGAGTTCCGCCCGGTAGGACGGCAGGAGGGGATCGACCGGTTGCCGCTGCTGGAGCCACTGCGCGAGGGCGTCCTGCAGGGAGGAGGCCGAAGCTCGAGTCAGCAGACTGTTCAGGGGTTTGCCGATCCACTGCTCGGCCCCATAGCCCAGAAGGGATTTCAAGGAGGGGCTGATGTAGGTGAAGAGTCCCTGGGAATCCAGGGTCCAGATCACATCATCCACATTGTCGGCAATCAGCCGATACCGCCGTTCACTGGCCTGCAGCTCTGCCTTGGTCTGCTGGAGGATCGCCATCTGGCGCTGCAATTGCTTGGCGCGGCGACGCTCCGCGTCGGCGAACGCATCGATCAGGCAGCGGCTGATCGCCAGAAACAGCAGCACATCGATCGGCAGGAACACGATGGCCAGGCCGAATTGCGGAGACTGAACCGGAACCGCAGCACTGGATAAAGCCGCGGAACGGGACGAAAAGTCGCCGGCATGACGGACCAGGCTCAAGACGATCTGACTGGCCAGCAGCAGCTTGAGGAACCGCAGAGGTGGCACGACGGCCCGTCGGCCGATCAGGGCCACCTCCAGGAAGGCCCAGAGCGAGAGCACGACCAGCAGCAGGGCAATCAGGACATACTGGGATCCATACAGATGGTTGATCACCAGGACTTCAAAGATGGCGTTGATCAGGAAGATCAACGCTGAAAGCAGGCCCGCAGTCTGAAGCGGCAGGGTGATGGAGCGGCGCTCCGCAGGGCTCCCATCGGCAAGGCGACTGGGCATCACGGCAGGGACCGGGCAGGACGGTCGAATCCCGTCACGGGCGCCACGATCGCGTCCCAGGTGGGACGACAGCCCGGACGATGCGCTTCGCAGCGGGCGGACCAGCTGGGCAGGACGACCTCCCGGGAGAGCCGCTGGAGAAGCTGAACGTCCTGGCTGCTGACCGGAACACGGCGCAGGGCAGAGGGTCGCAGCTGACGGCAGGGTCCGCCCAGAATGCAGCGCTCCGACTCCCGTTGCAGGTCCTCGGAGTAGCGCCACAGTTTCACACTGAACGCCCTGAAGGCCTTCGTCAGGCGATCCTGCTCCTCAGGCCGCAGCGCCTTCCACTTGGCCAGGGAGATGGCATAGCCGTTGAAGCCGAATTGAAAGGCGAGCGGGTAATAGTAGCGGGTGTGCTCCGTCCAGCCGGCGAAGTTGGCGGAGGCGGCACTGGTCACGGCGCAGTCGACCAGACCAAGCTCCAGGGCTTTGTTGGTGTCTTCAAAGGGAAGAATCGCGGGGATTCCGCCAATCTCGGCAATCAACTGCGCCAAGCCAGGGCTGGCGATCCTCACCTTGCGTCCCTTGAGATCACTCAGCTTCCCCAAAGGGC
Organism: Synechococcus sp. GreenBA-s; assembly: GCF_024345855.1. GTDB lineage: Bacteria > Cyanobacteriota > Cyanobacteriia > PCC-6307 > Cyanobiaceae > Vulcanococcus. Next base: position 10,019 of record NZ_JAGQBX010000055.1, on the reverse strand, counting down.
TTCGGCAGACCATGACCTGGGGACCGAAACTCCAGAGTCCCAGCAGCTTGGCTCCGAAGCTGTCCTGCAGATAGCGGTCCAGGGTGGGGCCATAGGCCTCGGAAACCCGTCGGGCCTGCTGGAAGTCTGGAATCATGCCTGGCAAATCCAGGCCCTCCAGGGCCGGCTCCTTGGCGATGTTCTGCATGAAACGCAGGGACACGATATCCACGCGCCCATCGCGCAGAGCCTCCAGCTGGTGGGTATCCTTCAAGCCAAAGGAATCAGCCGTTTGATAGGTGATCGTCAACGGCAGATCTGTGGTGTCTGCCAGATGGCGAAAAAAGGGAGCTTCCTGCTCCCGCTGCAGCAGACCCACCGACTGGGGCTGACCCAGGACCAGCAGCGGGATGGTTCTGGAGTGCTGCCAGGCTGCCACAAACGCCGCCACCACTCCGGCCATCAGGAGCAGACGAGCCGTGACCTGGCGGTTCACAGCCAAGGAGTCGTCAGGTCAAGGGCCATCGGGTCTCGCGGGTCGCGGGTCGCGGGTCGCGGGTCGCGGGTCGCGGGTCGCCACAATTTTCGATCGAATAGTAGGCCCGGGCAGCACAACTGACCGACTGGGTTTTGACAACTCTTTTCGACATCAGGAACGGGTCTGCACCAGCAGCCCATCCCGGGGCGAGGGGCTGGGCAGGCGTTGCAGACTGAGGTCCTGATTGGGGGCCAGGCCGAGGCTCACCTGGCGCAGCAGCCCCACCACCATCAGTCGGATCTCCAGCTCCGCCAGGGCCTTGCCCAGGCACGCCCGCTCGCCGCCACCGAAGGGCAGCAGGGTGACGCCGCCGTCAGCCTCGAGGTGACGCTGGGGTCGGAACGTCTCCAGATCAAGCCGCTCCTTGCGGGAGACCTCCCCGTCGCCAGCCTCCGGACCGTCGGCATGGCGATGGGAGGCGGCCAGGGCCACCTGCACCACCCGGCCAGCCGGCACCACCACCCCGGCCAGCTCCACGGGCCGGACGGTGCGGCGGAAGAAACCGCCCACCGGCGGCGTGAAGCGCAGCACCTCCTGCACCAGGGCATCGAGCCGCGGCGCCTGGGCGGGGTCGTAGGCGGTGGGGGCCTCCGTCCCAGGCGGCGGCCAGGGCAGGGCGTCCAGCTCGACCCTCAGCCAGTCCTCGAGAGCCGGATCGAGCAGCAGCGCCCGCATCAGGCAGCTGAGGGAGGACGCCGTGGTCTCGTAGCCGGCGAAGAGGAGCAGCAGCAGCTGCTCCACCAGGTCGGCATCGCCGAGGGGCAGGCCGGCCTCATCCAGGCCGCCCGCCAGGAGATCCAGCCCGCCGCGACCCTGGGGCGCCTGCTCCAGCACCTGCTGCAGCCGCGCCAGCAGCCGGGCGCGGGCCGCCAGGGCCCGGGCGAAGGGGCTGCCGGGGAGGGGCAGCGGCAACGAGAAGAGGGCCCGGGTCCAGATCTCGAAGTCGGTGAAGAGGGCATCGCGGTCGGGGCCCTCCAGGCCCAGCACCACCGTGGCGATCACCGAGAAGGCAAAGCGCCGCATCCGCCCGGCCAGGGGCAGCGGCTGGCCCGCGCCCCGCAGCTCCGATGCCAGCTCATCCACCAACGCCACGATCTGCGGGCTGTAGCGCCGCAGGGCCGCCGAGGAGAACAGCTGACCCACCACCCGCCGCCGGGCCCGGTGGGCCGGACCATTGCGGTTGGCCAGCGATCGGCTCCCAAGCAGCTGACGCACGCTCTCGGGCCACCAGCCCTCCACCGCCTCCCCCTGGGCCAGCAGATCGCCGATCGCCGCGCCGCCGCGGATGAACACCATCGGCTGACCGAGCAGCACCGTCTCGAACACGTCGCCGTGGCGCTCGAAACGGCGCTCGGCAAAGCCGGGATCGCGGAAGAAGGCGAGGGTTTCCAGAAGCCCGCTCACCGCGCCGGTGCGCGGCAGGGGGCGCGTGCCGCTGGCGGCAGCAGGGGGCGCCGCAGACGCGGCAGCTGGCAGGGGGCGCCACAGACGCGGCGGTGGGCGCACGCGCAGAGGGGTCCATGGCGCGACCCTAGACCTGGCGGCGCGGCTGGCCGGCCGGGGCCTCAGCTCCAGTGCAGGCGCATCGGCACCGCGCCCTCCAGGCTCTCCTTCACCGGGCAGGTCTCGCCGGCGCGGATCAGCTGCTGGCGCTGCTCGGCGCTGAGATCCGCCGGCAGCGCAATCCACACCTCCAGCAGGTCGATGCGGCGCACGCCGCTGCTGGTCATGGTCTTCTCCACCCGGGCGGTGGCACCCTCCAGGCGCCAGCCCTGGCGCTCGGCGGTGATGCCGAGCACCGTGAGGATGCAGGTCGCCAGGGCCGTGCCCACCAGATCCGTGGGGGAGAAGCGCTCGCCGCGGCCCTGGTTGTCGGTGGGAGCGTCGGTGTCCAGCTCCGAGCCGGATGGGCCATGGACGGCATGGCAGCGCAGCTGGCCGTCGTAGCGGGTGTCGATCGTGGTCATGGGCGCGGGGGCGAGGGTCGCCTAGAGGCTGCGGCGATGGTGCAGCACCCCGGGCTCGGCGGGGCTGGGGCAGGGGCTCCACACTGACAGTCGGCGACCCGGTGCTCTGACTTCCGAGTGCGCCGGCTCCGGCGGGCCAACCGGACCCGCCACCGTTCGCTGCCCCGCCACTGCCCTGCCGATGCCGCCGCTGCCCGCTCCCCTCGCCCTGCTGGCCGCCATCGCCGAGCCCGACGCCCATGCGCCGGTGCTGGGGTTGGCACGGGCGATCCAGCTCTCGGTGGGCCCGGTATTCCTGCTCACGGGCATCTCCGGCCTGCTGGGGGTTCTGGCGAACCGGCTGTCGCGGGTGGTGGACCGGGCCCGCGCCATGCAGGACCAGCTCGGCCGCAGCGAAGCCAGCGGCGGCTCCCCCTCCGAACGGGAGCCCCTGCACCTGGAGATGGGGATTCAGAAGCGCCGCATGGCGCTGCTGGGGCGGGCGATGCAGTGCGCCACGCTCACGGGGCTGCTGGTGGCGGCGGTGGTGTCGGTGACCTTTGTGAGCGCCGTGGCCGTTCTGGATCTGGCGGCCATCGTGGTGCCGCTGTTCGTGGTGGCGATGGCCAGCCTGATGGGGGCGCTGCTGCTGCTGCTGCGGGAAACCCAGCTCTCCACCGCCCAGCTCAACCGCCGCTTCTGAGGGGCTCCGCCGACGCGAGGCAGGCTGCGGCTCCGCTGCGGCAACGGCACAGGCTGTCCAGATCCGGCCGGCGGGTGAGCCACAGGCGCCGCTCGGCCCAGAGGCGGTAGAGCCCCTCGGCCAGGGGCCCGAGCAGCGGCCAGCCGGTGGGGGCGTAGAGCCAGCCGAGGCCGATCAGCCGGTAGGCCGCGCGGAACACGGCCAGATCCTGCAACACGCTGCCGTCGGCGGCGATGGCATGGATGCGGCCCATGGCCTGGCGGTAGGTCACGCCGGCGTAGGCGGCGGGGTCGTAGCCGGGCTGGTCGATGTCCACAAAGGTCAGCCGGAGCTCCTCGCCGTGGAGGGCCCGGTCGCGGCGCCCCAGCCAGCGCACCTCCCGCACGCAGAGGGGACAGCCGCCGTCGTAGAGGAGGGTGAGCTCAGCCATCGCGGCAGGCTAGGCAGGCCGCCACGCGAGCAGCCGCAGGGCCAGGACCAGCACTTCAGCTGTGGGGCCGGACCCGAACGCCAGCGCTGGGGCCGCTCACTTCTTGCGGCAGTAGCCGCCGCCCACGTTCATCCAACCCTCCAGGCAGGGCTGCCCGTTGGTGGGCATCACCGTGTAGCGCATCAGCCCCAAGGTGGAGCACTTGCCGTTGAGCATGTCCACGTAGCCCAGCGGACAGAGCGCCTGCAGCCTGGGCACCACCCGCTGGGCCCTGGCGGCGGGGGCCAGGGCCAAGGGGGCGAGCGCCAGGCCCAGAAGGGCGGAGAGCTGCAGGACGCGGGCCAGGCGGCTACGGGCAGACAGGGCAGGCAGGGCAGGCGCGGGCATCGGCCGGCGGCAGGGGCCCACACGCTATCGGCGCCGGAGTCCACCGCCAGCTCTGGCCGATGGCTGGCCCACCCCGGCGGCCATCGCTAGTGTCGATCCATGCGCAGGATCCTCACCCTGGCGGCCCTGGCATTGGTGGGCCTGGCGTTCGCCCGGGGCTGGCTGCAGCTCAGCCGCTCGGGCCTGCAGGTCAACGGAGCCCGCTTCAGCGCCGATACCGGCATCCCCCTGGACGGCTCCGATGCCGACAAGTCGGATCAGCTGTTCCGCGGCCTGCGCGAGAAGCCCTGACCCCACCCGTGCGCCAGATCCTCACCAGCCTCTCCCTGCAGACCCACGGCGAGGGCTTCAACGACCTCACCGCCCGGCTCGATGCCGAGGTCGGCCGCAGCGGCCTGGCCCAGGGGATTGCTGTGCTGGCCGTGCAGCACACCAGCTGCTCGCTCACGGTGAATGAGAACGCCGATCCGCGGGTGCTGGTCGACCTGGCGGCCTACCTGCGGGCCCTGGTGCCCCAGCAGGGGGTGCGGCCGATCAGCGGCCAGGGCGCGCTGCGGCCCTGGCTGCACGACGACGAGGGCCCGGACGACATGCCGGCCCACATCCGCACGGCCCTGACGGCCACGAGCCTGAGCCTCTCCTTCGACGGCGGTCGGCTGCTGCTGGGCACCTGGCAGGCCGTGTACCTGTGGGAGCACCGGGCCCAGCCGCAACGGCGCAGGCTCAGCCTGCACCTGATCGGCGCCTAGCCGGTTCCTACCTTGATGGCGGTGCGGCGGTGATCGCCATGGGGGAACGGGACCAGTGGGAGGCAGCGCGTTCGCGGGCCTGGGCAGCGGCGTCAGCCGCCGGAGCTGAGGGGGAGCCATGCGGGCTCGACGCCCTCGCCATGGAGATCCGCGCCCTGCGCCAGGAGATCCGGGATCTGCGCGTTCTGGTGCTGCAGCTGGCCAGCGCCCCAGCCAGCCCGCCGGCGGCACCCGGATCCGGCCCTGGCCCCAGCACCAGCCAGCCGGCCAACCCCACGGCGCGGCGCCAGGCCGAGCAGCTGGCCAGCGCGGTGCAACAGCGCCAGGCCCTCGGCGGCGACCCCGGGCAGGACACCGAGCTGGACCTGCTGATCGACCGGCTCCACGATCTGGCCCTGGAGGCCCAGACCTGAGGGCCCGAGCTCCACTCCCCATTCCCCCAGTCCCTTCGCAAGCCCGGCCATGGCCACCCCCCTGCTCACCCCAGACGAGCTCGCCGCCCTGCCCGTCGCCCTGCCGGCCTGGCAGCTGCGCGACGGCAAGCTGCACCGCACCCTCCAGTTCGACGACTTCGCGGCCGCCTTCGGCTTCATGGCCCGGGTGGCCCTGATCGCCGAGGGGCTGGGCCACCACCCGGACTGGAGCAACGTCTGGAACCGGGTGGTGATCGATCTGACGACCCACGACGCCGGCGGCCTCACGGCCCTGGATCTGGAGCTGGCCCGGAGGATCGATGCGGTGCTGGCCGGTCGATGATGGCGGGCTGCTTCCCCCTCGCCCCCACCCGCAGTTCATGAAGGTCCTGGTCACCGGCGGCGCCGGCTACATCGGCAGCCACGCCGTGCGCGCCCTGCAGCGGGCCGGCCACAGCCCGGTGGTGCTTGACAACCTCGTCTACGGCCACCGCGACATCGTGGCCGGCCTCGGCGTGCCGCTGGTGGAGGGCCAGGTGGGCGATCGGGCCCTGCTGGAGGCGGTGCTGTCCGGCCGCCATCCGTGCGCCCTGGGGGAGCCGGTGGGAGCCGTGCTGCACTTCGCCGCCTATGCCTATGTGGGCGAGTCGGTGAGTGATCCGGCCAAGTACTACCGCAACAACCTGGCCGACACCCTGGTGCTGCTGGAGACCCTGGTGGACGTTCCCCAGCACCGGCTGCGCGCTGACGGCAGCAGCGGGCCGATGCCGATCGTGTTCTCCAGCACCTGCGCCACCTACGGCGTGCCCCAGCAGGTGCCGATCACCGAGGACCACCCGCAGCAGCCCATCAATCCCTATGGCCGCAGCAAGGCGATGGTGGAGCAGCTGCTGCGCGATTTCGGCGCCGCCTATGGACTGCCCAGCGTGATCTTCCGCTACTTCAACGCCGCCGGAGCCGATCCCGATGGCGATCTCGGCGAGGACCACAACCCCGAGACCCACCTGATCCCGCTGGTGCTGGATGTGATGGCGGGCCGCCGGCCCTACCTGCAGATCTTCGGCGACGACTACCCCACCCCCGACGGCACCTGCATCCGCGACTACATCCACGTGAGCGACCTGGCCGAGGCCCACGTGCTGGGACTGGGGCGACTGCTCAACCAGCCCGGCAGCCCTGAGCCCTTGGTCTACAACCTGGGCAACGGCACCGGCTATTCGGTGCAGCAGGTGATCGAGGCGGCCAAGGCCGTCACCGGCCGGGGCCTGCTGGCCCACGTGGCCCCGCGGCGGGCCGGCGATCCGCCCCAGCTGGTGGCCGGAGCCGAGAAGGCGCGGCAGGAGCTGGGCTGGTCGCCGCGCTATCCCCAGCTGGATGTGATCCTGGAGCACGCCTGGGCCTGGCACCGCCGGCGCCACGCGGTGAGCTGATTCACCCGCAGGCGCCCAGCGGCAGGTGATCGCCAAAGGCCGCCCGATCCGCTGCCACCGGGTCAGAACCCGCCAGGTCCCATGGCCCACAGCTCTGCGACTCCCGCCCGGCTCACTGCCGTCACCGCCCGGCTCGCGGCAGCGGCAGCCACCGCGGCTGCCGTGCTGCTGCCGGGTGAGGCCCGGGCCGATGGCGGCACCGCCGCTTCGCTGATGAGCCGGGAGAATGCCATCCAGAACGCCACCCTTTGGATGCCGCCAGGGGCCCGCATCACCAGCACCAACTGCACCGAGATGGTGATCGACAGCTCCAACCGCTACGTCTGCACCGTGCAGTGGGGGCCATCGGGGTTCGTGATCGGCCCCGTGCCCCCTCCGCTGGCCTGAGGCTCAGACCAGCACCGGCAGCTTGGCCGGATCGGTCTGCTGGAAGCGCAGCTGCTTCTGCTCGCCGGCGGTCTCCACATCCACCGCAATGGTGTGGCCACCGGTGAACTGACCCGCCAGGATCCCCTTGGCGATCGGCGTCTCCAGCTCGCGCTGGATGGCGCGCTTGAGCGGCCGGGCACCGTACACCGGGTCGTAGCCGACGCCGGCCAGCCAGTCGAGGGCATCGGCGTTGAGCGCGAGGCCCAGGTTCTTCTCCTCCAGCCGCTTGGTCAGGCGCTGCACCTGCAGCTCCACGATCTGGCGCAGTTCCTCCTGTCTGAGGCTGTGGAAGATGATCGTTTCATCCAGCCGGTTGAGGAACTCGGGCCGGAAGTGTCCCCGCAGGGCCTCGTTCACCCGACGCTCCATCTCGCTATGGCGAGCCGGATCGCCGGCCAGATCGAGGATGGAAGCGCTGCCGATGTTGCTGGTGAGGATCAGCACGGTGTTGGTGAAGTCCACCGTGCGGCCCTGGCCATCGGTGACGCGACCGTCATCGAGGATCTGCAGCATCACGTTGAACACATCGGGGTGGGCCTTCTCCACCTCGTCGAACAGGATCACGGCGTAGGGACGCCGGCGCACCGCTTCGGTGAGCTGGCCGCCCTCCTCGTAGCCCACGTAGCCGGGAGGGGCGCCGATCAGGCGGCTGACGGCGTGCTTCTCCATGTATTCGCTCATGTCGATGCGCACCATCGCCTCCTCGCTGTCGAACAGCTGCGAGGCCAGGGCCTTGGAGAGCTCGGTCTTGCCCACACCGGTGGGGCCGAGGAACAGGAAGCTGGCGATCGGCCGGTTGGGGTCGCTCAGGCCGGCACGGGAGCGCTGGATCGCATCGGCCACGGCCGTGACGGCCTTCTCCTGGCCGATCACGCGGGTGTGCAGTTCATCCTCGAGGTGGAGCAGTTTCTCCATCTCGCTCTGCACCAGCTTGGCCACCGGGATGCCGGTCCACTTGGCGATCACCTCGGCGATGTCGTCTTCGGTGACCTCCTCGCGCAGCAGGGTCTTGTCGCTGCCGCTGGCATTGAGCTCCTCCTCCTTGGCGGCGAGCTTCTTGAGCAGCCCGGCCAGGGTGCCGTATTCGAGTTCGGCGGCCTTGTTGAGGTCGTAGTTGCGCTTGGCCTGCTCCACCTGCAGCTGCACCTGCTCGATCTCCTCCTTGATGGCGCCCAGCTCATCGATCGAGCCCTTCTCCGCCTGCCACTGGGCATTGAGGGCGCTCTGCTGCTCGCGCAGCTCGGCCAGCTCCTTCTCCAGGCGTTCCAGCCGATCCTTGCTGGCGGCATCAGACTCGCGCCCCAGCGAGAGTTTCTCCATCTCCAGCTGCAGGATGCGGCGATCGAGTTCATCGATCTGCTCCGGCTTGGAGGTGATCTCCATCTTGAGGCGTGCCGCCGATTCATCCATCAGGTCGATGGCCTTGTCGGGCAGGAAGCGATCGGCGATGTAGCGGCTGGAGAGCACCGCTGCAGCCACCAGGGCGTTGTCGGCGATGCGCACGCCGTGGTGCACCTCGTAGCGCTCCTTGAGACCCCTCAGGATGGAGATGGTGTCCTCGACGGTGGGTTGGTCGACGAACACCTGCTGGAAGCGGCGCTCCAGGGCCGGATCCTTCTCGATGTGCTGACGGTGCTCGTCGAGGGTGGTGGCACCGATGCAGCGCAGTTCGCCGCGGGCGAGCATCGGCTTGAGCAGGTTGCTGGCATCCATGGCGCCGCCGCTGGCGCCGGCCCCCACCACGGTGTGGATCTCATCGATGAACAGCACGATCTGCCCCTCGGAGGAGGTCACCTCCTTGAGCACGGCCTTGAGCCGCTCCTCGAACTCGCCGCGGTACTTGGCGCCGGCGATCAGGGCGCCCATGTCGAGCGACACGAGCTGGCGGTTCTGCAGCGCCTGGGGCACGTCGCCGTTGACGATCCGCTGGGCCAGGCCCTCCACGATCGCCGTCTTGCCCACGCCGGGCTCACCGATCAGCACCGGGTTGTTCTTGGTGCGGCGGCTGAGGATCTGGATCGTGCGGCGGATCTCCTCATCGCGGCCGATCACCGGATCGAGCTTGCCCTCGCGGGCGGCCTTGGTGAGATCGCGGCCGTACTTCTCCAGGGATTCGTAGGTGCCTTCGGGGTTCTGGTCGGTCACGGTCTGGCTGCCGCGCACGGCTTCGATGGCGGTCTTGAGTTTCTGGGCGTCCACGCCGGCCTGGGAGAGCAGCTGGCGGCCGCAGCGCTCGTCGCCGGCCAGGGCCAGCAACAGATGCTCGATCGAGATGTAGCTGTCGCCGAAGTCGGTCTTGGCCTTCTCGGCGGCGTCGAGCACGGCGTTGAGGCCCTTGCCCAGATACACGCTCTCGGGGGCCGTGGTCAGGCTCGGCTGGCCGGCGATGTAGGCCTCCACCCGCTGGCTGAGGGTGCCCACCTCCACGCCGGCCTTCTCCAGGATGCGGCCGGCCAGGCCCTGCTGGGCCAGCAGGGCGGCGAACAGATGCTCGCTCTCCATCTGCTGCTGGCGCTTCTGCTGGGCCAGCTGCTGGGCCGCCACGATGGCGCCCCAGGCCTTCTCGGTGAACAGGTCGGCGGTGGGATGCATGGGTTGTACCTCCTGGGCGGACTGCGCTGAAGGAACCGTATGGAGGGCGAACGCCTTCGCCCCAGGGGAGGGCCGTACCCATCGGTTCGGGCCTCACCCCCCAGGTTGGGCAGGCCGAACCGGCGTGGGAAGCAAACCGATCCTTTCCTTCAAGGTGACGCCCTGGGGAGGCCCCCAGACGACAACCAAGCGGTGCCCGCAGGCCTTCGCTGAGCTCCAGGGCGTCGGCGTTGCTAAGAGCAGGGGTGAGCCTTGCCACTCCCTCCCATGACACCCTCCCCGCGACCCTCTGCACCCCGGATCCGCCGCACCCTGGCCGCGCTGCTGCTGGCCGCTCCTCTGGTCGGCAGCAGCCTGCTGCTGGCCCCCGCCCAGGCCCGGGGCGGGGGCGGCTTCGGTGGAGGCTGTTTCGGCGGCGGCGGC
>NZ_JAGQBX010000054.1 GCF_024345855.1 Synechococcus sp. GreenBA-s | reverse complement strand
GGGCCGGGTCGCTGGGCCAGGGGGCTCCCAGGGGAAGGCCGCTGCTGGCGAACCAGCCGTAGCCGGGGGGGAGGGCCAGGCCGGTTTCCGGGCCCGGCATCAGGCTGCGCACACAGCTGCGGCCCAGGGGCGCTGGCCAGGCCTCCAGCTGGTCCAGGGCCCAGGGGTGATGGGGCGCCAGGGCCAGCAGCAGGGCATGCAGTTCGCTGGCGGCGAGGCGCTGCTGGAAGGCGGCGGCCAGGGAGGGGTGGCCTGCGAGCAGCTCCGCAAAGGGCGCGGCCGGCAGGAGCAGGGCGTCCACCTCCGTGGTGGCGCGGAGCTGCTCGCAGGGCTTCTGGCGCAACAGGCCCACCCAGCCGGCCACGGCACCGGGGCCGAGCCGCTCGATGGTGCGCAGGCCGCTGCCGCGGGGGGCGGGGGCCAGGCTGCGCAGCTGGCCGCTGCGGATGAGCAGCACGCCCTTGGGGTGCACGTCGGGCAGCAGCACCGTCTGGCCGAGCCGGAAGCGGCAGGGCTCCAGCAGGGGGTCGATCAGGGTGCCGATCGGTTCGGGCAGCCGATCAAAGGGTTCAAAGGTCCGTAGGAGTGGCGGTGCGGAGGTGGAGGTCATGGGCTGGGCAGAACCTCCGTGGCCGCGGGCATGGCTGGCAGGGCCGGCAGGGGCTCGCCGGCCAGGAGGAGCTCGACGCGCTCGTCGAGCCAGGCCTTGAAGAGTTCCTCCATCATGCGGGACCTGGTTTCGCTGTTCAAGCGGGTGGGGAGACGTTCCTCCAGGCGCAGCACCACCCAGACATCGGCCACGGGGAAGGGCGGCCAGAGCTGGCCGGGCTGGCCGATGCGCAGGCGGCTGGCGATCTCGGCGTGGGCCATCGCCATGGGCAGGGGGCCGATCACGCCGCGGGTGTGGCGTTCCTGGCCCGTGGAAAACTCAACGGCCAGATCGGTGAAATCGGCCTCCCCCTCGGCGATGCGCTGGTGCAGCTCGTCGGCGAGGGCGCGATCGGGCACCCGCAGCAGGGAATAGACCACCCGGTCGAGCTCCGCCTTGCGGCGCAGGTAGTGCATCTCCACCTCATCCCCCCAGCGATGCTGGCGAAAGCGGGCCAGGCGCTCGGCGCGGCAGGCCAGGGCCGGAAGGTCGGCCGGGCTGAGGCGGGCCTTGTGCAGCCAGCGGGCCAGGGCCTCGGGGTCGTCCAGCTGGCGGCGGTGTTCCCAGTCGCGCAGCAGCTCCTGTTCCCGTTCCGGGGTGAGGGGGATGGCGGCCAGCAGCTCGTCGAGCACCCAGGCCCGGGCCAGGGAGGGGGCCAGCTGCTCGTGCTGGCGGAGCAGGCGGTTGGCTTCCGTGAGGGTGAGCCAGGGGCGCTGGTGGCCGAGTTCCACCACGGCCGGTTCGGGCAGGCCCGAGAGGGGTTCGGGAAGGTTGGTCCGGGGTGAGGACGCTGTCATCGGGTGTGGGCTGGTAGGCCGAGGCGTTGCAGGGCTTCGGCCATCAGGGCCAGCCCCTGCTCCCGGCTCCAGGTGGAGCGGGCGTAGTGGTGGGCGGCGCCGCTGAGCTGGTGCCAGAGGGCGTCGTCGTGGCAGAGCCGCTCGATGGCCTCCTGCCACTCGCCGGGGGTGCGGGCGATCCAGATCTCCTGGCGGTGGCGCAGGCCGGTGGCCTCGGCGGCCAGGGGGCTGAGCACCTGGGGGATGCCGTGGGCTGCAGCGGCCACCACCTTGCCCTTGAGGCCGGCGCCGCTGCGCAGGGGGGCGATGAACAGGCGGTGGCGGGCGTACACGATGGCGGGATCGCTCACCCAGCCCTCCACCTCCACGCCGGGGCTGGCGCCCCACTGCTGGGCCAGTTCACGGCTGAGGCCGCTGCCGTAGAGGTGCAGGCGCAGGCTGGGCTGGCGCTGGTGCAGGGCGGGCCACACCTCCGCGAGGAAGCTCGCCATCGCATCGCGGTTGGGCGGATGGCCGTAGCTGCCGAGGAAGGCGAGGCCCTGGCGACCCTGCAGGGGAGCGGGTTGCTCCGGGGCCTCCACCACCCAGGGACAGGCGGCGGTGGGGGCGGCGCCGAGGGTCTCGGCTTCGATCACGGCCCGCTCCACCTCGGAGTAGCTGAAGGTGAGGTGCACCTGCTGGATCACGGCCAGCTCCTGGCGCTTCACCTCCTCCACCTGGGCCAAGGCGGCCTCGGCGGCCTCACCGCTGAGCCCTTCGGCGCGGGCGGCGCGCAGCTGGCGCAGGTGGTGCAGGTCTGCGTTGCAGAAGAGCAGGCGGGCCTGGGGCGCGTGGCGGGCGATCACGGGCAGGGCCGCGGCGGCCACGCTGTAGCGGGTGATGTAGATGAGCTCGAATTCGGCGCCACGCTGGCGCAGGAACTGCTCCAGCGACAGCACGAAGGGGGCATGGATCACCTCGATGCCGCGGCGCTGCAGGTCTTCGGTGTAGGCCCCGAGCCAGGCGAGGTTGGCGGGCAGCAGGGTCACCTTCCAGCCCAGGGCCTGCACCAGCTCCATCTCCACCAGGGCGGCATGGCTGCCGGCATCGCGGTCGGGCCTGGGGGTGTCGTGGTCGAGGAAGAGGGCGCGGCCCACGATGCCGCGGTCTTTGATGCGTTCGGCGTCGGGGAGGTTGGGCTCCTGGGGGCCGTCGAAGGCGGCGGCCCATTTCTGGGCGAACAGGGGGGCGTTGATGGCCTGGTAGCGCTTGAGCCCTTCGGCCGCCTCGGTGTTGCTGCCGTTGCTCACCCCCTCGTGGTGGATCACCCGGGCCAGGGGGGCGTAGCGCACGCTGAGGCCGGCCTGGCGCACCTTGAAGGCCAGATCGGTGTCTTCGTAGTAGGCGGGGGAGAACTCCGGGCTGAAGCCGCCCACCTGGCGCCACACCTGGGCGCGGATGGCCAGGGCGGCGCCGCTGGCGTAGTCGATCTGGCGGGCGTAGGCGTAGCGGGGGTCGTAGGGGTTGCCGCCGCGGCCGTAGTTCCAGGGCTCACCATTGCCCCACACGATCCCGCCGGCCTCCTGGAGGCGGCCATCGGCGCACACGAGCTGGGCCCCCACCAGGCCGGTGTCGGGCCAGCGCCGGAAGGGATCGAGCAGTTCCTCGAGCCAGTGGGCACAGGGTTCGGTGTCGTTGTTGAGCAGCACCACGAAGGCGCCGCGGGCGCTGGCGGCGCCGCTGCAGCAGGCCTGGTTGAAGCCGCGGGCGAAGTCGTGGCGCACGACCCGCACGCCGGGGGCCTCGGCGGCCAGCCAGGCGGCGGTGTCGTCGCGGGAGCCGTCGTCCACAACGATCAGCTCGTAGGGGATGGCGGTGGGGGCGTAGGCGATCGCCGCCAGGCAGCGGCGGGTCACGGCGTAGTGGCCATGCACCGGGATCACGATCGACACCTGGGGCTCGGCCGCCAGTGGCAGCTGCAGGGGCGCTCGAGCCGCAGGGTTGCCATCGGGGCCGGGCTCGGTGCCCTCGGGGAGGGCCCGGCTGCCGGGTTCGTCATCCCGACGCAACGGTTGGCTGAGCAGTCGCTGCCAGAGGGGCAGCTGGGCGGGCAGCGGGCCGATGCCCCGGTCGGCGAGCTGGAGCCAGCCCTGCAGGCTGCGGTGGCGTTCTCGCACTAGGGGGGCGAGGTGGTCGGGGAACGGCGGCCGGCTGTGTTCCAGCAGCGCCGGCCAGGCGCTGAGCTGGCAGGGGAAGATCTCCAGCCGCTCATCGATGGCGTCACCGGTTTGGGTTTCCAGCTGCAGGTGATGCAGGCCCGCATCGCAGAGGGCGGGGGGCAGGGGCAGCTGGAACGGCCATTCCCCAGGAGGCAGGGGATCGGGGGGGGCGATGGGCTGGGGTTCGCCCGCATCGATGCGCAGCTGCAACGGTGTGGTGCCCGTGGCCCAGCCGCGCACCAGGAGGCCTTCGAGGCCGCTGAGGCGGGCCCGGCGCCCGAGGCCGGTGCGGCACAGCTCCTGGAGGGTGGCGTAGCGCTCGCCATCGAGGTGCAGGGGGCTGCCGGGCAGTTCGAAGCGCCGCTCCGGATCGAAGAAGGCGCGCACCACCAGGCCCTTGCTGGGGGGGGGCAGCTCCACGCCGGAATGGCCGAGGAAGAGGAAGCCGCAGGCGGGGGTGAGGCCGCTGGCCAGCAGGTCGGGCCGGGGGCGCTGGGCGATCAGCCGGGCCAGCACCCAGCGCCGGGAGGGATTGAGCAGATCCTCCAGGGTGAGGTTGAGCTCCAGGGGGGCCGGCTCGGGCGGCCAGCGGCAGGCCCAGCCGCTCAGCCCCCCGGCCGCCGTGAAGCCCTCCAGCTGGCCGAGATAGGGGCCACGCTCGAATCCGGCGAGTTCGCTGGGGAGGCTGCTGAGGGGGCTGCCGGCCGCGGCCTCGGCCATGGAAGCGCAGGACGCAATGGGGCCATCATGCCCAATCCGCCCAGGCCCCATCGGGCTGCCGGTTCGGACCGCAGGGTGATTCCGCTGGTTCGCCCATAATCAGCCCATGACGGGACGCCAATCCCTGAGCACCAGCTCTGAGCCCCCACCTCCGACGGCCCCGACTCCAACCGCGGCCAGCTCCGGTGGTGGCCTGTGGCTGTCGCTCGAGCGCCTGCGGACCCTGCCGCTCACCCCGGAGGCGCGGCTGGCCCTGCTGCGGGATCTGCAGGCCTCGCCCCAGCCGGCGGATCAGCAGCTGCCCCTGACGGGGGAACTGGCCGAGGTGACGCTGCGCTGCTGTGAAGACGCCTACCAGGCGGGCCGGTGGCTTGAGGCGCTCGAGCACCACGATGCCCTGCTGGCGCTGGTGGGGCCGCTGGCGGCGGCGCTGCCGGATCGGGCGGCGCTGTTCTGGGCGCGCTACGGGGAACTGCTGGCCCAGCTCACCGCGGCGGTGCATCCGGCGGTGAACAGCCTCAGCGCCGACCCGCCGGAGCCCTTGCTGCGGGCGGAGATCTGCTGGCGCCTGTGCGGGCGCCTGCTGCGGGCCCATGGTCTGCCGTTCACCCCCCCCGACTGGCTGGTGGTGCTGGAGCAGCAGCTGGTGCAGGACGGCGCGGCGTTCTGGCGCGACCTGGCGGCGCAGCCGGCCGTCGGCGGTGATCTTGCCCGCAAGCGAGCGCTGGAGCTGCTGCTGCGGTTGGGGGATCTGCTCGATCCGGCGCCCGTGTGGGTGGGCCTGCAGGTTCGGGAGCTGCTGGCGGCGGAGGCCACGCAGCTGCTCGACGGGCCGGAGCCCCCGGTGGAGGGGCAGCTGCAGCTGATCGTGTGGCTGGAGCGGCTGCCCGGGGCCGCCGATCCCCAGGCCCCCCTGGCGGTGGCTCTGACCCGGGCGCGCCTGGCCCTGGAGCTGCTGGCGCCCCAGCTGGGCCCACGGGCCCCAGCCCCGGCCTCCTCCGTAACGGCCATCCCCGAGCCGGCGGAGCTGGCCACCCCACTCGAACCCGGTGTGGCCACGCTGGTGCTGCTGCCGGTGGGGGCGGAGCCATCCCCGCTGCAGCTGGATCTGGGCCCCCTGCTGGCGGCGGAGTTCGGGGCGATCGAGGAGGCCCTCGACGACTTCGTGTGGCACCTGCCGAAGGGAAGCCGGGCCCTGCCGGCGGCCCAGGCGCTCACGGCGGCGCTGGAGCCGTTCTGGCGGCGGGGGGGGCGGTTGAGCCCGTTGGCGTTTGAGCGGCTGGCCTACGGGGCGGCGGCCTGGCAGCGGTGCCTGGGCGACCGCCTGCAGCCCCTGCCTCCGCTCGACTGGCAGCACAGTTTGGTGGTGGAGCTGGCCAGCAGCGAACTGGCGGTGCTGGGGCCGCTGCTGGCGGATCCCCATGCCCTGGCGCCGGCGCTGGCGGAGCTGCGGCGGGAACATCAGAACCCGGAGTTCTGGGCGCAACGGCAGGAGCTGCCGTGGATGCAGTGCCCGCCGCCGCTGGAGGCGCTGCGCCGGCTGTATCGGGAGGAGGGCTTCTACGCCAGCAGCCACGGGCCCCTGGAGAGCCTGCGGGCCTGGGGCCAGGAGGCGGTGCTGGCGCTGCAGGAGGCCGAGCTGTGGACCGATGACGCCGGTTGCCTTGGCCTGTGGCTGGCCACGGCGCAGGAGCTGGTGGGCGAGGGGCAGGCCCCGCTGCCGGCGCTCGGGGCCCCGCCGGCGCCCGAGCAGCTGCTGGCGGAGCTGGGTGGCCTGGAGGTGCTCTACGTGGGCGACCAGGCCGCGGCGGTGCAGGCGGCCCATCGGGCTGGCCGCTGCTTCCGCGGCGACCCCTTCGGGCTGCGGGTGCTCGAAACGCCGGCGAGCCGCTGGCCGGCCCGGCCGGCCAGCGGGATGGACGAGAGCCTGGCCGTGTTGCTGGAGGCGGTGGACGGGCTCTACCGGCAGCGCCCGTTTGCAGTGCTGCTGGCGGATTGCGGCGCCTACCGGCTGCCGTTGCTGCGGGCGGCGCACCAGCGCTACGGCGTGGCGGCCCTGAGCAGCGGCCGACCCCTGGCCGGCTGGCTGGCGGGGGAGGGCTGAGCGATGGGGCGCGAGGCCCTGCTGGCCGCCCTGCTGGAACACAACCGAAGCCTGGGGGTGAGCACGGCCATCTGGGGCGAAGGGGCGGCCGAGGCGGCCCGGCAGGCCGTGGCCGCAGGGGCGGCGAGCCTGCCGCGCTGCAGCACGGAGGCCACGGCCACCGCCCTGCGGCTGGATACGCCGCTGGATCTGGCCTACGCGGTGCGCTGCGACGCTCCAGAGCGGCTGCACTTTCCGGTGCGGGGAGGGCTGCCGGGGCTGGAGGCCAGCCCGCAGACGCTGGAGGTGGCGCTGCTCAAGCAAGGCGTGGTGCGCGAGTGGCAGGGCCATCACCTGCTGCTGCAGGAGGGTGGGGTGGTGGCCGATGGCAGCAGCGCCTACTGGCCGCTGGCGGGTGGTGCGCTGGCGGCGGCGGGGGTGAC
Organism: Synechococcus sp. GreenBA-s; assembly: GCF_024345855.1. GTDB lineage: Bacteria > Cyanobacteriota > Cyanobacteriia > PCC-6307 > Cyanobiaceae > Vulcanococcus. The sequence goes on along the minus strand of NZ_JAGQBX010000054.1, from coordinate 13,651 downwards.
GGCGCCCGGGGAGCCACAGCGACGGGAGGCGCTGGCGGAAGCCTTTCTGGTGTGCGACGACCTCGACGCCACGAACTTCTGCCACTTCGTGTGTGATCTGCTGCCCAAGATCGCCCTGGCGGGGGAGTGCCGGCGGCGGATCCCGATCGTGATCGAACCGCCGAGCCAGCCGTTTCAGCGGGAGCTGCTGGCCCGGGTGGGCGAACGCTGCGGCCATCCGATCGTGCCGCTGGAGCCGGGGCTGGAGCTGACGGTGCAGCGGCTGTTCTATCTGCGCCGGGCGGGCCATACCCATCCGCTGCTGCGCTGCAGCGGCCTGGCGATGGGCTGGGTGCGGCAGCTGGTGGAGGCCCGGCCGGCGGCGGCGCCGCCGGACAGTGTGTTGTACCTGGGCCGCCGCAGCCGGCGGCGGGTGCGCGGGGAGGAGGCCCTGATCGGGGCGTTGCTGCAGCACACGCCACGGCTGCAGGTGGTGCAGGGGCTGGAGGGTCTGGGGGTGCGGGAGCAGGCGGAGCTGGTGGGCAGCCACCGCACGGTGCTGGGGCCCCATGGGGCCGGCTTCACGCATCTGCTGTTCGCCGGCGCGGCACCGCAGGTGGCGCTGGAGCTGATGGCCGAGGGCAACGGCACGCTGTCGTTCGCGCTGATCTCCGCGCGGCTGGGGATCGACCACCGCATCCATGTGGGTGGGGCGTTGAGCACCGATCAGGGGCCCAATTACCCCGATCTGGAGGTGGAGCCGGAGGCGGTGCTGGCGCTGCTCACGGCCACCTGAACCCCGCTGCCGCTGCCACCGCTAAATTTTTGCCCGTTGAGTCCGGCCATGGCACTGCGATCACCACGGGCCGAGCGGCTTGCCATCCAGCGCCGGCTCGATCAGCTGGGCGAGAGCCTGCAGGTCCGACGCGATCGCCAGCAGGCCCGCTACGCGGAGCTCGATCAGCAGCTGGGGCAGCTTGAACAACGGCTCAGCGCTGAGCAGAGCGCTGCTGAGGGCCCAGAGCCGCCGCTGGAGCGGCTGCGGCGGGCGCTGGGGCCCCAGCAGGAGCTGGAGGGCTGGTGCGAGCAGGTGTATGGCCCCCGGCTGGAGGCCGATCTGGCGGCCCGGCCGGAGCTGCTGGTGGAGGTGGAGTTCACGCTGGTGCGGGTGGCGGATCGTGCCGGAGCTGAACGGCTGTTGCCGGCGTTGCGGGCCGGAGAGGATCTCCCGGCGGATGGGGCTGCGGTGGGGCTCGTGGGCCCGCGGCTGCTGCGTGGCCTGACGGCCAGCCTGCGGGAGGCCCTGGAGCCGCTGGAGCCCGGGGGCGTGCAGGGCCCGCTGCAGCTCGGTGCGTGGTGGGTGCTGCTGCGGCTGGAGCGGCGCCATCCGGCTACGTTGAGCGCCGAGATACGCCACGAGCTACTGCAGGAGATGCTGGATCAGGATCTGGCTGCTGTTCTGGCTGGGAATGCGCCCATCCATGCGCCCGAGCTGGCGCCCCTGCTGGCGGGTTGATGGAGTTCATGGAGAGCAGCGCCGATCCCAGCGCGCAGCTGCAGGCCTTGCGGGAGCAGTTACAGCGGCAGGCCGAGCAGGAGGCGGCTGAAACGGCCGAGCTTCAGCGGCAGCTGCGGGCCCTGGCCGAACGCCTGCAGGAGCTGGAGGAGCGCCCGGATCGGGCTCAACGCCTGGCCTTGCCCAGTATCCCCCGCCCCCGGCCGACGCGGCGCCAGATCGGCGCGTTGCTGCTGGGTGTGCCCGTCGGCCTAGCGCTGGCGCTGGGGCTGCGCCAGGCGCTGCAGCCGAGGAGTGCCCCGCCGGCGGCCGCGGCCGCTCAGCTGGAGCTTGAGGCCGGAGAACCCAGCTGGCTGGAGGTGCGCCAGCTCAACGGCGAAAGCGTGTTTGTGGGCGAGCTGGTGGGCCGCCGGCGCTTTGCGCTGGGCGAGGGCCTGCAGGTGCTGGCGGGACGGCCCGACCTGGTGCGCGTGCAGGTGGGCGAGGCACCGGATCGGCTGCTGGGCAGCGTGGAGCAGGTGGAGTGGCAGACCTTCAAGCCCAACGAACGATGACGCAGCAGGCGTTTGAGCAGGCCGACTGGGAGGCGGTGATCGCGGCCCATCCGCTGGAGAGCCACGACCCGGCGGAGTGGCTGCGTTACGGGGTGGCGTTGCTGCACACGATCGAGTCGGGGCCGGAGCAGGGCCGGCAGCAGCAGCAGGCGGCCCTGGCGTTTGTGCAGGCCCAGAAGGAGGGGGCCATGCCAGCGGCTGTGGAGGCCGTGCAACGGCAAGCGGTGCTGCTGAACCTGAGGGACGCCCTGGAGCAGGCGGGGGTGACTGGCCTCAAGGGCCCTGATCAGCCGCGCTGACTACACTCAGCCGAGTGGTGACAGTGCTGTTTCGGTGCAGGCTCCTGATCGCCCAGCCCTGATGCCCAGCGAGGGGGTGCTGGCGCTGCACGACCTGCGCCAATGCCACACGAGCTTTGCTGCGTTTCAGCCCCAGCTGACGGTGCTGCTGCAGCGGGGGGGATTGCTGGGCGACTGCGTGCAGGTGAGCCGGGCCCTGGGGATTCTGGAGCCGTTCACCGGTGAGCACATCCCGCCGGAGGCGATCCAGATCCAGGGGCCGAACTACCGCGAGTCGGTGATTGGCAACGGCCTGCTCAGCCGCAACCGGGCCGTGCTGGTGGTGCTGGAGCAGCTCTACGGCTCGCTGGAGCAGCTGGCCAAGAAGGATGTGTATCTGGTGGAGGCGCTCTCCGGCTTTGCCGTGTGGCTGCGGCGGCAGCTGGGGGAGGAGCGGCTGATCTGCAGTGAATTCCTGGAGGATGCTGAGCAGCCCTTTGCAGACATCCCCCATCAGGATCTGTGTGCCCTCAGCTTTGGCGACGCCAGCTTCGATCTGGTGCTCTGCAATGAACTGTTTGAGCATGTGCAGGATCTGGAGCTGGCATTCAGGGAGATCGCGCGCGTGCTGCGACCAGGCGGGCGCCTGGTCGCCACCTGCCCGTTGGCCTTTGGCCAGCAGGATTCCATTGTGAAGGCTGTGTACAACCCCGCAACCGGACAGGCCGAGGTCAGCGGGGATCCCGACTTCCACGGAGATCCTGTGCGGCCATCGCATGGATCTCTGGTGTATCGCATTCCCGGATGGGACATCCTGGAGCAGTTGCAGGAGGCTGGTTTCTCTGAGGCGCGGATGCATCACATCGCCAGCTGGAAGCACGGGGTGCTGGGCTCCGATCTGCCCGGGGTGCTGGTGATCGAGGCCCAGCGCTGATCTCTGCGCCGTAAGGACGCCTTACCGCAAGGAGGTTTTCGTCTTAGGCTGAGCCCCTCCGATCCAGGCTTGCGATGGAGCTAGCCACACTCACCGCCAAAGGGCAGGTCACCGTGCCGAAGGCGGTGCGTGACGCTCTGGGCCTGCGCCAGGGGGATCAGCTCAGCTGGGAGCTGGAGGATGGATCAGCGCGGGTGCGGGCCGTAGGCCCGCTCGATGTGGCCTATCTGCAGGGGCTGGAGGGCACGCTGAGCGAATGGAGCAGCGCAGCGGATGACCAGGCCTTCGCCGAGCTGTGAGTGCTTTTGAGCGGTTTGCGGTGGTGCGGGTGCCGTTTCCGTTCACGGATCGGCAAGCCCAGAAGCGCCGGCCGGCGTTGGTGCTCTCCCAACCTGGCTTTCAGCAGGCCTGCGGCCACGTGTTGCTGGCGATGATCACCTCGGCGCGCCAATCGGCCTGGCCCCTGGATTGGCCGATTGAGGATCTGCAGGCTGGGGGCCTGCCCCAGCCCTGTGTGGTGCGCCTGAAGCTGTTCACCCTGGATGAGCGGATGGTGCTGGGCAGCTTGGGTGCCCTGGCTCCGGCTGATCGCACCGCCATGGCCGGCCAGCTGGCCAAGCTGCTTCCCCCAGCCCCCTGAGCTGATGCCCCGCGACCCGCTGGCCTGGTTGCCGCTGCTGCGCCACTGGACCCACTGCCTGGGGGAAGGCCCAGACGCCATCCCCCGCATGGGTGATCTGGGCGCCCTGCCTGAGCTCGACATGGCAGACCTGCTCCCGGGCGGCCCGGGCTGGGCAGATGTGCAGCGCTGCCTGCGCCATGACCCGGAGGGCGCCTTCCGCCTCCTCTATTACGGCCTGGCGCTGCGGGGCCTGGAGGCGCTGCCGGCGCCGGCGCAGCTGGTGCCCCCAGACAGCGCCGAACTGCCCCTGATCAGTGTGCTGATCCCGGTGCACAACCACTGGCCGATCACGCTCAATGCGCTGCGCAGCCTGGTGGCGATGGCCAATGGCACGCGCTTCGAGGTGATCGTGGCCGACGACGCCTCCACGGATGCCACCACCCAGCTGGGGCGGCAGCTGCCCTGGTTGTGGATCTGGCGCAGCGAGCAGAACCAGGGCTTTCTGGACACGTGCAATGGCGCGGCGGCGCTGGCTCGGGGGGAGCTGCTGCTGCTGCTCAACAATGATGTGCTGGTGGGCGATCACGCGCTCGACCGGTTGGCCGACACGTTGGCGCGCCATCCGGAGGCGGGCGTGGTGGGGGCGGCGGCCTGGAGTGCCGATGGCCGGCCCCAGGAAGTGGGCGGCATTGTGTGGGCCGATGGGCAGGTGTGGAACCACGGCCGCAACTATCCGCCTGAGCACGGTTTTGCCCTGGCCTATGAACGGGAATGCGACACCGTGAGCGGCTGTGCTCTGGCGATTCGCCGGGAGCTGTGGCAACAGCTGGAGGGCTTTGATCCGCGCTACCGGCCGGCCTACGCGGAAGACACCGACCTCTGCCTGCGGGTGCAGCAGGCGGGACGCGAGGTGTGGGTGCAACCGGCGGCGCGGGTGCTGCACCTGGAGGGCCTGAGCCACTCGCGCAGCACCGAGCAGGGCCTCAAGGCGCACCAGGTGCGCAACCTGGAGCAGCTGCAGCAGCAGTGGCAATCCACCCTGGATACGCAGCAACCGCCGGCGGGCCACCCCTGGGTGCTGGCGGCGGATCGCCAGCTGCTGGGCCGGCCGCTGGCCCTGTTACTGCAGCCCAGCCCTGAGGCGATTACCACTTGCCAGCAGAAGGGTTATGGGGTGCTGGCGCTCGGGGAGAGCCCGCAGGCGGATGTGCTGGGGCTGCCGCTGGGGTGGTGGGATCTGGAGCGCTGGCTGCTGGAGCAGCTGCCGGAGGCCGGTGGGCCGCAGGTGCTGCTGGTGGGAAGGCAGGAGGGCGCGCTGGGAGAGCTGGCCACTCGGCTGCAGCAGGCCCGGCCGCAGTGGTCACTGGACGCGAGTGTTTCAGAGCTACCGCAGCAATTGGGCGCGAGGCGACTGCCGGCCCTATCGGGCTGGGACCGGGAGACTCTGCGGATCCTGGCCAGCTCCAGTGGACTGCACGGCGATGGCTGGCTGGAGACACCGAGCCGGCTGGTGATTCAGTTGCTGGGGGAAGGGGAGTGTGCCGACGGCCTGCGCCTGGGGCTCTACCTGCCGGAGCAGGGGCTGCAGGCGGAGGAGCCAAGGGTGTTGATTCAGCTGGACACTGACGAGCCCCGCAGCCAGACGCTCAAGCCTGGCCTGAACCCAGTCGTGCTGCAGCGCCCCGATCGATCACCCGGAGGCCAGGTGGTGATCCAGATGAACAGCGCCCCATTGGTGTGTCCGACCAATGGCAGCGATCAACGTCAGTTGATGGCGGTACTGGTGGATCTGGAGCCGGTCTGCAGCGGGGCTTTCCCCTTGGTAGAGAGTTGATGGTGACTTTGGCGCTCTCAGCCCAGGGACCCGCTGGCTTGGTTACCCCTGCTGCGCCACTGGACCCACTGCCTGGGGGAAGGGCCAAACGCCGATCCCACCGCGCTCGACCTGGCTCACGGCGCGGCAGGGGGTGTAAGCGGTGATCCTGCAACCCAATGCGGCGGACAAAACCAACGAACTGGTCTTTCCAGCGACCAGCCCGGAACCAATTGCGCGGGAGAAAACACTGTGGCACGCCTACAACGGGCAGGCTGGCGGCAACGACGACGCGGCGTTGGCAGTGCAGGCCGATTTTTATTGATCCATGGGGCGGGTGCGGGAGTCGGCACAGCGCCAGCAAACCAGAGCACGAATCAAAAACCAGCCTTGACACTCAGTCCAACCAAGGCTAGTTTATACATAAAATTGAACAAGCCTCATGGCAACCGCTAATTTCACGTACCAGACAGGAGTTTCCCTTGCTTCCGGTGGCGCGGGACAACCAAATACAGTCACATCACTCAGCGGCGTCACCGGCCCGTACACATTGTCAGACGACTTGTCGGACGGCGACGGATTTGTATACGGGGGCGAAACAATAACCGTAACCGTCTCAGGAGTTACGACAGATTATAACTATACTGGCACTTCGGTTAATTACGGTGGAGTGGATTACCCTATTTACGTCAGCGCCGTTGATGCCAATGAGTACATATTTAGCGATGCGATCATCGATCCCGGCATCACTTCCAATGAGTTTAGCCCAACTACTTCTCCTCCATTGTGCCTCATGCAAGGAGTTCTGATCCGCTCATCCGAAGGCCACATTCCCGTTGAAAGATTGCGCATCGGCGATCTAGTGGCGACGCCCGATGGGCTGCGCCGTGTGCACTTTGTCGGCGAGAGCTCCTACCGCGCAATCGATCTCCGCATCACTGGTGAGATGCCGATCCGGATCGAGGCGGGGGCTTTCGGAGAGCTGGGCCCCGTGGAGCCTATCCAGTGCAGTCCGAATCATGCGTTTCTGATCGACGGCTGCCTTGTGGAGGCCAAGGCCTTGATCAATGGCACCACGATCCGGCAGTTGGCGAGCTGGGATGAGCCCACTGTTACCTATTACTCGATCGAGCTGGAGGAGCATGGGTTGGTATGGGCCAACGGCTTGCTGACGGAAACCTATTTCGCCTGTCGTTCGGGCGAAAATGATTCCAGAGAAGCATGGGACAACCATGCCGAATACCTTGCCCTCTACGGCAAAGGTGGCCATATGCGAATGCTGGTGCAACCCCGGATTCCCCTGGCCCGAAATCTGCCGAATCGGATCCGTCAGCTGGTTGGTTTAAGCCAGGCCGATATGTGCTCTGCTGAGGCCTTGGCCCTGGTCTGAGTTGTTCGCTGATCAAGCCAGTCGCATCCTCTGCGACCTCCCCCACCATCTCCATCAGGCTGGGGGAGGTGCGTCGATTCTCAGCTTGGCACTGGCCTGTCACGGTCGCATGCTCGAGCTCGCGGACCGCGATCGCCCCGAGGCGATCGCCCACGCCCTGGCGGGAGCCCATTTGCTGGCTGGGCTGAAGCAGCATGATCCGGATCAACCCAACTGGGTTGACGTGCATGAAGAGCAGTGCTGCCGCTACGGCGCCATCTGGATCCATGAAGCACTGGCGGATACCACCTCAGAACCGCCCAGCCCCTTGTGCAGCCAGGCCCTGGAGCTGTTGCAGACCCTGGAGGGGCACCACACGCCTGTTCCAGCCTGGATCAGGCTCTTCCAGCACGACATTCAGGAGTGGCTAGGCCCCTCGCCTGATCCCTTTCCGGTGTTTCCGGAGGTTCCCGCCGATCCCGCTGCCGCGGAGATCCTGCTCGGCCATGCCCAACAGCTGCTGCAATCAGCCCGGCAAGCAGGCGCCCACGAGCGCTGCCTCAACTGGCTAGCCCGCCTACGTGAAGTGTTGGGGCAGCGCACTGAACTGCTCCGCTACACGCTCGAGAGTGCCCTTCCGATGGGCGACTGGAGCCTGCAGGCTGAATGCGCCGAACTGCTGCTGCAGCAGGTGGCCGTGGAGGCCGATCAGGGAGTGTTCCGCCACCACCTGCAGGTCACGCGCTGGCAAGCCCTCCTGAAGACGAGTCACGCCTTGCCGGCCGCCAGGGGGGACATCGCCCTGGCGGCCCTCTGGGCCCTCGCAGCCTCCTGGTCCACAGCCGATGCGGCCATACCCGAGTCGGGGCCTCCCTGCCCAGCCAACGGCCACGCCTGGATGCTGCAGCAGAGCGCCCAGCTGGCCCAGCAGCGCGGCCAGCTGGGCACTGCGCGTTCGCTGTTTCTGGCGATTGCCGCTCTTGGCCCTGCCAGTGCCTCCTTGCTGGAGCGCCAGCAGGCCCTTGAGTGGGCAGAGATGTTGGCCACGGTGAGCGGAGATCTGAAGGCAGCAGGCCAGATGCGCCGCCGGATCAACGGCCTGTTTGAAGAAGAGGAGCTGGCCAAGCGTGTTCCCGATCCCCTGCGCAACTGGCATATGGAACTGGGGCCCCATCAGGAGGCTCTCCAGTTGGTGCAGCAGTTGGGAGGTCTTGCCTCTGCATCTGAGCGGATGCAGCTGCTGCGATCCGGCATCGCGGAGCACGCCAATGCCAATGTGCTCGCCTTTGCCCTGTTGCATGAATGCCGCCAGACCGGGCGGTTTGGCAGCGATGGCCTCACCCCGGAGCCAGGGGCCTCCATTCCACGTCGCCTCTGGCTGCTCAGCCGCTATCCGGGCCCTTGTCCATTCCGGACGGAACGGGAACGGCGCTGGCGCCAGCTGCATCCCGGCTGGCTGGTGGAGTGGATCACGCCCAGCCCCCAATCCCTGGAGGCCGAGGGGGATCTGCCAAGGCTGGTGAGGGCTGCCTGCTTTGCAGTGGATGATCCCAGGGTGCGGGCCGATCTGCTGCGCCTCGCCCGGCTCTGGCAGCATGGGGGCCTCTCGGTCACCTGGGACACCCGACCACAACGCAGCTTTGAACCACTGCTGCAGGCCGGCACATCCCTGCTCCTGGCGACCGATGCACTCGACTGCCTCAACCTGGATGCCATTGCCGCCACACCACGCCATCCCTTCGTGGCGGCTGCGCTGGAGCAGGCCTGCCGCAACGTGCTGGAGGGGGGCTACAGCCAGTGGGAGTTGAGCGGCCCCTGCATGCTGAGCGGTTGCTTTGCCCGCTGGGTTACCCCAAGCCTGCCGGATGCAGGTTTGCCGCCAGGGCTTTGCCTGTTGTCGTTGGGAGAGCTCCAGAGCTGGTTGTCGCTCGGTATTCCCCTGCCGCGCCCTGAGGGCGTTCCCAACAACGCCCCCACCGGACTGATTAACAGCCGCCGCCGCATGCAGGCGCGGCGCTTCCTGCAGGCCCAGCAGCAAGCGCCAGCTGCTCCAGTGCCCCTCAGCTGATGCCCCGCGACCCGCTGCCACTGGTGTCAAGCGACAGCAGATCCAGGGGTGGTGTTGGATGTTGCTGATGAGGTGCTGTAACAGCTGGAGGCCGAAGCGGAGCTGGAAGCTCTGTGGCAGCCCCTGCTATGCAGATATGGCAGAGCTAGCGCTGTAGAGAAAACCACGAGTTACACTACAATTCAAGCACGACCAGATCATGCATCCGACATTCATGCACAGATTGAATCGGAGTCAATAGCTGGCCATCCGCCCCTCGGCCACCTCATCCTCAGATCATTCAATGACATCCCAATCCCAAGCTGAGCTCGCTCAATTTCAAACGAGTATTCTCGAGAATCCATCCGACATCGGTAGCTGGCGCCTTTTATATCACCAGCTCTCTTCCTCAAGAGACCCAAAGTCACAGCTGGTGGCGGACGTTGTTTCTCGCCTTTCGAGGGCAGATGTTGAGAACGAAGCCAAGTACCGATCCCCCGATGTTAAGCCAAGAGGATTGCAGGCTACTCCCATATTTAGCGCAGAGAAGGCCCAGGGGCCTGAGACAAGTGAAGACGTCTACTCCCTCGAGCAAGATCTTCAAAAGGCTCATGGCCTTGCCGATACGGGAGCATTCAATGAAGCGAAAAGAATACTGCTGAAACTTGCGAAAGCCAAAACGGCTCACATCAGAGCATGGGCCCAGTATTTGATTGCCAAATGCCTCTTTGACCAGTATCAGCTAATATCTTCTTTGCATGCATGCCAACTGATAGCCCTCGACAATCTGGGGCCGCCTGATCTGATGGAAAGGGCAGCAGATCTTTTGACGACCATTGAAGATGGCATTAACTACCAGATCGAAAAGTGCGCCGAGCATATTAAGCCATCATTTTATCGCAAGCAGCTCCTCAAGAAAAGACTAGACGCTGTCGACTTACCAGGCTCTGCCATTGAGTGCTACAAACATTACCAGCGCACTGGCTTCAAGCTAGGCATCAGTCCCACGCCTTGGTTCAACACATCATTCTATTTGCGCAATTGCCCAGATATTGCCCGCTCTGGATGCTGTCCTTTTTTCCATTATCTCGCAGCTGGAAAGAAGGAAGGAAGAATGGCCACGGAATATGGATCACGATTCTCATCTTTTGTAAGCAATCAACAGGGTCTTCCCAAGGATCTCTACGAAGAATCCCTTTGCTGGTTAAAACCCCTGGAGAGCGGTAAATATGCTGAACAGGCTAAATTGACGGCTGCATTAAAAGATCCTTTTGTGCTGTCGTTCTCGCATGATTGCTATTACGAGTCTCCTGGAGGCATTCAGCTTTGCATTCAGAGAGAGCAGAAGTGCTTTGAAGAGAGGGATGTTAATTACCTGCATGTATTTCCACGGCAGCCAGCTCCGATGCCCTTGCATTCTCGTAATCCTCAAACCGAGATGGAGATCAGCATGAACGGCATCAAGCTTGGCATCACTTCCATGCTGGAACTCTCGGAGATACTCAAGATCAATCAGCCGCAGACTCTGCTAATCCATAGCCTGCTTGGATTCTCACCTCAAGATGTTTTAGATCTCATCGTCAAACAGTGTGATGCATCCAAGATTCTGTACTGGATGCATGACTACTCAGCACTCTGTAGCTCGTATCAGCTTTTAAGGAACAAAGTAACTTTCTGTGCTGCACCGCCTCTTGAATCAGCTCAGTGCCACTACTGTTTTTACGGTAATAGCCGCGCTGCAAACATCGACAGCATTAAGCCATTGCTTCAGCTTAATCAGACAGAGCTAGCTTTCCCCTCTCATGCAGCGCTGTCTGCCTGGAGAAATGGAGTCCAAGCCTTGGGCCTAGACACATCTGCCCGCGAACATGTCATTAATCATATAAGGCTGATTGAATCAGAAAGTGTAACTCGTGTCTTTCAAAACCGACTTCCCCGAATCGCATTCCTAGGGCATCCAGCCTATGCCAAAGGCTGGGATATGTTTGCAAGCCTGGTTAGGGATCCCGATTTATTCAACCTCTTTGACTGGTTTCATCTTGGAGCAACGACTGTGGACCTTTCAACTGACATAGAGTATCTGAATGTCAATATATCTAGTTCGCCGGACGCGATGATTGAAGCAGTCAGAACATCGAAAATAGACTTTGCATTCGTATGGTCACAATGGCCTGAGACATTCTGCTTGACAGCTTACGAAGCCGTTATCGGCGGAGCAAATATTATTACCAACGAAGGATCCGGAAATGTTGCGGCTTTTGCGCGCTCCATTCCTTACGGGCATGTCATTGCCAATGATTACACTTCGCTTAAAAGCTTTTTGCTCGTATTAACTCCAGCAAAAGTTGCCTCATTAAGCTTCCCCGCCGAAGTTCAATACGAATATAGCGATATGAGTGCGGAGGCGCTCTCATGACGCCTCGAAAGTGCTGCTATACATCAGTTAACCTGGCATATCTCTCAAGGGCGCGAGTGCTTGCGTCCACCTTCAAGAGCTACCACCCTGATGTTGACTTCATTCTAGTTCTTTCTGATCTTTATCCACAAGGATATGAGGTTGACCTCTTAAGTGAACCTTTTGATAAGATTGTCTTTAGCCATGAGCTGGGAATACCCGATTTTTGGCAGTGGAGTTTCAAGCATAACGTTGTCGAGCTATGCACGGCTGTTAAGCCAGCCGCCGGATTACACCTTATGGCGCTTGGTTATGATCACGTTATGTATATTGATCCAGATATAGCCGTTTTTGCCTCTCTTGAATTCTTGTTTAATCTGTTAGAAAGCTACTCTGGCTTGCTAACGCCTCATCAGCTGACGGTTGCCCCCAATGAGCTCATGGCAATCAAGGACATTGAGCTATGCACCTTGATGCATGGTCTTTATAATCTCGGTTTTTATGCAGCTCGGAATGACCGCCAAGGCCGCGACTTTCTTGAATGGTGGAACTCAAGGGTTCAGAGATTTTGCTATGAAGATGTTCCTTCTGGTATCTTTACTGACCAAAAGTGGTGTGACTTCGCTCCCATCTACTTCGACAACTTCTTTGTTGTAAGAGACCCAGGCTGTAATGTAGCAAGCTGGAATATCCACGAGCGGGCAATTAGTATTACGGACGAGGGCCCATTGGTTAATGAGGCGCACCCCCTTCGTTTCTATCACTTTACGAAATATGGTGGTGCGGGCCTTGTGATGACACAGCGGTATGCACAAACGCCCGAGACATTGGAGATTTGGTTCTGGTATGGGAGGCAGCTTAAAGCCATGTCTCACAATCTACCTCCCAATAGCCATTATTATTACGGGCATTATCAGACGGGCGAGAAGATTTCTCAGTCTGAACGGGACTTGTTCAGGAGGAATCCGGATCTATTTCCTTCTGTTCTCTATCAAAAGCCGCGTTAGAGTCTAATCATGTCTGCGCCTGGTTGGGAAAGTGTTGAGGCCTGGGATCTGTCTGCACAGCATGCAATTGGGCCTGCCTGGCATAGGGTATTGACGTGGACCCTGGAAAATCCCTGCTTTCAGGAAACATGTCACCCCTGCGATTCGTGCACCCGGGGGCTTGATGGAACAGTTCAATGCGTCGTTACAGCGATGTCGTCAAGGCTGATGTCAGGAGAGGGATGAGCTTGCCGCATCGTCAGAGCGTGGCTCGGATTTCCGAGGAGCTGGGCATCCACTTGGCGACCCTCTACAGCTGGAGGAAGGCCTGGCGTCTGCAGGCAGAGGTGGTGCCCGCATCCCAGAAAGAGCAGGAAGGCTGGAGCACTGCTGACAAGTTCACGGTGGTGCTCGAGTCCGCTGGCCTCAACGACACCGAGCTCGGCGCCTACTGCCGCGAGCTCGGTCTGTTCCCTTAGCAGGCCGCCCAAGATGCCAACTCTATGCCGGTGCTGACGGTGGCCCAGAGGAAGGTCTTGGAGAAGCTCCATACCCAGGACCAGCGGGAGGTCAGGCAGCTCAAGAAGGAGCTGCAGCGCAAGGAGAAGGCCCTGGTGGAGGCGGCTGTCCCGTGTCAATCAGGTTGATGGGCGCTTTGCATCATTTATTTGTTACCCGTTTGTCCCGTGTCAATTGACGCCTGGTAACACCCTTGATCCCGCCTCCCGCTTGGTTTCCAGCCGAACTGCTGCGCTCTCCATGCACTGCTGCACCCTGGCCGCGCGCCAATCCCTGATCCGCCGCTGCAGCGTGCGTTTGTGCTGGAGGCCATAGCGCTCTGGATCCAGGGCAATCAATCGGCCCAGAAGCTCCTGGCTGCCCACATCCGCTTCCGCTTCCAGCCATTGGGGGATGAGATCAGCATGGGCCTCAAAGGGATCCACACGGCTGCGGCGGCCCTGCCGCGGCTTGGGCTTTTTCTGTAGAGGCCTGCTCTGGCGCCATAGGGCCTGCAAACCCTGCTCCAGCTCCCGCTTTTCTTCCTCGGGGGTCTGCCAGCTCAATGGATCACCAGCCATGGCGCTGGCACGATGGCCGCTGATCAACAGGGCCAGCCGGCTCTGGCAGCTGCGCATCGTGGCCAGCAGCGCCACCGGG
>NZ_JAGQBX010000053.1 GCF_024345855.1 Synechococcus sp. GreenBA-s | reverse complement strand
GCGGCCGGGCGAGCGGGGGCTGCCGGCGCTGCAGCGGGGGCGCTGGCGGCAGGGGCTGCCGGAGCGGCGGCCTTCTTCACCGAGAGGATCGCCTTGGACGCTTCCGCGGCAGCGGTGGCCGGTGCCGCAGAGGTGGCCTGCACCGCAGCGGCCGGGGCAGCGGCGGAGGGGCGAGCGGCTGGCTGTCCGTTGCCGGTGATCAGCCCCCGGATGCGGGAGGCCTCGTCATCGCTGATCGAGCTGCTGTGGCTCTTGGCGGCGATGGACAGTTTCTCGGCGGCTTCGAGCACGTCCTTGTTCTCCAGGCCCAAGTCCCGGGACAGCTCGTAAATCCTGACTTTGCCGCTGCTGGTCATTCAATGCTCCAATCGGTCGGGGCAACGGGTGCCACCGGGCCCGCACGCACGGTGAGGCCACTGTTTATCTTGCCTCAGCGCCCGCTGCCGGTGCACGGAGGAGGCGCTGCTCAAGCGCGGCGTAGATGGAATCCGCAACCTGGCAGCGCAGGGCCTTCTGCAGTTTGCGGCGCCGGCGCGCCTCCTCCAGACAGGTCCGGCTGGGGCAGAGGTAGGCCGATCGGCCCATGCCCCCATCCAGGGCCAGACCCCCGTCCGCCAGGCGAATGACCCGCCAGAGCCGCTGGCGATCCAGCAGCTCCCGGCAGGTCACGCAGCGCCGCAGGACGGGCTTGCCGGTCACCCGACCGCGTCCTCGGCGGCCTCGCCGACGGCGGCGTCAGCCGAGCTGGCCTCGCCCTCGGCGTCCTCGGGGGCCGCATCACCGGAGGCGGCCGCAGGCTGCGCAGAGTCGGCCTGCTCGGCGTAGGCCTGCTCGTCATAGCCCTCCTCCTCGTAGCCCTCCTCGTCCTCGGGCAGGGGATAGAGCTCCCGCAGGCGCGCATCCTCTTCGGCGCGCAGGGCCTGCTCGGCGGCCAGCCGCGCCTCGGCCTCGGCCTGCAGGGCCTCCTCCTCCTGGCGCAGGGCGATCAGCTCGGCCACCTTGGCGTCCTCCGAGCCCTGGTCGTACTCGGTGCTGTTCTTGATGTCGATCTTCCAGCCGGTGAGGCGGGCGGCCAGCCGCACGTTCTGGCCCTCGCGGCCGATGGCCAGGCTGAGCTGATCGGGCGGCACCAGCACGTGGGCGTGCTGGCCCTCGGGATCCACCAGGCGCACCGCATCCACCCGGGCCGGGCTGAGGGAGTTGGCGATGTACTGGCCCGGATCGGGCGACCAGCGGATCACGTCGATCTTCTCGCCGCGCAGCTCGTTCACCACCTGCTGGATGCGGGAGCCGCGGGCGCCGATGCAGGCGCCCACCGGATCCACCTCGCGCTCCACGGAATCCACGGCCACCTTGGTGCGGGGGCCCACGGCGCGCGACGGCGGGTTGGCCTCGCGGGCCACGGCCACGATCCGCACCGAGCCCTCCTGGATCTCGGGCACTTCGTTCTCGAAGAGATACACCACCAGGCCGGCATTGGAGCGGCTCACGAACAGCTGCGGGCCGCGGCGCGGCACCTCGCTCACCTCCTTGAGGAACACCTTGAAGGTGGCGTTGGCGCGGTAGTTGTCGTTCGGCAGCTGGTCGCGGCGGGGCAGCTCGGCCTCCACCTCGGGGCGGCCCAGGCCGCTGCTCACGGCCATGATCACGCTCTGGCGCTCGAAGCGGATCACCCGGGCGGTGAGCACGGGGTCCTCGAGGTCGGCGAATTCCTCCTGGATCATGCGGCGCTGCTGGTCGCGCAGCTTCTGGGCCAGCACCTGCTTGGTGGTGGCGGCGGCCATGCGGCCGAAGTCCTCCTTCTCGGGGGTCACATCGAGCACCACCGTGTCGCCAATCTGGGCGTCCTCGGCCACCTGCTGCACTTCAGCGAGGGCGATCTGGTGGTCTTCGCTCTCCACCTCCTCCACGATGATCTTGGAGGCGAGCACGCGGTAGCCCTCCTCGTCCACGTCGAGGGCCACGTCGAAGTTGGAGAAGTAGTCCTCCTCGAAGGGATCTTCGCTGATGCCCAGAAAGAGGGTGCGGCGATAGCGCTCGTAGCCCTTGAGCAGGGCCTCCCGCAGCGCCGACTCCACCACCTGGGTGGGCAGCTTCTTCTCGTCGCTGATGTCCTCGATCAGGTTCGCCAGACCGGGGAGAAGAACCAGTGCCATAGATCGAGGTCGCGCGGGGTTGGGTGGGAAAGGCGGGGAGACGGACTGGGGCCGCGCCGGCGGCTCCGGGCTGGGCTCAGCCCTCGGTGGGGGCCACGAGGCGCACCGCGAGCACGTCGCTTCGGGGGAAGCGAACGGTGCGGCCGCGCACGTTCAGGTGCACGGTGGTCGCGTCGCGCTCGAGAAGCAGGCCCTCACGCCGGGCCTCGCCCCCTGTTCTGGCATCGGTGTAGTGAACCTCCACCGGGAAGCCACGAAAACTGCGGAAGTCGCGGTCCTCGATCAGCTCCTCGCCGATGCCAGGGCTGGAGATCTCCAGAACGTAGGCCTCCTGGAGCAGCTCCCCCGCCTCGAGGGCCGCGTCCAGCAGGCCGCTGAAGCGGGCGCAGTCGTCCAGGTTCACGTCACCACCATCGGCCAGACGCAGCTGCACCTGCAGCGTCATCGGGATGCGATGGCTGAGCAGCTGCACGCCGCACACCTGGAACCCGGCGCTGGCCGCCACCTGGCTGGCCAGGGTCTGGAGGTCGGGGATCAGGGGATGCGGCAAGGAAGCGGAGCTCGGCAGGGGACGGGCGGCCCGTCCGGCACCTGCAGATGGTCTGCCCCCGAACCGCGAACGGGCCGGACTTCCAGAAGCTCGCCGGCCCGGAGGCCACGGCGTCTGAAGACCGCGTTCAGCAGCAGGAGTGATGCCCGCCGGGCATGTCCTGACCCTAGGGGATCAGGGGGATGGTCCTCAGGGCAGGGCGCTGCCGAGGTCCACCACCGGCGGCTCGCTGTAGCCGTCACCGGGCTGGATCTCACCCCGCTGCGACGGGTCCTGGTTGAGGCACTGGGCCTTCTGCTCGTCGGTGCGCAGGTACTGGCAGACGCGCGCCCACAGCTTGGAGCGCGTGGCCGGGGCGCCCTGGCTGAAATACACCAGATCCCCTCCGCCGGCCAGGCCCTGGATCTCCACCTGGCAGAGGGAACAGCGCTGGCGGGTGCCCGGGGGGATGGCGGCCATGGCGGACACGCGGGGATCCGGCAACTTAGGTCCAACGGCCCGCCGGCGGGATGGTCCAGCCCCAGACGCGACGCGTGTTGCAACTCAGTGATCCCCACCTGCTGGCGGATCCGGGCGGCCGCTGCCGCGGGCGCCAGTCGCTGGCCTGGCTCGCCCACGGCCTGGAGCAGGCCCTGGCCGGCGCGGCCCCTGTGGACCTGCTGCTGCTCACCGGCGACCTCTGCCAGGACGAGAGCTGGGGCGGCTACGCGCGGTTGCGGGAGCTGCTGGAGCCCCTGGAGCTGCCGGTGGCCCTGCTGGGCGGCAACCACGACGACGCGGTGTTCCTGCGGGCGGCCCTGGGGCGGCGGGCGGCCATCGCCCCGGCCTCCCTGGACCTGGGGGCCTGGCGGCTGCTGCTGCTCAGCAGCCACCGGCCGGGGGATGTGGCGGGCTGGATCGAGGCGCCCCAGCTGGCCTGGCTGACGGAGGAGCTGGCGGCGGGTACGGGTCCCGTGCTGGTGGCCCTGCACCACCCGCCCCTGCCGATCGGCTCCGCCGCGCTCGACGGCATCGGCCTGCAGCGGCCCGGGGCCCTGCTGGAGCCGCTGCTGGCCAGCCCGCGGGTGCGCGGCGTGGTGTTCGGCCACGTGCACCAGCACTGGGCCGGCAGCCTGGCGCGCCCCGACGGCGGCGAACCCCTGCCGCTCTGGGCCTGCCCCTCCACCCTGGCGCCGTTCGCGGCCGCCCAACCCTGCCCGCTGGGCCGGCCGGACTGGCCCGGGGGCCGGCTGCTGGAGCTGCGGAACGACGGCGGACTGGCGACCACCCTGCTGCGCTGGCCTCCGTTGGAGGAGTGAGAACGGCGACAGATCACCACCGGGCCACGGGCCTGGGGTTCCTAGCCTTGAACCCCATCCGCATCCGCTCCGTGCCCCGTTCCACCTGGCTTGCCCCGCTGCGCCCCGTCCTGGGGCTGGTGCTGGGCCTGCTGCTGGTGCTGGCTCCGGCGCCCCTGGCCCTGGCCGCCGGCGAGGCGCCGCCGATCCCGGTCGAGGCGAGCGCCAGCCCGCCGGCACGCCCCCACAGCTTCGTGGCCGAGGCCGTCCGCCAGGTGGGGCCGGCGGTGGTGCGGATCGACACCGAGCGCACCGTGCGGCCGGCCGGCCTGGATCCGGCCTTCAGCGACCCGCTGCTGCGGGAACTGTTCGGCGACGCGCCCCCCAGCGGCCGCGAGCGGGGCCAGGGCTCGGGCGTGGTGATCGACGGCCAGGGCCTGGTGCTCACCAATGCCCATGTGGTGGACGGGGCCGACCGGGTGGAGGTGACCCTGGCGGACGGCCGCCAGCTGGATGGCACCGTGCTCGGCGCCGACCCGGTGACGGATCTGGCGGTGGTGCGGGTGTCCAGCACCCAGCCGGTGGTGGCGGCACCGCTGGGGGATTCCGAGGCCCTGGAGGTGGGCGACTGGGCCATCGCCCTGGGCACGCCCTACGGCCTGGAGCGCACCGTGACCCTGGGCATCGTCAGCAGCCTGCACCGCAGCATCGCCAGCCTCGGCTTCTCGGATAAGCGCCTGGAGCTGATCCAGACCGACGCCGCCATCAACCCCGGCAACTCCGGCGGCCCGCTGATCAACGCCGCCGGCGAGGTGATCGGCATCAACACCCTGGTGCGCTCCGGACCCGGCGCCGGCCTCGGCTTCGCCATCCCGATCAACCTGGCCAAGGGGGTGGCCCAGCAGCTGGGCAGGGGCGATCGGGTGGTGCACCCCTACCTGGGCCTGCAGCTGGTGCCGCTCACCGCGCGCCTGGCCCGCGACAACAACGCCGACCCCAACGCCCTGCTGAAGCTGCCGGAGCGCGATGGCGCCCTGGTGCAGCGGGTGCTGCCCGCCAGCCCGGCCGAGAAGGCCGGCCTGCGCCGTGGCGATCTGGTGGTCTCCGCCGCCGACCAGGTGGTGGGCGATCCGGCCACCCTGCTGCGGCTGGTGGAGGGCTCCAGCATCGGCGAGGCCCTGCCCCTGCGGGTGCTGCGCGGCGAGCGGGAGCTGAGCCTGAGCATCCGGCCCGAGGCCCTTCCCCAGGCGGGCTGAGCTGTCGCGCCTCTGGCGGGCTGAGCTACGGTCACGGGCCGTTTCAGACGCGCGCGATGTCGGATCTGCAGGACCGCATGAAGCAGGCCGTGGCCGAGGCGGCCGTGGAGCAGATCCAGAGCGGCATGGTGGTGGGCCTGGGCTCCGGCTCCACCGCCGCCCTGATGATTCAGGGGCTGGGGGCCAAGCTGAAGCGCGGCGAGCTCACCGACATCGTGGGCGTCACCACCTCCTTCCAGGGCGAGGTGCTGGCGGCCGAGCTGGGCATCCCGCTCAAGAGCCTCAACGCCATTGAGCGCATCGATCTCGCCATCGACGGCGCCGATGAGGTGGACCCCTCCTTCCAGCTGATCAAGGGCGGCGGCGCCTGCCACGTGCAGGAGAAGCTGGTGGCCCGCCGCACCGAGCGCTTCGTGGTGGTGGTGGATGCCACCAAGCTGGTGGACACCCTCAACCTCGGCTTCCTGCTGCCGGTGGAGGTGCTGCCCGGGGCCTGGCGGCAGGTCCAGGCCGAGCTGGCCGCCCTGGGGGGCAACGCCGACCTGCGCATGGCCGTGCGCAAGGCCGGCCCCGTGGTGACCGACCAGGGCAACCTGGTGCTGGATGTGAAATTCGCCGGCGGCATCACCGATCCGGTGGCCCTGGAGAAGGAGATCAACAACCTGCCCGGCGTGCTGGAAAACGGCCTGTTCGTGAACCTCACCGACCAGGTGCTGGTGGGCGAGATCCACGACGGCGTGCCGGGCGTGCGCGATCTGGTGAAGCGCTGAGCCCAACCGCCAGCTGCCCTGAGCTGAGGCCGGCTGAAGGCCTCGGCCCAGCGGGCCTCAGCCCAGCCGGCGGCGCACCGATTCGGCGTGGCTGTGGAGCCCCTCGCTGTCGGCCAGGGCCACAACCGCTCCGCCGGTGGCCTCCAGGGCCTGGCGGTTGAACTGGATCAGGCTGGTGTGGCGCAGGAAGGTCTCCACGCTGAGGGCGCCGGCGAAGCGGGCCGTGCCGGAGGTGGGCAGGGTGTGGTTGGGGCCGGCCAGGTAGTCACCCACCGCCTCGGGGGTCCAGGCCCCGAGGAAGATCGCCCCGGCGTGGTGGATGCGCTCGGCCAGGGGCTCGGGCCGCTCCACCTGCAGCTCCAGGTGCTCCGGTGCGAAGCGATCGCTGAGCAGCGCCGCATCCTCCAGCGAGGGGCAGACCACGATCAGGCCCCAGTCCTCCAGGGCCTGGCGGGTGATGGCGGCCCTTGGGTGGCCCTGCAGCTGGGCCTCAAGGGCCGCGGGCACGGCCGCCGCCAGCGCCTTGCTGGTGGTGAGCAGGATCGCGGCGGCCAGGGGGTCGTGCTCGGCCTGGGCCAGCAGGTCAGCGGCCACGTGGTCGGCGTTGGCGCTGGCATCGGCGATCACCAGCACCTCGGAGGGGCCCGCCAGCGAATCGATCGCCACCCGGCCATACACGGCCTTCTTGGCCAGGGTCACGTAGAGGTTGCCGGGGCCCGTGATCACATCCACCCGCGGGATGGTCTCGGTGCCGTAGGCCAGGGCGGCGATGGCCTGGGCACCGCCCACCCTGTAGAGCTCATCCACACCGGCCAGGTGGGCCGCCGCCAGCACGGTGTCGTTGACGCGGCCATCGGGGCCCGGCGGGGTGACCATCACCAGCCGCCCGACGCCGGCCACCTTGGCGGGCACTGCATTCATCAGCACGGTGCTGGGGTAGGAGGCCCGGCCGCCCGGCACGTAGAGGCCGGCCCGCTCCACCGGCCGCCAGCGGCGCCCCAGGCGCTCGCCGTGCACGCCGGTCACGCTCAGATCGGCGGGGCGCTGGCGCTGGTGGAAGTCGAGGATGCGACGGTGGGCCAGCTGCAGGGCGGCCTGCAGGTCGGCGGGACAGCGCTCCCAGCCCGCCTTGAGCTCAGCGGCAGGCACCCGCAGGGGATCGGGGCGCACGCCATCGAAGCGCTCGGTGAGCTCCAGCAGGGCGGCATCGCCCTGGGTCCGCACCTGCTCGATGATCGCGTCCACCCGCTGGGCGGCCTCGCGGCTCTGGCCGCCGCCGGTGCGATCGGCGATGGCCTCCAGCCGCTCACCGGCGGCGGCGAGGTCGTGCAGCAGCTCGATCCGCAGGGCCGGCGTCGCCACGGGCTCCCCGGCCTGCGCCGTGCCCGCCTGCGCCGTGAAGGTCTGGTCGAGGGAGCTGCTGGGCACGGTCACCGGTCAGGGTGAGGGGGTGTTCAAGCTAGTGCGCCGGCCGGGATCCCCCGGCAGCACCACGGGGTAGGATCCGCCTTTGCCGTGCCAGCGCCGATTTCGAGCGCCGAACCTGCCTGTGGCCAATAACAAGTCCTCGAAGAAGCGCATCCTGGTTGCCGAGCGCAATCGCCTGCACAACCGCACCTACAAGTCCGCCGTCCGCACCCTGCTGAAGCGCGCCTTCACCGCGGTGAGCGCCTACAGCCAGGAGCCCGGCGAGGCCGCCAAGGCCGCCGTGCAGAGCAGCGTCAACGCCGCCTTCAGCAAGATCGACAAGGCCGTCAAGGTGGGTGTGCTGCACCGCAACACCGGCGCCAACCAGAAGTCGCGCCTGAGCGCCGCCGTCAAGAAGGCGGTCGAGCCGGCCCAGGCCTGAGTCCATCGTCCGGCCCCCGCGGCCCCAGCAGCCGGTCCACTGGCCCTCCGGGGCTGGCGGGCCGGCTTTGCCGTGATTGGGCGGGCTTTGCCGTGATTGGTAGGTGTCAGTCGACTGGCGCACTGGGCGGGTGTCGCGCAGCTGTGTCCTCGGAGCTGTGCCCTCGGAGCGGTGTGCAGGAGATCCAGCGCTCTCTCTTCCTGGAGCGGCTCAGCCTGGACCGCGGCACAATCCACAGCACGGCTGCCTGGAGCGCCAGCTGTCTAGGGTTCGAACCTCGGCCTGAATCCCGGCACTAGAGCGATGGCGGCAGTGACGATCCCGGTGGCCTGCGGCGACGCGATCCGCAGCCCCGAGGCGCCCAACGAGGCTCCCAGCCCCAGCGGGTCCGCCGCGGCCGCCTTGGCCCTGGTGGATTCCCACTGCCACATCGTCTTCCGCAACTTCGACGACGACCTCGACGCCGTGGCCCAGCGCTGGCGCGAGGCCGGCATCCGGCGGCTGCTGCACGCCTGCGTGGAGCCCTCGGAGATCCCGGCGATCCGGGCCCTGGCGGACCGCTTCCCGGAACTGCGCTATTCGGTGGGCGTCCACCCGCTGGACACCGAGCACTGGCAGGCCGACACCGCCCAGGTGCTGCGGGCGGCGGCCGAAGCCGATCCGCGGGTGCTGGCCATCGGCGAGCTGGGGCTCGATCTGTTCCGCGAGAAAAACCTCGATCAGCAGCTGGCCGTGCTGCGGCCCCAGCTGGATCTGGCCTGTGAGCTGGATCTGCCGGTGATCATCCACTGCCGCGATGCGGCCGAAGCGATGCTGGCGGAACTGCGCGAGCGCCGGGAGCGGGGCGCCTGCCCCCGCGGCGTGATGCACTGCTGGGGGGGCACCCCCGAGGAGATGGACGGCTTCCTGGAGCTGGGCCTGTTCATCAGCTTCAGCGGCACCGTCACCTTCCCCAAGGCCGAGGCCACCCACGCCTGCGCCCGCCAGGTGCCGGCCGATCGCTACCTGGTGGAAACCGACTGCCCCTTCCTGGCGCCGGTGCCGCGGCGGGGCAAGCGCAATGAACCCGCCTACGTGGCGGCGGTGGCCCAGCGCGTGGCCGACCTGCGCGGCGAGAGCCTGGAGACGGTGGCCCACCAGAGCACGGCCAACGCCGAGGCCCTGTTCGGGCTTGGGCTGGGCCCGGCGGCTGACACTGTATGATGATTTATTGGCCTGGCAGCGAGCTCTGAATTTTTCCGTGCTCTCTGCAGCCCGAAAGCGCCCACCACTTGCCTGGTGCCTTGTCTTTCCGGTGCGTGTCGTCGTTGCCCCTGGGGTTGAAGCGAGCTGAATAGGTCCTGCGCTCAGGCAGCCGTCCCCCCCGCGGGGGCGGCTGTTCCTGTGGCAGGCCCTGCCTCGGCCCCTCCCGCCCACGACCACCCCCTGCGCCGTCAGGTCAGTCCCCCGTCCAACCCGTTCCTGCAGGTTCACCGCATGAGCAGCGCGATCCAGGTCGCCAAGACCGCCACTTACCTGCCCGATCTGGTCGAGGTACAGCGCGCGAGCTTCAAATGGTTCCTGGAGAAGGGCCTGATCGAGGAGCTGGAGAGCTTCTCGCCGATCACCGACTACACCGGCAAGCTCGAGCTGCACTTCATCGGTAGCGAGTACCGCCTCAAGCGCCCCCGCCACGACGTGGAAGAGGCCAAGCGTCGCGACGCGACCTTCGCCTCGCAGATGTATGTCACCTGCCGCCTGGTCAACAAGGAAACCGGCGAAATCAAGGAGCAGGAGGTCTTCATCGGCGAACTGCCGCTGATGACCGAGCGCGGCACGTTCATCATCAACGGCGCCGAGCGCGTGATCGTGAACCAGATCGTGCGCTCCCCCGGCGTCTACTTCAAGGACGAGCAGGACAAGAACGGCCGCAAGACCTTCAACGCCAGCCTGATCCCCAACCGGGGCGCCTGGCTGAAGTTCGAGACCGACAAGAACGACCTGCTGCACGTCCGCGTCGACAAGACCCGCAAGATCAACGCCCACGTGCTGATGCGGGCCATCGGCCTGTCGGACAACGACGTTCTGGATAAGCTCCGGCACCCGGAGTACTACCAGAAGTCGATCGAGGCCGCCAACGACGAGGGCATCGCCTCGGAAGATCAGGCCCTGCTGGAGCTCTACAAGAAGCTGCGGCCGGGTGAACCGCCCTCGGTGAGCGGCGGTCAGCAACTGCTGCACAGCCGTTTCTTCGATCCCAAGCGCTACGACCTCGGCCGGGTGGGCCGCTACAAGATCAACAAGAAGCTGCGCCTCACGATCCCCGACGCGACCCGCACCCTCACCGCCGAGGACGTGCTCAGCACGATCGACTACCTGATCAACCTGGAGCTCGATGTCGGCGGCGCCAGCCTCGATGACATCGACCACCTCGGTAACCGCCGCGTGCGCTCGGTGGGCGAACTGCTGCAGAACCAGGTGCGCGTGGGCCTGAACCGCCTGGAGCGGATCATCAAGGAGCGGATGACGGTCGGTGAGACCGAATCGCTCACCCCGGCCCAGCTGGTGAACCCCAAGCCCCTGGTGGCGGCGATCAAGGAGTTCTTCGGCTCCAGCCAGCTGAGCCAGTTCATGGACCAGACCAACCCCCTGGCCGAGCTGACCCACAAGCGCCGCATCAGCGCCCTCGGCCCCGGCGGTCTGACCCGGGAGCGCGCCGGCTTCGCCGTGCGCGACATCCACCCCTCCCACTACGGCCGCATCTGCCCGATCGAGACCCCGGAAGGTCCGAACGCCGGTCTGATCGGCTCGCTCGCCACCCACGCCCGGGTGAATGAGTACGGCTTCATCGAGACCCCCTTCTGGAAGGTGGAGAACGGGATCGTGCTCAAGCAGGGCGATCCCATCTATCTCTCCGCTGACCTGGAAGACGAGTGCCGCGTCGCCCCCGGCGATGTGGCCACGGACGCCGACGGCCGCATCAAGGCCGAGCTGGTGCCCGTGCGCTACCGCCAGGACTTCGAGACCGTGCCCCCCGAACAGGTGGACTACGTCCAGCTGTCGCCGGTGCAGGTGATCTCGGTGGCCACGTCGCTGATTCCCTTCCTGGAGCACGACGACGCCAACCGCGCCCTGATGGGCTCGAACATGCAGCGCCAGGCGGTGCCGCTGCTGCGCCCCGAGCGGCCCCTGGTGGGCACGGGCCTGGAAACCCAGGTGGCCCGCGACTCGGGCATGGTGCCGATCACCACGGTCAACGGCAGCGTGGTGTTCGTGGACGCCACGGCCATCGTGATCCGCGATGAGCAGGGCAACGACCACACCCACTACCTGCAGAAGTACCAGCGCTCCAACCAGGACACCTGCCTCAACCACCGGCCGATCGTCAAACTCGGCGATCCGGTGATCGCCGGACAGGTGCTGGCCAACGGCTCGGCCTGCGAGGGCGGCGAGATCGCCCTCGGCCAGAACGTGCTGATCGCCTACATGCCCTGGGAGGGCTACAACTACGAGGACGCGATCCTGGTGAGCGAGCGCCTGGTGCGCGACGACCTCTACACCTCGGTGCACATCGAGAAGTACGAGATCGAAGCCCGCCAGACCAAGCTCGGCCCCGAGGAGATCACCCGCGAGATCCCCAACGTGGCCGAGGAGAGCCTCGGCAACCTCGACGAGATGGGCATCATCCGCGTGGGCGCCTACGTGGAGAGCGGCGACATCCTGGTGGGCAAGGTGACCCCCAAGGGTGAATCCGACCAGCCCCCTGAAGAGAAGCTGCTGCGCGCGATCTTCGGCGAGAAGGCCCGCGACGTGCGCGACAACTCGCTGCGGGTGCCCAGCACCGAGCGCGGCCGCGTGGTGGACGTGCGCATCTACACCCGCGAGCAGGGCGACGAACTGCCGCCCGGCGCGAACATGGTGGTGCGGGTCTATGTGGCCCAGCGCCGCAAGATCCAGGTGGGCGACAAGATGGCCGGCCGCCACGGCAACAAGGGCATCATCAGCCGCATTCTTCCCCTGGAGGACATGCCCTACCTGCCCGATGGCACCCCCATCGACATCGTGCTCAACCCCCTGGGTGTGCCGAGCCGCATGAACGTGGGCCAGGTGTTTGAGTGCCTGATGGGCTGGGCGGCGTCCCACCTCGACTGCCGCGTGAAGGTGGTGCCGTTCGACGAGATGCACGGCCCCGAAACCTCGAAGAACACCGTGCAGGCCTATCTCGAGGCCGCCAAGGCCCAGCCCGGCAAGGACTGGGTGTACGACCCCGAGAACCCCGGCAAGATCCAGCTGATCGATGGCCGCACCGGCGAGGCCTTCGACCAGCCGGTCACCGTGGGCTACGCCCACATCCTCAAGCTGGTGCACCTGGTGGACGACAAGATCCACGCCCGCTCCACCGGCCCCTACTCGCTGGTGACCCAGCAGCCCCTGGGCGGCAAGGCGCAGCAGGGCGGCCAGCGCCTGGGTGAGATGGAGGTGTGGGCCCTCGAGGCCTACGGCGCCGCCTACACCCTGCAGGAACTGCTCACCGTCAAGTCCGACGACATGCAGGGCCGCAACGAGGCGCTCAACGCCATCGTCAAGGGCAAGCCGATCCCCCGCCCCGGTACCCCCGAGTCGTTCAAGGTGCTGATGCGCGAACTGCAGTCGCTCGGCCTCGACATCGCCGTCTATACCGACGCCGGTGAGGAAGTGGATCTGATGCAGGACGTCAACCCCCGCCGCAGCACCCCCAACCGACCCACCTACGAATCCCTCGGCGTCGCGGATTTCGACGACGACTGACCGCTGAACGCGACCGCTCCCGGCTCCGGCCGGGACGGTGCTCGCTCCCTCTGATCAGCTCCCCTCCACCGCGGTCCGCGCACCCCTTCGGCCATGACCAACAGCAATCTCCGCACCGAGAACCACTTCGACTACGTCAAGATCACGCTCGCCTCGCCCGAGCGGATCATGCAGTGGGGCCAGCGCACGCTGCCCAACGGTCAGGTGGTGGGTGAGGTCACCAAGCCCGAAACGATCAACTACCGCACGCTCAAGCCCGAGATGGACGGGCTGTTCTGCGAGAAGATCTTCGGCCCGTCGAAAGACTGGGAATGCCACTGCGGCAAGTACAAGCGGGTGCGCCACCGCGGCATCGTCTGCGAGCGCTGCGGCGTGGAGGTCACCGAGAGCCGGGTGCGCCGCCACCGCATGGGCTTCATCAAGCTCGCCGCTCCGGTGAGCCACGTGTGGTATCTGAAGGGGATCCCCAGCTACGTGGCGATCCTGCTGGACATGCCCCTGCGGGATGTGGAGCAGATCGTCTACTTCAACTGCTACGTGGTTCTCGACAAGGGCGACCACAAGGACCTCACCTACAAGCAGCTGCTCACCGAAGACGAGTGGCTGGAGATCGAGGACCAGATCTACGCCGAGGATTCGGACATCGAGAACGAGCCCCAGGTGGGCATCGGCGCCGAGGCCCTCAAGCAGCTGCTGGAAGACCTCGACCTGCCGGTGATCGCTGAGCAGCTGCGCGAGGAGATCGCCGGCAGCAAGGGCCAGAAGCGGGCCAAGCTGATCAAGCGCCTGCGCGTGATCGACAACTTCATCGCCACCGGCGCCAAGCCCGAGTGGATGGTGCTGGACGTGATCCCCGTGATCCCGCCCGACCTGCGGCCGATGGTGCAGCTCGATGGCGGCCGCTTCGCCACCAGCGACCTGAACGATCTCTACCGCCGCGTCATCAACCGGAACAACCGGCTGGCACGCCTGCAGGAGATCCTGGCCCCCGAGATCATCGTCCGCAACGAGAAGCGGATGCTGCAGGAGGCCGTCGATGCCCTGATCGACAACGGCCGCCGCGGCCGCACCGTGGTGGGCGCCAACAACCGGCCGCTCAAGTCGCTGAGCGACATCATCGAGGGCAAGCAGGGCCGCTTCCGCCAGAACCTGCTCGGTAAGCGGGTCGACTACTCCGGTCGTTCCGTGATCGTGGTGGGCCCCAAGCTGAAGATGCACCAGTGCGGCCTGCCCAAGGAGATGGCGATCGAGCTGTTCCAGCCGTTCGTGATCCATCGCCTGATCCGCCAGAACATCGTCAACAACATCAAGGCCGCCAAGAAGCTGATCCAGCGCGCTGATGATGAGGTGATGCAGGTGCTGCAGGAGGTGATCGAAGGGCACCCGATCCTGCTCAACCGCGCCCCGACGCTGCACCGCCTCGGCATCCAGGCCTTCGAGCCCAAGTTGGTGGACGGCCGCGCCATCCAGCTGCATCCGCTGGTGTGCCCGGCGTTCAACGCCGACTTCGACGGTGACCAGATGGCCGTGCACGTGCCCCTGGCGATCGAGGCCCAGACGGAGGCCCGCATGCTGATGCTTGCCAGCAACAACATCCTCTCGCCCGCCACCGGCGAGCCGATCATCACCCCGTCCCAGGACATGGTGCTCGGCGCCTACTACCTCACCGCCGAACAGCCCGGTGCCGAGCGCCCCGCCTTCGGCGATCGCAGCCGCACCTATGCGGGCCTGGCCGATGTGCTCAGCGCCTTCGATGAGCGCCACCTCACCATGCACGACTGGGTGTGGGTGCGCTTCAACGGCGAGGTGGAGAGCCCCGAGGAGGGCAAGGAGCCCGAAAGCAGCGAAACCCTCAGCGATGGCACCCGCGTTGAGCAGTGGAAGTTCCGCCGCGACCGTCTCGATGAGGACGGTGCCCTGATCAGCCGCTATCTGCTCACCACCGTGGGCCGTGTGGTGATGAACAGCACGATCATCGACGCGGTGGCCGCCGCCTGAGATCCCGGATATCCCCCCCCTTCCTTCACCCTCGACGCGCGCAGCCATGACCGCCACCCCCGCCAAGAAAACCAGCAAGAAGTCCAGCAAGAAGGCCGAAGCCGCCGCCGCTGAGATCACGCCCGTGCTCGGCGCCGTCGCGCCCCTGAGCAAGGCCGCTCCGCCCTTCCGCAACCACGTCATCGACAAGAAGGCGCTGCGGAACCTGATGGCCTGGGCCTACAAGAACCACGGCACCGCCGCCACGGCCTCCATGGCCGATGAGCTCAAGGACCTGGGCTTCCACTACGCCACCCAGGCCGCCGTCTCGATCTCGGTGGACGACCTGCGCATCCCCGGCGAGAAGGCCCGCCTGCTGGAAGAGGCCGAGCAGCAGATCACCGATACGGAAGAGCGCTATCGCCTCGGCGAGATCACCGAGGTGGAGCGTCACACCAAGGTGATCGACACCTGGACCGAGACCAACGA
Organism: Synechococcus sp. GreenBA-s; assembly: GCF_024345855.1. Lineage (GTDB taxonomy): Bacteria > Cyanobacteriota > Cyanobacteriia > PCC-6307 > Cyanobiaceae > Vulcanococcus. The sequence goes on along the minus strand of NZ_JAGQBX010000053.1, from coordinate 6,129 downwards.
GCGCCTGGTTGAAGAAGTCAAGAAGAACTTCAACGAGAACGATCCACTCAACTCGGTGTGGATGATGGCCAACTCCGGCGCCCGGGGCAACATGTCCCAGGTGCGTCAGCTGGTGGGCATGCGCGGCCTGATGGCCAACCCCCAGGGCGAGATCATCGACCTGCCGATCCGCACCAACTTCCGGGAGGGTCTGACGGTCACGGAATACGTGATCTCCTCCTACGGCGCCCGCAAGGGCCTGGTGGACACGGCTCTGCGTACCGCCGACTCGGGTTATCTCACCCGCCGTCTGGTGGACGTGGCCCAGGACGTGATCGTGCGCGAGGACGACTGCGGCACCACCCGCAGCATCCCCATCGACGCCGACGACAAGGGCAAGTACGCCGCCAAGCTGGTGGGCCGCCTGGCCGCTGAGCCGGTGGTGGATGCCAACGGCGAGATCCTGGTGGATCGCGACGGCGAGATCGATCCTCCCCTCTCCCGCCGCATCGAGGCGGCTGGCGTGAAGACCGTGAAGGTGCGCTCGCCCCTCACCTGTGAAGCCACCCGCTCCGTGTGCCGCAAGTGCTATGGCTGGGCCCTGGCCCATAACGAACTCGTCGACCTGGGCGAGGCCGTCGGCATCGTGGCCGCCCAGTCGATCGGTGAACCGGGCACCCAGCTGACGATGCGGACATTCCACACCGGCGGTGTGTCCACCGCCGAGACCGGCGTTGTGCGCTCCACCACCGACGGTGTGGCCGAATTCGGTCCCAAGGCCCGGGTGCGGGCCTTCCGCACGCCCCACGGCGTGGACGCGCTGATCGCCGAGACCGACTTCAACCTCACCCTCAAGCCCAGCGGCAAGGGCAAGGTGCAGAAGCTGGAGATCACCCAGGGTTCGCTGCTGTTCGTGGCCGACGGCGGCACCGTGGCCTCCGACACGATGCTGGCCCAGATCTCTTCCGGCGCCACCGTGAAGAAGAGCGTGGAGAAGGCCACCAAGGATGTGATCTGCGACCTGGCCGGCCAGGTGCGCTACGAGGACGGCATCCAGCCCAAGGAAGTCACCGACCGCCAGGGCAACATCACCCACAAGGCCACCCGCCTGGGCAGGATGTGGGTGTTCGCCGGCGACGTCTACAACCTGCCCCCCAACGCCCTGCCGGTGGTCAAGGGCGAGAAGGCGGTCACCACCGGTGAGGTGCTGGCGGAGAGCCGCCTGGTGAGCGAGTACGGCGGCGCCGTGCGCCTGCGCGAGAGCGCCGGCGACTCCCGCGAAGTGCAGATCGTCACCACCAGCCTCACCCTCAAGGACTGCAAGCTGGTGGGCCAGTCGACCCACGCCGGTGAGATCTGGCACCTGGAGGGCAAGGACAGCCTGCGCTACCTGCTCAAGACCCAGCCCGGCAGCAAGATCAGCGGCGGCGAAGTGATCGCCGAACTGGCCGATGATCGCTTCCGCACCCAGACCGGCGGCATCGTCAAATATGCCCCGGGCCTGGCGATCAAGAAGGCCCGCAGCGCCAAGAACGGGTATGAGGTGTCCAAGGGTGGCACCCTGCTGTGGATTCCCCAGGAAACCCACGAGATCAACAAGGACATCTCCCTGTTGATGATCGAGGACGGCCAGTGGATCGAGGCCGGCACCGAGGTGGTGAAGGACATCTTCAGCCAGACCGCCGGCATCGTGACGGTGACGCAGAAGAACGACATTCTGCGCGAGATCATCGTGCGCTCCGGCAAGCTGCACCTGGTCTCCGACGCCAAGGTGCTGAGCCGCTACGGCGGCGACGGCAAGATGGTGAACCCGGGTGAGGAAATCGCCCCGGGGCTCACGGCCGACGCGATCCTGTTCGTGGAGGCGGTGGATACCCCCGAGGGCGGCGCCCTGCTGCTGCGGCCCGTGGAGGAATACAGCATTCCCGATGCGGCCCACCTGCCCGAACTGGGCCTGGTGAAGCAGAACGGCGGCCCCTCCCTGGGGCTCAAGGCCACCCAGCGCCTCACCTACAAGGACGGCGAGCTGATCAAGAGCGTGGAGGGCGTGGAGCTGCTGCGCACCCAGCTGATCCTCGAGACCGTCGACACCACCCCCCAGATGACGGTGGATGTGGAGGCCGTGCCCGACAAGCGCGCCAAGACGATCGATCGCCTGCAGCTGGTGATCCTCGAGAGCCTGCTGGTGCGCCGCGACACCCTCTCCGATGCCAGCCACGGCTCCACCCACACGGAGCTGCAGGTGGAGGACGGCGTCGTCGTCAAGAGCGGTGACGTGGTGGCCACCACCCAGATCCTCTGCAAGGAGGACGGCGTGGTGCAGCTGCCCGACCTGGTGGAGGGCGAGCCGATCCGCCGCCTGATCGTGGAGCGCGCCGGCGACACCCGCACCATCGATCTGGGCTCCGCCAAGGCGACGGTGGACGTGGCTCAGCGGCTCGTGGACGGCGACCTGCTGGCCGCCGGCATCGAGGCCCCCTGCTGCGGCCAGGTGGAGACCGTCGAGGGCAGCAGCGTCACCATCCGCATCGGCCGGCCCTACATGGTTTCGCCCGATTCGGTGCTGCACGTGCGCGACGGCGAGCTGGTGCAGCGCGGCGACTCGCTGGCCCTGTTGGTGTTCGAGCGCCAGAAGACCGGAGACATCGTGCAGGGTCTGCCCCGCATCGAGGAACTGCTGGAGGCCCGCCGCCCGCGGGAATCGGCCATTCCCTGCCGCAAGGCCGGCACCGTGCAGATCAAGCAGGGCGAGGACGACGACTCGGTGACCGTGTCGGTGATCGAGGCCGACGACGCCATCACCGAATACCCGATCCTGCTGGGCCGCACCGTGATGGTGTCGGATGGCCAGCAGGTGACTGCAGGTGAACTGCTCACCGACGGGCCGATCAACCCCCACGAGCTGCTGGAGTGCTTCTTCGAAGACCTGCGCAGCCGCAAGCCCACCATGGAGGCGGCCCAGGAGGCGATCTCCAAGCTGCAGTTCCGCCTCGTGCAGGAAGTGCAGAACGTCTACAAGTCCCAGGGCGTCACCATCGATGACAAGCACATCGAGGTGATCGTGCGGCAGATGACCAGCAAGGTCCGCATCGAGGACGCGGGGGACACCACCCTGCTGCCCGGCGAGCTGATCGAACTGCGTCAGGTGGAGCAGGTGAACAACGCCATGGCGATCACCGGCGGCGCACCGAGCGAATTCACGCCGGTGCTGCTGGGCATCACCAAGGCCTCGCTCAACACCGACAGCTTCATCTCGGCGGCCTCCTTCCAGGAGACCACCCGGGTGCTCACCGAAGCCGCCATCGAGGGCAAGAGCGACTGGCTTCGCGGTCTCAAGGAGAACGTGATCATCGGTCGCCTGATTCCCGCCGGCACCGGCTTCAGCGGCTTCGAAGAGGAGCTGCGGGCCGAGGCGGGCCCCCACCCCGACATTCTCGAGGAGGAGGCCGCCGGCTACCGCCGCATGCAGAACCTTCGCCCGGACTACACCGTGGAGATGCCGGCCGCCCCGGCTGCCGCCTCCGCCAAGGCCCTGCTGGACGACCCCTCCGACGACGAGCTGGAAGCCACCCGCAGCCGCCACGGCATCGAGGCCAGCGCCAGCACCACCGCCGCCTTCACCCGCCCCAGCGTGGAGGAGGGCCTTGAGGAGGAGCTGATCGCCGACCCCGCCGCCCTCGAGGGCCTGCAGGAGGAGGGGCTGCTCACCGACGAGTGAGTCCCGTCGCTGGGGAGGCCCGACGGGTTTCCCCCCTGCGCCGGTCCCGTCGGGGGCCGGCTGCTGGCTTGAATGGAGTTGATCCGAAGTCCCCGTAGGCGCCGCCCGCCATGCTCGAACCCAAGCTCGTGCCGCAGCGCCGCCTGCCCCGCTACGGCTTCCACACCCATACCGAATTGCTCAACGGCCGAATGGCCATGCTGGGCTTCATCGCCCTGCTGGCCGTGGAGGCCTGGCTGGGCCACGGCCTGCTGGTGTTGGACTGATGGCCTCCGATACCGCCGAGGCCACGGCGATCGCCGCCGGCCCAGCCCCTGAGTCCGCCGCGGCGCCCGAGGCCCGTCCCCTGCTGGGGATGGGCCTTTCGGCTCTGGAGCAGTGGGCCCAGCAGCAGGGCCAGGCCAGGTTCCGCGGCCGCCAGCTGCACGACTGGCTCTACGCCAAGGGCGCCCGACGGCTGGAGGAGGTGTCGGTGCTGCCCAAGGCCTGGCGCGAGGGCCTGGCCGCCACAGCGCCGCTGGGCGCCGGCGACTGGATCGGCCGCTCGCGTGAACTGCACCGCAGCGTCGCCCGCGACGGCACCACCAAGCTGCTGCTCGGCACCCACGACGACCTCAGCATCGAGACCGTGGGCATTCCGGCCGAGGGGCGGCTCACCGTCTGCGTGAGCAGCCAGGTGGGCTGCCCGATGGCCTGCCGCTTCTGCGCCACCGGCAAGGGGGGCCTGCAGCGCTCCCTGGCGGTGTACGAGATCGTGGACCAGGTGCTGAGCGTGCGTGAGGTGATGGGGGAGCGCCCCAGCCACGTGGTGTTCATGGGCATGGGCGAGCCGCTGCTGAACATTGAGGCGGTGCTGCATGCCATCGACTGCCTCTGCACGGACCTGGGCATGGCCCAGCGACAGATCACCGTGAGCACGGTGGGGGTGCCGCGCACCCTGCCGACCCTGGCGGAGCGGGCCCTGGAGCGGCTGGGCCGGGCCCAGTTCACCCTGGCGGTCAGCCTGCACGCCCCCGATCAGCGCCTGCGCGAGGAGCTGATCCCCACCGCCCACGCCTATCCGATTGATGACCTGCTGGACGATTGCCGCCGCTATGTGGCGATCACGGGCCGGCGCGTGAGCTTTGAATACATCCTGCTGGGTGGCTTGAACGATCAACCCCGCCATGCGGTGGCCCTGGCCCAGCTGCTGCGGGGCTTCCAGAGCCACGTGAACCTGATTCCTTACAACCCGATCGAGGAGGAGGAATTCCAGCGGCCGAGTCCGGCGGCGGTGGAGAGTTTCCGCCGGGGCCTGCAGGAGCGCCATGTGGCCGTGAGCGTGCGCGCCAGCCGCGGCCTCGATGCCGATGCGGCCTGCGGCCAGCTGCGGCGGCGTCTCACGGCCTGAGCCTGCGGGTTCAGCGGCAGGGGCCGGGGCGCAGGCTCAGAGCAGCCAGGCCAACGCCCCGGCGGGATGCTGCTCCGGGGGCTGATGGCACAGCAGCTCGAAATCGGCGAAGTCGAAGCCTGGCCCCACGCAGCAGCTCACCAGGCTCCAGGCCCCCAGCGGGCGGGCGGCCTGCCACCAGCCCGCCGGCACCACCAGCACGGGCTCAAGCGCCGGCCGCAGGGGCCCAAGGCTGGCGGCCTCGGCCACGCCGCCGGCGGGCGGCAGCCGCCACAACTCCAAGGGCGCGCCACCGGCGTGGTGCCAGGTCTCGTCGGCGCCCCGCACGCGATGCCAGCGGCTGACACTCCCCTCAACGAGCAGGAACAGGATCGACCGTGAGCCCGGCCCGTTCGCCGCCATCACGGCGCCGCACCGGCTCGCCGCTGCGGTGGAACTCGCGGTACCAGCCGCCCTCCGGATGGGGTTCCAGGCCGAGGTCGGCGATCAGGGCGCTGGCCTCGTCCCGGGCTTCCATTGGCGCCGCAACCTCCCGTCCGCCGGCCAGACCAGCCATGAGGTCCAGCTCCTCAGCCACAACGGTTCTTGATTGCCTGGATCGCAGCCTGGCAGGCCTCTGGAGCGTCTGCGGGTCGTTGGGGCCGTGGAGCGGTCGGCGGTCGTGGTGGGTTAAGGCGCTTGGAGGGCGGGGGGCGACCGATACCGCTCCACGGCCCCAACGACCCGCCATGAAAAAAGCCCCCGCCGAGGCGGGGGCAAGGAGAACTGGATCAACCCAGAACCGTAGAAGCCGTAGGGCTTCAGCCGATGGCGGGGGCGGTCAGCGCCACGGGGGTGGCAGTGGCTGCAGCCAGGTCGAGGGGGAAGTTGTGAGCGTTGCGCTCGTGCATCACTTCCATGCCCAGGCCAGCACGGTTGAGCACGTCGGCCCAGGTGTTGAGCACACGGCCCTGGCCGTCCAGGATCGACTGGTTGAAGTTGAAGCCGTTCAGGTTGAAGGCCATCGTGCTCACGCCCAGGGCGGTGAACCAGATGCCGACCA
>NZ_JAGQBX010000052.1 GCF_024345855.1 Synechococcus sp. GreenBA-s | reverse complement strand
CGAGCAGCGCGAGCCCGAGCGGCGCTGGGAGCCGGCGGCCGAGCAGTCGGGCCGGCCCAGCGAGGCGGTGCCACGGGGGCCGGGGCGGCGGGACCAGGTGTCGGGGCTGGCGCCGCAGGCGCGGGCGTGGATTCGGGTTTGGTCGGCATCGGCTCGGGCAGCACCACCGGATCCGGCACCGCCTCGCTGGGCCGGCCCGACTGCTCGGCCGCCGGCTCCCAGCGCCGCTCGGGCTCGCGCTGCTCGGACTCCTGCGATCGTCCCCAGGGCCGTGAGGCCTGCCCCTGGTCCCTCGGCCTGAACTTGCCCGTGAGCACCGGCTTGGGTGGGAAGGGCCGCACCGGCAGGTCCTTCACGATCCGGGCCATGTAGTCGCTCCAGGCGTAGGTGGCCAGCACGCTGGTGCTGCCCGTGCTGCGGTTGTTGTCGTAGCCCAGCCACAGGCCGGTGGTGAGCTGGGGAATCGAGCCGATGAACCACAGGTCGCGGCCGTTTTCGGAGGTGCCCGTCTTGCCGGAAACGGGGCGCCCGCCCAGGGAGGCGCCGGTGCCGGTGCCGCCGCTCACCACCTTCTCGAGCATCCACTGCATGGCGTCGGCGATGTCGCTGTCCACGGCCCGCTTGCCCCGGTCCCCATCGACCCGGCGGCTCCAGAGCAGTTCACCGTTCGGTCCCTGGATCTCCTCGAACGGTGTGGGGCTCACGTACACGCCCCGGTTGGTGATGGCGGCGTAGGCGGCGGTCATGTCGAGCACCGTCTGCTCGTAGGCGCCGATCGCCATGGGGTAGAAGCGGCCCAGCTCCCGGGTGATGCCCAGGCTCTTGGCGGTGGCGATCACCGGATCGAAGCCCAGCTTCTGCAGCAGCCCCACCGCCACCGTGTTGAGGGAGTTCTGCAGCGCCACCCACATCGGCACGTTGCCCATGTAGCGGTTGCCGAAGTTCTTCGGGCAGTAGCCGGCAAAGCAGCGGGCCGAATCCAGCACCGTGTCCTCCGGTTTCATCCCCTCCTTGAGGGCCGTGAGATACACGAATAGCTTGAAGGTGGAGCCCGGCGAGCGCAGGGCCTGGGCGGCGCGGTTGAACTGGCTCGTGCTGTAGTCCTTACCGCCCACCATCGCCCGCACCAGGCCTGTGCCCGGCTCGATCGACACCAGCGCCCCCTCCATGGCGCCGGGGGCGTGGGCGTTGATCGTCTTCTGGGCCTGCTCCTGCCAGGCCAGATTCAGGCTGGTGCGGATCGTGAGGCCGCCCACCTCCAGCTGCTCAGGAGACAGCACCCGCGGCAGCTCCTGGGCCACCCAGCTGGTGAAGTAGGGGGCGCGGCTGGTCCAGTACTTCGGCTCCGCGGGCCGCAGCCGCAGCGGCGCGGCGTTGGCCGTGGCCAGCTGGGCGTCGTCGATGAAGCCCGCCTCGCGCATGCGCCGCAGCACCGTGGCGCGGCGCTGCAGGGCCAGATCCGGATTCACCAGCGGCGAATAGACCGAGGGGGCCGGCGGCAGGCCGGCGATCAGGGCGGCCTCCGGCAGGGTGAGCTGGGATGGCGTCTTGGAGAAAAAGATCCAGGCCGCATCCGCCACGCCGTAGGCGCTGGAGCCCAGATACACCACATTCAGGTATTGCTCCAGGATCTGCTGCTTGCTCAGCTGGCGCTCGAGCTTGCCCGCCAGCGCCGCCTCCTTCAGCTTGCGGATCAGGGTGCGGTCCTGGCTGAGGAACACCGTGCGGGCCAGCTGCTGGGTGATCGTGCTGGCGCCCTCCTCCACCGAGCCGCGGGTGAGGTTGCGCACCATGGCCCGGGCGATCCCCACCGGATCCACGCCGTCGTGCTGGTAGAAGCGGCGATCCTCGGCGGCGATGAAGGCCCGCTGCAGTAGCTGGGGCATCTGGCCGCTGCTCACCTTCTCGCGAGTGGCGGGGCCCAGCTTCTGGATCACCTGCCCGTCGGCCGAGAGCACGGTCACCGTGCCGGGGCGGTTGAAGGTGTTGATGCGGCGCACCTCCGGCAGCAGGCCGTCGATGCCGCTCACCAGGGCCGCCTGCCCCAGGGCCACCCCCGCCCCGACCCCCGCCGCGGCCAGACCGGTGAGGATCAGCTGGCGGCGGCGCCGGGTCACAGGGGCAGGGGCAGGGAGGCGGAGGGCAGCACCAGGGCGCTGTGGCCGATGGCCAGGGCGGTCACCAGCATCCCGAGCACCAGGAACGGCTGGGCGCTGGCCTGGTACTTCACGTCAAAGGCCACGGGGTCGCGCAGCAGCCAGATGTCCTGGAAGGTGATCTGGGGAACGATCAGCAGCACCAGCAGCACGGCGGCGAAATGCTGGCCGATCGCGATCAGCACGGCCACCATCGCCAGCTGGAAACCGTCGATCATCGCGGCGCTGATCCAACTCGCCCGTTCAATCCCGAACACCACCGGCAGGCTCTGCAGGCCCAGGGCCCGGTCCCCCTCCACGCTCTTGAAGTCGTTCACCACGGCGATGCCCAGGCCGGCCAGCGAATAGGCCAGGGTGAGCAGGGCCGTGGTCCAGGTGAGCTGGCCGAACAGGGCCTGGCCGGCCCACCAGGGCAGGGCGATGTAGCTCGCTCCCAGGGCGTAGTTGCCCAGCCAGCCGTTCTGCTTGAGCTTCAACGGTGGAGCCGAATAGATGTAGCTCACAAACGAGCCGCCCAGGGCCAGCAGCAGCAGCACCGGCGTCTGGTGGCCTGCCCAGAGGTCGAGCCCGTAGGCCACGGCCAGGCCGGCGATCAGCAGGATCCAGATCTGCGCCTTCACCTGGCCCAGCGGGATCGCCCCCGAGGGGATCGGCCGGTAGGGCTCGTTGATCGCGTCGATCTCGCGGTCGTAGTAGTCGTTGATGGTCTGGGTGTAGCCGGCCAGCAGCGGCCCGCTCATCAGCATGCAGGCGAACGACGCCCCCACCTCGCCCCAGCTCCAGTGGAAGTTGCCCGAGGCGGCAGCGCCGCAGAGCACGCCCCAGATCAGCGGGATCCAGGTGACCGGCTTCATCAGCTGCAGCCGGATCTTCCAGATGTTGCTGGTGCCGCCGGCACCCTTCATGCCCAGCAGCTGGCGGGCGCCGGCGCCCGTGGCGGCGGTGGGGTTGGGGGAGTCGCTCACGCGGCGGTGATCTCGTCGTCGAAGAACCAGGTGCTGCCGCCGTTGGCCAGCTGCACCACCACGCCGATGCCCTTGCCGTCGGTCACCTTGAAGTCGGTCACGGTGCCGGTGGCATCCGCCTGCAGCGCCGCCACCAGGTCGGCGGGGATGCGGTCGCGCACCCGGGTGACCCGCACCTTCGAGCCGATGGTGATGGCAGCCTGGGACATGGACGGCGCTACTGGAAAAGTGGGGCCAGGTTAACCCGCTGGCCGCTGGTCTTCCGGCGCGCCGGTCAGCCGCTCCCCCCTCGCGCTCCTTCTGCTTCTGCCCCGCCATGGTCGCCAAACGGATCATTCCCTGCCTCGACGTGGCCGATGGCCGGGTGGTGAAGGGCGTGAAGTTCGTGGGCCTGCGCGATGCCGGAGACCCGGTGGAGCTGGCCTGCCGCTACAGCGCCTCCGGCGCCGATGAGCTGGTGTTCCTCGACATCGCCGCCAGCCACCAGGGCCGCGCCACCCTGGTGGAGCTGGTGCGGCGCACCGCCGAGGCCGTGACGATCCCCTTCACCGTGGGCGGGGGCATCAGCAGCGTGGAGGGGATCACCGCGCTGCTGCGGGCCGGCGCCGACAAGGTGAGCCTCAACTCCTCGGCCGTGCGCGATCCGCAGCTGGTGGCCCGCGGCGCCGAGCGCTTTGGCTGCCAGTGCATCGTGGTGGCGATCGACGCCCGGGCCCGGGCGGACGGCGGCTGGGATGTGTTCGTGAAGGGCGGCCGCGAGAACACCGGCCTGGATGCGGTGGCCTGGGCCCGGCAGGTGGTGGGCCTCGGGGCCGGCGAGATCCTGCTCACCTCCATGGATGGCGATGGCACCCAGGCCGGCTACCACCTGGCCCTCACCCGGGCCGTGGCCGAGGCGGTGGACGTGCCGGTGATCGCATCCGGCGGCGCCGGCTGCATCGACCACATCGCCCAGGCCCTCGACGATGGTCCCCTGGGCGGCAAGGCCGCGGCGGCCCTGCTGGCCTCGCTCCTCCACGATGGCGTGCTGACGGTGGAGCAGATCAAGGCGGATCTGCTGGGGCGGGGTCTGAACGTGAGGCCGCTGGAGGCCTTCGCCTGAGGGCCATCCCGGCGGCGCACCGCCGGCACGCCGGCACGCCGGCGCGGAGCAGCGTTACGGCTCGTTACATTGAGGACACCACGAGCCCGGTCGGCGCCGCTGTGACGACCTTCCTGCATCCACCCTCCCCCGCCCTGGCTCTGGTGATGGTGGCGGCCGTGGTGGCGCTGGTGGGCTGGGCCCTGCAGCTGATGCAAGCCGCCAATGACCGCGGCGAGTTTGGGCTGATGCTGGCGGGCTGCATGGTGTGCTCCGCCGCCGTGGGCCTGGCCACCGTGATGGTGCTGAGCGTCACCGGCCCCGACCGGCTGGCGGCCCAGGGCTACGCCCCGGGCGGCGCTCCCGCTGACTACCGGGCCGACAGCGCAGGCGTGAGCCTTGATTCAATTTCCCTGCCCTGGGATAGCGGCCTCGATGCGGCCCGGTGACCCCCAGGCGGTGCGGGATCTCTTCGAAGAGATCGCCCCCGCCTACGACCGCCTCAATGACACCCTCAGCCTGGGGCTGCACCGGCTCTGGAAGCGTCAGGCCGTGGCCTGGCTGCAGCCGTGCCCCGGTCAGCGCCTGCTGGACCTCTGCTGCGGCACCGGCGATCTGGCCCTGGTGCTGGCCGCCAAGGTGCGCCCCGGGGGGCTTGTGCTGGGGCTCGATGCCGCCGCGGCGCCCCTGGAGCGGGCCCGCCGCCGCGCCGCCGCCCAGCCCTGGCTGCCCGTGGAGTGGCGCCAGGGCGATGCCCAGGCCACGGGCCTGGCTGAGGGCTGGGCCGATGGCGCCGTGATGGCCTACGGCCTGCGCAACCTGCCTGATCCCGCCGCTGGCCTGGCGGAGCTGCGCCGGCTGCTGAAGGCCGGTGGCCGGGCCGCCGTGCTCGATTTCAACCGCCCCGATCCGGCCAGCGCCGCCGGCGCCGTGGCCGCTGGCTTCCAGCGCCTCTACCTGCGCCGGCTGGTGGTGCCCCTGGCGCGCCGCGCGGGCCTGGAGCCCCACTACGCCTACCTGGAGGAGAGCCTGCGGCGCTTCCCCACCGGGCCCGAGCAGGAGGAGTTGGCCCGCGCCGCCGGCTTCGCCCAGGCACGCCACCGGCGGCTGGCCGGCGGCCAGATGGGACTGCTGCAGCTGGTGGCCTGAACGGACCGGTGCGCCGCGTTCCCCGAGGGTGGCTTTGGTGGTTCGCCGTCGCTACATTTGGTTTCTCTCTCCACCGGCACTGGCCCGATCGGTCTGCCCGCGGCCTTGGAAAACTTCCATATCCAGCCCATCGTCGATCTGTCCACGGGCCGCGTCTGCGGCGGCGAAGTGCTGTGGCGCCCCGGCGACAGCCCCCCGAGCCCCGAGCAGCTCGAAGCCCTGGAGGAGGATCCCGCCTTCAACATCGCCCTCACCCAGGATTCCTTCGTCTTTGCCCTGAAGCTGCTCGATCGGCTGCAGTCGAATGTGTGGCTATCGGTGAATCTCTCCAGCCGCTACATCGGCTCGGGCAAGATGTTCTTCCGCCCCATCTCCCGCGCCGTTGCTGACCTGGACACCCTGCGCCGCAAGGTGGGCAGACGCCTGGTGGTGGAGGTGACCGAGAAAGGGGTGGCGGGGCCGCACGAGTCCCAGTTCCTCAACGAGCTGGCCCTGCTGCACTGCATCGCCGTGGACGACTTCGGCACCGGTGATGCGCCCCTGTCCCACATGCTCAACCTCACCTTCCAGAAGGTGAAGGTGGATCGCTCCGTGATCTCCGGCATCGATTCCGACAGCTACCGCCAGCGCTTCCTGCAGTGGCTCGTGGCCGGCTGCCATGCCATCGGCGTGGAGGTGTGTGCCGAGGGGGTCGAGACCGAATCCGAGCTGGCCTACCTGCGCCGGATCGGCGTGAACCAGGGCCAGGGCTGGCTCTGGAGCAAGGCCTTGCCCTCCGAGCAGTTCGAGACCCTCGCCGTGCCCGCCGAGTCGATCACCCAGTCGCTCGGCCGACTGCTCAACGCCTCCTGAGCCGGCTCCGGGCCGGGATCAGCCGGCTGGTCTGGGATCATCGGGGGATCGCCCGTGGCGACCGGACCCCCGCGCCGCGGGGCAACGGCCGCGCTGCCCGGGTCGCCGCCGGATCGAGCCGATGCATTTTCAGGACATCATCCAGACCCTCAACCGCTTCTGGGCGGAGCGCGGCTGCCTGATCCTGCAGCCCTACGACACCGAGAAGGGCGCCGGCACGATGAGTCCGCACACGGTGCTGCGGGCGATCGGCCCCGAGCCCTGGGCGGTGGCCTACCCGGAGCCCTGTCGCCGGCCCACCGATGGCCGCTACGGCGACAACCCCAACCGGGCCCAGCACTATTTCCAGTACCAGGTGCTGATCAAGCCGAGCCCCGACGGCATCCAGGAGACCTACCTGGCCTCCCTGGAGGCCCTCGGCATCCGCGCCGCCGACCACGACATCCGCTTCGTGGAGGACAACTGGGAATCGCCCACCCTCGGCGCCTGGGGCGTGGGCTGGGAGGTGTGGCTCGATGGCATGGAGGTGACCCAGTTCACCTACTTCCAGCAGTGCGGCGGCATCGACTGCCGGCCCGTGTCGATCGAGATCACCTACGGCCTCGAGCGCCTGGCCATGTATCTCCAGGACGTGGAGAGCATCTGGGATCTCTCCTGGGATGGCAACCGCTCCTATGGCGACATCTGGCTGCCCTTTGAGAAGGGCCAGTGCACCTACAACTTCGAGGCCTCCAACCCGGAGCGACTGAAGCAGCTGTTCGCCATCTACGAGGCCGAGGCGGCTGACCTGGTGGCGGCGAAGCTGCCCGCCCCCGCGCTCGACTTCGTGCTCAAGTGCAGCCACACCTTCAACCTGCTGGAGGCCCGCGGCGTGATCTCCGTGACCGAGCGCACCGCCACCATCGGCCGCATCCGCAACCTGGCCCGCCAGGTGGCCGAGGCCTGGCTGGCGGAGCGCGAGGCCCTGGGCTTCCCCCTGCTGAGCGAGGCCCAGCGGGCCGCCCTGGCGGCCCCGCTGGCGGCCTGAGGCCCTAGGGAACCGGCGCCACCGGCAGGGCCGGTCCGTCGAGGGTGTTGCTGCAGAGATCGATCACGATCCGCTGGCCCACCGTGCCCGGCGCCGGCACCTCCCAGCCTTGCCAGATCCCATCGATGCGCCAGTTCTGGCGCAGCGTCTCGCACTGCACCCCAACGGCCGAGGCGGCGGCTCCCCGCAGGCCCAGGTCCGTGGCGGAGGGCTTCACCAGGGTGATGCGCACGCCGCCGGGGTGCAGGCGCCAGCCGGCCCAGTCCACGGCGGTGGCGTTGAACCACTTCCAGCGCGCCTGGCCCGACTGCTCCCGCAGCTCCAGCTCCGCCCGGTCGCGCCGTTCGGCGGGGGTCAGCAGCAGGGCCGCCGCCGCCGCGCCGCCGCTGCCATCGGGGGGTGGCGGGGCCAGGGCCCCCGCTGCGGTGGCGCCGCCGCCGCTGGGTGCGCTGGGGGTTGCCGATGCCGCCGGAGCGGGCAGCCGCAGCATCTGGCCGATCTGCAGCAGGGCCGGATCGCCGATGCCGTTGAGGCGGATCAGGGCCTCCAGGGAGACGCCGTGGGTCAGGGCCAGCTGCTCGAGCGTGTCGCCCTCCACCACCCGGATCGTGCGGGACTGGGCCAGGGCGGCCGGCGCCAGGCCAGTGCTGAGGCCAAGGACTGCGCTGAGCAGCAGCGGCAGGGCACCGATCCAGGGCGGTCGCCTGGGCCCCGTGGGCCGTTCGATCCTGGCCAGCCGGCGGTTGGCGCGATGGCTGAACTGGCCCACGGTGTGTGCTGGCGGGAGTCCGGCTCCCAGGGAGCGCGGCCGAACCCTAGGGGAACCCTCAGGACTCTGCCCCTGGCCCCATGCCCGCCCGTGTGGTGTCCCTGGCCCTGGCGGCCCTGGCGCTGGGGGTGCTGCCCCTGGCCTGGCCCCTCAGCCTCGTGGGCCTGCTGGGCCTGGCGGTGGCCGTGCTGCTGTCGGGCCGGCGTCGCGATGGACAGGATCGGCAGGGCCTGCGCTCGCGCCTGGCCCTGCTGCTGGTCCTGGTGCTGCTGTTGCTCTGGGGCCACCTGCACCGCCCCCAGCCCAGCCCTCGGGATCCCTCGCGGCTGATCCCGCCCGGCCAGGAGGCCGTGGCGGTGCGGCTGCGCGGACGATTGCTGGCCGATCCCCAGCCCACTGGTTCGGGTGAGGGCTGTCGGGCGCTGCTGCAGTTGGCCGGGGCCCGCAGCGAGCTGCAGTTCGACCCCTGCCCCAGGCTGCAGCAGGGCTGGAGCCTGGAGGCGGAGGGTGAGCTGCGGCGGCCCCGGCCCGCGCCCCACCCCCTGCTGGCCGGCCCGGCCGAGCGGCTGGCCCGCCAGGGGGCCTGGAGCGTGGTGCGGGTGGAGCGCTGGCGGCTGCTGCAGCGCCCCGCCACCCCCATCGCCGACCTGCGCCGCCGCATGGCCGCCGCCCTGCTGGCCGTGGGCGGGCCCGATGCCGGCGGGGTGCTGGCCGCCCTGGTGCTCGGCAGTGCCGTGGTGCCGGTGCCCCTGGCGGTGCGGGAGGCCTTCCGGGTTGCCGGCCTCTCCCATGCCCTGGCGGCCAGCGGCTTCCACCTCACGGTGCTGCTCGGGGCCGTGATGGCCGTGGCCCGCCACGGCCCGCGCCCGCTGCGCTGGGGCCTGGCCCTGGGGGCCATGCTGCTGTTTCTGCTGCTGGCGGGCCCCCAGCCCTCGGTGGTGCGGGCGGTGTTGATGGGGGCGATGGCCTTCCTGGTGCAGGAGAGCGGTCGGCGCAGCCGGCCGCTGGGGGTGCTGCTGCTGGGCTGTCTGGGGATGGTGCTGGTGGCGCCGGCCTGGCTGCTGGATGTGGGCTTCCAGCTCAGCGTGGCGGCCTGCGCTGGCCTGATGCTCACGGCCCGTCCCCTGGAGGAGCGGCTGGGGCGCGGCCTGCCGCGCTGGGTCGCCGCCGGCGTGGCGGTGCCCCTGGCGGCCTCGCTCTGGACCCTGCCGCTGCAGCTGCTGCACTTCGGTGCCCTGCCCCTCTACGCGGTGCCGGCCAATCTGCTGATCGAGCCCCTGCTCACGCCCCTCACCCTCGGGGCGATGGCGATGGCCGTGGCCGCCGTGCTGGCGCCGCCCCTGGTGGGGCTCCTGGCCCTGCCGCTGCTGCCGCTGACGCGCCTGTTCCTCTGGCTGGCCCAGCGGTTCGCCGGCCTGCCCCTGGCCCAGTGGCAGCTGGGGAAGATGCTGCCGTTGCTGGTGCTGCTGTTCACGCTGGGCCTGCTGCCCTGGCTGCTGCCCCTGCAGCCCGGCGTTCAGGCCTGGCGCCGCCCCGGGGCCCTGCTGCTGGCGCTGGCCCTGGCCCTGCACCTGGCCCTGCTGGGCGGCGACCAGCTGCTGCTGGTGCATGAGGGCCGCCGCGACCTGCTGGTGGCCCGCCACGGCGGCCGCGGTGCCCTGGTGAGCCGCAGTGCCGATGGCCTCAGCTGCGGCCGCGCCCGCCAGCTGGCTCTGGGCCTCGGTCTGCAGCGTTTCGACTGGATCCTGCTGCTCGACGGGGTGGCCGCCGAGCAGCCCGGCTGCTGGCGCGAGATCAGTCCCACCGTGCTGGCCCCGGGCGACGGCAGTCCGCCCCTGGCCCCGGGCCAGCGGCTCGCCAGCCCCGGCCTGGCGGTGACGGCCCTCGCCGCCGACAGCCAGGCCCTGCTGCTGCGCTCTGGCCGTCTCGGCTGGGCGCTCCTGCCCGACCGCCAGGCCCTCTGGAGCTGGCGCCGGCTGCCGCCCCAGCCCGTGCAGGGCCTGTGGCTCGGCTTCCATCCGCGCCAGGCGGAGCGGCGGGCCCTACCCCGCCTGGATCCCGGCCGGCTGTGGATCAGTGCCGCCGGCTCCGCCGGTGGATGGCAGCAGAGCTGAACGGGCCCACCGATCCCTAAAGTGCTGGCGGTCCGCCTGGCGGATCCGGCCTGAGGAGCACCGCCTGTGGGGTTTGCCCTGCAATCGGCCCTGCAAGCTGTTGGAGAGGTGGCTGAGTGGTCGAAAGCGAACGACTCGAAATCGTTTGAAGGGCAACCTTCCGTGGGTTCGAATCCCACCCTCTCCGTTGTCTGGAAGTCCTGAGACGGTTCAGACCGTCCGCCCCGTCAACCATCCCCCCGTTCATCCTTCGCCCAGTCAACGGTTGAGCCGCTGCATCTGCCAGGTGACGGCCGTGCCCACCGGGCTCCAGAGCAGGTAGGGAATCAGCAGCAGCCAGGCCGGCTGGGACTGGGGCGCCACCACGACCGCCAGGGCCACACCCCACACCCAGCCGGCAAAGCCGATCCGGGTGCCGTTGCGCAGACAGCGGGTCCTGCAGATCAGCCAGGTGTAGCTCTGCACCAGCAGCAGCAACCCCAGATAGGCCGCCATCAGGGCCCAGCTGCTGGTGGCGGCCCAGCTCAGCAGCGCTGAGGCGTAGAAGCAGGCGTAGATGCCGATCCAGATCAGTGGGATCAGGCCCTCAAAGGTGAGCCAGGCGGGGCGCCGCAGGCGCAGAAACCAGGCGAAGTCATCGCGGCTGGGGTTGAGGGCCCAGCCCACGGCCCCCATCACCAGCAGGATCACGATGGCTGCGATCACGCCTTTGTCCCAGATCAGCTCCAGCCTGGCCGCGATCGCGGTCGTTTGGTGGCGCTCCGAGGCTGTGTCGCAGGGTTCATCAAGAGCTGTGTCTGCCGATGAAGAGCGGTGTCGAGTGCGCTGATCCCCGTTGCCCGCTGTCGGGCGGCGGGCTGATCGTGGTGGCATCGGGATTCGGAGGCTCCATTGATGGACGACACCCCCCCGGACCAGAGGTCAGGAGCGCGCTGACGATCCGGCCCCTGCTCCAACACTCTCGACGGATCTCTGGCTTCCCTGGCGTGCCCTGGGCCTCTGCCCTGGATGGCCGCCGTCCACTGCACCGTTCACGGCCTGGCTCTGGCCCGGTCCCAGGTGCCCCGGACCCGATGGGACGCCCCTCTTGACACCTGGCCCCAGGTGCCAGCGCCGGCAGCTCCGCCATCACCCAGTTCTGCCTCACCACCACAGCCAGCCAACACCAAGCCAACGCCATCAGCTGTCCCTGATCAGCTGTCTCTGATCAGCTGCCATCCATTCAGGTTGCGGGGATCGCCCCGCAGGCATCACGGCTGTGGTCCAGTCCACCCATTGGAGAGCGAATCAGCCTCGATTCAGCACAACCCAGCGCTCTGCTGTGTCGCGCCCAACGGGCGTCTGAACAGCTGGGCAGACAGATGCCCGGGGCCCACGCTCCGGGCTTTGTTGTGGCCCTTCCGCGTCTGAGCTCCTGCCCAGCCATACCGGTGCCACGGGGTTTTGGCGGTGTTGAGGTGTTGGGCTGGCGTCCCGCTGTTCGATGGGAACGCTGATCCATCGACCTCAACCCCCACGGCTGCTGCTCGCCCAGCCGGTGGGCCTGGGCGATGCTGCTGGCCTGCGATGCCCCGAGCCGATGCCCTCCAATCCTGAGAAGCTGGGCCGCTTTCTCCTCCGCGGCCTGCGCATCGGTGCCAGCACGGTGTCGATCGTGGAGCTGCTGCGCAGCGACTGGACCGGCGGCATCACGGCTGGTGTGGCCTGGCTGGTGTTTCTGCAGGTGGAGCGGCGGCTGCCACCCGTGACCGAGGAGCCCGCGGACTGAGTCGCAGTACGGCACTGCCGTGACCTGCGGGAGTCCCTGTTCCTGTGGGCAGCCCTGGGGCCGGTGGGTTCCTCGGCAGGGGGGCGTGGCTGACCGGGGGGAAGGCCACGGGTCAGGCGGCACGTGCGGCAGGCCGCTGCGCCTCTGGCAGGCTCAAACTCTGCGGCGCAACCCCGGATGAGGCCTCTGCGGTTCTGGTGGCCCCGCTCCATCGGGAACCAATGCCTGCTGATGCTGGCGCTGGGCCTCGCCTATGGCCTGCTCTGGCCCGGCTCCACGGCGTTGCTGCGTCCGCTGGCCAAGGTGTTCCTGCAGGCCTCCCAGATCGTGGTGATGCCCTTTCTGATCTGTGAGCTGGTGGTGGGCTTCGGCTCGTTGCAGACGGGGATGCTGCGCAGCTTTGCCCGCTCGGGCCTGGTGGTGCTGGCGGGTCTGTGGATGGCCGCCGGGATGGTGGTGATCGCCCTGCCCCAGTTCCTGCCGCCGCTGGTCACCTCCCAGTTCTTCCATGCCGGGCTGTTTGAGCGGCCCGCGCCGGTGGATCTGCTGGAGGTGTACCTGCCCGACAACATCTTTTCGGGCCTGGCGGCCGACAACTTTCCCGCCGTGGTGCTGTTCAGTGCGGTGCTTGGGGTGCTGCTGCAGGGGCTCGACGAGCGGCGCCGCCTGCTGGAGCCGCTCCAGGTGATCCGCCAGCTGTTTGCCCGCCTCAACAAGCTGGTGGCCCGCATCATTCCCTACGGCATCTTTGCCCTCACGGCCCTCAACGTGGCTCAGCTCGACTGGGCCCAGCTGCTGCGCATCCAGGGCTTCTTTCAGCTGTCGCTGCTGGCCTTTCTGCTGCTCACCCTGCTGTGTGCGGGAGCGGTGCTGGCGCTCACCCCCCTCACTCCGACCGCACTGTGGCGCGGCGTGCGCGGGCCCCTGGCGCTCACGGCCAGCAGCGCCAACCTGCTGATCGCCCTGCCGTTGCTGGTGACCAACCTGCGCCAGGAGTTGCTGCCGGCCCTCGATCCCCAGCAGTGCCGGCCAGAGGCCGCCGATGAACTCGCTCCGCTCGTCTCGCTCGGCTTCGCCCTGCCCAGCCTCGGCCAGGTGGCGGCCCTCTGGTTCATTCCCTTTGCCGGTTGGTATGTGGACCAGCCGCTCCAGCCTGCCCAGACCGCCCAGATGCTGCTCACCGCGATTCCCGCTGCGGTGGCGGGCCTGAAGGCGGTGATGCGCCAGGAGCTGCAGGCCCGCGGGCTGCCGCTGGATCTGCTGCAGCTGGTGTACCTGAACGGCGAGTGGCTCTACCGCTTCGAGAAGGTGCTGGCCCTGGAGGGGCTGGTGGTGCTGGCGGTGCTGGTCTATGCCCGGGCGGTGGGGGCGCTGCGGCTCCGGCCGCTGCGGCTGCTGGGCACGCTGCTGGCGGCGCTGCTGCTGCTGGGCGGCCTCGGCACGGCGGCCCGGGCCCATCTGGCCAGGGCGCTCGAGGGCACCTACCGCAACGACCAGAAGCTGCTGGCCCTGCGCTCCCTGGGCGGTCGCCCCCAGCCGGCACCCCTGCGCCAGCTCAGTCCTGCCCCGGTGACCCTGGCGGCGATCCTCCGGCGGGGGGTGCTGCGGGTGGGGGTGCGATCCGATGGCCTGCCCTGGGCCTACCGCAACAGCCGCGGTGAGCTGGTGGGCTACGACCTCGATCTGGTGGATGGTCTGGCCCGGAGCCTCGGCGTGCGCCTGGAGGTGCGCGTGGCCGGCCTGGCCACGCTGGAGGGCTGGCTGGACTCCGGCCGGATCGATCTGGCCGTGGGGGGCATCCAGACCAGCCCCCAGCGGGCGGTCCGCCACCAGCTCAGCCAGGGCTACCAAAGGGTGCACCTGGCCCTGGTGGTGCCCGACGCCAAGGTCGCCCTGGTGCAGAACCTGCGGGACCAGCCCCTGGGGCGGCCCCTGCTGCTGGCGGTGAGTGATCCCCAGCTGCTCAGCGGCGACCTGCGCGACCAGATCCGCGCGGAGCTGGTGGGCCCCGGCGGTCAACTCAGCCTGCAGCTGCTGCCCCTGACCGAGAAGGGGCAGTTCTTCTCGCCCGCTGGCCAGGCCCGCTTCGATGGGCTGCTCACCACCGCCGAGGGGGGCTCCACCTGGGCCGTGCTCCACCCGCGCACCAGCCTGATCGCCCCCTTCGAAGACCGCCTGGCCAGCGAGCTGGTGTGGGCGATCGCCGGGGACGACCCTGCCCTGCGCCGCTACATCAATGCCTGGCTGGCCCGCGAGCAGGCCCGCGGCCAGACCGAAGCTCTCTTTGCCCACTGGGTGCGCATCGCCGGCTGAAGCGGGCGGGCGGGCCCGCAGCCTCGACGCTCAGCTGGGGTGCTCAGCTCAGGAACAGCCGCGGCGTTCAGCTGTGGAACAGCAGCACCAGACCCTTGCTCACCTGGTGGAACTCCCGCTCCTCCCGGCTCAGATCCAGCCCCACCTCCAGTCCCTCCTTGAGGGCGTCCGCATAGGGGGGCGGCGTGGGCGGCTTCCCCTCAAGCCAGAGGGCGGCGATGCCCACGGGGGTGGCATGCCAGCTGAACAGCGCGGTCTGCCCGATCGACGGTTCCTCCAGGGCGTCTTCCAGAAGCTCGCGGATCGGCATGCGTTCCCAGGACCGGCCCCAAGCTTCGGGAGCCGCCCCCGCCGCAGCAATCAGCTGAGAGTTTTCGTGACCTGGGCGGCAACAGTCCTTCAATCTCACGGCGGCCTGGCCGCCCCGCGGCCCTGCCCCTACGGTTCGGCCCATGGCATCCCTCCCCGGCCCCGTTGCCCTGGTTCATGAGTGGTTCACGCCCCGCTCCGTCGGCGGCGCCGAGCTGGTGGTGCGGGAGCTCGATGACCTGCTGGAGCGGCCCCAGCTCCATGCGCTGGTGGATGGGGAGAGCGCCCGGGCGGGCAGCTGGCTGGCGGGGCGCTCGATCCGCACCTCCTTCATCCAGCAGCTGCCCTGGGGCCCCAGCCACGTGCAGCAGTACCTGCCGCTGCTGCCCCTGGCGATCGAGCAGCTCGACCTTTCGGCGTTCCCCCTGGTGCTGAGCAGCAGCCACCTGGTGGCCAAGGGGGTGCTCACCGGCCCGGAGCAGCTGCACGTGAGCTACGTGCACACCCCCGTGCGCTACGCCTGGGACCAGATGCACGCCTACCTGCGGCGCTCGGCCCTGGCCCGCAGCCCCCTGGGCCCCCTGATCCGCTGGCAGCTCCATGGCCTGCGCCAGTGGGACCGGGCCAGCGGCCAGCGGCCCGATGCACTCGTGGCCAACTCCCGCTTCACCGCCGAGCGCATCCGCCGCTACTGGGGCCGCGCGGCCGCGGTGGTGCATCCGCCCGTGGCGGTGGAGCGCTTCGCCTGGAACCGGGAGCGCGACAGCTTCTACCTCTGCCTCTGCCGGCTGGTGCCCTACAAGCGCGTGGACCTGGTGGTGGAGGCGTTCAACCGCACCGGCCTGCCGCTGCTGGTGGTGGGCGATGGCCCCGAGCGGCGCCGGCTGCGGGCCATCGCCCGGCCCAACGTGAGCCTGCTGGGTCGGGTGAGCGCCGAGCAGGTGGACGCCCTGATGGCCACCTGCCGGGCCTACGTCTACGCCGGCCTGGAGGATTTCGGCATCGCGCCGGTGGAGGCGATGGCGGCCGGTGCCCCCGTGATCGGCCTGGGCCAGGGGGGGCTGCTCGACACGGTGCGCTGCGTCGCGGCGGGGGCTGAGAGCCCCACGGGCCTGCTGTTCCCCGAGCAGAGCGTGGAGTCCCTGGTGGCGGCGCTGGAGCACTTCGAGCAGCAGCGCCTCTGGCGCCGTCTGCCGGCCGAGGGGCAGCGCCAGTGGGCCGAACAGTTCGCCCCTGAGCGCTTCCGGGAGCGGATGGCGGGGCGGCTGGAGCGGGCCTGGCAGGGGCACCAGCGCCGGTTGCACGGCCGCAGCTGCCCCCTGTCTGTGCCTCTGCGGTGAGTGACTCCGGCCCACTGGGGCCCCGCCGGGGCGGCCCCTTTAATGGACGCAACGCCGCCCCGTACGGATTGGTCGCCATCGTCCCGCTGCCGAGCACCCCGCTGCCGACCGCCGCGGGAGCCGCCGCGCTGCTGGACGCCCAGTCCAAGCGGGGGCGGGTGCTCAAGCGCAGCGGCGACATCGTGTTTTCGCTGCTGGTGCTGGCGCTGGGGATGCCGGTGCTGCTGGCCATCGCCGTGGCCGTGAAGTTCAGTTCCCGCGGCTCGGTGTTCTACGTGCAGCGCCGCATCGGCCGCGGCTACCGCAGCTTCGGCTGCATCAAGTTCCGCACCATGCGCCGCGACGCCGACCGCGTGCTGGCCTCGGTGCTGGCGGCCTCCCCGGAGCTCCAGGCCGAGTTCAAGCGGGATTTCAAGCTCAAGCGCGATCCGCGCATCACGCCGATCGGGGCCTTCCTGCGCCGCTCCAGCCTCGATGAGCTGCCCCAGTTCATCAACGTGCTGCGCGGCGAGATGAGCGTGGTGGGCCCCCGCCCGATCGTGAGGGACGAACTGGATCGCTATGGCCAGAACATGGACCATGTGCTGTCCGTGCGCCCCGGCATGACCGGCCTCTGGCAGGTGTCCGGCCGCAACAACCTGCCCTACCAGCAGCGGGTGAAGCTCGACCTCTACTACGCCAGCAACCGCAGCTTCTGGATGGATCTGGCCATCGTGCTGCGCACCATCGGCGTGGTGCTGTTCCCGCGGGACCGCGGCGCCTACTGAGCCTGGAGCGCCAACGCCGCCGCCGCCAACAGTCCAGCCAGCAGCCCAACTCCCAGCAGCCAGAGCAGCTGCAGGCGGCAGCTCAGGCCCAGCATCCGCTCCACCGCGGCGCGATCCGGCGGCAGGGCGCCGGCCGCCAGGATCGGCTTGGGCCTCGGTTCGCCTCCGTAGTGGTTCAGCCCCCCCAGGCGGCAGCCCACCACCAGGGCATAGGCCGCCTGGGACACGCCCGCATTGGGGGAGGGATCGGGAGCGCCCTCCGCCAGGGCCTGCTGGAACAGCCGCGGGGTCTCGCCCAGCCGGCCGGCCGCCAGCGGCAGGCTGAGGGCCACGAGCCGGCAGGGCAGCCAGGTGAGCAGGTCGTCGAGGCGGGCGCCGGCGGTGCCGAGCCAGCGCAGCCGGCCGCGGCGGTAGCCCAGCATCGAATCCAGGGTGCTGGCCGCCTTGAAGCCCCAGGCCAGGGCCAGGGGGCCGGGGAGCCAGGCGGCGGGGCCGGTGCCGTCGCTGCCGGCTGTGCCACCGGGGTCGCTCCAGCCCCAGAGCAGCGCGCCCACCAGCATCCAGAACAGGGGTGCGAACAGGCCATCGACGGCGTTCTCACTGGCGGTTTCGGCCAGGGCCCGCAGCACCCCCTCCGCGCTGAGCCCGTCGGTGTCGCGGCCCACGATCCAGGCCAGCTGCCGGCGGGCCGGCTCCAGAGTGCCGCCCGCTGCCGTTGGCAGGGCGGCCAGCACCTGCTGCACCGCCTGCTCCAGGCTGCGGCCCGCCAGGGCACTGGCCAGGGCCACCACCAGCAGCGGCAGGCCCAGGGCCGGTGGCAGCAGGCCACCTGGCACACACAGCCGCTCCAGGCCCCAGCCCGCCAGGCCGCTGCCCCCCACCAGGGCCAGCGTGATCGCCCCCCCGGCCAGGCGCAGGGCCAGGGGGGAGTCTCCGGCGAGGGCTTCGGTGGCCCGGCGCAGCCGGGCGATCCACCAGCCCATCACCTGCACCGGGTGGAGCAGGCCGCGGGGATCGCCCACGAGCCGGTCGAGGCCGCAGGCCGCCGCCACCAGCAGCAGCCCCAGGCTGCTCAAGCGTCGACGGGCCGGCCGTTGCGGCGAGGCAGCAGCAGGGCCGCCATGGCAAAGGCGCCCACCTGGATCGGCAGGGCCCAGGTGAGCCCCACCACCTGGGCCACGGCGCCGATCGCCAGGGCGCCGGCCAGGCCCCCGATGGCGCCCGAGCGCTCCAGGATCTGCCAGCGCAACGCCTCATCCCCCAGCGACTGCAGGCTGGCGACCAGCTGGCCGTCGCTGCGGGCGGCCAGCACCCCCATCGGCAGAAACAGCAGCACCGCCCCCCAGCCCGGCAGGCCCGGGGCCTGGGTGAACGCCAGCAGGGCGCCGATCAGCAGGTAGGGGCTGGCCTGGGGCAGGCGCGGGCCGAAGCCCGTGTTTCCCAGGGTGCGGCCGAGGCCATAGGCCGTGAGCACCATGCCGAAATCCAGGCAGCTCCCCGCGCCCACCTGGCGGACCCAGAGCGCCAGCAGGCTGAACAGACTGCCGAACAGCAGCCCCTGGAGGGTGCTGCGCCGCTCCAGGGGGATGCTGGAAGCAGGCCGAGGCGGAGATTCCTCCCGGGGCGACGACGATCTAGCGTCCTGGCCCTGGCCTTTCGCCACGGCCAGCGGTAGCAGGGGCAGCAGCAACAGCAGGCCGTTGGCGTACTGCAGCACGGCCTTACCGAGCGGAAACAGCAGCCCGGTGAGCAGGTTGCCCAGCAGCTGGCCGAGGGAGTCGCCCAGCCTCAGCGTCTGCAGGGAGGCGCTATCCCCCTCCAGCAGCTGTTGCTGGAGGGGGAGCCGGCTCATCCGGCCGCCGATCCCGAACAGCAGCATGGCCAGCAGGGGCCAGATCACCGAGGCGCCGGTGAGCTTGAGGCTGACGCCGAGCAGCACCAAGGCACTGGCTAATTGCAGCCCGTAGCCGGCAGCGGCCTGGGCGGGCAGTGGCAGCTGGGCGGGCAGGGCAACCAGGACCGGCAGCAGGCTGTTCACCAGAGGCGAGGGGCTGAGGCCACTCACCAGCCAGCCGGTGGAGCCCAGGGTCAGGGCGATGCCGGCCTGGGCACTGCCCCAGGCCAGGGAGGGGAGCGTGCGCTTCACCTCCCCAGTGTGGCGTGATGCCAGCGGGTTGGCTGCTGCTTCAGGCCGCCTTCAGCCAGGAGAACATCGAGCGCAGGCCCTTGCCCACCTGCTCGATCGGGTGCTGGCTGTCGCGCTCGCGGATCTTGGCCATCTCGGGCTTGCCGGCATCGCACTCGGCCACGAAGTTGCGGGCGAAGGTGCCGTCCTGGATGTCGGCGAGGATGCGCTTCATCTCCGCCTTGGTGTCGGCGGTGATCAGGCGCGGGCCGCTCACGTAGTCGCCGTACTCGGCGGTGTTGGAGATCGAATCGCGCATGGCGGTGAGGCCGCCCTTCACCATCAGATCCACGATCAGCTTCACTTCGTGCAGGCACTCGAAGTAGGCCAGTTCGGGCTGATAACCGGCTTCCACCAGGGTTTCGAAGCCCGCCTTCACCAGCTCGGAGAGGCCGCCACACAGCACGGCCTGCTCGCCGAACAGGTCGGTTTCGGTCTCTTCCTTGAAGTTGGTTTCGAGGATGCCGGCGCGGGTGCCGCCGATGCCCTTGGCGTAGGCCATGGCCAGATCACGGGCGTTGCCGCTGGCGTCCTGCTCGATGGCGAACAGAGCCGGCACGCCCATGCCGTTCTGGTATTCCCAGCGCACGGTGTGGCCGGGGCCCTTGGGGGCGATCATCACCACGTCCACATCGGCCGGGGGCTTGATCAGGCCGAAGCGGATGTTGAAGCCGTGGGCGAAGCTCAGCACCTTGCCGGCGCTCAGGTGCGGCGCAATCTCCTTGTCGTAGACGGCCTTCTGGAATTCATCGGGCAGCAGCACCATGATCCAGTCGGCCTTGGCCGAGGCCTCGGCCACGCTCAGCACCTCGAGGCCGTCGGCCTTGGCCTTCTCGGCGGAGCGGCTGCCCTCGTAGAGGCCCACCACCACGTTGACGCCGCTGTCCTTGAGGTTCAGGGCGTGGGCATGGCCCTGGGATCCGTAGCCGATGATGGCGACTGTCTTGCCGTTCAGCAGGCTGAGGTCGGCGTCGGTGTCGTAGTAGAGCTTGGCCATCAGGGCGTCGGTCTGGGCAGGGCAAGGGTCGAGCTTACGAAAGCGCCTGACACGGCCCCCAGGCCTACGGGCATTGCTCCCGCCCAGGCCCCAGCCCCAGCCCCAGCCCGCTGACAGGGGCGGCGTCCGCCCCTACGGTCGGGACTCTGCATGGCGCGCCATCGCTGACGTTCCCGCCGCCGCTGCGGCCCCGGCCTCGCCCGCAGCCCTGTTCGAGGCCCACATGCAGGCCGAGCTCAACGCCGATCTCGAGGCCACCATGGCCACGATGGTGGAGGCTCCCCACCTGATCAACCTGGCCTCCGGTACCGGCGGTGTCGGGGCTGAAGCGGTGCGCGCGTTCTACGCCAACCAGCTGATCGGCCAGTTCTTTCCGCCCGATGTGGCGTTCATCCCGATCTCGCGCACGGTGGATGGCGAGCAGCTGGTGGATGAGCTGGTGATCCGCTTCACCCACACCGAACCGATCGGCCATCTGCTGCCCGGCGTGGCGCCGACCGGCCGGCGCGTGGAGATGGCCCTGGTGGTGATCGTGGGGGTGCGCGACGGCAAGGTGGCCTACGAGCACATCTACTGGGACCAGGCCGGACTGCTCGTCCAGCTGGGCCTGCTGGATCCCGCCGGGCTCCCCGTCGGGATCGACACCGCTGCGCTCCTGCTGGCCGCCACCGGCAAGGGCTGAGTCTGCTGGTCAGGCCCTAGAAGCGATCGGTGTGGTGATGCACCACGCGCCATTCGCCAGCTTCCTTGCGGAAGATCGTGGTGGCGCGGATATCGCTCTCGATGGCCTCGCCCGCCTGGGTCATGCCGCTGGTGCGCTCGATGCAGACCAGATAGCCCATCTCAGCGCTCTCCACAAAGCGACGCTGATCGGCCACAAGGGAGCCCTTGAAGCCCATGGCGGACTCCTTCGCGAACTGGGCCATCACCGCGGCACGGCCTGTGCACATGGCGCCGGTGGGGCCGAGGTGGCTGATGTCGTCGCTCTCCGACCAGATCGCGGCAAAGGCGTCGGCATCGCCGCCCAGCAGCAGGTTGCCCGCTGCATAGAACACGTCTGCGGCTTCGGCGAGGTTGGTCGGCATGGGGGCTTCACGCCTCCGTGGGATGGGCAATGACGCGGTCGATCAGGCCATACTCCACGGCCTCGGCGGCACTCAGGAAGTAGTCGCGATCGGTGTCCTTCTCGATCTTGGTCAGCTCCTGGCCGGTCATGTCCGCCATGCTCTGGTTCAGCATGTCCTTGATGCGCAGGATCTCGCGGGCCTCGATCTCGATGTCGGAGGCCTGGCGCTGGCTGGTGCCGCCCAGGGGCTGGTGGATCATGATCCGGCTGTGGGGCAGGGCCAGCCGCTTGCCCTTGGTGCCGGCCGCCAGCAGGAAGGCGCCCATCGAGGCCGCCAGGCCCACGCAGATGGTCACCACGTCGGATTTGACGTACTGGATCGTGTCGTAGATGGCCAGGCCGGCGGTCACCGAGCCGCCCGGCGAGTTGATGTACAGGTAGATCGGCTTGGAGTTGTCCTCCGAGTCGAGATACAGCATCTGGGCCACCAGGCTGTTGGCGATGGCGTCATTCACCTCGGAGCCCAGGAACAGGATCCGCTCCACGCCCAGGCGGGTGTAGATGTCGACCCAGCGCTCGTACTGGCTGCCGGGCAGGCGGTAGGGAACGCTGGGTGTGCCGATGGGCATGGCGGAAGGCCGGTGGTGGTTGGGGGTGCCCGGTGGGGCGG
>NZ_JAGQBX010000051.1 GCF_024345855.1 Synechococcus sp. GreenBA-s | reverse complement strand
CGCCAGCACCACCCTCACCTATTCGATCGCTGGTACCGATGCCGCTCTGTTCAACATCAACAGCTCCACAGGTGCTGTCACCTTCAAGAGCGCTCCAAACTTTGAAGCACCAGCCGATGCCGGTGGCAACAACGTCTACAACATCACCGTCAGTGCCTCCGATGGCACCCTAACCTCCGCCGCCCAGGCCGTGGCGATCACCGTCACAAACGCCAACGACGCACCGTCCATCACCTCCGGCGCTACTGCATCCTTCGCTGAAAACGGCACCGGTACGGTGTACACCGCCACCGCGACCGATCCAGACGCCAGCAGCACCCTCACCTATTCGATCGCTGGCATCGATGCTGCGCTGTTCAACATCAACAGCACCTCCGGCGCTGTCACCTTCAAGAGCGCTCCCAACTTCGAATCACGCGCCGATGCAGGCGCCAATAACGTCTACGACATCACCGTCAGCGCCTCCGATGGCACCCTGACCTCCGCCGCCCAGGCCGTGGCGATCACCGTCACAAATGCCAACGAAGCACCGTCCATCACCTCCAGCGCCACTGCATCCTTCGCTGAAAATGGCACCGGTACGGTGTACACAGCCACCGCGACCGATCCAGACGCCAGCAGCACCCTCACCTATTCGATCGCTGGTACCGATGCTGCGCTGTTCAACATCAACAGCACTTCCGGCGCTGTCACCTTCAAGAGCGCTCCAAACTTCGAATCACCCGCCGATGCAGGCGCCAATAACGTCTACGACATCACCGTCAGCACCTCCGATGGCACCCTGACCTCCGCCGCCCAGGCCGTGGCGATCACCGTCACAAACGCCAACGACGCACCGTCCATCACCTCCAGCGCCACTGCATCCTTCGCTGAAAATGGCACCGGTACGGTGTACACCGCCACCGCGACCGATCCAGACGCCAGCAGCACCCTTACCTATTCGATCGCTGGTACCGATGCTGCGCTGTTCAACATCAACAGCACTTCCGGCGCTGTCACCTTCAAGAGCGCTCCTAACTTCGAATCACGCGCCGATGCAGGCGCCAATAACGTCTACGACATCACCGTCAGCGCCTCCGATGGCACCCTGACCTCCGCCGCCCAGGCCGTGGCGATCACCGTCACCAACGTCAACGAAGCACCCACCCTCACGACCGTGACGGCGCTTACCGGCGCGGTTCAGGAGGTGCCATTCGAGATCACCTACGAAACCCTCGCGGCTAACGCCAATGAGAACGACGTCGATGGCGACACGCTCTCTTTCCGGGTAGAAGCAATCTCCACAGGCACACTCGAGAAGTGGAACGGGTCGGCCTGGACTGCGGCGACGGCGGTTTCAACGACGCTGGCAACGGGCGAGAAGCTGCGCTGGATGAACGCCCTGTATGCCAACGGCACGCTCAATGCGTTCACCGTTACGGCCTATGACAGCGCCCTCTATTCATCGACACCCATTCAGGTTCAGGTCACGGTCAGTGCGATTCAGGCCTTGACGGGCACGGCGAACGCCGACGTGCTCGACGGCCGTGATGGCAACGACTTACTCTCCGGCCTTGCAGGCAACGACCTACTGATCGGCGGCACGGGCACCGACACCATGACGGGTGGTACGGGCACCGACAGCTTCGAGAACCCGAGCGGCGACATGACGATCGCGCTGGGTGGCAGCGGTAACAGCGGCACGATCTCAGGCTTCGATGTAATCACCGACTTCACGGTTGCAAGCGGCAGTGCCGTGAGTGAGAGCCTGCGGGTGAACGCGTCGGGTACGACAACGTCGATCCCAACAAACATAACCGGATCTAACGGTAACGGCAGCAACTCGGTGCTCTCGATCAGTGGCGCCGTGGTTGCGAGCCACCGCATCTCAAACGGCATCATCACGTTCGACGACAACAACACGTTCGCCACTGCCCTTTCGCTCACGTCCAACGCTCACGTGGCGGCAGTCGTTGATTACCTGCGCCGTAACGATATCGGCAACGATGGCGCGACTGTCGCGTTCACCGCCAACTTCAGTTCGGTGGCCCGCACCTACGTCTATACCCAGCCCACCACCAACGCACCGGGGAGCACCTCGACGGCGTTCGGGCTCGTCGAACTCCAAAACACGACGGCGACCCGTCTGACCTTGACGGCCTCGACCACGACATCGGGAGCCCTCTACCTGAGCGACAGCCTCGCAGCTCCGACGCTGTCCACCATCAACTCCCTAACCGGTGCGACAGAGGACACGGCCTTTGAAATCACCTATGCCTCTCTTCTGGCGGCATCGAATGCCGCCGATGTGGAAGGCGATGAGCTTTCCTTCCGCATTGAGACCGTCAGCACCGGCACGCTTCAGAGGTGGGACGGCTCTGCATGGGCTGATGTAACGGAAGGTACCACAACTGTCGCCACAGGCGAAAGGCTGCAGTGGACCCCAGCATCCAACGCCAACGGCACCCTGAATGCCTTCACCGTCAAAGCCTTTGACAGGGTTCAGGCTTCCTCGGCCGCCGTTCAGGTTCAGGTGACGGCTGCTGCCGTCAATGACCCGCCATCCATTACCTCCGGCGCCACTGCATCCTTCGCTGAGAATGGCACCGACACGGTCTACACCGCCACCGCGACCGATCCAGATGCCAGCAGCACACTCACCTATTCGATCGCTGGCACCGATGCTGCGCTGTTCAACATCAACAGCTCCACAGGTGCTGTCACCTTCAAGAACGCTCCTAACTTCGAATCACCACAGGACGCAGGCGCCAACAACGTTTACGACATCACCGTCACCGCTTCCGATGGCACCCTGAGCTCCGCCGCCCGGGCCGTGGCGATCACCGTCACCGATGCTGATGACACACCACCCACCGCTCCCTTCATCACCTCCGTCGCCGATGACGTCAGCCCCGTCACCGGAGTCGTCGCCAGCGGCGGCAGCACCAATGACACCGTTCTGCTGATCGCAGGTAACGCAGAAGCCAACAGCACCGTCACCCTTTACAACGGCTCCACCAGCCTCGGCACGGCCACCGCCAATAGTTCCGGCGCCTGGTCCTTCACGACTGCCACCCTCACCAACGGCGGCACCTACTCCTTCAACGCCACCGCGACCGATGCCGCGGGCAACGTGTCTGCCGCTTCCACCAACTACACCGTCACCGTCGACACCAGCTCACCGGCCGCATTGACACTGACACTCGGCTCTGGTTTTGGCGATGGCGCCACGGCCGCAGAAGCCACAGCAGCCACTGGTGCCGTGAGCGTTGTGGCGCAGGCCGGCACCAACGTGGCCGTGAGCTTCTCGCGCTCCCAGGGGGGGAGCGTCACCAAAAACCTCATCGGCAGCGGCGCCGCCCAGGCCGTGGTGCTCAGCACTGCCGATCTTGCAACCCTCGGCGACGGCGTGATCAACGTCTCCGCCGTGGCCAGCGATAGCGCGGGTAACAGCAGCGACCCAGCAACAGCCACGTTCACGCTGGATACCAGTGCACCACAGCCGCTTGTCCTCACCCTGCAGGCGGACAGCGGGAGCAGTAGCAAGGACAGCATCACCTCCAACCCGCAGGTACTGGTCGGCCAGCTGGCGAGCGGCACCGTCTGGGAGGTATCCACCAACGCCGGCAGCAGCTGGACCACGGGCAGCGGCACCAACTTCAGCCTGAGCGAAGGCAGCTACGCCACCAACCAGGTGCAGGTGCGCCAGCGGGATACTTCCGGCAATCTCTCCACAGCCACGGGCAACAGCAGCGCCTGGCTGATCGACACCACCTCACCGCAATTCATCGCCGGCAGCTCGGCCACAGCCTCAGCGATCCTGGAAAATAGCGGCAGCAACCGCGTGATCTACACCCCGCAGATGGCAGCCACGGAAGCGGCCACCGGTGGTGTGCTGCGTTACTCGCTGCTGGGCGGCGGCGATGCGAGCAACTTCAGCGTCGGCACCTTCAATGGCGCCGTGACGCTGCTGAGCAACCCCGACTACGAAACCAAATCCAGCTACACCTTCACCCTGCGAGCCACGGATGTGGCGGGTAACGCCACCAACCAGACGGTGAACCTGCAGGTGCTGAATCTCGACGAAGTCGCCCCAAATACACCCCAAATCGACGTCGTGGCAAGCGACGACATCATCAACGGCACTGAAGCGACGGGCACTGTAGTGATCAGCGGCACGGCGGAAGCCGACAGCCTGGTAACGGTGCGCTGGGCCAGCAACCCTGCCCGTACGGCAACGGCCACCGGAGGCAAATGGAGCGTGACCTACAGCTCAAGCGCGATTCCGGCCAATGGCACCTCGCTGATAAGCGCCACAGCCAGCGATGCAGCCGGCAACGTGTCAGCCGCCGGCAGCCGCAGCGTGCTCGTAAATCGCATCGCCCCCAACCGCCCACTGCTCAACACCGTGGCTGGCGACAACTACATCAACGCCAGCGAGTGGGCGAGCGGCATCGCGCTACAGGGAACAGCGGAGCTGGGCAGCAGCGTGACCGCCAACCTGGCCGGCATGATCCGCAGCACCCAGGTGGATGCCAACGGCAACTGGCTGCTCACCTATGGCTCAGCAGCACTGCCAGCCGACGGCCTGGTCAGCCTGACCGTGAGCTCTACCGATCCGGCGGGCAACATCTCCACCGCCGCCAACCGGTTGCTGCAGGTGGACACCGCAGCCCCGCAGGCGCCAACCCTTCAAGCCGTGGCAGGCGACAACCGCATCAACGCCACGGAGGCAGCTACCGGGATTCAGCTGAACGGCACAGCCGAGGCCGGTTCCACGGTTCAGGCCCTCTGGGCAGGCAACAGCGTGGGATCCGCGGTGACCAGCAGTGCCGGGATCTGGGCAATCAACGTGGCCGCCGGCGCTCTGCCCGCCAATGGCATGAGCACGCTGATGATCAGCAGCCGTGACGCTGCCGGGAACACCAGCGCGAGCCTGAGCCGCGACATTGTTCTGGACGGTCAGGTGATCGGGGCGCCTTTGATTGCCAGCATCGGCACCAACGATGTGGTGAATGCTCTGACTGCCGCCAACGGTGTGCTGGTCAGGGGAACAGCAGAAGCGGGCAGCCTTGTGCAGGTGCAGTGGGGCGATCTGATCCGCAGCGCGGAAGCCGGCAGCGACGGATCCTGGAGCCTGATCTACAACACCAGCCAGTTGCCGATGGATGGAGAGCGCACCCTGACCGCCAGGGCCATCACCACCTCGGGCAACGTCTCCAGCACTGGCAGCCGTAAGGTTCTGATCGACACCATCGCCACCAGCACGCTCATCACGGCCTTGCAACTGTCGGCGGACACAGGCACCAGTGCCAGCGATTTCGTCACATCTCAAGCCGAGCAGATTCTCAGCGGGACCCTCTCAGCAGCTCTACAGGCCGGTGAAACCGTGCAGGTATCCCTCGATGGGGGGAAGACCTGGCAAAGCGCGCAAGCCAGCAGTAACCAACTCAACTTCTCTACGCCCGTAAGCCTTCGCGCCGGTGACACCCCAGGGAGCATCCAGGTGATGGTGATGGATGTCGCCGGCAACGCCGGGGCCATCCGCAGCCAGGGCTATCGCCTCGAAGCCGCAGGCAACGGCAACAGCGTGGCCAGCATGGTGCTCAGCGCCGATTCCGGCACGGTGGGCGATCTGCGCACCAACGTGAGCCAGCAGACTATGCGCGGTGATCTGAAGTCCCCACTGCTTGCCGGTGAACGGGTGCAGTTCCGCGCACTTGTAAGCAACAGCGCGTGGAGCAACTGGGGCACCGCCAGCACCAGCACCAACAGCACCAGCTTCACCTTCCAGAGCAGCCTGCGCGAAGGGATCAATCAGCTGGAAGTTCGCCACCTCGACAGCGCTGGGAACGCCTCTGAGAGCCGCAGCCTTAGCCCCGTGCTGGACAGCCTCGCCCCTCAGGTGATCAGGATCACACTGAATGGATCAGGGCAGAATCGCCCCTGGCAAGCGGGAGACATCGCGACGATCAATCTGGAGTTCTCCGAATCGGTGAACGTGCACGGCACACCCGCTCTGAAGCTCAGCCTTTCAGATCAGGGGGTGGCTACCACCTACACAGGTAACAGCGGTGCTCAGCTGCAATTTGACTACACACTGACCAGCACCGATGCAGCCACCGGCAGCCCAGTGATCATCATCAGCCCAGGCAGCCTGGATCTGACCAATGCCAGCATCAAGGATTCAGCAGGAAATTTTGCACTGAGTGCCATCAGCAATCAGATCTTCGGAAGCAGCAGCTCCGACGTGATCAGCGGCACAAACCAGGTGGATGTGATCACCGGTGCAGCCGGCGCAGATCAACTCAGTGGCGGACTCGGCTCCGATCTCTTCGTCTTCCGCAGCGGCAGTGAGTCCTGCCTGGGCAGCAGCACCAACGGTTTTGACACCATCACGGACTTTCAGCTGGGTAGCGATCAGTTACAGCTGGGATCCTTGGCACCCGTGAGCAACTTCACATCCCTCGGAAGCATCAGCGAGCTGAGCAGCAGTGCCCTCAGCAGCCTGCTCAACCCCACCAGTTTCCAGACGCCAGGCTGCGGAGTCCAATTCAGCATTGGGTCCAATATTTTTCTTGCCGTGAATGACACCAACGCTGGCTTCTCAGTACTGGAAGACCTACTGGTGAGGATCGGCAGCTAGACCACCAGCCTGAGCTGAAAACCGCGCGATTCTTCAGGCAGTTCTCAGGAAACCACCAACAGCCATTCAGCCAGACCGTCCACCCAGCGGGCGAACATTAAAGCGTGAAGACCGGGGTGTTCCCTGAACCTTCCGAACACCCCATAGCCATCCACCAACGCTTTAGCCATGGCCACCGTCACTCTGATTACGGCAGCGAAGTTTCTCGGCGATGACAACACTGGTAGCCTGGAAGATCTGATCACGAGCAAGTCTGGATCGCTGACAGTTGAAGGAACATTCAGCTGCACGAATGATGCTGGAATACCGGTGCTTTACTGGTCGCTGGATGGTGGCCTCACACGAACAGCTGTGCCTGCGGGCTCGGTGAAGTTCACTGGCACCAGCGGCAGCTTCAGCTTCACCGCCAGTTTCGCGGCTGGAGACGGAAGCCTGTCGTTCTGGCTGGAACCCAAAGATGGGGTGGGCGATGAGTCGGTCGGCATCTTCGAATACTCGATCACCGGCACCAGCGCCGGCACCACCACCATCAACTCGGTGAGCGACAACGTCGAGGGCGGCGTCGTTGGCGTGGTGAGCCCCGATGGCCTGAGTAACGACAGCACCCTCACGCTGACCGGCAATGCGGCCGCGGGCAGCACAGTGTCGGTGAAAAGCATCGACGCGAACAACATCGAGGCGAAGATCGGCACCGTCAAGGCCGACCTCAACGGCGTCTGGACGCTGACCACCGAGCCACTAAAAGACAACGAATACTCCTTCGTGGCCATCGCCACAGACCTGTCCGGCAACAGCAGCAGCTCAGACTCCTACCGCGTGGTGCTGGACGCCACACCCCCTGAAACCCCGAGCGTTCTGATCCTGCGAACGGGCGCTGATCCCACGAGCGACAAGATCGCCGCCCCCATCACCAGCCAGAGCACCATCTACCTGCACGGCAGTGCCGACGCCGGCAGCAGTGTGACTGTGTTCAACGGTGGCACCGAGCTCGAAACCATCAAGGCAGACAGCAATGGCCAGTGGGTCTTCGAACTGAAAGACCTAGAAAACGGCAACGCCTACAACTTGCGCGCCAGCAGCAGCGACGCTGCCGGCAACAGCAGTGCCATCTCTGATGCGATCGCCATCGCGGTGATCACCAGCCCCAGTGATGCGCCGCAGATCATCAATGTCAGCGACAACTCTAAGGCTGGGGTGTATGTAGATGAAGGCTCGGTTCCCAACGGCGGCGTCAGCAATGACCAAACCCTCGATCTGACAGGTGTAGCTGCGGCCGGCATGCTGGTCAAAATCTACGACGGTGACAAGAAGATCGGCGAGACCTTCAGTGACGACAGCACTGGGGCTTGGTTCTGGAGCGCCGAGGCACCGCCTGCCGATGCAACGCCTGTATTCCTGGCTGAAGGCATCCACAGCTTCAGCGTCACCACCACCACCGCCAGCGGGGTGGAGAGCGCTGCCAGCGACCCCTGGGAGGTGACGATTGACCTCACGAGCCCCAAGCAGCCTGGCACCTTCACGGTGAACGACGACATCGGCCTGAACACCGGCTCGCTGGAGCAGGTGAGCGGCACCGTCACCGTCACCGACGACAACAACCTGACCCTCAGCGGCTCAGTGGAGGCAGGCGCAAAGGTCTACATCTACGACAACGGCTCCCCAACAGCGATCGGCGTGGTGGAAGCGGACGAAAGCACCGGGGCCTGGGTCTTCCAAACCGGTGTGCTCGACGGTGGCAAGCACAGCTTCACCGTGATGGCCAGCGACAAGGCCGGCAACGAGAGCGATCTCTCAGCCCCCTTCAACCTGACGGTGAACACCACGACACCTGCTGCGCCAACGATCAGCGGCGTGAAGAACGGTGGCGCCACCCTCAGCACCGGCACCTTCAACCAGGCCAGCAGCGTTGACCTGAGCGGCACCGCCACCCCCGACACGACGGTGGTGATCTACAACGGCGCTCAAGAGCTGGCCAAGGTGACCGCCAAGGATGATGGCAGTTGGAGCTACCAGGCCACGGGGCTGGCCGATGGCAGCACCTACGTGTGGACCGCAAAGGCTGAGAACACGGCCGGCACCCTCAGCGACGCTTCTGAAGCCTTCACGCTGACGATCGACCGCACCGCGCCGCTGCTGAGCACCACCACCGAACTGCTCAGCAACGCCAACGGCCCTCTGCTCAAGGAGAACAGCGGCGCCGGCCAGGTGATCTACACGGCCACAGCCGCGGATATCGATGGGGTGTCATGGAGCCTCGCCGGGGTTGACGCAGACTCCTTTGATGTCAGCCAAGCGGGTGTGATCACCCTCAAGGACAATCCCAATTACGACACATTCAATCCAGACGGCACGCCTGGCGCCACTGCCAAACCCAGCTACAACTTCACCCTCGTCGGCACCGACAGCGCCGGTAACCGCAGCGAGAAAGCGCTGACGCTTGGCATCCAGAACGTGGACGAAGTGAAGCCCACCTTCGGCGATGCGACCGTCAGCGTCCCCACCCTCAATGCCGGCAGCGGTGCCAACCAGCTGGTCTACGACGCCAACGCCTCGGATCTCGATGGCACTGGCGTCCTGGCTTACACCCTCGGCGGCGCAAACGCGGATCGGTTCAGCATCGAACCGAACACCGGCAAGGTGTATCTGATTGAGAACCCCACTCCTTCAGCTGACGAGGTTCTCAAGTACACCGTGACGGCCACGGATCCAACTGGCAACAAAACAACCACGTCAGAACTGAGCCTGGCGATCAAATACGTCGACATCACTGCACCAGATGCGCCTGTGATCAGCGGCGTCTTCAACGCGGCAGGCACCACAGATCTCGGTGCTGTGCTCAATGCAGCCGAAACCAAAGACGGTGTCGTGGTCAAAGGCACCGCGGAAGGCGGCAGCACCGTGACGGTGAACTGGGGCACTAGCCAGTCAGCCCCAACCAAAGCCGATGCCACCACTGGAGCCTGGTCGGTGACCTTCGCCAACTCGGAGCTCCCCGCGGACAGCACCAATGCGCCGATCACCGCCATCGCCACCGATGCGGCCGGCAACAAGTCCGGCATCCAGAGCTTCAATGTGGCGATCGATCGGGTGATCGTTCAGCCCAGCCTCAGCCCCGTCAGCCCAGACGGCATCATCAACGCTGCTGAGGCGCTGAACCTGGTGCTGAGCGGCACCACTGAGAAGGGATCCAGCCTCAAGCTCAGCTGGAACAACGTCACCTACACGAACAACGGCAGCGGACCAAACAATCTCATCAGCGTCGATGAAAATGGGGTCTGGTCCTTGGTCGTGCCCAGCGGGCAGGTGCCGACTGGCACCGGCACTTCCAATCTCACTCTCTCCGCGGTGGATGCCGCCGGCAACGTCTCCACGGCGCTGATCCAGGCCATCGCCTACGACCGCGGCGCTCCCACGGTCACCGTGACGGACAACGTGGCCGGCACCGCCAACCGCAGCACCGCCGGCGTTGCCTATACGTACACGTTCTCGGAAGCCGTCACCGATCTGACAGCTGACGACTTCACCGTGATCAACGGCAGCGTCAGCAGTGTGAGCGGGAGCGGCAGCACCTACACCGTGACCGTTGCCCCGACCATGGGTATTGCCAGCGGCAACATCAGCATGACGCTCAAGGCCAATGCGGTGCAGGATGCCGCGGGCAACGGCAACGCCGAAAACGTCAACGCTTTACAAGCGATCGACACCCTCGCCCCCACCGGCCTAATCCTCAACCCCACCATCGCGACGGACAACGTCGTGAACGCCGCTGAAAAGACAGCGGGCTTCACGATCGGTGGCGGTGTGGAAGCCGGCAGCACGGTGAGCGTGCTCTGGGGTAACCAGACCCGCGCGGCGGTGGTGTCCGGCTCCACCTGGAGCCTGGCCTACACCAACAACCAGATCCCCGCCGACGGCAACCAGACCATCACGGTCACTGCCACCGATGCCGCCGGCAACACATCGGTGGTGAGCGACATCATCCGAGTGGACACCGTGGCCCCCACGGCAACGGTGAACAGCCTCAGCTTCCTTAACGACAGCGGCACCAGCACCACCGACTTCATCACCAACAACCCCAGCCAGACCATCAGCGGCGTGCTCTCGGCTGGCACCGCAACCGGCGATGTTGTGGAGGTGTCGCTCAATAACGGCACCAGTTGGACAACGGCGGCCAACACCATTGGCAGCACAGCCTTCTCCCTCGCCGGCGTGACCCTGCCCGGCAGCAACACCCTGCAGGTGCGCGTCAAGGACGCCGCCGGCAACACCGGCGCCGTGCGCAGCCAGGCCTATGTGCTGGACACCACTCCAGCGAACCGGACGGTGACTGCCGCTGGCATCACGCTATCGGCAGACTCGGGTTTCAGCACCACAGACCGGCTCACCAATGTGGCGTCGCAGACCTTCAGCGGCACTCTGAACGGCAACGTTCTTGCCGGCGAACGGGTTCAGTTCAGCCTCAACAACGGGGCGACCTGGGGTACAGCCACCACCATTACCAACCGAGCAACCTTCACTTTCACCGGAGCTCTCGCACAGGGCACCAACGAAGTGAAAGTCCGCCACCTCGATGTGGCCGGTAATGAGTCCACGCCATACAGCACGCCCGTAACGCTGGACAACACAGCCGCAACCGTGACGAGCGTGAACATTCCAAACGTCACTAGCGGCAACTATAAAGCAGGCGACCTGGTTGATGTCACCGTGACATTCAGTGAGGCGGTGCGCGTGACCGGCACTCCGCGACTGGGCCTGCTGGTGGGCACCAACACCCGCCAGGCCACGTACCTGAGCGGAACAGACTCGACCACTCTCACCTTCCGCTACACCATCGCCGCCGGCGACAGTGATCTCGATGGCATCAGCATCAACGCCGGAAGCCTCACTCTCAATGCCGGCACCATTACAGATCCGGCGGGCAATGCAGCGAACATTGCCAATGCTGCTGTTGCCACCAATCCCAACAGCAAGGTGGATGGCAGCCTGCCGACGCTCTCCTCCACCGAGGTAGTAAACGGCAATGTGGTACTGAGGTTCTCGGAGGCCCTCGCCGGCAGCAGTGTCACCCCGAGCTTCTTCAGCCTGAGCGCCGGAGGCGCCGTCACCGCTGCCAGCGTGAGCGGCAACACCGTGACCCTCACACCCACCACAGCCATCACAGGAGCGGGAGTGAGCGTCAGCTACAACGACGGCAGTACACCTGATCTCAGCACCGGCACCATTCAGGATCAATCTGGTAACGATGCCGCCGCCTTCAGCAACGCCGCCGCCACGACGATCACAGCGACAGGCCCCATCAGCCTGGCCGCCACGACGACCTTCACCACCGCGGCACTCAGTGGCAGCACCCCCGACGCCATCACCGGCAACGCCTCGGTGAACACCCTGGTGGGTAACAGCGGTAACAACGTCATCACAGGTGGCGGCGGTGGCGACACCCTCACAGGCCAGGTAGGAGGCGATACCTTCACCTACACGGCCAACAACAATTCGCTACTGGCCAGCTTCGACAAGATCACCGACTTCGTGATCGGCACCGACTCGATCGATGCCACACGAACCTCCGGTGCGCTCGGGGCATCCAAGGGCACTGTGACCGCCCTCACCGCGGCGGGGATCAGTGCGGTGCTCACCAACACCACCTTCTCCGCCGCCACCAACGCCGCCTGGTTCACCTTCGGCAGCGGCACGGCCCAGCGCACCTTCCTAGCGCTCAACGACGGAACCCGGGGCTTCTCGGCTTCCACTGACGCCATCATCGAGATGACTGGGGTCAGTGGAAATATGGCCGGCCTGACGGTGATCTGATCACATCGCCCCCGGCCTTCTGCCGGGGGCGAGCCTTCATCACCGGGTTGCCATCTCCATCAATCCGTCAACCCATCAACCCTGTTCGGCGTCGCTGGCTGCAAAGTTCAGCGACGCCGAATTCACGCAATAACGCAGCCCCGTGGGCCCCGGACCGTCCGGAAACACATGGCCGAGGTGGGCATCGCAGCTGGCGCACTTGATCTCGGTGCGCACCATGCCGTGGCTGCGGTCTTCATGCACGCTAATCGCCCCGGGCTTGGCACCATCCCAGAAGCTGGGCCAGCCAGTTCCCGATTCGAACTTGGCAGAGGAACTGAACAGCTCGCTGCCGCAGCAGACGCAGCGGTACATCCCCTGGCCCTTGTGGTCCCAGTAGATGCCGGTGAAGGCACGCTCGGTACCACCCATGCGGGCCACGGTGAACTGCTCGGGGGTGAGCCGCTCGCGCCAGTAGTCCGGATCCTTCGAGGGTGCCGCATCCGGCAGGGCACCGCAGGAGAGGGGCGCGGCGGGGGTCTGGTCGTCAGCCATCGAGGCGGCAGAGGTGGACTGGCGTCAAATTAGGAAGGGTCAACAGGCTCCGGCGACAGCGATCCGGCCGGCGCCTCCGATCCAGACAGCACCGCCCGGGGCAGCAGCTCCCGCACCAGGCCCGCCAGGGCGGCCACGGCCCCGGGCTGGCCCCGCAGGCTGCGCAGGTCGTCCTGCAGGCCGGCGAGGCGCTCGGGGTGGGCGAGCCAGTCGGCCGCCTCGGAGGCGATCTCGGCCGGTGTGATCGCCCCCACCCGCTCGGGCACCACGGCCCGGCCGGCGGAGATGTTGGGCCAGGCCAGAAAGCCCCGCTGGCGCATGCGCCAGGCCGTGAGCGCCACCCCCAGCAGCCAGCGCAGCAGCGGCAGGCGGGCCACCAGGCCCAGCCAGCCATCCCAGGCCTGCATCACGTGCAGGTGCTGGGTGGGCACCAGCACGATCATCGGCACCCCCAGGGCCCCCAGCTCGGCGGTGTTGGCCCCCACGGTGGTGAGTGCCAGACGGCACTGGCTCAACGGGCCATGGGCCGGCTGCTCCAGCACCAGGCGGATGCGCGTGCCGGCGGGCGTCTCCAGCTCCTGCCCCTGCTCGCCCTGCAGCAGGCGCGGCTGACCGGAGCCGTACTGGGCGGCGATCGGATTGCCCGCCCCCGCATGGGCCAGCAGCTCGGCCACCGTGGTGGTGGGAGCCACCGGCAGCAGAAAGCGGCAGCCAGGCCGCAGCGCCGCCAGGCGGTCGGCGGTGTCGAGCAGAAAGGGCACGCCCACCTGCAACTTGGCCCGCTTGGAGCCGGGCATCAGGGCG
Organism: Synechococcus sp. GreenBA-s; assembly: GCF_024345855.1. Classification (GTDB taxonomy): domain Bacteria; phylum Cyanobacteriota; class Cyanobacteriia; order PCC-6307; family Cyanobiaceae; genus Vulcanococcus. The sequence continues at coordinate 7,991 of NZ_JAGQBX010000051.1, read as the reverse complement.
ATCCACTCCCCCGGCGGCAGGGGCGCCTCACCGCGGGCCGCGTCCGACAGATCCGCCATCAGGTCACCCACCACCGTGCAGCGCCGCCGCCAGCGGGGCGAGAGCCGATCCGCGGCCGCCGGCCCCATGGCGGCGATGCGGTCGTTCCAGCGGGGCCAGCGGGCCACCCACTCGGCGTAGGTGAGGTGGCGGTAGCCAAGCCGGGCCGAGAGCAGCACCGTCCAGAACTGGTCACCCCCCAGGAACACCACCACCCCCTGGCGCGGCCAGGGACCGTGGCGACGGGGGCGCAGCAGCAGACCCCAGAAGCGCCGGGCCGGCAGCACCCGCGTGAACAGCCCCATGGCCTCCGCCACCCGATGTTCGCTGCCGGTGGCGTTGGGGCAGGGCACCAGCACCAGCTCCAGGCGCAGCGATGCCGTCGGGTCCAGGGGCCGCAGGGCCAGCTCCCGGTGCAGGCGCTGGGCCAGGGGCCGCACCCAGGTGGCCAGCTCCCCGGGCCCGTTGCACACCAGCACGATGGAGGCCTGCGGCGGAGCCGGCTGGTTCACAGGCTGAGGGGGCACGGCATGGAGGCGCTGGGGCCCCAGGGCAGATGGCCCGGTGTTCACAGTGCGGATGGCGAGACTTGAACTCGCAAGACCGAAGTCACACGCCCCTCAAACGTGCGTGTCTACCAATTCCACCACATCCGCGTGGTTTGAGTGATCTGACCAGAGGTCGGATCGGGGGGAGAACCTGATCAGCGCAGCCCGGGCGAAACCCGTGGGCGAAAGCCGTGGGGGAAAGCCGTAGGACCGAACCCTGGGCAGAAGCCGCGGGCGAAGGCTGGTGCAGGTGAGGGATCGGGGCCGCCAGGGGCGTCCCGTCCGAGCAATATACCCATCGCCCGCCCGGCCAGCGCTCCGGCCCCTGCGGCAAGCGGGCCTGCCGCAGGGGCCGGCCGGTGAGCGCTGATACAGTCCCCTGCGGCCTGCGCTGCCGGACTCCCGCGGATGCCCATCGGCAAACTGCTGATCGCCAACCGTGGCGAAATCGCTCTTCGAATCCTGCGCAGCTGCCGGGAACTGGGGATTCCCACCGTCGCCGTGTACAGCACGGTGGACCGCAACGCCCTGCACGTGCAGCTGGCCGATGAGGCCGTGTGCGTGGGCGACGCCCCCAGCAGCAAGAGCTACCTCAACATTCCCAACATCCTGGCGGCCGCCACCTCGCGGGGGGCTGACGCCATCCACCCCGGCTACGGCTTCCTGGCCGAGAACGACAAGTTCGCGGAGATCTGCGCCGCCCACGGCCTCACCTTCGTGGGCCCCTCGCCCGAGGCGATCCGCTCGATGGGCGACAAGTCCACAGCCAAGGCCACCATGCAGCGGGTGGGGGTGCCCACCATCCCCGGCAGCGAGGGACTGCTGGAGAGCGTTGAGGAGGCGCGGACCCTGGCCGACGGCATGGGCTATCCGGTGATGATCAAGGCCACCGCCGGCGGCGGCGGTCGCGGCATGCGCCTCGTGCCCGGCCACGACCAGCTCGAGAGCCTGTTCAAGGCCGCCCAGGGCGAGGCGGAGGCCGCCTTCGGCAACCCCGGCCTCTACATGGAGAAATTCATCGACCGGCCCCGACACGTGGAGGTGCAGGTGCTGGCCGATCGCCACGGCAACGTGGTGCATCTGGGCGAGCGCGACTGCTCGATCCAGCGGCGCCACCAGAAGCTGCTGGAGGAGGCCCCCAGCGTGGCCATCAACGCCGACCTGCGCCGCCAGATGGGCGATGCGGCCGTGGCCGCCGCCCGCACGATCGGCTACGAGGGCGCCGGCACCGTGGAGTTCCTGGTGGATCGGGCCGGCCACTTCTATTTCATGGAGATGAACACCCGCATCCAGGTGGAGCATCCCGTCACCGAGATGGTCACCGGGGTGGACCTGATCGCCGAGCAACTGCGCATCGCCGGCGGTGAGCCGATCTCGGTGCGCCAGGAGGAGATCAAGCTCTGCGGCCACGCCATCGAGGTGCGCATCAACGCCGAAGACCCCCGCCAGAACTTCCGCCCCGCCCCCGGCAAGATCACCGGCTGGCTGCCCCCCGGCGGCCCGGGCGTGCGGGTCGACAGCCACGTGTACACGGGCTACGAGATCCCGCCCTTCTACGACTCCCTAATCGGCAAGGTGATCGTGTGGGGCACCGACCGGGAGCACGCCCTGCGCCGCCTGCGCCGTGCCCTCTCGGAGTGCGCCGTGACCGGCATCCCCACCACGATCGAGTTCCACCTGCAGCTGCTGGATCGGCCGGAGTTCCAGCGGGGCGACGTGCACACCAAGTTCGTGGAGCAGGAGATGCTGCCCCAGATGGGCAAGTAGGAGCCCGGCCCAGGCCAGAGGCGGCGCTGAGCTGAGCCAGCCCGCTCAGGCGGGCCGCACGCTGGCCTGGAGCATCACCTGCGTCAGCAGGCCCTGCTGGCCCACCACCAGCTCGCGCAGCAGACTCACCAGGCCCACCCAGATCACCGGGGTCACGTCCACGCCGCCGATGGGCTGGATCAGCCGGCGGGTAGCCGCCAGGAAGGGCTCGGTGGGCAGGGCCAGCAGCCGCATCACCCCCTGGCTCAGATCCACCTGGGGATACCAGGTGAGCACGATCCGGAACAGGAACAGCAGGGTCCAGGCCGCCAGCAGCAGCCCCAGCACCAGGTGGGCGATCGGCAGCAGGGCGGCGGGTCCCGTCACAAAGCTCTAAGCGGGTGGGATCCGATCGTAGGAAGCCGCCATCACTGCCTAGGATCGCCGCCGGATCTGCAGCCGCCATGACCGCTTCTCTCTCCAACTTCCTGAGCAGCCTCGTGTGGGGCGCCGTGATCGTGGTGATCCCCATCAGCATCGCCCTGGTGCTGATCAGCCAGAACGACCAGCTGGACCGTCGCCTCTGAGGTTTGTCCACGGCGATCCCTAGAGTGCCGTCACAGGGGCGTCGACACTGTGGCCCCACCGGGCACTTGAACCGTGGTCAATGCCAGTCTGAACTGGGCCAGCATCGTCGGCATCGTGCTGGCGGTGGGTGGGGCACTCCTCTACTTCATGAGGAGCTTCAAGCCCGCCCTAGCCCGGGATTACGACGTCTTCTTCGCCGCCGTGGGCCTGCTCTGCGGCGGCATTCTGTTTTTCCAGGGCTGGCGCCTGGACCCGATCCTGCAGTTCGGCCAGTTCCTGCTGGCGGGCACCACGGTGTTCTTCGCCTACGAGAGCGTGCGGCTGCGGGGGGTGACCACCGAGCAGGCGCGCCGCTCTTCCTACTTCGACGATGACGAGCCCCCGGCCCGGCCCCGCATGGGTGGCGGCCGCGACTGGGGCGACGACGTGGACCGCTTCGACGAGCCGCAGCCGCTGCGCCGTCGCATCCGCTCCCGCGATGAGGCCGGCTACGACGCCCCCGAGGAGGACGACTTCTACCGGCCGCGGAGCCCGGCCCGGGCGGCCATCCCCGAGCGGGCTGCCTCCCGCACCACCGGCCGCGGTCCCGCCTCCGACCTCTGGGATCGCAGCGAGCGTGAGCCCGGCGGCCCGCCAGAGGCCCGCGGTGCCGAGCCCCGCGGATCGGAACCCGGGAGCTTCGGCGCCCGGGGATCAGGCCGCTACAGCGCCGGTAGCGGGCCCCGCGGTGCGGCGGGTGCCCCCGGCAGCGACTTCGGCGCCCGCCGCCAGGGCCGCGACGAGCAGCGCCGCGGCAGCCGGCCCACCGCCGCCAGCGACGACCTGCCCCGCTCCAGCCGCCGGCCCGGCGCCAGCGGTGCTGCGTCCCCTGGCACCGCTGCGTCCCCTGGCGACGCAGCGGTGGGCCGCCAGGCCGGAATTCCCCAGGGCTCGCCCTACAGCGCCCGCCCTGCAGGCGATCGCGGTGCCGCGGCTGGCGGCCGGCCCAGCCAGCCGGGGGTGAGCGATGCCGACTTCAGTCCGATCCGACCCGGCGGCCCGGGCAACGGCCCTGCCGGCAGCCCAGCCGGTGGAGCTTCCAGTGCCAGCGGCCGGCCTGCCGCCGGAGGCCCGGCCCCAGGCACCCCGCGGGATAACAGCTCCCGCTTCGACGACTGAGCCCGCGGGTGCAGCGCCGCCGCCCCCTCCGGCTGCTGGGGGCCCTTCCCCTGCTGCTGGCGCTCGCAGGCTGCGCGGCCCCCTGGGGCCTGCGGCGCCAGCCCAGTCCGCCCCTGGGTCTGGGCCAGGAGAGCCGCCAGGACCCCGCCCTGAGCGGCGATGGCCGGCTGCTGGCCTCGGTGGTGGAGCGTGGGGGCCGCAGCACGGTGCTGCTGCAGGAGCGCCGCAGCGGCAGCACGGTGCCGCTGCGGCACCTGCGCGGCCGCCAGCCCCATAGCTCCCCCTCGCTGAGCTGGAACGGCCGCTACCTCGCCCTGCTGGTGCAGCAGGGCCCGCAGCGCCTGGCGGTGGTGGAAGACCGGGCCACGGGCCAGCTCCACCCGCTGCCGCTGCCCGGCGGGCGGGAACCCGAGCGACTGAGCCTGGCCCCCGATGCCAGCCAGCTGGCCCTGCAGCTGGTGGAGGCCGGCCAGACCCGGGTGGAGCTCTACGACCTGAGGGGGCTGCTGGAGCCGGATCTGCCCCCCGGCCAGCCCCTCAGCGGTCCGGCGCCGGCCGGGGTAGCGCTTGGGGGTGCGGCCCTGCGGCACCTGGGTGGGTGGCGATGAAGCGACCGGCAGCCCTGAACCTCCTGCGGCGCGTCGGCCTCATAAGCGGGCTCGCGGGAGCGCTGGCCCTGGCCGGCTGCGGCGGCGGCCTGCGCCCCCTGATCGGGCTGAACCTGCAGCTAGCCCGCGGCGGCGAGGTGCGCGCGCCCTCCCTGGCCGGCCCCTGGCTGGCGCTGATCCGCAGCCGCGAGGGGCGGGGCCGGGTGGAGCTGATCGCCCTGGATCGCAACGCTCCGGTGCCGCTGCCCGGCCTGAATCGCCCCGACGCCCAGCCCCTCAGCGTGGCCGTGGATCAGCGCGGCGAGCACCTGGCCGTGGTGCGCCAGCTGGAGGGGCGCACCGAGCTGGTGCTCTACCGGCGCTCGCTGCAGGCGCTGCAGCCGATCGCGCTGCAGCCGGCCGGGGTGCCGCGCCAGGTGCAGCTCAGCGCCGATGGCCGCGTGCTGGCGGTGGAGCTCAGCCGCGACGGCCGCTGGCAGGTGGACCTGCTGGAGCTGCCCTGAGCGCTCCTGCCGGAGCTCTCAGGGCGCCGGAGGAGCCGAGGGCTTAAGGCACCAGGCCCGCCCAGTGCAGGAAGCTGTCGCCACTGAGGGCCTCGATCACCAGCACCGCGGCGAAGCCCACCATGGCGAAGCGGCCGTTGACCCGTTCGGCATAGGCGCTCCAGCCGAAGTCGGGCACGTCGTTGGTGGTGGCACTCGTGGTGGGCGTGGTGGTGGCGCCGCTGGCGCTGCTGGCCGGGGGCTGATTCGGGCTGGAAGACATCGGGGTCAGGCTCCGGAGTTGAAGTCATAGCTGGCGGCGGGGATCAGCTTCCAGCCACCCAGGCCATCGAGCTGGAGCACCGTGTCGTGGAAGGCCTTGAGCGTGGGACGGTGCCCGACGCTCACGAAGGCCATCTCCCGCTGGGTCAGCAGCGCGTAGAGGTGCCGCTCGGTGGCCACATCCAGGGCACTGGTGGCCTCGTCGAGCACCACGAAGCGGGGCGAGTTGAGCAGCAGCCGCGCGAAGGCCAGGCGCTGCTGCTCCCCCAGCGAGAGCAGCCGCGGCCAGTCCTGCTTGATGTCCAGATCGGGGTAGCGGTGCACCAGCTCCGGGAGCTTCACCGCCTCGAGCACGTTGCGCAGATGATCGTCGCTGAAGCGGGCCGGATCGAGGGGATAGCAGAGCTGCTCCCTGAGGCTGCCCAGGATCATGTAGGGCTTCTGGGGGATGAACAGCAGCTCGGCGATCGGCGGGCGCTCCACCGAGCCGGCGGCCGGCGCCCACAGGCCGCTCACCAGCCTCAGGAAGGAGGTCTTGCCGCAGCCGCTCGGCCCCACCACCAGCACCCGCTGGCTGGGGCCCACCTCGAGGCTGAGGTCGTGGATCAGGCGGCGATCGCTGCCGGGGGGCACCAGATCCACATGGCGCACCAGGATCGCGCCGCCGCTGCGCTCCAGAACCCGGTCGCCGGCGGGGACGAGGGCAGCGGCGCTGAGCTCACGGCCCTGCACCTGCTGGCTGATGGTGTCCACCTTGCCCTGGAAGCCCTCCAGACGGCTGATCGAGGCGGAGAAGGCGGCCAGCTGGTCGATGTTGTTGACGATGTAGCTGACCGAGAACAACACCTGACTGAAGGCGATGCTGGCCTGGCCGAACACACCGAAATCCACCTCCTTGGCGAAGTAGATCGGCGCGATCACCAGCCAGGGCAGGAAGCGGGAGAAGTAGTCGTAGGAGCGCTGGATCACGCTGATCAGCGCCTGCCACACGATCAGGCGGTCGTAGTTGCGGATCGCCCCGCCCAGCCGCCGCTCGGCCTCGCGCGATTCCTGCTGTTCACCCCCGTAGAAGGCGATCGATTCGGCATTGTCACGGATGTGCACCAGGCCGTAGCGGAAATCGGCCTCGAGCTTGAGCTGCAGGTAGTTGAGCTGCACCAGCTTGCGGCTGGCGAACACGATCAGGGCGGTGCCGAACACCGCATAGGCGAGCAGCCACAGGGCCAGCTTGGAACTGATCGACCACAGCACCACGATGAAGCTCACAAAGGTGAGCAGGGCCGCCACGATCTCCACCGTGACGCTCAGGCTGGTGGTGGTGAAGCTGGCCGTGTCCTGGGAGATCCGCTGGTCGGGGTTGTCGATCTCCTCAGCAGATTCGTCGTTGGGGTTGAGAACGTAATAGGCCCGATTGGTGAGGTAGCGACCCAGCAGCCGGCCGCTCAGCCACTCCCGCCAGAGCAGGCCCAGCTTGGGGATCAGGTAGCTCTGCAGGGCACGGATCGGCAGGGCCAGCACCAGGCAGAAGGCGTAGATCGCCACCACCTGCCAGAACTCGTCGGCCTTGTAGGCCACCAGCGTGTTGTCAACATTGCGGGCGATGTAGCTAATGCCCACGTTGATGCCGTTGATCACCAGGATCAGCAGCGTGATCACCCCCATCAACAGCCAGGGTAGCCAGCGCCCCTGCCGCAACTTGCTGCGCAGGGCCGTAAAACCGGCCAGTCCCGCGATGAACAGCACCATCACGATCGCCCCGATCGGGCTGCTCCAGATGGCGGCCACCTGCTGGGGCACCCCAGGCAGGAAGCGGCCCTGCAGCTCGGGGATCAGGGCGCCGGTCAGCGCCACGGTGCCGGTGAGCAGCAGCAGCGTGAAGCCCACCACCACGGCCAGCAGGGCGCCGATCAGCAGCAGAAACTGCCAGGAGCTGGTCTCCTCGATCGGCAGGAAGTAGGGCTGGGCCAGGCGCTGCAGCTTGCCGAGCTGGCTGCGAAAGGCCGATAGGGGGCTCATGGGAGCAGGCGGATCGCGCCATTCTCACCGGCCGGGGCAGGTCCTGCGGGGAACGGCGCGGATCCCCGGCCCCGGGCCTCTGGCCCTGAAGCCTGGCCCCTGCCCCTGGTGCCCGGCTCAGCCCGGCGGCCAGGCCAGGGGGCGACCGCCGAGCACGTGCACGTGCAGGTGGAACACGGTCTGGCCGGCTTCGGCGCCGCTGTTGATCACGGTGCGGAACCCCTCCAGCCCCTCCTGGCGCGCCACCTGGGCCGCCACCAGCAACAGGTGCCCCAGCAGCGCAGCGTGGTCGGGGCCCGCCTCCGCCAGGTTCACCACGTGCTCGCGGGGGATCACCAGGATGTGCACCGGCGCCTGGGGGTGCACGTCGCGGAAGGCGAGGCAGCGCTCGTCGGCGTAGACCTGATCACAGGGGATCTCCCCCCGCAGGATGCGCCCGAAGATCGTGGAGTTCGCCTCCGCAGGGTCGGGAGCGGAGCCGGGGGCGGCGGGATCGGCCATGGTCGCCGGGCAGGGGGCGGAGG
>NZ_JAGQBX010000050.1 GCF_024345855.1 Synechococcus sp. GreenBA-s | reverse complement strand
CGGCCCTGGCCCGAAGCCTGCAACCCGGCGGCCAGCTGGTGCTGCTGGATCTGATGCAGCCCTCGCTGCCCTCGCTGCAGGAGCAGCTGACCGCGGCCTGGCTGACCTTCCAGCGGGCCAGCGGCCTGCAGGCCAGCGACGCCGACCTGGCGCCCTTCACCCACGGCCTGCACCCGGTGGGGCTGGCCCGGCTCACCAGCCTGGTGAACGCGGCCGGCTTCGGCGATCCGGCCCGAATCTTCCAGGCCCTGGGCTACGAGGGCTTCCTGCTGCAGCGCCGCGGCTAGAGCGGCATCCGCCCGGTGGCCGCGGCCTGGGCGGCTGCCACGCAGCGATCCAGAAGCTCGGGCACCGCGCCGGCGTCCAACCAGCCCTTGATGCTGGTGGGACGGCCCTCCATGTTCTTGTAAATGCGGAAGAACTCCGCCACCTCCTCCAGCTGGTTGGGGGCGATCTGGCGGATGCTGCGGATCTCCTGCTGGCGCGGATCGGCCGCCGGCACGCACAGCAGCTTGCCGTCGGGGGCGCCGCAGTCGACCATGTCGAGGATGCCGATCGGCCGCGCCGCGATCAGGCAGCCCGCAAAGGTGGGCTCCTGCATGATCACCAGGGCGTCGAGCGGGGCCCCGTCGTCCGAGAGCGTGTTGGGCACGAAGCCGTAATCGAACGGGTAGCGCACGGAGGAGTGCAGCACCCGATCGAGAACCATCAGGCCGGCGTCGGCGTTGTACTCGTACTTATTGCGGCTGCCGGCGGGGATCTCCACCACCAGGTTCACCAGGCCGGGTGCCGGCGAGGCCGGCAGGCTGCGCAGATCCATCGCGTCGGAGGGCCGGTGGGGCTGGGTCGAGGCCGGGCCTGTCGCTGAGCACGCTGGCAAGCGGCAACAGCAGGGTGGCCAGGGCGATCAGGGCGCCGATCAGGGGCGCGCCGCTGTCGAGGAGGGTGGCAATGGGGGGCTGGACCAGACAACTGTCCGGGTCCTCGCCGGCGTCAGAGTCGAGGTCGGCCTGGGGAGCACCGGATCGGCTGGTGCCGAGGGCCAGGTTGTCGGAGAGGGATCGGGGAGGGGGGTCGGAGTCCATGGAGGCAGGGAAGGGAACCACCCATCGCGGTGAACCTGGTGCGGCGACCGGGTCGCTGCGGGCGGAACGCGCTGCACGGATCGCGGATCGCCGATGACGGCGAAGCCGGTCAGCGGGGGATCGTGGCGAGCCGAGCCGGCGTGTTCCGGGCTCTCCCCCGCAGCCGGTGGGCGAGCGGGGCACCGGCCGTGCCTGGGGCTGCGGTCGGGGATGGGGGGATGGGGCCGCACGCGGCCCGACCGAAGGGAAACTTCGGTAGAGCAATCCAGTGTCATCTTGACACCCCTGGCCAGAGCGGGGAGCCCAGACCGGCCAGGCCACACAGTCGTCGGCCTAAACCCTCCCGGGGGATCCAGATAGCGCCGCGGCCAGATAGCGCCGCGGCCAGACAGCGCCGCGGCCAGACAGTGCCGCGGTCAGGCAGTGCCGCGGCCAGGCAGCCCGTCGACCGGGCGCAGAGGCTCAGGCCGCGGGGCGGGCCTGGTCCTGCAGCTCGCGCTTGCTGCTCAGATTGGTGGGCAGGCTGGAGGAACTGCCCAGCAACTCCCTGATCGCCCGCAGCTCCTCGAGGATGGAGCCGAGCAGCTGCTGGGTGGCCGTCGACGGGGAGTTGAGCACCTCCACCGTCACCTCCTTGATGCGCAGCACGTCGCGGGCGAAGCGGGCCACCTCGTTCGGATGGAACAGGAGGGGCTCCTTCTGGTCGGTGCGGTACTCGGGATTGAGCTTGCGCGGGTTGAAGGGCGGATTGAGGTTGCGGGGATCGGTGTTGGTGTAGCGATACACCGAGGCCCGGGAGCGGTTGAGGGAGCGCTGCACCTCATCAATGCCGATCAGGGCCTCCGCGGTCTCGGAGGCGACCGCCTCGCTGATGCTGTGCAGGGCCGAGGCCAGACCTGCGGACGCCCCAAGGACACCGGAGCCGCCTGAAGCGCTGGACACCGCCATCCCACCGGAAGCAGCCATCCCACCAGGAACAGCCATCCCACCGGAAGCAGCCAAGCCGCTGGATGCGCCCATGCCGCCGTTTGCAAACGTGGGGGCAGTCATGAGACGACGCTGCGACAACTGGGATTCACCGGCCGACCTTAGCAGAGCTTTTCCAGTTGCCCAGGGAATTTTGGGGTGCCTGGACGCGCTCTGTGGCGCTTCTCGAAGCGGTCGAACGAGACTGGCGCGGAGCGTGGACTGGAGGCTTCGCCTGGCCGGGCTGATCTGGCCAACCAGTCTTACCCCTGGGCGGCCAGCGGCTCGGTGATAGCTTCCGGCCTCCCCCTGCCTGATCTTGGCCATGCGCGTCTCCCGCCTGATGCTGGTGACGCTGCGGGACGACCCCGCCGAGGCCGAGATCCCCTCCCACAAACTGCTGCTGCGGGCCGGCTACATCCGCCGCCTCAGCCCCGGCATCTACGCCTACCTGCCCCTGCTCTGGCGGGTGCTGCGCAAGGTCTCGGCGATCGTGCGCGAGGAGCTCGATGCCACCGGCGCCCTGGAGACGCTGCTGCCCCAGCTCCAGCCTGCTGAGCTCTGGCAGCGCAGCGGCCGCTGGGCCGGCTACACCGCCGGCGAGGGGATCATGTTCCACCTCCAGGATCGCCAGGGCCGGAAGCTGGGCCTGGGGCCCACCCACGAGGAGGTGATCACGGCCCTGGCGGCGGATCTGCTGCGATCGTACCGGCAATTGCCGGTAAACCTCTATCAGATTCAGACCAAATTCCGCGACGAGATCCGCCCGCGCTTCGGCCTGATGCGGGGGCGCGAATTCATCATGAAGGACGGCTATTCCTTCCATGCCGATGAGGCCTCCCTGCGCGAGACCTATGCCGCGATGGATCAGGCCTACCGCCGCATCTTCAGCCGCTGCGGCCTGCGGGCCGTGGCCGTGGAGGCCGACAGCGGCGCCATCGGCGGCTCGGCCAGCCAGGAGTTCATGGTCACGGCCGATGCCGGCGAGGACCTGATCCTGGCCAGCCCCGACGGCAGCTACGCCGCCAACCAGGAGCGGGCCGTGTCCCTGGCGCCGGAGGCGGTTCCCCTGCCGGGCGGCGCCCGGGCCGACGGCCAGGGGGAGCCCCTGGCCACCCCGGGGCAGGCCAGCATCGAGGACCTCTGCGCCGGCCACGGCTTCGCCCCCAGCCAGACCGTGAAGGTGCTGCTGCTGCTGGCGCGCTTTGAGGCGGGCCTGGTCCAGCCCGTGCTGGTGAGCCTGCGGGGCGACCAGCAGCTCAACGAGGTGAAGCTGGCCAATGCCCTCACGGCCCGCCTGGGCGGCGACCACGGCGCCCTGCTGGCGGTGGCCCCCCTGGCCCGGGAGACCGTGCGCGACTGGGCTGTGCCCCTGGGCCTCGAGGCCATCCCCTTTGGCGCGATCGGCCCCCACCTCGCCGACGCCGTCCTGGCGGCTGGGGGATCGGCTGGGGCCGCCGCCCCGCCTGGCGGCAGCAAACCCGCCCTGGGCCGGGCCTTCCTGCGCCTGGCGGACCACACCGCGGCCGAGCTGCCCGCCTTCGTGTGCGGCGCCAACGCCGCGGACACCCACCTGGTGGGGGCCTCCTGGGGCACCCTGGCCCCGCGCCCGGAGACCCTGGACCTGCGCGCCGCCCAGCCCGGCGATCGCTGCCAGCACGACCCCAGCCAGCAGCTGGAGGCCAGCCGCGGCATCGAGGTGGGTCACATCTTCCAGCTGGGGCGCAAGTACTCGAGCGCCCTGGGGGCCACCTTCACCAATGAGGCCGGGACGGACGAGCCCCTGTGGATGGGCTGCTACGGCATCGGCGTGTCGCGGCTGGCCCAGGCGGCGGTGGAGCAGCACCACGACGCCAACGGCATCTGCTGGCCCACCGCCATCGCCCCCTTCGAGGTGATCGTGGTGATCGCCAACGCGGCCGACGACGGCCAGCGGACCCTGGGCGAGCAGCTCTACGCCGACCTCCAGGCCGCCGGCATCGAGGCCCTGCTGGACGACCGCGGCGAGCGGGCCGGAGTGAAGTTCAAGGACGCCGATCTGCTGGGCATCCCCTGGCGGGTGGTGGTGGGCCGCGGCGCCGCGGAGGGGCAGGTGGAACTGGTGCAGCGCTCCGGCAGCCACAAGCAGGAGCTGGCCACCAGCGCGGTGGTGGACATGCTGCTCGGACGCCTTGCGGTGGAGCGGGCGGGCGTGGCGACCTGAGGCCCGCCGCCGCAGCCCCCACGGCCTGCAGCACGGCCGTCCGTGGGGTCCAGGTCGCCGGCAACTCCTAGAATCCCTATCTCTCCTTCCCCTGACTCCCATGGTTGCTGGATGGCGCCGGCTGATGGCAGCCGTGTTCGCGGTGTGCCTGAGCCTCTCGCTGCTGCTCACCGCCTGCGGCGACGACAGCCTGGGCCTCAGCGGCAACTACGCGGAGGACACGGTGGCCGTGGCGGACCGGATCCTGGCCACCATCGCGCTGGCCCCGGATGATGCCGACCGCAACACGGCGGAGAGCGAGGCGCGGGCCCTGATCAACGACTACGTGTCCCGCTACAGGCCCCAGAAGGCGGTGAACAGCCTCAGCTCCTTCACCACCATGCAGACCGCCCTCAATTCCCTCGCCGGCCACTACGCCAACTACGCCAACCGGCCCCTGCCCGAGGCCCTGCGCGATCGGATCAGCCGGGAACTGAAGAAGGCCGAGAGCACCGCCACCCGCGGCGCCTGAGCCCAGCGGCCCGATCGGTGCCACCGCATCGCGAGCCCGATCCAGGCTCCGATCCCTCAGAGCGGCCCCCGAGGCCGCTTTTTTGTTCGGCCTCTTTGACGGGGGGGCACCCCATCTGAGATTCTCTTTGTTTGTGCTCAGAAGCGGCTGCGGGCCGCTGTGTCCTTGGCCAACGTTGTCGTCATCGGTGCGCAGTGGGGTGACGAGGGGAAGGGCAAGATCACCGATCTGCTGAGCCGCTCCGCCGATGTGGTGGTGCGCTATCAGGGCGGTGTCAATGCCGGTCACACCATCGTGGTGGACGACAAGGTGCTCAAGCTGCACCTCATCCCCTCCGGCATTCTCTATCCCGACACCATCTGTCTGATCGGTTCGGGCACCGTTGTCGATCCCAAGGTGATGCTGGGCGAGCTCGACATGCTCGCCGAGAACGGCATCGAGGTGGGCGGCCTGCAGCTAGCCTCCACGGCCCACGTGACCATGCCCTACCACCGCCTGCTGGATCAGGCGATGGAGCAGCGCCGCGGCGATCGACGCATCGGCACCACCGGTCGGGGCATCGGCCCCACCTACGCCGATAAATCCGAGCGCAACGGCATCCGCATCATCGACATCCTCGATGAGGCCCGCCTGCGGGATCGCCTGGCCGGCCCCCTGGCCGAGAAGAACGAGATCCTTGAGAAGGTCTACGGCATCCCCCCGCTCGATTTCGAGGCCGTGGTGGCGGACTACGTGGGCTATGGCCAGCGCCTGGCACCCCATGTGGTGGATTGCACCCGCACCATCCACCAGGCGGCCCGGGCCCGCAAGAACATCCTGTTCGAGGGCGCCCAGGGCACGCTGCTGGACCTCGACCACGGCACCTATCCCTACGTCACCTCCTCCAACCCGGTGAGCGGCGGCGCCTGCATCGGCGCCGGCGTGGGACCCACCCTGATCGACCGGGTGATCGGCGTGGCCAAGGCCTACACCACCCGCGTGGGTGAAGGCCCCTTCCCCACCGAGCTGGAGGGCAGCCTCAACGACCACCTCTGCGACCGGGGCGGCGAGTACGGCACCACCACCGGCCGCCGCCGCCGCTGTGGCTGGTTCGACGGTGTGATCGGCCGCTACGCCGTGGAGGTGAACGGCCTCGACTGCCTGGCGATCACCAAGCTCGACGTGCTCGATGAGCTCGACGAGATCCAGGTGTGCGTGGCCTACGAGCTGGACGGCGAGCAGATCGAGTACTTCCCCAGCAGCGCCGAGGCCTTCGCCCGCTGCAAGCCCCTCTACAAGACCCTGCCCGGCTGGCAGACCTCCACGGCCGAGTGCCGCAGCCTCGACGACCTGCCGGCCACGGCCATGAGCTACCTGCGCTTCCTGGCCGAGCTGATGGAGGTGCCGATCGCCATCGTCTCGCTGGGCGCCAACCGCGACCAGACGATCGTGGTGGAAGACCCGATCCACGGTCCCAAGCGGGCGCTGCTCAGCGTCTGAGCCCCGAGCCCCTTCCTCCTCCCCGGCCATGACCGCCAAAACCCTCGACGTTGTCGGCATCGGCAACGCCATCGTCGACGTGCTCGTGCAGGCCGACGAGCGCTTCCTCGGCGACCACGGCCTCACCAAGGGCACCATGGCCCTGGTGGATGAGCAGCAGGCCGAGAGCCTCTACGCCAGCGTCGGCCCGGGCCTGGAGACCTCCGGTGGCTCGGCGGCCAACACCCTCGCCGGCATCGCCCAGCTGGGGGGCCGCGCCGGCTTCATCGGCCGGGTCCGCGACGACCAGCTGGGCGCGATCTTCGCCCACGACATCCGCTCGGTGGGTGCCCGCTTCGACACCCCCGCCGCCACCGCCGGGCCCTCGACGGCCCGCTGCCTGATCCTGGTGACGCCGGACGCCCAGCGCACGATGTGCACCTACCTGGGGGCCTCGGTGGGGCTGGATCCGGCGGACCTGGACCTGGCGCTCGTGGCCCAGGCCAAGGTGCTCTACCTGGAGGGCTACCTCTGGGACAGCGACGACGCCAAGAAGGCCTTCATCGCCGCCGCCGAGGTGGCCCGCGCCCATGGCGGCGAGGTGGCCCTGAGCCTCTCCGATGCCTTCTGCGTGGAGCGCCACCGCGACAGCTTCCTGGAGCTGGTGGATGGCCACGTCGACATCCTGTTCGCCAACGAGATAGAGATCGCCTCGCTCTACCGGGCCGACAGCTTCGAGCAGGCCGCCGATCAGGTGCGCGGCCGCTGCCGCATCGCCGCCCTCACCCGCAGCGAGCTGGGCTCGGTGGTGCTCAGCGGCGACCAGACGCTGGCGGTGGAGCCCTTCAGGCTGGGCCCCCTGATCGACACCACCGGCGCGGGTGACCTCTACGCCGCCGGCTTCCTGCACGCCTACACCCAGGGCCAGGCACTGGAGGCCTGCGGCCGCCTCGGCTCCCTCTGCGCCGGCCAGGTGGTGACCCAGCTGGGCCCCCGGCCCCAGGGCTCCCTGCAGGAGCTGGTGGCCGCCCACCTGAGCTGAGGGGGCCGCCCGGTCCCCACGCCGAGGCCTCAGTCCCGCTGCCCCGGCCCGCAGGCCTCGGCCACCCAGGCCCCATAGGCCCCGCCGGCTGAGGCGATCCAGTGGATCCACTCCGGCGTGGCATAGCTGTGCAGGCGCCGCACCTCCGCCTCCAGCTCGGCCAGCCGGCCGGGATCGCCCTTGATCGTGAGCCGCACCTCCTCACTGCGTTCGAGCCGCCCCTGCCAGCGGTAGATCGCCCGCTGGGGCTCCAGGGCCACGCAGGCCGCCAGCCCCTGCTCCACCAGGGCCGTCGCCAGGGCCTCGGCCCGTTCGAGGTCCGCCTCGGTGGTCATGGCCACCAGCACGCTCGGCCCGGAATCGGCGGCCATGGCACGGGGCTCAGGGGTGCCCCAGCTTCGCCAGCAGGACCTCCGGGCACAAGCCCGAGGCGGATTCAGGGGGTCGCCGCAGCAACAGCAGGCGCAGATCCAGCTCCACGCAGACCTGGCGCCAGAGGCCCTCGGTGGAGCCACCGGAGGCGCGGCAGAGCACGGCCGTGATGGCCCAGCGCCGGCAGAGGGCCCGCTCCAGGCCCCCCGCTCCAGCGGCCGACAGGCCCCGCCCCGGCCGCAGGCAGGCCAGCTGGGCATCGGCCAGGCCGGCGGCCCGGGCCAGCTGCAGGCTGCGGGGGTTGTCGAGGATGCGGGCGAAGTGGGCGGCGGCCTGGCTGTGGCGCAGCGCCTCGGCCAGGCCGCGGGAGCCGATGGCCAGCAGCAGCCGCTCCCCCGCCAGGGGCTGCTGGGCCAGCTGCTCCACCGCCTCCAGCTGCACCACCCCCCGCCGTGGCTCCGGCCCGCTCAGCCCCGGGCGCTCCAGGCGCAGCAGGGGCTGGCCCGCCGCCGCGCAGGCCGCCGCCAGATCGGCGCTGATGCGACGGGCGAAGGGATGGGTGCCATCCACCACCCAGCGGAAGCGGGGCGCGTCTTCGGCCCGCAGCTGGGCGCGGATGGCGGCCTCTCCCCCCAGCGGCCCCACCTGCAGCTCCAGGCGGGGATGGGGGCCGTAGGCGCGGGCGGCGGCGGCGCTGACCACGCTGACCCGCAGCCGCCAGCCCCGCGCCAGCAGGGCTGCCGCCAGGGGCGGTCCCTCCCCGGTGCCGCTCAGCAGCCAGATCGCGGGCGGCGGCGCTCCGCCCCCCGCCGGCGGGCCGGCCCCCTGGTGGAACGGGTGGCCGTGCATCAGGATGTGGCCCCCGGAGCCGGATCGAACCTGTGAACCATTGCTTGCTGGAGGCGGAGGTGCTGGAGGCGCCCCAGGTGCGCTACACCCAGGACAACCAGACCCCGGTGGCGGAGATGGCGGTGCAGATCGAGGGGCTGCGTCCCGACGATCCGCCGGGCCAGCTGAAGGTGGTCGGCTGGGGCAATCTGGCCCAGGACCTGCAGAATCGGGTGCAGGTGGGGCAGCGGGTCGTGCTCGAGGGCCGGCTGCGCATGAACACCGTGACCCGCCCGGACGGCGTCAAGGAGAAGCGGGCCGAGCTGACCCTGGCCCGCCTGCACCCGATCGGCGCCGGCGCCGGCCCGAGCTACGGCGCCACGCCAGCGCCAGCCGGCTACGGAGCCGCGCCGGCCCCAGGCGGCGGCGCACCGGCCCGCGGACCGGCGCCGCGGCCGACGCCCGCCAGTCCCGCCCGCCAGAGTCCGGCTGCCCCCGCCCGCCAGGCGGTCCCCGAGCCCCCCAGCTGGAACAGCTCCCCGCTGGTGCCTGATCTGCCCGAGGGCGACGACGAGATTCCGTTCTGAGCCGGCAGCCATCCGTTCGGTGCCCCGGTCCGCGCTCAGTGGGCCAGGCGCCGGTGGCTCATCAGCGTGGGAGCCGCTCGGCGGCCTGGTCCAGGAGCTGACCCAGCTCCCGCTCCAGGGCCGCCAGGTCGAGGCGCAGGTCGGGCCAGTGGCCCGCGTCGATCTGCTGGAGCAACCAGAGGCGATCGGCCCCCAGCAGCTCCAGCAGTTCCGCTGTGCTGATGGCGGCGTCATCCGCCGCGGGGTTCGCCACGCCGTCCGCCGGGGGGCCAGCCACGGCCGCGGGGCCCGCCGGGCCTGAGTCGCCGCCGCCGGGCTGAGCGCCGGTCTGGGCGCCGGGCTGGGGCTCCGGATCGCGCGGCTGCGCCCCGTTGGCCGAAGATGGCGCCATGCAAGCACTCACGTCCCCCGGCAGCCTAGTCACGCTGGCCGGAGCCCTTCTCTCGGTGATCGGCTGGATCGGCTACGCCACCGAGAATCCCAACCTCAGCCTGCCCACGATCTTCTACGGCATCCCGATCCTGCTGGGGGGCCTGGCGCTCAAGTCGTCGGAGCTGGCCCCGGCCGAGCTGCTGCCGCCTGCCCCCGGGGCCGAGGCCCTGCGCAACGACCCCGCCAACCTCACCCTGCGCAAGCTGGTGAAAGACGTGAACCGCTGGCGCTACGGCCAGAAGGGCCATCTGGAGAGCTCGCTGGAGACCCTCAAGCTCTGGGACGAGGATCAGCCGCCCCAGCTGTTGAGCGTCAAGGAGCTGCTGGAGAACGGCGGCTACGGCGTGGCCCTGCGCTTCGAGACCGCCGGCGTGCCCTACGAGCGCTGGCAGGCCAAGCAGGACCGCCTCGGCCGCTTCTTCGCACCGGGCCTGGAGGCGCGCCTGGGCCGGCCTGCCCCGGGCGAGGTGCTGCTGGAGCTGGTGCCCGCCGCCCCCCCCGTCGCCGCCGGTCCGGGCCCAGTGGCACCGCCCCACGGCTGAGATCCCCTTCCCTTTCCCCTCCCCACACCCACTGCCCGGCCTTGAGCTTCGATTCCGCGATCCACCCCGACGACACCCTGCGGGTCTCCGTTCTCAGTGAGGCCCTGCCCTACATCCAGCGCTTCGCCGGCCGCCGCGTGGTGGTCAAGTACGGCGGCGCGGCCATGGTGCGCGCCGACCTGCGCGATGCCGTCTACCGCGATCTGGTGCTGCTGGCCTCCGTGGGGGTGCAGCCGGTGGTGGTGCACGGCGGGGGCCCCGAGATCAACGAGTGGCTGGGGCGCCTGCAGATCGAACCCCAGTTCCGCGATGGCCTGCGGGTGACCACCCCCGAGACCATGGACGTGGTGGAGATGGTGCTGGTGGGGCGGGTCAACAAGCAGATCGTCAACGGTCTCAACCGCCTGGGCGCCAGGGCCGTGGGCCTCAGCGGCAGCGATGGCCCCCTGGTGCGGGCGCGCACCTACGGCGAGGGCTGCAACGGCCTGGTGGGGGAGGTGGCGGCGGTGGATCCGGCCGTGCTCTTCCCCCTGCTCGATGCCGGCTACATCCCGGTGATCTCCAGCGTGGCGGCCGACGTTGAGGGCCAGGCCCACAACATCAATGCCGACACCGTGGCCGGCGAGCTGGCCGCCTCGCTGCAGGCCGAGAAGCTGATCCTGCTCACGGACACCCCCGGCATCCTGCGCAACCGGGAAGACCCCAGCACCCTGATCCGCCAGGTGAGCCTGGCCGGGGCCCGCGAGCTGATCGCCAGCGGCGTGGTGGCCGGCGGCATGACCCCCAAGACCGAGTGCTGCATCCGCGCCCTGGCCCAGGGGGTGGCGGCGGCCCACATCGTGGATGGCCGCACGCCCCACGCCCTGCTGCTGGAGGTGTTCACCGATGCCGGCATCGGCACCATGGTGGTGGGCAGCTCCCGCGCCGTCCTCTGAGCCTTCCGCCTGACCCCGTGGAAGACGCGCCCGACTCCCCGCCGAGCTCCGCCGCCCCGCCGCCGGGCGCCGGGCCCGATCCGCTGGTGGAACCGCAGGAGCTGAATGCCCTGCTCGATCCCGCCCGCCGGGCCGTGGAGCGGGGCGATTACGGCCGCGCCCTGGCCGATCTGAAGGCGCTGGCGGAGGCCCACGGCGCCGCCAGCGCCTTCGGGGGGCGGCTGCGCCTGCTGATGGCCACGGCCCTGATGGGCCAGGGCCGCAGCGCCGAGGCCGCCGGCGTCTGCCGCAGCCTGCGGGCCTGCCGCGACGCCACCCTGCGCACCCAGGCCCGCGAGCTGGAGGAGGTGCTCGACGCCCCGGCCCTGGAGCGGCCCCGGGAGTGGTCGATGACCCTGCCCAGCCTGGCGGAGCTGGAGAGCCTGGAGGGCAACAGCCAGCCCCTGGTGCGGCGGCGACGCCCGAAGCCGCCGGCGCCGCCGGCCCCTCCCACCGGCCCCACCAGCCCCCCCTGGGGCCTGGCGCTGCTGGTGGGCCTGGTGCTGGTGCTGACGCTGGTGCTGGGGGGCTGTGTACAGCTCGACACCAGCCTGCGCTTCCCCGCCCCCGGCCGCCTGCAGTTCAGCCAGAGCAGCCTCAGCACCACGGGCCGCCGCCTACCCTGGCAGCAGCAGCTGGCCGTGGCCCTGGAGGCCACCCCCCTGCGCCAGCGCCAGGACCACGGCCTGCAGACCCTGAGCAGCCCTGTGCTGCCGGCCCCCCAGGCCCTGGAGCTGCTCGGCCGGAGCTTCGCCACGGCCGCCCAGCTGGCGGGGCTGGAACTGCCGCCGCCCCAGCTGCAGCTGGAGGAGCGCAACTGGCTGCTGGGGGTGCACCAGCGCTTCAGCGTGAGCCTGGACCTGCGGGCCGTGCCGGCCCTGCCGGGACTGGACCTGCACCTAAACCTCGAGCCCGTCGGGCCGCGGGCCCTCCGCCTGGCGGAGCCCCTGCCCGCCCGCGCCCTGCCCGGGCGCACGCTGGCCTGGAGCCTGCAGCCCGGGGCCCTCAACCGGCTGGAACTGCGCTGCTGGCGCTGGAGCCGGCTGGGGCTGGGCAGCCTGGCGATCGGGACCCTGCTGGCCCTGGCCCTGCTGCTGCAGCGGCTGCGGCTGCGGGCCGGCTTCGGCCTGCCCGAGCTGCCCGCCTGAGCTACAGCTCCAGCGGATCGGGATCGATCGCCAGGCTCACACCCTGGGGCAGGCCCTCCCGCAGCTCCGGCTCACTCGCCAGCGGCAGGGCTGAGCCGGCGGGGCCGTGCAGCAGCAGCTGCCAGCGGCTGCGGCCCGCCACCCGGGCCACGGGCGCCGGCGCCGGGCCGATCACCAGCCAGCCGGCGGCCTCCACACCGGGCCGGATCCGCTCCGCCAGGGCGGCCGCCGCCGTGGCGGTGCCGCTGGCGGAGGGCCCCGCCAGGCGCAGCAGGCAGGCCCGGCTGAAGGGCACCAGGCCCGCACTGCGCCGCACCGCCAGCTCCTCCTCCAGGAAGGCCTCATAGCGCCCGTCCACCAGGTGGCGGATCACCGGGTGCTCCGGGCAGTAGGTCTGCACCAGCACCTCCCCCGGGCGGTCGCCCCGGCCGGCCCGGCCCGCCAGCTGCAGCAGCAGCTGCAGGCTCTGCTCGCCGGCCCGCAGGTCGGGGCGGTGCAGCAGGCCGTCGGCCGCCAGCACGGCCGCCAGGGTGACGCGGGGCAGGTCCATGCCCTTGGCCAGCATCTGGGTGCCCACCAGCACGTCGGCTTCGCCAGCGGCGAACTGCTCCAGCAGGCGGCGGTGACCCTCGCGGCCGCGGGTGGTGTCGCGATCGAAGCGCAGCAGCCGCAGCCCCTCCAGCTCGGCCTCCAACTGCTCGATCACCCGCTGGGTGCCGGCGCCGAAGGGCTTGAAGGCGGTGGAGCCGCAGGCGCCGCAGCGCTCGCCGATCTCCTGGCGGTGGTCGCACCAGTGGCAGCGCAGCCACTGGCGCCCCTCGGCGCCAGCGCCGGCGGAGCGGCTGCGGTGCACGGTGAGGGCCACATCGCAGTGGGGGCACTGCACCACCTCGCCGCAGCTGCGGCAGCTGAGGAAGCTGCTGTAACCGCGGCGGGGCACCAGCACCACCGCCTGCTCACCGCGGGCGGGCAGGGCCTCGAGCCGCTCCATCAGCGGCCGGCTGATCAGGCGCCGGTGGCCCTCCGACAGCTCGAGGCGCATGTCCACCAGCCGCACCGGCGGCAGGGGCCGGCTGCCGATGCGCTGCGGCAGCCGCAGCAGGGTGGTGGTGGGCTGGGGGCCCTGGCAGCTGAGCCAGGTCTCGAGACAGGGGGTGGCGCTGCCCAGCACCAGGCGGGCGCCGCTGCGCAGCGCCCGCTGACGGGCCACGTCGCGGGCGTGGTAGCAGGGCATCGGGCTGTCCTGCTTGTAGGAGCTGTCGTGCTCCTCATCCAGCACGATCAGCCCCAGCCTGGGAATGGGCAGGAACACGGCCGAGCGGGTGCCCACCACCAGCACCGGAGAGCCGCTGGGGGTGGCCGGCTCAGTGCCCCGGTTGCCGGCCGGACCGCTGGCCAGGCAGCGCCGCCAGGTGCGGATGCGCTGGCCCTCGCTGCAACTGCTGTGGTACTCGAGCACCCCCGGGCCGAAGCGGCGCCGGCAGCGCTCCAGCAGCTGGGGGATCAGGCCAATCTCGGGGGTGAGCAGCAGGGCCGACTGGCCCGCCGCCAGGGCATCGGCGGCCGCCTGCAGGTACACCTCGGTCTTGCCGGCGCCGGTGACGCCCCAGAGCAGCAGCGCCTGGCCGGGGGCCGCGGCGCGGATCGCCGCCAGCACCTCCGCCTGCTGGGCCGTGAGGACCTGGGGCCGCTCCAGCTCCGGCACCGCCCCGGCAGGGCCTGGGAGAAGCACCGTGCCGTCCTCGGGGCCGTCGGCCAGGCGGCGCAGCTGCACCAGGCCGCGGCGCTCCAGGGCCTCCAGCACCGAGCGGCCGATGCCGGTGGCGGCGCTGAACGGGCTCAGCCAGGCCGCACCACCGGCGCTCTCCAGCAGCTCCAGGGCCTGCAGCTGACGCGGCGTGAGGCCTGCGGCGGCGTCTGCAGGGGCTGCGGCGGCAGGCCTTGCCTCCACCCGGATGCGCTGGCGCGGTGCGCTGGCGCGGCGCTCGGCCCGCTGGCCCAGCCAGCCCGGCGGCAGGGCCGTCTTGAGGGTGCGGAACAGGCTGGTGTGGCAGTCACGGGCGACCTGGGCCAGCAGGGCCTGCCAATGGGGATCCACCGCCGCGCTCTGGTGCAGGGCCTCGATCGGCAGGATGCGGCGGCCGGCCAGCTCGGGCGGCAGCTGCGCCAGCGGCTCCACCACCAGGCCCACGTGGCGCCGGCCCTGCAGCCGCAGGCGCACCAGATCGCCGCTGGCCAGGGGCCAGCCCTCGGGGTTGGCGTAGGTGAACACCTGCCCCTCCCGGCCCGCCTCCAGCCAGACCTGCAGCCAGGGCGCCCCCCGCTCGGGGGAACCTGCGGGGGCCTCCGCAGCAGCGTCCGAGGCAGCGGCTGTTGCAAAGCTCACGGGCGTTTCTTAGAATGAGCCTGTTGAGCAGTCCGTTGGGCTGCTGTCGGAACCCGGCAAGGTTCCGCACCAGCGGGAAGATCCGAGGCTGTGCCAGGTCCACCCTGTGCCCCCGATCTGCGACCACCCCTGACAGCACTGCCCGGGCTTCTGCCCACCGTTTCGGTTTCGCCTGCACGGATTCTCGCCTCGGACGTCCGCCCCCGGACCCCCTCCCACGGCCGGTTCTCCACCCAGGTCCAGCCGCCGCGGGTCACGCCCAACCCCCGTGGGAACACCCTGTCGGGCCCGTCCCCCCTTGTCCCACGCTCCTGGGTCTGCCCCCTCCGGTTTGCTGAGCGCTCCGTCTGCCCCGTCCCACTGTCCGTCCCACTGCCTCCGGAGCACCTGCCTTCGGAGCACCCGCCATCGGTCTCTCGCTCCCCTGTCGCCACGTCCCCGGCCCGGTGAACAGTTCACCACTGAACCGTTCATCCGCGCACTGTTCATTCACGGATTGTTCATCGACGAACAGTTCATGTGTGAACACGGACACCTTGACTGGGGTCCGGCTCTGGCTTCTCGCCTGCGTCCCGCAGGTACCGCTCCGGTAACCGATCCGGTGGCTCTGCCGGTGCCGCGGCGTACGGCCCGTTCGCCTGCCCCCTGGCTCCCTGCCACCGCCCGCCCAAGAGCCCGATGTCACCGCCGACCGACCGGCGCCTGCTGACGTCTCCTTCCGCCACCAGCCCCCGACATCACTGACGGAGCTGCGCACCGCGCTCCACCTGGCCCCTTCCTCCCGGATCCACTGGGCCTCCGCCCCGTCCTCCTCCCGCCGTTCCCGCGCCTCCTCCTCCATGAGCCCTGCTGCCGCTCCCAAACCCAAGAAAGCCGCCCTGGAAATCCTGATGGTGGCCAACCAGGCCGGTGAGACCATCCAGGTCGCCAAGCCGAAGGTGAGCCGCAGCAAGCCCAAGGCCACGGCCGAAGCCGGCAACGGCGAGGCCGCGGATGGCGCCAGCGCCGCGCCGGCCAACAAGGTGAGCCCCACCAAGGCCGCGGCAGCCAAGACCACCAAGGCCACGGGCGCCAAGACCACCACCAAGAGCGCGGCGGCCAAGACCACGGGCACCAAGGCGGCCGCCGCCAAGACCACCGCCAAGAAGAGTGCCGCCAAGGGCCAGGCCGACGCTGGGGCCGGCGTGGACCTCGACGCCGCCGCCGACCAGTTGCTGGCCACCGCCGAGGCTGGCGCCGCCAGCCCCAAGGCCGAGAAGGACGCCAAGGCCAAGGCCCTGGCCAGCATCAAGGTGGGTCCCAAGGGCGTCTACACCGAGGATTCGATCCGGGTGTATCTCCAGGAGATCGGCCGCATCCGGCTGCTGCGTCCGGATGAGGAGATCGAGCTGGCCCGCAAGATCGCCGATCTGCTGCAGCTCGAGGAGCTGGCGGCCCAGTTCGAGACCGACCACGGCCACTACCCAGACACCAAGGAGTGGGCGGTGCTGGTGGACATGCCGGTGATCAAGTTCCGGCGTCGCCTGATGCTGGGCCGCCGGGCCAAGGAAAAGATGGTGCAGTCGAACCTGCGCCTGGTGGTGTCGATCGCCAAGAAGTACATGAACCGGGGCCTGAGCTTCCAGGACCTGATCCAGGAGGGCTCCCTGGGCCTGATCCGCGCCGCCGAGAAGTTCGACCACGAGAAGGGCTACAAGTTCTCCACCTACGCCACCTGGTGGATCCGCCAGGCGATCACCCGCGCCATCGCCGATCAGTCGCGCACCATCCGCCTGCCGGTGCACCTCTACGAGACCATCTCGCGCATCAAGAAGACCACCAAGGTGCTCAGCCAGGAGTTCGGCCGCAAGCCCACCGAGGAGGAGATCGCCGAATCGATGGAGATGACCATCGAGAAGCTGCGCTTCATCGCCAAGAGCGCCCAGCTGCCGATCTCCCTGGAAACCCCGATCGGCAAGGAGGAGGATTCCCGCCTCGGCGACTTAATCGAGGCCGACATCGAGAACCCCGAGCAGGACGTGGCCAAGAACCTGCTGCGTGAGGACCTCGAGGGCGTGTTGGCCACCCTCAGCCCCCGCGAGCGCGATGTGCTGCGCCTGCGCTACGGCCTCGATGACGGCCGCATGAAGACCCTCGAGGAAATCGGTCAGATCTTCGATGTGACCCGCGAGCGCATCCGCCAGATCGAGGCCAAGGCCCTGCGCAAGCTGCGCCACCCCAACCGCAACGGCGTGCTCAAGGAATACATCAAGTAATGAGGTCGGGGTGTGGTCCCAAGCGCCACACCCCGACCTTGAGCTCTCTAGACACAGGGGTGCAGACCCTTCAATGTTTTACCAACAACCTCCTCAGGCCTGATAAGCAGGAACACACTGCCTTTCTTCGACTGGATGGGCTCGTAGCAACTCATTCCAGGGTTGTCATTGATGATTTTCTGCCGAATGCGCTGGTTTTCGCCAAGCCCAAGAATCGGCGCATGGCTTCTGCCATCAGCTGCGCCCCTGTAGGCATACAGGTCCACATTCCTGAAGTAGGCTACCAACCTCTCTGGATTACTCGTAGAACGACACCCCTCAAGGCAAATCCCAGAGCCCTGCACAGCCGCCGCTAGCACCTTGTAATTCATCATCGGCATCGTTCTGCGATGCAGACTGCTTAGTGAACCAACCAGAAGCGCGAGCAGCACGACAGACAAAACAGCAAATCCCGTCCACCTCCAGAACTTACTCACCTGGACCCGTATCAGAGAGGCAAGATCTCCGGCCAGAAATGCGGCGGCCGGCAAAGCCACAACATAGTTCCTAGACGTAGAGATCGGGCGAACAAGATCGACGACTATCATAAGTGCAGCAAAAATAAATAACACTGTCAACAACTGGGTCGTTTCGCCATACAGAAATGGGGAACGGCTTTGCACGACGGCCAGGGCCGAGGCCGCCTTCCTTCTCACCGCCGGGAACAGCAGCGCCGCAAAGACTCCTGCCAGCAGAAGAAGAGCAGCTTGAATGCCGAGAATAGGCAGGATTCCAGCCAAGTATTCCTGAAGAGTCCCAATCACGGGCGCCACTCGAATCCACTGAACCCTTGCCAGGCGTTCACTAGCTGGAGCAGTAAGGACGAGATGAACAAGAGGCCAGATCTGCATGGCCATCAGCAGACCAACCGTCCCAACCCGCAGCCCAGGGCCTGGACGCCGAAGGGCATCCACCAGAACCACGACAAGGGCATAGAGATAGCCGAAGTAATGAGACAGAGACAGGAGAAGGGCCGACAGAGCATAAACAGCCCCCAGGAGTGTTCTCCGCCGCGATGGATTGGATCCGCTTGCTCGCTGGGTGAGGGCCAGACTGCTACCAGTGAGACATGTTGCCCAGAAGACAGTGAGCGCGTAGTTACGGGCCTCCTGGGCATGGCCGACGAAGGAGGGGCTGCAGGCAAGAAATAGAATCGTGACCAGGGTGCGCAGCGGCCTTCCCCGATACGTGAAAATGCCGAGGGCGATCAGGCTGAGACAAGCGAAGGCCAGGCTCATCGAACGCAGTCCAAATTCACTGGGTCCTGCCAGGACGACCCAGGCCTTCAGAAGCAATCCGTAGAGGGGAGGCGCTGTGTCGGGAAGGATCCAGCGCTGGACGAGTCCGCCCCAGCTATCGGCGACAGCAGCAGCGGTAAAAAGCTCGTCCTTCCAGAAGGAGTAGTTGCTTAAGGCACGCCATCCAGCAAGACACATCGCCAGGCCAATGAGCAGCGCAACCACCAGGATCGAGAACCAGTTGTTTCTCGGCCGGGATCCTGGCCTGAGCGGGTCTGTATTCACTATGCAGGGATAATTTTGCATTAAAGACCAGTGCTTAGCAATCAGGGGCATTCGCCTCCTCACCAGGAACCGGCCCCACGGGTTGGTAAAGTCCCATCGTCGAAATTAGTCGACAAAGCTCCCTGCCGGCTCCACAAATTCAAGTGCCGATGCCACCTCCCCTGCGGCTGTCGATCGTGCTGCCCACCTACAACGAGCGGGGCAACATCGAGCCGCTGCTGGCCCAGCTGCTGCCCCTCCGGCAGCACGCCGACCTGGAAATCCTGGTGGTGGACGACGACTCGGCCGATGGCACCGCCGAGCTGGTGCGGCACCTCGCCCACGACGAGCCGGCCATCCGCCTGATCCGCCGGGTGGGCAGGGCCGGCCTGGCCAGCGCCATCAAGGAGGGCCTGCTGGATGCCAGCGGCGATGTGGCCCTGGTGATGGACAGCGACGGCCAGCACGAGCCCGGTGCGGTGCTGCGGGCCCTGCAGGCGCTCCAGCAGGACGATCTGGATCTGGTGATCGGCAGCCGCTTCCACCCCGAGGCCGAGATCCATGGCCTCAGCGGCCGCCGCGAAACCGGCTCCACCTGGGCCAATGCCGCCGCCCGCCGCAGCCTGCCGCGCGCCTACGGGCACCTCAGCGACTACATGAGTGGCTTCTTCGCCCTGCGGCTGGAGGCGGCCCTGCCGCTGATCCGCGGAGTGGATGTGAACGGCTTCAAGTTCCTCTACGAGCTGCTGGCGGTCAGCCGCGGCCGGTTGCGGGCCGCCGAGGTCCCCCTCAGCTTCCAGCCCCGCAGCTACGGCGCCTCCAAGCTGGATCTGGCGATCTTCTGGGATTTCCTGATCTCGATCCTGCACAGCCTCAGCCTGCGGCTGCTGCCCCGCCGCGCCATCAGCTTCGGCCTGGTGGGGGCCAGCGGCGTGGTGGTGCAGCTGGCGGTGACCCAGCTCCTGCTGGGACTCAGCGGCCGCCCCCTGGCCGGCAACCAGGAGCTGGCCCTGGTGGGGGCGCTGGTGGCCGCCAGCTCCAACTATCTGATCAACAACGCCCTCACCTTCCGCTTCGCGCGGCTGCAGGGCCTGGCTCTGCTCCAGGGCCTGCTCAAGTTCCTGGTGGTCTCCAGCCTGCCGCTAGCGGCCAACGTGGGCGTGGCCCAGGTGCTGGTGCGCCTCTCCTATGCCGATTCGCTGAGTGCGCAGCTGGCCGGCATCCTGGTGGTGTTCGTCTGGAACTACGCCGCCAGCTCCAGGTTCGTCTGGAACACCCCGTAGCCTCACCCGGTTGCAGATCCCCCGATGGAGAGGCTGATCGGCCAGCTGGAGCGATCCAGGGCACGGCTGGAGGGCTGGTTGGACGCGGACGGGCGGCGCCCCCTGGCCCTGGGCCTGGCGGCCGTGATCGGGCTCTGCATCGTGGCGTTCTTCCAGCAGCTCGGCACCCTCGGGCTGATGGACAAGACCGAGGGCCTGTTCGTGGAGGTGGCCCGCCAGATGGCGGACAGCGGCGACTGGGTCACCCCCCGCTGGAACGGCGCCACCTTCTTCGACTACCCGGTGTGGGGCTACTGGATGGTGGCCCTCAGCTTCCGGCTGTTCGGCCCCAGCGAGTGGGCCGCCCGCCTGCCCGTGGCCCTGGCCGCCAGCGCCGTTGTGCTGGCCCTGGCCGCCCTGGTGTGGCAGCTGGCCCCCGCCGCCGAACCCACGCGGCGGCGGGTGGGGCGCGCCACCCTGGCCGCCGCCGTGCTGGCCCTCTCGCCCGGCTGGGTGGGCTGGGGCCGCTCCTCGGTGACGGACATGTTCCTCTCCAGTGCCATCGCCCTGGCACTGTTCGGCTTTGCCCTGGCCTACGCCCAGCCCGAACGGCCGGCGCTGCGGCGGCTGGGCCACGTCGCCATGGCCCTGTTCGCCGGCATCGCGACGCTCGCCAAGGGGCCGGTGGGCCTGCTGCTGCCCGGCCTGGTGATCGGGGTGTTCCTGCTGCTCAAGGGCCAGCTGCTCACCCAGCTACGGCCGGCACCGCTGCTGCCGATGGCGGCCCTGTTCCTGGGGGTGACCACCCCCTGGTATGCCATGGCCACCCAGGCCAACGGCATGGAGTTCCTGCAGCACTTCATCGGCTTCAGCAACCTGGAGCGCTTCACCTCGGTGCTCTATTCCCACCCGGGGCCGCCCTGGTATTACCTGCCCTGGCTGCTGGTGCTGCTGCTGCCCTGGTCGCTGTATCTGCCGGTGGCCCTGACCCGGCTGCGCTTCTGGCGGCTGGAGCGCTGGCGCACCCCGGCCTCGGCGGCCGATCTGCCCCTGCTGGCCCTGGTGTGGCTGGTGGTGGTGGTGGCCTTCTTCTCGGCCGCGGCCACCAAATTGCCGGGTTACATCCTGCCCTCAATCCCCGCCGGGGCCCTGCTGCTGGCCCTGCAGTTCCAGCCCCTGGAGCAGCCGACCCAGCCCCTGGGCCGCGGCCAGGCCGCCAGTGGCTGGGTCAATGCGGCCGTGCTCGGCCTGATGGCCCTGGCCGCGGCCCTGGCGCCGCGGCTGGTGGCCAGCGATCCCGCCTATCCCGACTTCGCCGCCGCGCTGCAGGCCTCGGGGCTTCCCCAGCTGCTGGCCGCCCTGATGGCCGCCGCGGCCCTCGGCCTGGCGCTGCTGCTGCTGCGGCCCGGGGGCCTGGCCTGGCTGTGGCTTCCGAATGCCGCCGCCTTCCTGGGCCTGCTGGGGCTGGTGCTGCCCGGCCTGGCGCCCCTGATGGATCGCGAGCGCCAGCTGCCCATCCGCCAGCTGGCGCGCCTGGCGGGCGAGGTCGCCCGGCCGGATGAGCCGCTGCTGGTGGTGGGCTACAAGCGCTACAGCGTTGTGTATTACAGCGGCCGGCCGGTGCTGTTCGTGCACAGCGCCGACGATGCCCGCCGCGAGCTGCGAAAGGGTGGGGCCCCAGGGCAACCGGGTGCGGCGCGGCCCGGGGCGGCCCCGGAGAGCCTGCTGCTGTTCGGCAACGACGCCGAACTGCTGGAGTTCGGTGTGGGGCCAGGCGACGGTGAGCTGCTGGCGCGACGCCAGGCCCACCGGCTGATCCGCCTGCCCCTGGCCCGCCTCAACCAGCTGCGGGACTCCTGATGGGAACGGTGTTGTCCGTGGCGCGGCTGTGGCTGCAGCAGCTGGGCCCGTGGCGCCTGGCCTTCGGCGTGCTGGTGGCCGCCGGCCTGGCGGGCTTCGGTCCGCGCCTGGCCGCCGACCGGCACCCCGCCTTCGACGAGGCGGTGCTGGAGCGGATCCACGGCGCTATCCCCGACGGGCTGGGCAAGCTGCTGCTGCTGGTGTATCAGCTCAGCGGCGTGCACGTGACCGCCTTTCTGGTGCTGGCGGTGCTGGCCTTTCTGGTGTGGCGCCGCCTCTGGGCCGAACTGGTGTGCCTGGCGGTGGGCACGGCCGGCATCCTGCTGATCGTGGACCGCTGGCTCAAGCCCCTGTTCGACCGCTCCCGCCCCAGCGACCGGCTGCTGGAGGACATCAGCGGCCGCAGCTTCCCCAGTGGCCATGCCGCCGGCTCGGTGGTGTTCTATTTCCTGACCTGCACCCTGCTGGCGGCCCACTACCCCCGGCTGCGGCGGCCCCTGTTCCTCGGATCGAGCGCCTGGGTGGCGCTGGTGTGGCTCAGCACCCTCTACTGCCGCGCCCACTGGCTCACCGACATCCTGGCCGGGGCCTCCCTGGGCTACGTGTGGCTGAGCTTCTGCCTGGCCGGCTTTGCGGTGTGGGAGCGGCGCCGACGAGCCGCCTGATGCCACGCTGCCTGCCAACGCCAGCGCCCCGCTGCGCCCCGTGACGCCGCCCCGCTTCCCGACTCCCCCAGAACCCCCATGCCTTCCGAC
>NZ_JAGQBX010000005.1 GCF_024345855.1 Synechococcus sp. GreenBA-s | reverse complement strand
CCCCCTCCCGGCCACCCCGCGGCACCCTTGGCGCCCCCTCCCCCACGTCCCCCCCCCCCCCATGCGGCGCCGCACCCTGTTCCAGCTGGTTCCCGGCCTGGTGGCGGGCGCGGTGGCCTCGGGGCTGCTGCTGCCGGGCCTGCGGCAGGCCCGGGCCCAGGGCACCCAGCGCCCCCTGCGCTTCCTGGCCGTGGCCGACACCGGCAGCGGCGATGCCAACCAGCGCGCCGTGGGGCGCCAGATGGCGGCGGTGCACCGCCAGCGGCCGGTGGATCTGGTGGTGCTCGGCGGTGACAACATCTACCCGTCGGGAGACATGGCCCTGATCGAGGCCACCTTCCGCCGCCCCTATGCCGAGCTGCTGGCGGCCGGCGTGCCCTTCCATGCCGTGCTGGGCAACCACGACATCCGCACCGCCAACGGCGATCCCCAGCTGGCCTACAGGCCCTTCGGCATGGCGGGCCGCTGGTACAACCTGCGCCGCGGGCCGGTGGAGTTCTTCTTCCTGGATACCAATGGCAACGCCGACCGCCAGCGCCAGCTGAGCTGGCTGCGCACCGTGCTGGCCGCCAGCACCGCCCCATGGAAGGTGGTGGTGGGCCACCACCCCATTTTCTCCTCGGGCTTCTACGGCAACGATCCGGGAGCCCAGGCGCGGCTGGTGCCGCTGCTGCGGCGCTACGGCGTGGCGCTCTACATCAACGGCCACGAGCACCACTACGAGCGCAGCCGTCCGATCGATGGCATCACCTACCTGATCGTGGGCGGCGGCGGCGCCAGCCTGCGCCGGGTGGTTCCCGGGCCCCAGAGTGCCCGGGCCCTGAGCACCTTCAGCTTCGCGGAACTGGAGGCCAGCCCCGAGCGCCTCAGCCTCAGGGCCTGGGACAGCCAGGGCAGGGAGATCGATCGGGCGGTGCTGGCGGAGCGGCCCCGGCCCTGAGCCTGGGGCGGATCCGTGAGGTTGGGCGCCGGCGGCCAATCCGAGCAGAATGCCGCTACCTGGCCGGGCGATGGCGATTCCCATGGTGTCCACGCGTGACCAGCCGCACCGCCCGCCCTCGCTGCGCCAGCTGGCCGCCACGGGCCTTCTGGCGGCGCTGCCCCTCTCCTGGGCCGCCGCCTGGTGGCACTGGGGCGACCTGCCGGTGTTCCTCAGCTCGGCCCTGGCGATCCTGCCCCTGGCGATCTGGTTGAGCACCGCCACCGAGGAGCTCTCCCTGGCCCTGGGGCCCTCGATCGGGGCCCTGCTCAATGCCCTGTTCGGCAACGCCACCGAGCTGATCATCGCCCTGGTGGCACTGCGGGCCGGCCTAGTGGACATCGTCAAGGCCAGCATCACCGGCACGGTGATGGCCAACCTGCTGCTGGCCCTGGGGCTCTCGATGGCGCTGGGGGGCCTGGGGCGCCAGGAGCAGCGCTTCCAGCCGGTGGTGGCGCGGGTCAACGGCTCGGCCATGACCCTGGCGGTGCTGGCGATCCTGATCCCGAGCCTGTCCATGGCCTCCGGTCGCGATGTGGCGGCCGGCAACCTCGCCTTCTCCGGCTTCGTGGCCTGGTTGCTGCTGGCGGTCTACGCGCTGACGCTCGTCTTCTCGCTGCGCACCCACCGCGCCCTCTACGCCGTGGCCGAGGTGGAGCTCGGCGACGCCTCCGACGGGGAGCCGGTGGAGCCCGAAGAGCCCCAGCACCGCCCGCCGCTGCTGCCCTGGATGCTGGTGCTGTTGGCGGCCACCGCCGGCGTGGCCGTGGAGTCGGAGCTGTTCGTGGGCGTGGTGGAGACCGTGACCGAGGGCTTCGGCCTCACGGCCCTGTTCACGGGCGTGGTGCTGCTGCCGCTGCTGGGGGGCACCGCCGAATACCTCACCGCCGTGACCATGGCCCGCAAGGACAAGATGGATCTGGCGGTGTCCGTGGCCCTGGGTTCGACCCTGCTGGTGGCCCTGTTGGTGGTGCCGGTGCTGGTGCTGGTGGGCCCGCTGCTGGGCCATCCGCTGGATCTGAGCTTCGATGTCTACGAACTGGTCGCCGTGGCCACCGCCGTGCTGGTGAGCAATCTGGTGAGCCTCGATGGCCGCTCCGACTGGCTGGAGGGGGTGCTGCTGCTCGCCGCCTACCTGATCCTGGCGGCGGGCTTCTACTTCCAGGGGGCCTGAGCCGGTGGCCGCCTCCCTCGACGATCGCCAGGTGCAGCCGTTCCGCAGCCATGCCCTGTGGGTGCGCCTGCGCCAGCAGCCCGCCCTGCAGCTGCTGCTCGCTTCCGGCCTCACCCTGGCCGGCCTG
Organism: Synechococcus sp. GreenBA-s; assembly: GCF_024345855.1. Lineage (GTDB taxonomy): Bacteria > Cyanobacteriota > Cyanobacteriia > PCC-6307 > Cyanobiaceae > Vulcanococcus. Next base: position 91,623 of record NZ_JAGQBX010000005.1, on the reverse strand, counting down.
CTGCTGGGCTGGCCGCCCCTGGCCTGGGCCGCGACCCTGCTCACCCTGGTGCTGGCCCTGCTGCAGCTGCTGCCGCCCCTTTGGCTGGCCCTGAAGCTGCGGCTGGAGGAGCCCGCCACCCTGCAGACCCTGGCCCTGCTGGCCGCCTGCCTGGCCCTGCTCAGCATCTCGCTGCTGCTGGGCTGGTGGGAGCCACTGCTGGCCGTGTACACCAGCGGCAACTGGGAGGCGATCGGCGCCCTGGGGGAGGGGGTGATCGGCGCCTTCGGCCAGATCCTGGTGGCCTTCGTGGCCCTGGTGATCGCCTGGCGCCAGTTCCAGGTGGATCAGCGGCTCACCACCCAGCAGAACCGCATCACCCAGGCCCAGACCGTCGACAGCTTCATCCAGGGCATCACCGACCTGATCGCCGACGAGGAGGGCATGCTCGAGGACTGGCCCCTGGAGCGGATGCTGGCCGAGGGGCGGCTGGCGGCGGTGCTCGGCAGCATCGACGCCGACGGCAAGGCGAAGGTGCTGCGCTTCCTCTCCCATGCCCGTCTGCTCACGCCCCTGCGGCGTGACAACCGCCTGGGCCGCGCCATCCTCGATGGCAACGGCTCCTACGAGGAGGACCGGCTCGAGGGCTTGCCGGTGATCCGCCTGCACCAGGTGCTGCGCGGCGCCAACCTCGCCGGCACCGACCTCCGCGGCATCGACTTCAACGGGGCCGACCTGCGCGCCGCCGATCTCCAGGACGTCGACCTGAGCGAGGCCAACCTGGCCGGGGCGAACCTCTCGGGCGCCAACCTCAACGGCGCCCGCCTGGAGGGCACCCGCTTCTTCTGGGGCTCCGTCGAGGAGGCCAGTCCGGCCGGGGCGGAGCGGCCCTGGGATGGCACCAGCGGCGCCGGCAGCGGGGCCGTCGTGGAGAACGCCAACCTGGCCGACCTGCGGGGGCTGGGGGCCGAGGCCCGCCTCTACCTGGCCTCCTGGAGCGGCCCCCGCTCCCGCCAGACCCTGGCGGGGGCGGGCAAGGGGATTCCCAGCAAGCTGGAGCGCTGAACGGCGGCGCCCCTGGGTGTCAGCCCAGCAGCCAGCGCAGGCGCCGCCGCAGCCTCTGGCGCAGCCCGAGGCGGCGGTCGCCGCCGTCCTCGTCCTCCAGGCCGGCCTGGATCGCCGGCGGCCGCAGGTTGTGACGACGCAGCGCCACGATCGCCTCATCCAGGGGCAGGGGGCGGCCGAACAGGTAGCCCTGGCTGGTGCGGAAGCCGCTCTGCAGCAGCCACTGCCGCTGGGCTTCGGTCTCCACCCCCTCGACGGTGGAGCTGAGGCTGAGGTCCGAGGCCAGGGCGCCCATGGTGAGCAGCAGCTTCTTGCTGGACGCCTCGGAGTCGTCGATCTTGTCGACGAAGCTCTTGTCGATCTTGAAGCTGTCGATCGGCAGGCTGTGGAGCCGGGCCAGGGAGGAATACCCGGTGCCGAAGTCGTCGATGGCGATCGTCACCTTCAGCTCACTCAGCCGCGCCAGGAAGGTGTCGAAGGCGGCGCTGGTGTCCTGCAGGGCCTCCTCGATCAGCTCCACCTGCAGCCACCAGCCCGGGGGCAGGGGCGATTCCACGATCAGCTCCAGTAGCCGCTCCCGCAGGCCGCTGTCCTCCAGCAGATTCGCCGACACATTGACGCTGAGCAGCATCGAGCGCCAGGGCACCTCGCGGGCCAGTTCGCCCACGGCGATCAGCGCCTTCTCGATGATCTGCAGATCCAGCTCGCCGGTGAGGGCGGTCTCCCGGGCGATCGGCAGGAAGCGATCCGGCATCACGAAGCTGCCGTCCGGGCGGGGCCAGCGCGCCAGCACCTCGTAGCCCACCGGCTCGCCGCTGCGCAGCTCCACGATCGGCTGGAAGAAGGGCTGGAAGCAGCCCTGCTGCAGGGCCTCGCGGAAGTCCGCCTCCAGCTCGTAGCTGCGGCGGGCCTGGTTGCGGGTCTCCAGGTCGATGAAGCGGTACTGGCTCTGGTTGTGGCGACCGGCGATCCGCTGGGCCATGCTCGCGTCCGAGAGGATCGCCTCCAGATCCTCGTAGTTGCCGCGGCTGATCACGATGCCGATCGCCACGTTCAACGGCAGCCGCTGCTCATCGAACCGGTAGGGCACGGCGCACAGATCGATCAGGCGCTGGGCGAACGCGGAGATCCTCGGCGGTTCGATCAGCCCCGGCAGCACCGTGATCAGGTCGGAGTCCGAGAGGCGGGCGGCCGCGGCCGAGCGCGGGATCGTGTTGAGCAGGCGCCGGGCCCCCTCATCGATCAGCGCTTCGGCGGCCTTGCCGCCGAGGGTGGCGCTCACCCGCTCGTATTCCTTGAAGCGGCAGCGCAACACCGCGAAGTGCCCTTCCGCCTCCGGGCCCACCAGATCGGCAAGCTGCTGGGTGAAGCGGCTGCGGCTGAGCAGGCGATCCAGGGAACTGCGGCCGGGCTGATGGCCGGGGCTGGGGCGATCGCCCGCGCGCCGCTGCGGCGGGTTCAGGCCGGAGCCGGGCCAGGGTCCCCGCAGGGCGAGCGGGTCGGAGTTGTCCCCAGGGGCTGGATCGGCCCCTGCCCCTGGGCCCCCCAGCGGCAGCTCCTGGTCCGGGCTGGGGCGCTCGGATCCGTCCTCAGGGTGTGGTGCGGGGATCACGGCTGCGGCCTCGGGGGCTCTGGCGCAGTTATGGGGGAGGGAACGGCGCCACGGCCTTCACCGGGGACCGGCTTGCCAGCTGGACCGGGGCCGCGGTCCGGCCGGCCGCCCTGAAACGTCTGGCGCCAGGTCTCCCCGGGGGACCAGCCCTCCCGCGTCACCGGCTCCCGCCTGGCGCTGGCCCAGCGCACCCGATTGCGCCCTTCGCGCTTGGCGCGGAACAGGGCGGTGTCGGCGGCGGAATAGAGGTAGTCGAGGTTGTAGCCGAGCTGTTCGGTGCTGGCTGCACCGAGGCTCACCGTGATCCGCAGGGGCCGGCCCTCGAAGCTCAGTCGGCTGACCTCCACCTGGGTGCGCAGCCGCTCCATCAGCGTTTCGCCTCGGGCCGTCGTGCACTGCAGCAGCACGGCGAATTCCTCGCCTCCGAGTCGGGTCACCAGGTCGTCGTCGCGCAGGCTGCCCTCCAGCACCCGCGCCAGCTTCTGCAGCACTTCGTCGCCGCAGACGTGGCCATAGCCGTCGTTGATCGCCTTGAAGTGGTCGATGTCGATCACGCTGAGCACGTAGGGCAGGCCCTGGCGCTGCCCCTGGGCCAGCAGCTGGACCGCCAGGTCCATGAAGGCCGAGCGGTTCATCAGGCCGGTCAGCCCATCGGTCTCGGCGAACTGGCGCAGATTCGGCAGCAGGCCGCGATTCAGCTGGTGGCCCAGCAGCGCCACCAGGGCGGCCACCGCCAGGCTGGAGGCCAGCACCGCCAGGCCCAGCTGCACCGTGAGCCTGGCGGTGTAGGCCCCCGGATCGAAGCTCACCACCAGCAGGTAGTCGCGTGGTTGGAGGCCCAGCCGCCGGTCGTAGATGCGGAAGGGGCTGGCCAGGGTGAGGGTCTCGCTCCAGGGCAGGTAGACGTCCTTGCTGGCGACGAAGCAGGCGCGCCGATCAGGGGCCCGGCGGGCCAGGCAGTCGGCGATCTGACGCAGCCGGGGGTTGCGGGCCGCGGCGGGAGGCAGCAGCGAGGGCTCCAGGGGGCGCCCCAGCCAGCTGGGGCGATTGCTCAGGGCGATGCGGCCCGCTTCATCGATCAGCAGCAGCGAGAGCATCCCCTCCCCATCGTCCTCAAAGCGGCTGTTCTGGTAGCTGAGGAGGATGCGCTGGCGATCGTTCAGGCTCGCGTTGGATTCCTCCAGCGCCGAGGTCAGGGAGCGGAATTCCTCGCTCTGGTGGCGGGCATCGACATTGGCCGCTGCCACCCCCAGTCCCGCTGCCACCAGGCTCAGCAGCCCCACGCAGGCCAGACCCCACAGGATCAGGACCTCGACCACCCGCTGGTTGGAATCGCGGGCTAGGTCGGTGCGCGGCTGACGTCCCAGCAGGCGGGGCGGCCGGATCACGGGCGGGGCTCCTCCGGGCTGGGGGGGGCGCTCTCCCTGGGCCGCAGCTCGGAGCGGAGCTGCTGGATCGCCCCCCGGTTGGCCTCCAGCTGGGCCTGGAGCTCCTCCAGGCTGCGGCGCTCGGTGGCGAAGAACGACGCCATCGTGTCGCTGAGCAGCTCGCGGTTCTGCAGCGAGGCCTGCAGGGCGGCGTGGTGGGCGAGCAGCTCCTCCAGGCTGGACAGGGCGGCGGCGGTGGGCTCGCTGAGCTGGATCAGCTGGTCCAGGTCGTGCTGCTGGGCGCTGTGCAGGGCCGTCACATCCATCTGGTTGCCCACGTAGAAGTCGGGTCTGCCCGTGGTGCCGCCCACCGGATAGAGGGTCAGGCGGTTCCAGAAGCGGGTTCCGTCCATTCGGTAGTTGACCAGTTCGCCGTGGAAGGGACGCCCCTCGCGGATCGCCGCGGCGATCGCCTCCACCATCTCGGGGTCGGTGTCGGGACCGCGCAGGAAGCGGCAGTTGAAGCCGGCGGCCTTCTCGCGCGGATAGCCGGTGATGCGGCTGAAGGCCTCGTTGACGTAGATCAGCGGGTAGTCGCTCTGCCGCATGTCGGCGATCGACACGCCGAAGGTGGCGTGCTCGGCCACGGCGCTCAGCAGCCGCAGTTCCTCCACCTGGGAGCGGAGCTGGTCGCCCATCTCGCTCTCGCGGTCGTTGGAGTCCTGCAGGCGGCTGTTGATGCGCTCCAGGGCACCGGCCTGGCGCTGGAAGGCGGCCGCGGCCCCCACCGACACCAGGCCCACCAGACCCATGTAGGCCATCAGGTAGCCGAAGCGGCCCAGCCCCTTGATGTCCAGGCCGCGCACTGTCACCTCCTGGATGCCGCGCACATCGCCGACCTTCCAGTCGCGCTTGGGGGAATCGGGGTGGGTGTTGTGGCAGCTGACGCAGGCCTGGCGCATCAGCACCGGGGTGGCCACCCGGAAGGAGGGCTGGCCGAGCCAGCTCTGCTTCAGCCGGGCGTAGCGATCGAGGCTGGGGTTGGTGCGGAACGCCTGGATCGCCTCCATCTCGAAGCCGTCGAGCGGCTGGCTCACCCGCTTGGCGAAGGGAAAGTCGGAGATGAAGCCGTAGGAGATGCGGCGATCGGCGTTGGCGCTGTCGAACAGGTCGCCCAGCTCGATGGCCAGGGTGGCGGGGATGGGGATGCCGCCGTGAATCTGGCGGTAGTTCTCGGAAAACACCGCCTCCCCCCCCGAGGCCTGCAGACGCGAGACGATGTTGTCGGCGTAGTAGCTGCGGATGCTGCTGGCCAGGGTCGAGATCTCGTCGGCCTGCACCTCCATCTGGGCCGCCATGGCCCCCGAGAGGGTGGAGGCCATCGCGAAGGGCAGGGCCAGCAGGCTGACGATGAGCAGGCCCAGCACCGCCGCCGGCTGGGTGACCCGCCGCCACAGGCCGCGCAGCAGCCGGTCCGGTCCGGATGGCTGGCCCCCGCGGGCTGAGCCCGCTGCGGCCATCGATCGGGCGGCGGCGCCTCGCGGGGGGGTGGCCATCAGCGCTCGCCCTGTCGGTCCGGGCCGGAGGCCCGGCGGTTCCGATCGGGGGACCGGAGCTGACGCGGGGAGCCTGGACGGACCACCGGGGCTGGGGAGCGGATTCGGTCGTTTTTACCGGAGTCGGCAGCGGCGGGCAATGGGCGCGGCGCCGGTCCTGCATCATCGGGGTTGCGCCCTGCCCTGTCTCCGTTGCGTTCCGCCCCCTGCGACTGCGACCTCGTGGTGATCGGCAGTGGCCTCGGCGGCCTCTGCTGCGGCGCCCTGGCCGCTCGCCATGGCCTCGAGGTGCTGGTGCTGGAGGCCCACGACCGGCCCGGCGGCGCGGCCCACGGCTTCGAGCGCCGCGGCTTTCAGTTCGAGTCGGGGCCTTCGCTGTGGAGCGGCCTGGGCCGCTGGCCCAGCACCAATCCCCTGGCCCAGGTGCTGCGGGCCGTGGGCGAGAGCGTGCCGGTGGTTCCCTACCGCGACTGGGGGTTGCTGTTGCCGGAGGGACGGCTCACCGTGGGCGTGGGCGCCGAACCCTTCCGGGAGCTGGTGCGCCAGCTGCGCGGGCCGGCGGTGGCCCAGGAGTGGGACGCCTTCCTGGTGGCCCTGGAGCCCTACTGCCGCGCCACCGCCGCCCTGCCGCTGCTGGCCCTGCGGCCCGGCCTGGGCATGGCGGGGGTGCTGGGCATGCGGGGCACCGGCGCCCTGCTGCGCCATGCCCCCCGCCTGGCGGCCCTCGGCGGCGCCTTCGGGCCCCTGGCCCGGCGCCACCTGCGCGATCCCTTCCTGCTCCACTGGGTGGAGATGCTGAGCTTCCTGATCTCGGGCCTGCCCCTGGATCAGACCAGCGCCGCGGCCATGGCCACCCTGTTCGGGGAGTGGTTCGAGCCCGACGCCTGCCTCGACTACCCCCTGGGCGGCTCCCCCGCCGTGGTGGCGGCCCTGGTGCGGGGCCTGGAGCGCCATGGCGGCCAGCTGCGCTGCCGCAGCGCCGTGGCCGAGATCCTGGTGGAGGGCGGCCGGGCCAGCGGCGTGCGCCTGGAGGATGGCCGCCTGCTGCGGGCGCGCCGCGGCGTGGTGAGCAACGCCAGCCCCTGGGACACCCTCGAACTGCTGGATGCCCAGGCCCTGCCGCCGCGCTGGCGCCAGCAGCGGGCCGAGACCCCCGCCTGCGCCAGCTTCCTGCACTGGCATGTGGGCCTGCGCGGCGAGGGGCTCGACGACCTGCCGATCCACCACGTGTGGGTGGGGGACTGGCAGCGCGGCATCACGGCCGAACGCAACATGGTGGTGCTGTCGATGCCCTCGCGGCTCGATCCCTCCCTGGCTCCGGCCGGGCACCAGGTGCTGCACGGCTACACCCCCGCCAATGAGCCCTGGGAGCTCTGGCGTGACCTGGAGCCCGGCACGGCGGCCTACGCGGCCCTGAAGGCCGAGCGCTGCGGGATCTTCCGCCAGGTGATGGAGCAGCTGGTGCCGGATCTGGCCGATCGGGTGGTGCTCGAACTCCACGGCACCCCCCGGACCCACCAGCGCTATCTGCGGGTGCAGCGGGGCAGCTACGGCCCGGCCCTCGGGGCCGATCAGGGACCGTTCCCCGCCGGCACCACGCCGATCGAGGGCCTGGTGCTGTGCGGCGCCGGCACCTTCCCGGGCATCGGCGTGCCGCCAGTGGCGGTGAGCGGCGCCGCGGCCGCCCACAGCTTCGTGCCGGCGGCGGCCCAGCGGGCGCTGCTGGAGGAGCTGGGGCTGGCCGCGGGTCCGCTCAGCCCGATCGCCTGAAGCATCGGGCAATCTGCCCGGGCCAGTGGCGGGGCCGATCGTTGGGCCGCGCCTGGAGGCTGGCCATCGAGCGGGCCAGCGGCAGGCCGCCACGCCCCAGAACGCCTGAGACGTGCCAGAGCACCGCGGCGCCGATCAGCAGCCAGGCCAGCAGGTGGATGCCGTACACCGCCTGGTCGAGTTCGCCCTGCCGCAGCCAGTCTTCGCTCATGAGCTTGCCGCTGCCCACGGCCAGGGCCAGGCCCAGCAGCGCGGCGGCGTTCTCGGGTCGGCGCAGGCGGGCTCTGCCCAGGCTCAGGGCGTAGAGGCCGAAGGCGATGGCCAGGGGCCAGAGCAGCACGCCGAGGCTGCCATGGATGTCGATCCAGTCGCCGCCAGGGTGCCAGGGCAGACGGCCCCAGCGCCCATCGTGCAGGGAATACACGATCAGGCCGCTGATCCAGGCCGCCGGCACCAGCACCGCCACGGCGCCGTGCAGGATTCGCAGAAGGGAGGGTTGGTAGGGACGAGGCATGGCGGTTCTGTGGGCGCGTTGTCAGCGCAGGGTCAGCCCGTGGCCTGGTGCAGGGCGAACAGGCCAAAGGCGATGAACAGGCCGCCGCTGAGGCGATACAGCAGCTTCTCGCTGATGCGCGTGCCGATCCACTGGCCCGCGCCCACGGCGAGGGCGGTGACGAAGGCATGGCCGGCGAGGGAGCCGGCCAGCAGCCCGGCGAACGTGAACGCCGGGGCCGTGGCCAGGAAGATGGTGGTGAACTGGGTGCGATCGCCGAGTTCGGCGATGAACACCAGCACGAACGCCTCCCAGATCACGGCAGTGGTGGCGTTGATCGGGCCGCTGCTTTCGGCCTGGTTGATGGCCTCCTCGGCCTCCTTCTCCTCCCCCTGGGCTTCGCCATCGGCAAAGCCCTGGGCATCGACGATCAGCTTGATCCCAAAGCCCAGAAACAGCAGGGCCGCCAGCCAGGGCACCACCGTGGCCGGCAGCAGTTCGCGCAGGCCGTAGCCCAGACCCAGGGAGATCAGCGTGACCGCCGCCAGGGCCGCGAAGGCGCCGATGAACACGTCCCGACCCCGGTGGCGCGCCGCCAGGATCAGGGCCATGAAGAAGGTCTTGTCACCCAGCTCGGCCAGGGTGATCGCCGTGAGGCTCGAGCCGAAGGCCGCGAGGCCCGGATCGGCGGTCAGGGGAGTTGCCATGGGGGGAGTGTGCGCCGGAGCTCATGAAAAAGTCATGAGATTGGAGCGGGCGGTGGGCAGCTCCACGAGCAGCACACACCGACCCGGCTGACTCTCCCCCAGCCGCAGCTCGCCGCCGTGGCGCCGGGCGATGGAGCGGGCGATCGCCAGGCCCAGCCCGCTGTGCCCGCCCTGGTCGCTGCCCCGCCAGTAGCGCTCGAACACCCGCTCCCGCTCCCCGGCCGCGATCCCGGGCCCCGCATCCACCACGGCGATCTGCAGGCGCTGGGGCGATGGGCTCACCTCCACGGAGACGGTGCCGCCCTCGGGGCTGTGGCGGATGGCGTTGAGCAGCAGGTTGGTGAACAGCCGCTGCAGCTGCTCGGGGTGGGCGCTGATCGGCAGGCGGCAGCTGGCGGGATCCGGACGGAGCTGCAGCCGGATGCCGCGCTGCGCCGCCTGGGGCCCATAGCGGTCGAGCAGGTCCTCCAGCAGCTCCAGCAGATCGAACCGCCGGGGCGCTTCGCCCTGCTCCTGGCGGGCGAGCAGCAGCAGGTCATCGAGCTGTTCCCCCATGGCGCGGCTGAGCCGGTTGAGCTCCTGCCAGGGGAAGGGGGGGCGGTGGCGCTCGGGCTCCGGTACGGCGGCCAGCAGGGTGCGCATGGCGGTGAGGGGATGGCGCAGCTCATGGGAGGCATCGGCCGTGAACCGCTGCAGGGCCTCCAGCTGGTGCTGCAGGGGGGCAAAGGCGGAGCGCAGCATGCGGCGGCCCACCAGCAGCGCCGCCAGCACGGTCACCACCCAGCCCAGCAGCACCCCCCGCTGCAGCCGTTGCAGATCGCGCCGGCTGGCCTGGTCGGAGCGGGCCACCCGCACATAGCCGCTGAGGGACGCGCCGGCGGACCGGCCGCTGGGATCCCGGCTGAGCACCGGTTGCCACAGGCTCAGCCCACCGGGCCAGCGCTGCCACTGCGCCTGCGATCGCCACGCCTGGCCCTGCCGGCGCAGGGGCGGCAGGGCCAGGCGTCCCTGCTCGCCCTGCAGGCGCCCCGCCCGGTCGAACCACTGCAGCCGCTGCTGCTCCAGCCCCGCGATGGCCACGGTGGAGGGCACAGCGCGAAACTTGAGCGGACTCTCCACCTCCTTGGCCTCGTGCAGCACCAGGGGCAGCTGGGCGGCGGCCCCCGCGGCGATCTGCCGGAGCTCCGCGCGCTGGTCCTCCTCCCGCTGCTGCACGATCCCCCAGTAGAGCGACCCGGAGAAGGCGGTCAGCAGCAGCAGCGCGAAGCCTCCGCCCTGGAGCAGCAGCCGCTGCTTGAGCCGCAGCGGATCAGGCGGCAGGGGCGATGGCGAGCCGGTAGCCGAGGCCATAGACCGTTTCGATCAGCCCGGGGGCACAGCCGGCTGCCGTGAGTTTGCAGCGGAGGCTGCGGATGTGGGCGCGCAGGCTGTCCTCCCCCACCTCGCGGCGGCCATCGCCGCTGCCGTGCAGCAGCTGGGCCTTGTGGCAGCTGGCCCCCTGGGCCCGCAGCAGGACTTCGAGCAGCAGTGCCTCCTTGCGGGTGAGCTCCAGCGGTTGGCCCGCCACCTGCAGGGTGGTCTGTCCCGGCTGCAGCAGCAGCGGCCCCCAGCTCAGCTGGTGCTGCAGCGGCCGGCCGGCGCGGCGCAGCAGGGCGCCGAGGCGGGCCCGCAGCAGGTCGGGATCGAAGGGCTTGACCACGTAGTCATCCGCCCCACCCGCGAAGCCCTGCAACGCGTCGCCGCGGCCGTCGCGCGCCGTGAGCATCAGCACCAGGGGCTGATGCTGGGGACCCCGGCGCAGCTGGCGGCAGACCGCATGGCCATCGGTGTCGGGCAGGCCGAGATCGAGCAGCACCAGATCGAAGACCTCCCGATCCAGCCAGGCCAGCGCCTCCCAGCCACTCGCCGCCGCTTCGGTGGCATAGCCCCACTGGCCGAGCAGGCGCAGCAGCGCCGCCTGCAGGGTCGGGTCGTCCTCCACCACCAGCAGCTTCATCGGCGCTCGGGGCCCCGGCCCCTGGGCTGGCGCCAGTCTGACGTCTGCATCGGCAGGGGCCAGGCTGGGGGCCATGGGAGCTGGCTTCGGGATGGTCGATCGCCCTGGGATCCGGCGGCGCCACGCCGCGGTGTCCCTGGTCTGGGCGCGACGGTTGCCCCTCGGCCTGCTGCCGTTCCTGCTGGTCGCCCAGGGCCTGGGGGCCACCCCCGCCTGCCCGGTCCTGCGGGAGCAGCGCGATCAGCTCGCCACCCAGGCGATGCGGGCCGAAATCGCCTTGGTGCAGACGATCCGCCGGCGCCTCTGCCCGCGCGAGGAGGCCCTGGCGGAGCAGGCCCATGCCAGTGGCACGGCCACCGGCGACACCAGCACCCAGGCCGCTCCCCTCGATTACGGGGCCTACATCCGCTGCCGGCAACAGGCGGAAGGCCTGCTGGGGCGCACCCATCCGGTGCTCTACACGAACCGGCAGCAGTTTGTGTTCTATTCCGCAGAGGGGGCACGCCTGGCGCGGGCGGCCGATGGGCTGCTGCCCCAGCTCAACGGGGCCTGCCCGTCACCGCAGACCGGACCATCCCCTTGAACCCCGTGCTGCCGGTGAGGGTTCGGGACTCCCACACCCGGCCGGTGCTGCAGGCCCCATAGGCTCAGGGCCGCTGCGTCCTCCCCGTGCCCGACGAGTCGTTTCAGTACGAGCCGCTGGAGCGGTTTGGCGAGGGCCTCACCACCCGCCGGCCCTGGAACACCACCGCGCTGGCCGCTGTGGAGCGGCTCAATGGCCGCGTCGCCATGCTCGGCTTTGCCGCCGCCCTGATCGGGGAGTGGATCAGCGGCCATGGTCCCGCTGGCCAGTTGCTGGCGCTGCTGCGCTGGTACCTGCGTTGAGCACCCAGCCCCGCCGCCGCCGCGCGATCGCCTCCGCAGCGCCCTCAGCCCGCCTGCGGAGGCGGCCGGTCGTCTCGCCATGAGCGCCCCCTCGCCCTCCATCGCCGTCCTCGGCTACCTGGCCGCCAGCCTCACCACGGTGAGCTTCATCCCCCAGGTGGTGAAGACCCTGCGCACCGGCGACACCAGCGGCATCTCGCTGCGCATGTATGCCCTGTTCACCAGCGGCATTGCCCTCTGGGGGCTCTACGGCCTGCTCACCGGCGATGGCCCCCTGATCGTCGCCAACGCGATCACGCTGGTCAGCGCGGGGCTGATCCTGGATCGCAAGTGGCGGGCCTACCGCGCCGATCGACGGCGCGGAAGCACGCCTGGAGCCTGAGCCCAGGCGTCCGCCAGGCTGGGGGCTCTGCCTGGAGGTGGCCGTGACCAGCGCTGCGGATGCGGAGCCAGGGGCGGTGCTGCGCTTCTGGTTCGAGGAGACCAGGCCGGGCCAGTGGTTTGGCAAGGATCCCGCCTTCGACCAGCGGCTGCGCGAGCGCTTCAGCGACCTGACCCGTGCGGCGATCGACGCCGAGCTGTCGGCCTGGGGGGCGGAGGCGCCACACGCCCTGGCGCTGGTGTTGCTGCTGGATCAGTTCCCTCGCCAGATCTGGCGCGACACGCCCCTGGCCTTTGCCGGGGACGGCCAGGCCCTGGGCCTGAGTCTGCGGGCGGTGCAGCGGGGCTGGCTGGCGGCGGATCCCGATCCGGCACACCGCCAGTTCTGGCTGATGCCCCAGATGCACGCGGAAGATCTCCCGATTCAGGACGCCTCCCTGCCGCTGTTCGAGCAGTTCACGGATCCGCGCACCCTTGCGTTCGCCCGGCGCCACCGCGATGTGATCGCCCGCTTCGGCCGCTTTCCCCACCGCAATGCCGCCCTGGGCCGCTGCAGCACCGCCGTGGAACTGGCCTTCCTGCAGACCCCGGGCTCGCGCTTCTGACTCGCGCTTCTGAGTGATGGCGGTACGGCGTCCCGTTGGCTGCGCCGCTGCTGCCCGATCTCGCCAGCATGGGGTGGAGCCACGCCGCCCCAACCTGATGGTCCCGGCTGATCCAGCGGCACTGATCCCCCAGGACCCCGCCCAGCAACGCCAGGCGCTGCTCGAGCTGCTCCGCCTGGAGCCGCGCGGTGCAGCCCAGCGGCAGCAGCCCCGGCTCATGGCCCTGATCGGCGCCCTGGAGCGGTCCATGCCGGCCGATCTCGCGGCAGCGGGGGTCCTCGAGCAGCTGGAGGGGGTCTGGGAGCTGCGCTGGAGCAGTGGCCGCCAGCCCTACCTGGCGGTGGGGCCCTGGCTGGAGAATCTGCAGCTGCTGGCGCCGTCGCAGGGGCGGGGCATGAACCTGCTGCGCCTGCCCGGGCCCCTGGGGTCCCTGGCCGGCATTGCCGTGGAGGCCACCATCGCGGTGGAGACCGCCGGGCCTGCGCCGCGGCAGCGGGTGCAGGTGCGCTTCCGGCGCGGCGGCTGGCTGGGCCCATGGCTGGGCACGGGTCGGCTGCAGCTGCTGCGCACGGTGCAGCAATCGTTTCCGGCCTGGCTGGACATCACCGTGCTCGATGCGGAGCTGCGGATCTGCCGCGGCAATGCCGGCACCGTGTTTGCCCTGCTCCGCCGTCCTGACCTCACCCTGGCGGAGCTGCTGCTGCCAGCCGAGGCAGCGCAGGACCCCGGGACTGCGAGCGCGCCGCGCCACGGCCGTGACTGAGACCGGCGACTGCAGCCGCCACCATGCTGGAGCGACCCCTGCGGCCATCGGGCCGATGCCCTTGTCCCCGTTCAACCCCGAGTCCGAGCGTCCCCTCCCAGCCACGGCTGTGCCGGCAGCCACGGCCGTGCCGGATGGACCGGCGCTGCTGGCGCTGGAGCAGCGGGCCCGGCAGCAGGGCAGCGGGCTCACGAGTCAGCAGCTGTGGGGCACGTGGCGCCTGGAGCAGGTGTGGCCGAAGGGCCGCCCTGGGCCCCAGCGGCTGAGTGGGGTGCTGCTGCGCGGTCTGGGGGCGCAGCTGGCGATCGCGCCCGGCGCCGGCGACGGGGCGGCCCCGCTGCGGATCGAGAACAGCGTGCGCCTGGGCGCGTTGGAGCTTCGCTTCACGGGGGGCGGTCGGCTGCGGGGTGCCAGGCCGCTGCTGGAGTTCTGGTTTGAGCGGCTGGAGCTGCGGCTCGGCTCGCCCCTGCTGCTGGCGCGGCCGCTGGCTCCCATGCAGCCCCGCCGGCTGCCGTTCTTTGCCCTGATCGGCGCCTCCCGCCCGGGAGCGTCGTCCGGCCTTGCCCCGGATCCGGGTGCGGATCCCGCCTGGTTGGCGGCCCGGGGACGGGGTGGTGGCTTGGCCCTCTGGCGGCTGGCCAGGCCATGACCCGCCTGCAACGGCGCTGAACGGGGCCTTGGTGCGCCGCCGCAGCGATGCCGCCGCTATCCGTCAGCCGTCAACGGGACACAGCAGCGGGCAGAGCAGCTGGTGGGGCAGGCGCACGGTGCGCCAGTCGCCGCTGGCGGTGCAGACCTCCACCCCGATCTCCCGCAGCAGGGGATCGATCCCATGCTCCTGGCACCAGGCGATGGCATCGGCGATGGCCTCCTCCAGGGAGCTGTAGAGCGCATCGAGGTGCCCATGGGGCTCGCACCAGGCGTTGATCAGCCGGTAGACGCGCCGGCGACGACCGCCAGGCGATCCCGAAAGCAGCGCCGCCAGCCCTGGAGTCCCCAGTCGCATCTCAGCCCCCGCATCGACCTCCAGCCTGCGCCGGATCAGCGCCGTTTCGTGTCCGCTTGAACATTCTTAAGGGAGGGCGCCGGGGCCTGGTGTTCAGGGCCTGGCGACCACGGCGAAGAACGGATCCCCCTGGCCTCCGATCCAGCCCAGGGGCCCCTCGGCCCGGGTGCCCTCGGCGACCAGGGGCTCCACGCGCCAGCCCTGGCCGAGCAGCACCCGCGCCACGTAGGCCAGATGGTCGCGGTCGGAACCCTCCAGCCAGATGCGCGGGGCCTTCGAGGAGAACATGCGGTTGCTGAAGGTCACGATCAGCTGGCCCTCGGGGCGCAGCACCCGGCGCAGTTCCGCCGCCACGGCCTCCGGCTGCTGCAGGTACTGCCAGCCGGCCACGATCAGGGCGGCGTCCACGCTGCGGTCCGCCAGGGGCAGCTGGGTGTCGCGGTTGAGGTTCTGGACCCAGTGGCGATCCAGGCGCGGATTGGCGGCCAGCTCCTCGGCGTTGAGGCCATGGCCGATCACCTCGCCGTAGGCCACGTCATCGGGCAGGTGGCTCACCCAGCTGCTCATCAGATCCAGCACCACGGTGCCCGGCTGTAGCCGCTCGCGGTAGAGCCGGGTGAGACGGCTGCGGAAGGCGCCGTCCAGGTGTTGCACGAAGCGGGGCTGGGCGTAGAAGAGGGCGTCGTCGCCCTCGTCGAGCTTGCGGCGCTGCTCGTCGCTCAGCAGGCGCAGGGGGGAGGGTGGCTGGGCCATGGCGGGCTCTGGCGCGGCGGTGCGCCCATGCTGGAGGGCCGCTGCGGCCACCGCGCCGATGCCCGTCTCTCCCCCATCGGTCGGCCCGGCCGTTGCCCGCGCTCCCGGGGCGTTGGGGGCTGCGAGCCGCATCCGCCTGGTGCCGTGACACCCCGTTCCGCCCCGCCGGCGCCCAACTGGTTCCTGGCCCTGCCCCTGCCCGCGGGCTGCGGCTGGGAGCGCGCGGCCGCCAGCGCGCCAGCGGAGCTGCGCCGCTTCGATCCGCGCGATCGGCACCTCACGCTGGCCTTTCTCGGGCCCTGCGGCGAGGCGGCGGCCCTGGCGGCCTGGGGGGCCGTGGCGCCGTTGCGGCAGGGGGCGATCACGGCGACGGCCGGGGGCTGGCGGGCCATGGGGCCGGCGGCTGCCCCCTCCGCCTATGCCCTGGGCCTGGATCGGGGTGCGCCCGAGCTGGCGGGCTTGCTGGCCCGTTGGGGACCGCCGGCTTTGGCGGCGGCGGGCCGGCCGGCGGAGCGGCGCGCGCCGCTGCCCCACGTGACCCTGCTGCGGCCCCGCCGCCGCGATGGCCAGCGGCTGCGGGAGCCGATGGCCCGCTGGATGGCGGCCGCGCCCCTGCCTGGCGAACCCGTCACCTTCAGCGAGATTGCCCTCTACACCTGGAATCCCGACCGCCGTGAGCGCCTGTTCTGGATCCAGGCCCGCCGCCCCCTGGCGGGCTGAGGGGGCCAGGATGGCCACTCCCCTTGGGCGTCGTTGTGCATGGCCTGTCCGAACTGCGGCAGCTGGTCGGTGAAGGCCGACCGCAGCCTGGGCGGGCGCATGGTGTGCGGGCGCTGCGGGTTGCCCCTGGGCAAACGGCCGCCGGGGGGCTCGGGCTCGCGGGGTGGGCGCCGCTCCCTGAGCCTGCCCCGACTGGGTGCCTGGCGTCCGCGCCGGCCCCTGGGCTGGCTGTTGCTGCTGCTCGGCCTTGGGGCGGCCCTGGCGGCGCTGGAGCCGGGGGATCAGCGCCGGCCGCCGGCCCCCGCCGGACCGCCTGGTGGCTGGTCCCAGACCCCGGGCGGGTTGCCGCGGATCTGAGGCGGGTCAGGGTCAGCCAGCCATCCGGCCACGGTCTTCGCGGCACGGCGGCCACGCTTGGCCCATCCAGCTGCCCATCAAGCTGCCCATCCAGCCGGCCACCCTCGCGCCTTCCTGTCGGCTCCCCTGTTGCTCCCCGCCATGGCCCCGTCTTCTCGCGTACCCCCGGCCCGGGAGCCCCAGCCGGCCCGGACGCTCACACCGCCGGTGGCCCTCACGATCGGCGGCAGCGATTCCGGCGGCGGCGCCGGTATCCAGGCCGACCTCAAGACCTTCGCGGCCCTGCAGGTGCATGGCTGTTCAGCGATCACCTGCGTGACGGCCCAGAACACCCGCGGCGTGGAGCGGGTCGATGCCCTGCCGCCGGAGGCCGTGGCGGCCCAGGTGGCGGCAGTGCTGGGCGATCTGCCGGTGGCGGCCCTCAAGACGGGCATGCTGCTCAACCGGGCGCTGATCGTCGCCACCGCCGAAGCCCTGGCCCAGCTGCCGGCCGCGGTGCCGCGGCTGATCGATCCGGTGATGGTGTCGCGGGCCGGGGCCGTGCTGCTGGAGCCCGAGGCGGTGGCGGCCTATGCCGAGCTGCTGCTGCCCGGCGCCGACCTGCTCACCCCCAACATCCACGAGGCCCGCCTGCTCACCGGCCTGCCGGTGGCCGACGCGGCCGGCCTGGAGGCGGCGGTCCTCGCCCTGGCCGCCCTGGGGCCGCGGGCGGTGCTGCTCAAGGGCGGCGGCCTGCCGGGGTTCCAGGGCGTCGATCTGCTCTGGGACGGCAGCGCGCTGCACTGGTTGCGGGGCGCCTGGATCGACACCCCCCACAGCCACGGCAGCGGCTGCACCCTGGGGGCGGCGATCACGGCGGAGCGGGCCCGGGGCCTGCCCCTGCTGGAGGCGGTGCGCGCCGCCAAGACCTACGTGGAGCGGAGCCTGATGCACGCCCTGGCGATCGGCGGCGGCCAGGGGCCCCTGTGCCACTGGAGTCGGCAGCTGCAGCCGGGAGCTCCGGCGGACTGAGGGATCGCCCGGCTGGGCCGGCCAGCGGCCCCGCTCAGTTGTATTCGCCGGGGATGTCGTTCTTGGTCACGGTCACGCGGCCGATCCGCTGGCCGGAGGCCCGCAGCAGTTCGTCCCCGGAGAATTCGAAGCCCAGGGCTAGGGCCAGCTGGGCCACGTCGTCGGCGGTGGCGGCCGCCTGCACCTGCTGGCGCAGGGCGGGATCGTCCTGCACCCGGGCCAGGAAGCCGTGGAGCTGCTCGCGGGACATGGGCAGAAGCGGTGGACGAGGGGGCGATGGGCCAGTCTCCCAGCTATCCGCGGCCGGGCCTTGGCGCCGCGGTGTCGCAAGAATCCGCAAGATTCCTTCAGGACTCGTTACACTTCGACAGTCCACCAGCTTTCGCCACCCATGGCTTCCTCCGATTCCCGCTTCGGCTTCGTGGCCTTCGCCGAGACCTGGAATGGCCGTCTGGCCATGCTCGGCTTCGTGATCGGCCTCGGCACCGAGCTGCTCACCGGCCAGGGCATCCTCACCCAGATCGGCCTCGGCTGAGTCCGCGCCCCCTGGGGCCGCGGTCCCGCCTGAAACCGCTCGCCGCCTCCGCCTGGCCTTCCGTTGCCGGCAGGGGCGGCTTTGTTCTGTGCAGCCTTCCCGCATCCCCATGATTCCGTTGCGCCGCCTTCTGCTGTCGCTGGCCCTGGCCTGGCTGGTGCTCGTCGCCGCGCCGGCCCCCGCCCAGGCGTCCCTGCTGCATCTGGAGGGGCCCGTTCCCGAGGACCTCGGCGTCCGCGAGGCCTCCCTCGCCCCCTGTCCGAGCCCGGCCCACTGCGCCCGTGCCAACTGGTCCAGTGCCGAGCCCGTCGCGGACCTCGCCCGGCTGGCGGATGCCGCCGCGGCCCTGGAGGGCACCTCCATCGTGGAGCGCACGCCCACCTATCTCCATGCCACCGCCACCAGCCGCCTGTTCGGCTTCGTGGACGACCTGGAGCTCTACGCCGATGCCGCCTCGGCTCGGATCCAGGCCCGTTCCGTTTCCCGGCTCGGCGATTCCGATCTGGGGGTGAATGCCCGCCGGCTTGAGGCGCTGCGCCTCGCCCTCAGGGATTGAGGGCCTGCTCGGCCCACCCCTCGGCGGCCCGCCAGCGCCGGCGCCGGTGGGGATGGCCGATCAGCTCCAGCAGGTCCACCTGCTCCAGCTCGAAGCGCAGCAGTTCAAAGCTGTCCGGCAGCGGCGTGTCATCGCCCAGTTCCGTGGGGAAGGCGGCGCTGCTCTCCAGGGGTTGCCCCGGCGCCGGCCAGCCCCAGAGGGCCCGGCCGCTGGGCTGCAGCTGCTGCCAGTGCTGCCGGCGGGCGGCCTCCAGGGGTTCGGCATCCAGCTCCAGGCGCCGGCCCCGCAGCCGAAACTGACTGCGGGCCTTCGGCAGCAGCCAGCACAGCTCCACCCGCGGCTCCGCCTTCAGCTGCCGGGCTTTACTGCTGCGCCCATCGGTGAGCAGATCGAGGCTGGCGGGGCCTGCCCAGCCGCGGAACACCAGGGTGCGCAGCCGCGGGCTGCCATCGGCGGCCACGGTGGCGAGCTGCAGCCAGCGCGCCTGGGGCGCGCGGCCCTCCCGCTGGCGGGCGGCCCGCAGCAGCGGCCGCCAGGGGGGCAGATCCGCAGGCCGCTCCGGGTGGCTCATGGCTCCCGCTCGCAGGCGTAGCGGGTGATGCCGCCGCGGCGTTGCCTGAACTCCGGGTGGTCGGGATCGACCGGGCTCCACCACCAGCGCCCATCGCTGTAGCTCGGCGGGCCGGCGTTGTTGGTGCGCGGCAGCGCCAGGGTCTGATCCCGCCACTGCAGCACCACCACGGCCCCAGGCACGGTGCCGGCGCTGGTGTTGGGGATGCCGCCGGCATCCACCGCGCCGTTGTCGTAGAGGGCCACGAGCGGCTCACCGTCGCAGCGGTAGGGCCCGCCCTCGGGTGCAGGCAGAGATGCGAGGGGCATCGCCGCCTGGGCCGCCAGGGGCGTCAGCCCCAGCAGCAGGGCGGTGATCAGAGCCAGCAGGGCTGCCATGGGCTGCACAGACAGAAAGCCGCCGGCAGGCCCCGATCAGGGCTGCCGGCGGACTGGGAGGAACGGAACCGGGCGATCAGCCCAGCGATCAGGCGACGGCGGCGGCGGCGCGGTCGAAGTAGGTGCCCACTTCGCTCATCAGGGCCGAGCAGTCGCCGGGGGTGATGCCGTTGCGGTCGCCGGCGATGGCCAGGGCGGTCACCTTCATCTTGCGGATGCCCTCGGCCACGGAGGCGCCGGGCACGCCCAGGGCCAGGTAGGTCTCGCGCAGGCCGTTGAGGCAGCGGTCCTCCAGCACGGAGGCGTCGCCCACGAAGATCGCGTAGCTGATGTAGCGCAGCACGATCTCCATGTCGCGCAGGCAGGCGGCCATGCGGCGGTGGGTGTAGGCGTTGCCGCCGGGGGCAATCAGGGAGGGCTGCTGGTCGAACAGGTCGCGGGCGGCGCCGGTGACGATCTTCGAGGCGTTGGAGGTGATGCGGTTCACCGTGTCCATCCGCTTGTTGCCATCGGCCACCAGGGCTGCCAGGGCGTCGAGCTGGCCGGCGTTGAGGAACTCGCCGCGGGCATCGGCCTGGGCCACGACCTTGGTGAAGGCGTCGAACATTGAGAAGTGTGTGTGGGCGTCCTCAGGAATCTAGAGGTGGCCACGGGTCGGCGCGAGCGGCGCGGGGGGCTCTGCGGTAGCCAGGGTCTCCAGCAGCAGGGCCGCGGTGGCCGCGCCATCGCAGTCCCCGGCGGCCGTGGTCGGCACCCGTAGAGCCCAGCCCCGCTCCTCCCCCTCCAGGGGCTCCCACTCCAGCAGCTGGTGCTCCAGCACCGCCAGGTCGGCATCGGAGGGGTCGAGCCCCCGCCGCTGCCGTGCCTGGATGCGGGAGCGCGCCAGCGCGAGTGGCGTCTGCAGCTCCAGGATCAGCAGCGGCACCCCCAGCTCCCGCGCCAGCGCCTCCATCGGCTGCCGGGCCCGGCGCAGGCCGAAGGTGGCATCCACCACGGTGAGGCAGCCCGCCGTCAGCAGCTGGCGGGCCAGGGCCGGCAGCCGCTCGGCGAACAGCGCCTGGCTCACGGACGGCGCATAGGGATCCCCCTGGCGCTCGGCATGCGCCGGCAGGCCCCACAGGCCGAAGGGCCGCTTGCGCTCCACGTCTGAGCGCAGCCGGATCGCCCCCAGTCGCTCCACCAGCTCCTGGCTCAGCCACGACTTGCCCGACCCCGAGGGGCCATGGGTGAGCACCAGCGCCACCGGGCCCGCTCGCGTGCTGTCGAGGGCCAGCTGGAGGTAGGCCGCCAGCTCGGCCTGCTGGGCCATCCGCCCGGCGGCATCCAGCCCCGGCTGGCCGCCGCGCAGGGCCGCCACCTTGGCCCGCACCGTGGCCCGATACACCGTGTACCAGCGCCACAGGGTCAGGCCCTGGCGATCGCCCGTGAGCTCCAGCAGGCGATCCCGCAGCCGGTGGGCCAGATCCGGCCGGCCCCGCTCCGCCAGGTCCATGGCCAGGAAGGCCAGTTCGCTGATGGTGTCGATCCAGCGCAGCTGGGGGCTGAACTCCAGGCAGTCGAAGGCGGCGATGCGGCCTTCGCGCAGCAGCAGGTTGCCCAGGTGCAGATCGCCGTGGCCCTCGCGGATCCAGCCCTGAAGCAGACGCTGCTCCAGCAGCGGCCGCAGGCGTTCAAACTCCGCCTCCACCCAGGGCGCCAGCTGGGCCAGGGCCGGCTGGGCCGCGGGCTCGGCCGCCAGGGCCCGCAGGTTGGCGTCCACGGGGGCCCGCACCGCCTCCGGCGTGCCGAAGCCGCTGCCCGGCCGGGCCACGGCGGCGCCGGCCTGGAAGCGGGCCAGGTCCTCGGCGAAGGCGTCGAACGCGGCGGCCACCACGGCCCCCCGGCAGAGGGCGGCAGGCAGCAGGTCGGCCTGGGGGAACTGGCGCATCCGCACCGCGTGCTCGATCACCGGCCCATCGCCCTGGAAGCTGGCCCGCTCGGCGGGGCCGTGCACCGGCGCCAGGCCCAGGTAGAGGTCCGGCGAGAGGCGCCGGTTGAGGCGCAGCTCCTCGCGGCAGCAGTGCAGCCGTTGCTCGGGGCTGGAGAAGTCGAGGAAGCCGAAGTTCACCGGCTTCTTGAGCTTGTAGGCGTAGGCGCCGGTGAGGATCACCCAGGAGGCGTGGGTCTCCAGCAGCTCCAGGGTCTCCACCGGATGGCCGTAGGCCTCGGGCCGCAGCAGGGCCGCGATCATCGGGTCCATGGCGGGCGCTCCAGGCGGGGGCGGCTGGCACCCCACTGTGGGGCCGCCGTCAGGAGGCGGCCCGGGCCAGCAGCGCCCGCTGGGAGGGAATCCGCAGCCTGGAGGCCAGGCCCAGCCCCTGCAGCAGCCGGATGAAGCGGTAGGTGGGATCGGGCAGCAGCCGCAGGGTTCCACCCTCCACGGTGATGCCCTGGCGCACCGAGCCCTGGAAGGCGTGGTGCAGGTTGTGCCAGCCCTCGCCCAGGGTGATCAGGGCCACCCAGCCGTTGTTGCGGCTGGCATCGCCCGTGGCGAAGGGCTGATCCCCCAGCAGGTGGGCCACCGAGTTGACGCTCGCCACCCCGTGGAACAGCAGCGTGGTGCTGAGGCAGAAGGCGCCCAGCCAGGCCAGCCCTCCCAGCTGCCAGGAGAGGGCCGCCAGGGCCAGCACCGGCAGGAAGTGGAGGCGGTCGATGGCGCGCAGCACCGGGTCGGCCTCCACATCGGCCGGCAGGCTTTCCGGGTAGAAGCTGGGCGCCAGCAGCCAGCCGGCCTGGGAGCGCCAGAGGCCGCGCCAGCCACCCACCGGTGCCAGGGGCGTGTGGGGATCCCGCGCGGTCTCCACGTGGCGGTGGTGCTGCTGGTGGTGGGCCTTCCACCAGCTCGGGCCCATCTGGCCGGCCGAGGCCCCCACCAGCGAGCCCAGCCACCACACCAGCCGCGGCGCCTGGTAGCTGCCGTGGGTGATCAGCCGGTGGTAGATCGCCGTGGTGGCCAGCATGCGCACCAGGTAGAGGCCCAGGGCCCAGAGGGCGGCGCCGAGGGGCAGGCCGGTGCGCAGCAGGATCAGGCAGCCCAGGTGGCTGAGGATGATCAGAACGGGCCCGAGGGCGTAGAGACAGCGGCGAAGGACGGGCAGGGTCCGCTCCATTGCGAACTATGAAGCTAGTCGGGCGGCGGGCGCGCCCCGGCCGGTTAGCCGCCCGGTCAGTCCCCGGGGTTTAACGCCCAGTCTCGGGGCTTAGCCGCAGCTGGCCGGCGTAGGGGCCCCGCGCCGTCACGCAGGCGGCGCCGCAATGGCAGCCGAGGCTGAGGCTGTCCGCCAGGTCCCAGCCGGCGGCGAGCCCGGCGGTCACGCCGGCCGCGAAGGAGTCGCCGGCGCCGTAGGCATCGAGGGCCGGCGCGGTCAGCGTCGGGGCCAGGAAGCGCCCGCCCGGTTCCACCAGCCCGCCGGCGGCGCCCGCTGTGGCGATGCGCAGGGCCGGCGCCACCGTCAGGTCGCCCGGCTCCACCCGCTCCGCCGGATCGAGGCCGCTGCCGATCAGGGCATCCAGCCGCACGCCGGAGGCGCGCAGCAGCGGCAGGCGCACCCGCGGCGTGGCCGCCAGCCGCCGGGCCCGCCGGGCCAGGCTCAGGCCCTCGGCATCACTGGCGGTCACGAAGACCCCGTCGCAGTCCGCCAGCCGCTCCCAGGGCAGGGGATCGGCGGCCATTGGCGTCAGCCGCTCGCCGATCACCGTGATCGTGCGCTCGCCGGCCGCATCCACGAAGCTCACGCCGCGGCGGGTGGGGGCGTCGCGCCAGGCCACGTGCAGCTCCAGCCCCAGCGCCTCCAGGTCGGCGGCGGCCCGCTCGCCCAGGGCGTCGCGCCCCAGGGCGGTGAAGAAGGGCACCCGCTGGCCGGTGAGCCTGGCCATCTGGGCCGCCACCACGGCCCCGCCGCCGGCCGCCTGCTCCAGAAACCAGCTGGCCCGCTGGATCTCGCCCGCCGCCGGCAGCGCGGGAACCCCCACGAAGCTCACCACCTCCACGTGTCCCACCACCGCCAGCCGCAGCGGCGGCAGGGCCGGCAGCTCCGCCAGGGGCCGGCAGGGCAGCGGTCCGGGATCCCGGCGCTGGTCATCGGGGCGCGCGGACGTGGGCTGGTCAGGGGTCGACGGCATCAGCGTGGGTGGGCTCAGGCCTGGTGAATCACCCGCTGGGGGTAGGGCATCTCGATGTCCTGCTCGGCGAAGGCCTGCCACACGGCGGCGTTCACGTCGCTGCAGATCGAGACGTTGTCCATCGGGTTGGCGATCCAGAAGCGCAGGGCGTACTCCACCGATGAATCGCCATAGCTCAGCAGCAGCGCCTTCGGGGCTGGTTCGGCCAGCACCCGCGGCGTGGCCAGCGCCGTGGCCTCCAAGAGTGCCATCACCTGCTTGGGGTCGTGTCGGTAGGAGGCACCCACGCTGATCTGGCTGCGGCGCAGCCGGTCGCTACCGGTGTAGGTGGTGGTGGTGGCGGTGAAGAAGGTCTGGTTGGGGATCACCAGCTCGGCGTTGTCGCGGTCGCGCCAGAGCACGGCGGCCCGCAGCCCCAGGCTGCGCACCTCACAGGGATCGCCGTCGATGAACAGCACCTCACCCGGCCGCACCGAGCCCTCGAACAGCAGCCACAGACCGCTGATGAAATTGGAGAACACCTCCTTGATGCCGAAGCCGATTCCCACCGACAGGCCGCCGGCCACCGCCAGGATCGCCGTGGTGTTGAAGCCGATGTGATCGAGGGCCCAGAGGATGCCCAGGCCGATCACCACGTAGCGGAGCATCAGCTGCAGGGCGCGGCGGCTGCCGTCGCTCAGGCCCACGCCCTGCTGCACCAGCCAGGCCACCCCCGCCGCCGGCGGCCCCGAGCCCATCACCAGCACGTAGACGATCAGCAGGGCTCCGCCCAGGTCGCCCAGGTTCACCTCGGCCCCGAACCAGCGGCCCACGGGGATCACCCCCAGGTCGGCGAGGTTGTCGATCTTTTCGATCAGGGCCAGCCCGGCCACCAGCAGGAACCCAGGACGGATCAGGCGGCTCTCCAGCAGCCCCAGCGCCCGCGGTTCGATCACCCGCCCCAGCAGCCGGTGCAGCCAGCCCAGGGCCTGCCAGCCGGCCACCAGCTCCGCCAGGAACAGCGCCAGCCCCACCGGCTGGCGCGCCAGGGCCAGGGCGCCGATGCCCAGCCCGATCGCCGCCAGGGGCAGCAGGGCGGCCCAGCGGCCCCTCGGCCGGCGCAGCCGGGCACCCACCAGCAACGGCAGGAGCACCACCAGCAGCTGCAGCAGCACCGGCCCCCGCTGCAGGTAGCCGAACCAGCCCAGGATCCGTCCCAGCAGCTCGATCATGGCGGCGGCCTCAGCAGGGCGATCAGCGCGTCGGTGGCCTGCTCGGGGGTGACCTCGCCGAACACCAGCCGCACAAGTTCCCGCTGCAGCTGCGGAAAGCGGGGATCACTGGCCGGCAGCTCGTGGGCGATCCGGTTGCTCGCTTCCCCCCCCTGGCGCAGGGCCGCCACCAGGGCACCGAGTACCGCCGAGCTGGCCACCGGCGCCGGCACGTAGCGGTTCACGGGCAACAGCTCCTGGGTGGAGACCGTGAGGTTGCGCTGGATCAGGGGGTTGATGCTGAAGCGGGCCAGGGCCTCGGCGAGGCGGCGCTGCTCGGGGCTGGAATCCACCCC
The DNA here is from genome assembly GCF_024345855.1 of Synechococcus sp. GreenBA-s. Classification (GTDB taxonomy): domain Bacteria; phylum Cyanobacteriota; class Cyanobacteriia; order PCC-6307; family Cyanobiaceae; genus Vulcanococcus. Next base: position 66,851 of record NZ_JAGQBX010000005.1, on the reverse strand, counting down.
GAAGGCCAGCATCCGCAGGCGGTTGATCGGCGTGGCTGGGCCGCCGGGACCGCCGGGCAGGGCCGCCACCCCCAGCTGGTCGCCCAGGCTGTGACGCAGCCGCGACATGCTGGAGCTACGGCAGGCGATCCAGTCGAGGCGCCCGCTGATGATCCCCTGGATCAGGCTCTCATCTTCGGTGAAGAAGTTGACCCGCTCCAGCAGGTTCGCCGTCTGCAGCCAGCGCAGCCAGCCGAGGATGGCCCGGTGATCGCCGCTGCTGAGCCGCTGGCCCCCGGCGGCCCGCTGCAAGGACTGGGCGGCGCCGAGGCTGCCAGCGGTCCAGAACAGCTCGCCAGGGGTGATGGCCAGGCCCACCTCCACGCCCCGTTCGCTGGCACGCAGCAGTCCGGCCAGATCGCTGGGGCTGGTTCGCAGGCGGCGGCGGTTGAAGCAGGCCAGCTGGGGCTGCAGGAACACCGGCATGGCTACCAGGGACCCATCCGGCCGCTGGGCCCGCCGCAGCACCGCCGGGAACAGCTGGGCCGTCACCGGGGTCGGGAAGCGCATGGGCCGCACCAGGCCAAGGCTCTCCAGGTTGAGGGCCGTGCTGCCATTCACCAGCAGCAGATCGGGCCCGAAGCCGGCGGCGTGGCGCGCGGCCAGTTCCCGATCCAGCTGGTCCTCCCGGTACACGGCCACCGTGACCGTGACGCCGGGGTGCAGCTGGCGGAACGCCTGCACCAGCGCCGTGCTCTGGCGCTTCTGCTCCTGGAGCATCGCGCTGGTCACGCCCTGGGCGGCGTCGATGCCGATCGCCAGAAACAGCGTGCCGCGCAGCTCGCCCTGCGGAGCTGTGGCGCCCGCCGGATCCGCGGCCGGGGACTGGGCGGTGCGCGGTTGGGCTGGCTGCCCGGGGGGCTGTCCCGGCGGGCTTGCCGGGGCCCTGCAGCGCGCCAGACCCGCGGCCAGCAGGCCCACCAGGACCACGGCACCGGCCAGGAGCGGCAGCGACGGTGACGGCCGGTCGGGGAACTTCACCGCCGCAGGCTAGGGACGGACCGGGCCGCCAGCCAGCGGGCGACACCTTGCCGCGCGGGGAGGTTGGTGCCCTGGTCGCGTCACGATGGGGGCGCCAGGCCTCTGACCCCTGCCATGCCCGCGAGCAGCGATCCCCCCGACCGGCGGCGGCGGCGGCGCCTGGCCGAACGCCATGCCGAGCGCCACAACAGCCACCGGATCGGCTGGCTGCGGGCCGCAGTGCTCGGTGCCAACGACGGCACCATCTCGGTGTCGAGCCTGGTGGTGGGCATCGCCGCCTCCGGTGCCGCCCGCGACGCGGTGCTGCTCTCGGCCATCGCCGCGACCGTCGCCGGGGCCCTGTCGATGGCGGCGGGGGAATACGTTTCGGTGCAGTCGCAGGCGGATACGGAGGGGGCCGATCTGGCCAAGGAACGGCACGAGCTCGCCACCGATCCGGCGGGGGAGCTGGCGGAGCTGGTGGAGATCTACGAGGCCCGCGGCCTCGACCACGACCTGGCGCTGGCGGTGGCCGAGCAGCTCAGCCAGCACGACGCCCTCGGCGCCCATGCCCGCGATGAACTGGGCCTCAACGAGATTCTCCGGGCCCGCCCCGTGCAGGCGGCCCTGGCCTCGGCCGCCAGCTTCGCGGTGGGGGCCAGCGTGCCCCTTGCCACGCTGCTGGTGGCCGGCCCCCAGCACCTGGCCCGCAGCACCACCGTGAGCGGGCTGCTGGCCCTGGCGCTGTTCGGCGCGGTCTCGGCCCGGGCCGGCGGGGCCTCCGCGCTGCGGGCCTCGCTGCGGCTGCTGATCTGGGGCGCCCTGGCCATGGGCATCACGGCGGCGGTGGGCCGGCTGTTCGGGGCGGTGGTGTGAGCGGTGGGCGGGGTGGTTCCGCCACGACCCACACCGCCAGGGCCGAGAGCAGCGCCGCGAAGAAACACCACACCGACGTGAAGGCGTGCAGATAGGCGAGCTGGGCCAGGGCGAAGGCCAGCAGCATCAGCAGGCCGAACAGACGCAGGCGGCCGGAGGGCACCAGCAGCGGCGGCAGAGCCACCAGCAGCGCGAAGAGGCCGCTGCCCAGGTTGTGGCTGATCACGCCGCTGCCCAGGAAGGTGGTGGCGTAGTGGATCGAGCCGCCCACCACGACGAGCTGGAGTCGATCGGGATCCAACGCCAACGGCAGCCACAGCCCCAGGCCGAAGGCCAACCCCACCAGGGCCAGCAGCTGGATCAGACGGCGCCGCCAGGGCTCCAGCCCTGACCCCCCGAAGCGCAGGGCCAGCCAGGGCATCCAGGCCGGCCACAGCCCTAAGGCAAAGAACAGGAACAGCAGCGCCGCGGCCCGGGTGAGGGGGGCGACGTCCCCGTGGCCTCCGGGATCGTCCAGCCCCAGCCACACCACCCCTTCGCTGGCCTGCTGAAGGGAAAACAGCCAGGGCGTGAGGGCCAGGGGCAGGCGCCCCGCCTGGCCGATGCGCCGGGCCTGGCGGACGGCCAGCAGGCCCAGGGGCCCAAGGACCACCGCCGCCGTGAAGCTGGCGGTGCTGGAGAAGCACATGGCGGTAGCCCTGGGGGAGCGCCGGAGGTGCCGACGGGCTCAGCGCCCAGTGTGGTCGGCGCGCGGGTGGGGGTACGCCCAGCCGCGGAGTCGGATCACTCCTCCTCGTCTTCGCTGCTGCCGGCGGGGATCAGGCGGATCTGCTTGCGGCCCAGCTTGATTTCGAATTCATCGCCGGGCTTGAGATCCAGCAGCGCGGTGTAGGCCTTGCCGATCAGCAGGTTGCCGTTGCCCTGCACCGTGGCCACGTAGCTGAGCTTGCGGCCGCCCTTGCCGCGGCTGGCGCCATCGCCCCCGAGGCTGAGGCCCTTGGCCTCCAGCAGAGCCTCATAGAAGGCCGTGAAGTTCAGCCGCTCGCTGCCGTCTTTCTTGGTGGACACGTAGCCGCAGCTGCGCACGAGCTCGCTTTTGCTGGCATCGCCTAAATCCTTCACCTTGGCGAGCAGATCGGAGCCTGTGAGCATGGATCGCAGTGGAATGACTGACCGGCAGAGCCTATCGAACCGCCCTCAATTGCTGAGGAGCTGGTGCGCTGAAAGCGCCATCCATGGGCTGCAGCCCGTTGCCCTGATTCCCGGGCTGCTCTAGTTCAGGGCCACCCCCCCTGGGCTATCGCCGGGGATGGGGATGGCCGCTGCTGGGCCTCACGGCAGCGCCAGCAGTACTGCCCCCACCGCCATCAATCCCACCCCCAGCCAGTGGCGGGGATCCAGGGATTCGCCCAGCAGCAGCACCCCCAGCACCGCCACGATCACCACGCTGATCTTGTCGATCGGGGCCACCCGCGACACGGGGCCCACGGCCAGGGCCCGGAAGTAGCAGAGCCACGAGACGCCGGTGGCCAGGCCCGAGAGCAGCAGAAACACCAGGCTGCGCCGCGGCAACGCCGCCAGGGGCTGCCATTCGCCCCGCACCGCCACGACGCCGGCCAGCAGCGCCAGCACCACCACGGTGCGCAGCAGGGTGGCCAGGTTGCTGGGGATGCCCTCCACCCCCAGCTTGGCCAGCAGGGCGGTGACGGCCGCGAACAGGGCTGCCAGCACGGCCCAGATCGGCCAGCTGGACCAGAGGTTGGGCATCGGCGCAGGGGCTCAGGGCCGCAGGCAGGCCCCTCCATCGTGATCGCCCCGCTCGGCCATGGGAGAGGCTGGGGAGATGACCGCGGCCCCGCTCTGATGCCCCAGACCCTCCAGCACCGCCCCGTTGACCTGGCCGCCGAGCGGGTGGCGGGCCTGGTGGCGCCGCCGGCTGCCGCAGACTCCCGCCGTCAGCCGGAGGCTGCCGAACCCGCCAGCCGCGGTTTTGGCAAGGCCTCCGGCAAGGCCACCGGCAAGGGCTCCGGCAAGGGCCGCAAGCGCCGCGGCACGGGCCTGACGGCCGCCGATCGCGGGCCCCTGGGCCGCAGCCCCGACCTGGAGGCGATCCAGGCCCGCCATCGGCTCGGCCTAGCCCTGGCGGGCCGGCTCAGCCCGCTGGCGGTGAACAGGGCCTGGAAGCAGGCGGCGGCCGAGCACCACCCCGACCGCGGCGGCCACCACGGCACCATGCAGGCCATCAACGCCGCCCGCGACCTGCTGCTGGCGGGCTAGCGGGCGGCCTGAAGGCGGCGCCTCAGCCCCGCTGCCAGTCGTCGGCGGGGGCGGGCTTGTCCGTCTCCGCCAGGGAGGGGAAGGTGCTGCGGGTGAGCTCCAGCACCGCCTGGCGCACCTTGGCGCGGAAGGCCTCGGCCGCGGCGCCCTCCAGCACCGGATAGCTGGTGTCCTCCGGGGCCGACTCGCGCAGGGGCTTCCAGTTGCTCGTCTGCATGGCCTTGTGCTGCTCCAGCACGGCGGCGAAGTCGAAGGCGAGCGCGCGGCCCTGGGCGGCGGCCTCCTGGATCCAGGCCTCGCGGGTGGGGCTGAAGGTCTTGGCCTTGAGGGTGTCGGGCAGGCCCAGCACCGGCTCGTAGTAGTCGAGGGCGCGCAGCTCCTCCTCCAGCAGCATCCGCCAGGCGCCGATCTCACCGTCCGCCAGCTCCGCCTCGGGCCCGGCGACCATGGCGTCGAGGAACAGCTGCAGCCAGCGGTAGTACGACTTGTCCTGGGTGCTCTTGCGGGCGGCGGCCTTGCCGCTGAGGCGCTTGGGCAGGGCGGCTTCAGCCTTGCGCAGGAACAGCCGGTCCTCCCGCTCCAGGTTGATGGCGCCCCAGCGTTGGCGGTACTCCCAGAGCTCCTCGTAGCGGCGCACGTCCTCGGCGGACCAGCCCAGACCCTTCAGTTCCTCTGCTCTGCTGGATTCGTCGTTCGCCACAGGGCTGCCGCTTGCGTCGGGGGGCAGCGTACGGGGTGGGGCTCAGATCCGCAGCAGGAAGCCGGCCCGCCCGTGGAAGTCCGCCTCGGGGCCCGGATGGCCCAGGGCCCAGAAGGAGAGCGGCCCCTCGCCGCTGTCGCCGGCCGGGGCGTGCTGCTCCAGCACCGCCGTGACGGCCACCTGCAGCGGCTGATCGGCCGCCACCAGCGGCGCCAGCTGGACCGTCAGCTCCAGCTCCAGCCCGTCGCCGCGGCGTGCCACGGCAAAGGGCAGGGCCACGACGGCCGGCTCCGGCGCCAGCCCCTGGCGGTAGCCGCTGAGCCGGTAGACGTTCCAGTCGCCGGATGGGGAGAGGTTGAACTCCCAGTAGGGCGCTGCGCCGGGCACCGCCAGAAACAGCTCCAGGCAGGTGCGGTTCCAGAGCCCGTCGCGGCGGGCGGGGACGGGGGTCGCCGGCGGGATGCGGATGGCGCCGCTGGGATCCGCCAGCTGGTAGCGGAGCTGTAGCCGGCCGTCGGTTCGCTGCAGGTCGCCCTCCAGTTGCACCCCGGCCGGGGCGGCGGCGGGATCGAAGGGCACCAGGCGGAAGGCCTGGGGAGTCCGGGGGGTCTCCGTCATGGCGCCACCTCGGCCTGGAGCCGCTCCACGATCGCCTGGATGGCCGGCAGCTGGGCTTCGATGCTGCGGGTCAGCTGGAACTGCACCAGGGCCCGCTCCAGGTTGTGGCCCGGATGGCTCACCTTGAAGTACACGTCGCCCGCCAGGTGGTCGGTGAGGAAGCGCAGGCCCAGCTCAAAGGGGATCAGGCGGATCGCATCGGCGATGTGGGCGAAGTCGTCGGGGGTGAGGAAGGCCCGGGCCTGGCCGAGGTAGCCCTCCAGCAGGGCCTCGGCCAGCTCCAGGTCGAACGTCACCGCCTGCCAGTCGCGGGTCTCCTCGCCGAGGCGGTTGCAGGCCGAGCGCAGGCAGTCGCCGATGTCGTAATGCACCAGGCCGGGCTTGACCGTGTCGAGATCCACCAGGGCGATGGCCTGGCCGCTGCCCGCACGATTGCCACTGCCCGCTGCGACGCCACGGCCCGCCCCGCTGGCCATCAGCAGGTTGTTGATCTTGGGGTCGCCGTGGATCGGCCGCAGCTGCAGCCGTCCGGCGGCGCGGGCCTGCTCCAGCACCGGGGCCAGGCCCTGGCGCTGCTCCACGAAGGCGATGCACTGCTCCGCCTCGGCGCTGCGCCCCGCCGTGCTCTTCGCCAGCACCCGTTCGTAGTCGGCCAGATAGGCGGGGGTGATGTGAAAGCCCTCCAGGGTGTCGGCCAGCTCGGCGGCGGGCAGGTCGCTGATCAGGCTGTGGAAGCGGCCTAGGCCGTAGCCGATCTCGCGGGCGTGCTCCAGATCCGTGATCGTCTCGTGGCTGCAGCTGTCCTCGATGAAGCTGAGGGTGCGCCAGAACGCCTCGCCCCGCACCAGCCAGGGCGTGGAGCTGCCCCGGGCCGGTACCACCTGGGGCACCTGCCAGGCGAGCCGGCCGGGCTGAGCTGGCTCTTGGTCCAGGCGCTGCCCCACGTGCCGGCACACGGCGCTGATGTTGCCCATCACCAGCTCGGGCCGGCGGAACACCCGCGTGTTCAGGCGCTGCAGCACGAAGCGGGGCTGGCCCTCGCCCCGCAGGCTCACCAGGTAGGTGTCGTTGACGTTGCCCTGGCCGAGGGGCTCCACCGCGGCCACCGGGGCCGGCAGGGCGAATCCCTCGGCGATGGCCACCAGGTCGCGGGCCGCGGCGCCGGCGGCCTCTGGAGCGGTGGGGGCAGCGGACGCGCTCACGGGGCTGCGGCGGGGGCCTGCATGTTGGCAGCGGTTCAGGCGCCCGGCGGGGTGGGGCGGGTGAAGCGGCCGTACAGCCACCAGCCGAAGCCGCCCCAGGCCAGGGTCCAGGCGGCGAAGGTGGTGGCCGTGCCCAGCTGGCCCGTTTCCAGGCTGTACACGCCGGCCTGGATCAGGCCCGCATCGATCAGGGAGCCACCGATCCCCCAGCCCAGCACCCAGCTGACCATGAAGCCGATGGCGGCGAGGTTTCCGGTCATGGCGGCGGTGGCAGGGCGGCCCCTGGGCCGCGGGCTTCGACCCAGGATGGCGCGCGGCGGAGGACACTGGACGACCGTCCCCCATCGCCCTCCGCCCATGGCCGCCAAGGCCCGCCGCAAGAAGGTTCGGCATCGGTCGCCCGCCGGGCCTGGTCCCGCCAGCGGGTCCGCTGCGGCGGGCGGCGCCGATCCGGACTCGGGTCTGCGGCTGCGTTTGCAGATCCTGGCGGCGGTGTTCCTGCCCGGGGCCCTGGTGCTGGCGTGGCTCAACAGTCGGGGCTTCTTCCAGGGCCCCTGAGGCCGGGCCGGCCGGCGCCGCTCAGTCCCAGCGGAGATCCACCAGGGGCTGGCCGAGGCTGCGCACCTCCTCCGCCACGGCGTCCACGATCGCCTCGCTGGCGTCGGGATGGGCGCGGATGCCGGCCACCAGCCGCTGGATGTCGTCGTTGTAGAGGCCACCGGCCAGGGCCTTCTGGTGCAGCCACTGGCGGAACTCCTCAAACACCACCTGCTCCTCTGGCGTCAGGGGCCGGGCACTGGGGTGGTTGATCTCCATGGGCTCGGGTTTGGGCTCTGCTTGGACGCTAGGTCGGTTTCCGGGTCGTCAATCCCGCGTTGCGGGGCACGATCCCGATCCGCGGCACTGGGGCCCCTCAGCGCCGGCGCGCTCGCCCCGCTGGCGGGGGATGCTGGACCCGTGCCGTCAGCGCCGCGCCGCCCGTGCCCCAGACCCCCTTGGAGCCGATCGTGGTCGCCCGCGGCCTCGGCAAGACCTACCGGGTGGCCGACAAGCAGCCGGGCCTGGGCGGCACCCTGCGCCATTTCCTGCGGCGCCGCCACCGCGATGTGCCCGCGGTGACCGACGTGAGCTTCACGATCCAGCCCGGCGAGATCGTGGGCTTCCTCGGGCCTAATGGCGCCGGCAAGACCACCACCCTCAAGATGCTCACCGGCCTGATCCACCCCACGGCCGGATCGGCCACGGTGGCGGGCTACACGCCCCATCGGCGCCAGCGCGGCTTCCTCACGGCGATCACCCTGGTGATGGGCCAGAAGCAGCAGCTGATCTGGGATCTGCCGCCCCTCGACTCGCTGCGGGTCAACGCCGCCGTCTACGGCCTCGACGACAGCGAGGCCAAACGCCGGATCGACGAACTGGCCGAGATGCTGGAGCTGGGTGAGGAGCTGACCCGGCCGGTGCGCAAGCTGTCGCTGGGCCAGCGGATGAAGGCCGAGCTGATGGCGGCCCTGCTGCACCGGCCGGCGGTGCTGTTCCTCGACGAACCCAGCCTGGGGCTGGATGTGAACGCCCAGGCCCGGGTGCGCCAGTTCCTGGTCGACTACAACCGCCGCACCGGCGCCACCGTGCTGCTCACCAGCCACTACATGGCCGACATCACGGCCCTGTGCCCGCGGGTGCTGCTGATCCACGGGGGCCGGCTCTTCTACGACGGACGGCTGGCCCGGCTGAGCGAGCGGCTGGCCCCCTGGCGCCAGGTGCGGCTGGAGCTGGCCCAGCCCCTGCCCGCCGAGACGTTCCACCCCTATGGCGAGCTGGAGAGCCTGGACGGCGCCGCGGTGCGGTTGCTGATTCCGCGGCAACAGCTCACCGAGGCCGTGGCCCGCCTGCTCAATGAGCTGCCCGTGCTGGACCTGGAGGTGAGCGATCCGCCGATCGAGGAGCTGATCGGCCGGCTGTTCCGCAAGGGGGTGGTGGCGTGAACAGGCGCTGGCCCAGGGCCCTGGCCCCCGAACTGGCTCGCGGCCTGCGCATCGCCCGGGTGCTGCTGGTGACGCAATACGCCTACATGCTCGAGTACCGGGCCGAGATCGCCCTGTGGGCGCTGTCGGGGGTGCTGCCCTTCATCATGCTGGGGGTCTGGAGCGCGGCCCTGACGGGGGGCGGTGGCGCCGCCGGCCTGGGGCTGGGCCTCAGCCAGGCCGAGCTGGCCCGCTACTTCCTGGGGGCCTTCATCGCCCGTCAGTTCACCGTGGTGTGGGTGGTGTGGGCCTTTGAGGAAGACAGCGTGGCGGGACGCCTCTCCCCCTACCTACTGCAGCCGCTCCAGCCCCTGTGGCGCTACGTGGCCGCCCACCTCGCCGAGCAGGCCACACGCCTGCCGTTCGTGGTGGTGATCGCGGCCCTGTTCTTCCTGCAGCAGCCAGCCGCCTTCGCCCTGCCCTCGCCGGCACGGCTCCTGCTGGCGCTGCCGGCGATCTGGATGGCCTTTGCGATCCACTTCCTGCTGCAGAGCCTGATCGCGATCCTCTGCTTCTGGAGCGAGCGGGCCCAGGCCCTCGAACGGCTGCTGTTCATCCCCTACCTGTTTCTCTCGGGCCTGGTGGCCCCCCTGGCCGCGTTCCCGCCGGGGGTGCGGCAGGTGGCCTTCCTCACGCCGTTCCCCTACATGATCGGCTTCCCGGCCCAGCTGCTGGCGGGCCTCGAGGTGCCGATCGCCTCCAGCTTTGCGGCGATGGCGGGCTGGATCGCGCTGCTGCTGCCGCTCACGGCCCTGGCCTGGCGCGCCGGCGTGCGTCGCTACACGGCGATGGGGGGCTGATGGCGAGCGACTGGCGCCGTTATGCCCGCACGCTGCGCCGGTTCTGGGGCACGGCCCTGGCCGGCCAGCTGGAGTATCAGCTCAACCTGCTGATCGAGCTGCTGGCCATGGTCGGCAACCTGGCCGGCAGCCTGTTCGTGCTGTCGCTGTTCTACGGCAACTCCAGCGGTGGCGCCGGCACGGGCCTGGGGGGCTGGAGCTGGCCGGAGGCCATGGTGGTGCTGGGGGTCTACACCCTGCTGGATGGGGTCTCCAGCACCCTGCTGCGGCCCAACCTCAGCCGCATCGTGACCCACGTGCAGGAGGGCACCCTGGATTTCGTGCTGCTCAAGCCGATCGACAGCCAGTTCTGGCTCTCGGCCCGCACCGTGTCGCCGGCGGGGCTGCCGGAGATCGCCGTGGGACTGGCGCTGATGCTGGGGGCCGGGCTGAAGGCCGGCACGCGCCTGGATGCGACGACGCTGGCGCTGGTGGCGGTGCTGCTGCTCTCCAGCACGCTGATCCTCTACGCCCTCTGGTTTCTGCTGGCCACCACCAGCATCTGGTTCGTCAAGACCTGGAATGCCACCGAGGTGCTGAGGGCCGCCCTGGCGGCGGGGCGCTACCCGATCACGGCCTATCCGGCGGGGCTGCGCACCCTGTTCACGCTGGTGCTGCCGGTGGCGTTCCTCACCACGGTGCCGGCCGAGGCGGTGCTGGGCCGCGTCAGCGGCCCCTGGGCCCTGGCCAGCCTCGGCGTGGCGGCGGGATTTCTGCTGCTCAGCCGGGCCTTCTGGCGCTTTGCCCTGCGCTTCTACACCTCGGCTTCGAGCTGATCAGCCCGTCACCGATCAGCCCGCTGGTGCTCAGCCTGCAACGGTGGGCATGACCAGCAACACGATCAGCCAGATGCCGCCGATTACCGGCACCAGGCCGATGAAGATCCAGGGCCATTCCTTGCCGGAATCGCGCAGGCGCCGCACGGTCACGGGCAGGTGCGGCACGATCTGGGCCACCGTGTAGAGCGTGGCCAGGGACTGGATCGCCTCCACCTTGCCCGCGATCACGGCCAGCACCACGATCACGATGATGTTCACCAGCTCGAACAGCCAGTAGTCGGGGCGGCTGCTGCGGCCGGTGTAGTCGAAGGAGCGCTTCCAGGCCTCGATGTAGGCGTTCATGGTGAAATCCCCGTGGGGCAAGGGCGACACCGCACTGTTGCCAGGGCCGCTGGCCTTGTCATCCCCGCTGGAGTGCTTTGTCATCGGGGTGCCGCCCGGCTGGCCGGTGCCCGGCTGGGGGATCGGGTGCGGTCAGCGGCGCTGACCTGGGGCAGCAGGCTGCGGGAAAACCAGTCCTCCGGCGGGATCGGCTGCAGCAGCCGTCGCAGCACCGCCAGCAGGGCCAGGGGCTCGAACGGAGCCCGGCGCTGGGGCCACAGCCCGGGCTGCTGATAGAGCTGGCGCTCCAGCTGAGTCCGCTGCCCGGCGCTGAGCTCGCCCCAGAGGGCCCCGAGGCGCTGGCCCCGCCGGGCCGCCAGGCGCAGGGGCAGGGGTGTGGCCAGGCCAGGCAGCGCGATCGCCAGCGGTTCGGTGAGCGGGCGGGGTGGGGTGTCAGCGGCTCCAGAGCCCGCGGCGGATCGTGGCTGACCCTGGGCCGCCGCGCTCCTCACCAGCTCCAGCTCCACCCCGGCAGCGCTGATCGCCCGCACCCGCACGGGCCACCCGGGAACTCCCGCCGCGTCCTGCAGGGCGCTGGGCCGGTCCACGGCGAACCAGGGGGTGCCATCGCCGCCGCTGCGGTCCCAGCAGGTGCGGATCGCCAGCAGCAGCAGCAGCCCGTTGAAGGCGGCCCACACCAGCGTCAGGGCCAGGGTGGCCGTGGAGATCGGTGCCAGCGCCAGACCGCCGCGGGGCAGCAGGTTCAGCAGGCTCAGCATCGCCAGCAGGGGCAGCAGCAGGCGCCGCTCGGCGCCGAGCCGGCGGCCGGCGGTCGGGGCCTTGGGGGTGACGCGGAAGCGCTGGGGCCTGCCCAGCAGCGTGGCCAGCACGGCGGCGGCCAGGGGCACCAGGAACACCCAGCGGTAGAGCTCCGGCAGCAGGGCCGTGCGGGCCTGGCCGCTGAACCAGCGGGCCAGCAGCAGCTGGGCTGTGTAGAAGGGCAGCGCGTAGGCCAGCAGGCCCTCGCCGCTCACCCGCAGCGGGGCCACCCCCAGCACGCCGATGCTCAGGGGCATCAGCAGCAACAGCAGCTGGGGCAGCACGTTGCACCAGTGCAGGATCCCCTCGAGGAAGGCCAGGCGCTGCAGGGGGCTCAGGCCGGGAATCGTGAACGGACTGGCGCCGGTGCGCAGGGTCTGCAGGGTGCCGCTGGCCCAGCGGCAGCGCTGCCGCGCCATCGCCGCCAGGGTGAAGGGGGCCAGCCCCGCGCTGAGCTTCTCGCCCACGAACAGGTTGCGGTAGCCAGCGGCCGCCAGGCGGATGCCGGTGGCCAGGTCCTCCGAGGGGGTGCCGGTCTCGAAGCCCCCCACCTGCAGCAGGGCCGAGCGGCGCATCACGAAGGAGGTGCCGGCGCACACCACCGCGTTCAGCCCCTGGCGCACCGGTTCCACCCAGCGGTAGAAGGTCTCCTCGTCGGGCATCAGCCAGTGCTCGAGCCGCAGGTTGCGGATCACGGGATCGGCGTTCATGTAGCTCTGGGGCGTCTGCACGAAGCCCACGGCCGGATCGGCGAACAGCCCGGCGGTGCGGGCCAGGAAGCTGCCCTGGGGCACCACGTCGGCGTCGAATACCGCCAGCAGGTCGCCCTGGAGGTGGGGCAGGGCGTGGTTGAGGTTGCCGGCCTTGGCGTGCTCGCGCTGCCCGCGGGCCAGGTAGCGGCAGCCCAGGGCGGCGCACAGCTGCTCCAGGTCGGGCCGGCCGCTGTCATCCAGCAGCCACACGACGTGGTTGGGGTAGTCGATGGCCAGGCAACCGCGCAGGCAGCGGCCGATCAGCTCCAGCGGTTCGCCGTAGCTGGGCACGAGCACATCCACCGCCGGCAGCGTGGCGGGATCCCGGCTGCGGCGTTGTTCCAGCGCGGTGGCGGCCCGCTCGGTGAGGGCGGCGATGTCCGGATCGGGCGTGAGGGTGAACCAGAGCTGCAGGAAGGCCGTGGCCAGCAGCGCCAGCTCCGCCAGCAGCATCGTCAGGCTCAGGGCCGCGGCCAGGGGGCTGTCGAGGTTGAGGGTGCTGCCCAGGCGCCAGCCCAGGTAGCGGCCCCCCAGCAGGGTGAGCAGCAGCACCGCCCACGGCAGCCGCATCGGCGTCGGGGGGCGGCGACCGCCCTGGCTGGCAGGGCAACGAAGCTAAGCCGATCGTCAGCGCCAGTGCCAGTGCCAGCTCCACCGCTGGTCAGCTGCTGGCGGAGGGCGCGGGGGGCGGTCGCGCCAGGGGCCTGCAGAAAGTGCCGCCACCGTCACGTGGATGTCCTGACAGGCGGAGCCGGTGAGTAGCGGTTCGCACGACCGCCGCTGGGTTTCGTCGCGAATGTTCATGGACTTGCCATGGATGCCATGTCCAGCCCCCGTCGGGTCGAGATCGTGCCGCTGGAGCGCTCCCGATCGGGCCATGCCCTGTTTTCGGCCCCCCGCCCCAGCGACGAGACCCAGATCGCCGAAATCTCGCCGGACCAAGCCTGTGAACTGTTCTGCCACCGCCACCAGACCGATCAGCTGATGGTGCTGCGCGGCGCCATCGATCTGGTGGTGCTGGAGGACCGCCAGCTGCGCCGCATTCGCCTGCGGGAGGACGAGGCATCCTGGGTGTGCATCCCCCCGGGGGTGCCCCACGGCGCCATCAACCGCGGCCGCACATCGGCGGTGGTGGTCAATGCGGTGCTGCGCCACGGCCCCAGCGACCCGCGCGACTACCGGCCGCGCCAGGTGCCGGGCGCCCTGCTGCCGGCCTGGCGGGCCCTCGCCGCCTGAGCGGCTGCGCGCTGTCCTTGGCGCCGGCTTCGCCAGCCCTGCGGCCCAGCGATCCCCGCGATCAGGCGGCTCGCCTCAAGGCGCCGGTGCTGGGTCTCTACGGCGGCCAGGACGACGGCGTCCCCCTGGAGTCGGTGACGCGCATGCAGCAGGCCTTTAGGCCGCCGGCAGCCGCAGCGCCATCGTGGTCTTCCCTGACGCGGCCCACGGCTTCCGCGCCGACTACCGCCCCAGCTTCCGCGCCAGGGAGGCCGCCGAGGGCTGGCAGCGGCTGCTGGTCTGGTTCCGCGCCAACGGGGTGGCCTGATACCCGCCACGGCGGGCGCCGTCCGGGGGCACCACCAGATCCTCCGGGTCGGGGTGGGCGACCCGGAAGGCCCGGTCTTCGGCGGCGCGGCGGCTGGTGTGGCGGAACGGGGCCAGACCGATGCCGAAGTTGGCCTCGAACAGCCGATCGGTGCGGGCCAGCGTCGGCAGGCCGCACTGGCGCACCTGGGTCGCCAGGGAGTCGGTGGGGTGCTCTCGCACCCGCTGGAACAGCTGGCCCAGCCGGAAGCTCTCCAGGGCCTCGAAGGGGGTGCGGCGCCGGCATTGATCGAAGCTGCTCGCCAGGCAGCCCTCGGAAATGCCCAGGTGACGGGCCACGTCGCCGGTGGCGATCGGCTCGCCGTAGTGGGCCTCGAAGTAGCGGGTGGCCGCCTCCACGATCTCCTGGCTGCAGCGACGGCTGGGCTTGCCCCCGCTGGCGTCGACCTCCGGGTCGAGGCAGCGGCCATGGCCGCCGCTGCTGCGCTCTCCGCTGGAGCGCGTCCCGCTGGCGCGGTTGCCATTGGACGCCGCGCCGCCGGCGGGCATGCCGCCCGCCCGGGAACTGCTCGCCCGGGAACCGCTGGAGCGGTTGCTGGTAGGGCCTGGTGCCATGGCGCGTCTCCGGTGGCCCGCCGGGGTTGGCTGGGCTCTCCACTGCCTGGTTAGCCAGGCCCCACGGGCGGGGAACGCCCCTGTCACGGAGCCATACCAGTCGTTGCATTGCCCCATGAAGCTGGGTCAAAGGCGCAGCGGCGCCGCCGGTCGGGCTTCAGCGTCCACACCCAGGCCCAGGGCCCAATGGCATCGACCGACACACCCGCCGGCTTAACAGGGTGTTACGCTCACTTCAAGTTTCGTAACTCGCCTCCACCATGGCCGACTCCACCACCTCCCGCTTCGGTTTCGTGGCCTTCGCCGAGACCTGGAACGGTCGTCTCGCCATGCTCGGCTTCGTGATCGGCCTGGGCACCGAGCTGCTGACCGGCCAGGGCATCCTCACCCAGATCGGCCTCGGCTGAACCCGCCGACCGGGCTGAGCTGATCAGCCCCCAGACCGCCTGCAGGAGCTTCGCTTCCGCAGGCGGTCTTCGCATGGGAGGGCCCTCGGCCACCGGGCGGGGCAGACCCCTCCGGCCCCTCCGTTCTGCGCGCCTACGCTGCGGTCCAGCGATGGCCCCGCCCGCGACCCATGCTCCGCTTCCTGGCCAACGTCATCTGGTTTGTCTGCGGCGGTCTGCTGATGGGCCTGGGCTGGTGGCTGGCCGGGCTGGTGGCCGCCATCACGATCGTGGGTCTGCCCTGGGCCCGGGCCTGTTTCGTGATCGGCAACTTCTCCTTCTGGCCCTTCGGCCAGGAGGCGGTGAGCCGCCGTGAGCTCACCGGCCGCGGCGACCTGGGCACCGGTCCCCTGGGCCTGGTGGGCAACGTGATCTGGTTTCTGCTGGCCGGCTGGTGGCTGGCGATCGGCCACATCAGCTCCGCCCTGGCCTGCTTCGTGACGATCATCGGCATCCCCTTCGGCATCCAGCACCTCAAGCTGGCCCTGATCGCCCTGACGCCGGTGGGCATGGCGGTGGTGCCGCTGGAGCGCAGCCGCTAACGGCCGCTGGCGAAGAAGGGCGCCCCCACCTCGCGGCAGAGCGCATAGAGACTGGCGTTCGCCCGGGTGCTGGGCTCGATCCCCAGCTTCGCCAGGCCGTGCTGGTAGCTGAGGCGGCCCTCCTGCAGGGCCAGGCACTGGCTGCGCTGGTACCCGGGCCGATCGATCCACTGCTGCACGGTCTCGCCCAGGCCGGCGCGGGCCGGCTGGGGCTGCAGCGCCGCGGCCAGGGCCAGCAGCGGCAGAGCAGACGACAGCCCCCAGCTCCGGACTGCAGCCAGGGGGCTCGCCACCGCCTGGGGGTGGAGCACAGCCAGCCGCTTCAGATCAGCCATGGGCGAGGGCACAGCAAGGACGTGGACAGAGTCAGGCACCGGGGCAGGCACCGGGGCAGGCACCGGCGCCGCAACGCCACACCGCAACGACACAGTGAATCCTAGGGAGGCCAGCTGCGGCGTTACATCAGTCAGGGTCCCTTGAGGTCTGGTTGACAAGGTCCGGTGGCAACGGTTCAGATAGCCCCACCCCAAGCGGAATGCTCTGTGCTGGAAAGCGCGCCCGCGATCGTGGCCAACACGGTCGTTCCCTTCATCTTCAAACTGGTGGGGGCGATCGCCCTCTGGATCGTGGGCGGCTGGCTGATCCAGTTCGCCCTGCGCATCCTGCGCCGCAGCCTGGTGCACAGCAGCCTCGATGCCACCGTCATCAGCTACCTGCTGAACGTGCTGGGGGCGGTGCTGCGGGTGATCCTCGTGGTGGCGATCCTGGGCTTCTTCGGCATCCAGACCGCCAGCTTCGCCGCCCTGCTGGCCGGTGCCGGCGTGGCCATTGGCGCCGCCTGGAGCGGCATGCTCGGCAACTTCGCGGCGGGCGTGTTCCTGCAGGTGTTCCGGCCCTTCAGTGTGGGCGACTTCATCACTGCCGGAGGCGTCACCGGCACAGTTGAGGAAATCGGCATGTTTGTCAGTTCGGTTCAGTCGCCTGACAACGTGCGCAACATCATTCCCAACGGCAAGCTGTTCGGCGACAACATCCAGAACTATTCGGTGCACCCCTTCCGCCGGGTGGATCTCGTGGCCCAGCTCGACAACAAGGCCGACGTGCCCCAGGCCATTGCCCTGCTTCAGGAGGCCCTCAAGGCGATTCCCAACCAGGCCGAGGGCCATCCCGCCGATGTGGAGATCCTGGAGTTCAGCGAGCGCGGCCCGCGCCTGGCCGTGCGCCCCTACACCCACACCGACCACTACTGGCAGGTCTACTTCGACACCAACCGCCTGATCGTGGACGTGCTCGGCCGCCACGGCTTCCCGGTGCCCAGCATCCCGGTGGCGGTGAATGGCGCGCCGGCCGTGGGTGCCGTTGCCGCCGGCGCCCTGGGCACGGGCGGCGCGCCGGCCTGAGCCGGGCCCACCCGTCCAGGCCTGAGAATGCCTCAACGCCTCGGGTGAACCCTGCCGGCCAAGGTCGGTCCGAAACCCCGCTGGCCCGCCACTCCGCCACTCCCCCCTGATCCCCCACCCCCCCGATCCTCAGGGCGACGCACTGGAGCCCACGCCCACCCGCAGCGCCTGGGACCCCTCCCGCTACGGCTTCCTGCTGCTGCCGGGTGATGGCCTGGTGCTGGTGTCGGAGGCCCTGGCGGTGCTGCACGTGGATCGCACCGCCCGGGCGCTGCTCGGCAGCCGGGCGGCGCAGCTGGAGCAGGCCCCCCTGCCGGCCGTGTGGCCCGAGCTGGCCGAGCTGATCGCCGGGCACCGCGACGCCCTGGAGCAGGGGCCCCTGGACCTGGAGCTGCCCTCGCCCCAGGGCCAACGGCACCTGCGCCTGTTCCGCACGGACGATGGGGTGGGGGTGGGCCTGCTGGCCGAGCCGGCGGCAGAGGCCAGCGCCGACCCGCGGCTGCAGTTGTTCGAGGGCCTGCTCAACACGATCCAGGACGCCGTGTTGATCACCCTGGCCGAGCCGACGGACCGGCCAGGTCCGGTGATTGTGTATGCCAACGAGACCCTGCTGCGCGACACCGGCTTCAGCCGCGAGCAGCTGCTGGGCCGCAGTCCGCGCCTGTTCCAGGGGCCAGACACCGACCCCACCGTCACGGCGGCCTTCGGCGCGGCCCTGCGGCGCTGGGACTCCCCCGCCATGGAGGTGCTCAACTACGACTGCGCCGGCAATCCCTACTGGATCGAGCTCAAGGTGGCGCCGCTGGCCGACGGCGACGGCTGGTTCACCCACTGGGTGTCGGTGCAGCGGGATGTGTCGGATCGGCGGGCCGGGGAGCAGGCGCTCGCCCAGCAGGCCCTCAGCGATCCGCTCACCGGCCTGCCCAACCGGCGCGGCCTGGCCGAGCGGATCGAGCTGGCCCTGGCCCGGCTGCAGCGCCGTCCAGGCCTGCTGGCGCTGCTCTTCTGCGATCTCGACCGCTTCAAGGAGGTGAACGACCGCTACGGCCACGCCACCGGCGATGCCCTGCTGCTGGAGGTCACGCACCGCCTGCAGACCGTGCTGCGCAGCCACGACACCCTGGCCCGCCTGGGGGGCGATGAGTTCGTGGTGCTGGTGGACACCCTGGCCAGCGAGGACGATGCGGTGCAGCTGGCCCAGCGCCTGCAGGACTGCCTGGTGGAGCCCTGGCGCCACGGCGGCGAGGAGCTGTCGCTGTCGATGAGCATGGGGGTGGCGATGTGCACCCACGGCCGCACCTCGGCCGAGGAGCTGATGCGCCGCGCCGATCTCACCATGTATCAGGTGAAGCTCGCAGGTCGCGACGGGGTGGCCGTCTACGACGCCGATGTGGATCAGGCGGTGCAGGCGAGCGTGGGCCTGCGGCAGCAGCTGGAGCAGGGCCTGCGCCACGACCGGCTGCTGCTGCACTACCAGCCGATCGTGAACCTGGAGGACGGGGCGATCCTCGGGGCCGAGGCCCTGGTGCGCCTGCAGGGGGCCGACGGCGCCCTGATCCCGCCGGATCGGTTCATTCCCATGGCCGAGCGCACCGGCCTGATCGTGCCGATGGAGCGCTGGGTGCTCGCCTGTGCCATCGACACCCTGCGGGAGTGGCAGCGCCAGGGCAGGCCCTGGCGGCTGTCGATCAACGTGAGCCCCCATCACCTGGAGAAGGGCACCCTGGTGCAGGAGCTGCTCGAGCAGCGGCAGCGCACCGGCGTGGACCTGGCCGGCCTGCGCATCGAAGTGACCGAGACGGTGCTGCTGCGGGAGCACGCCCAGGCGTTCCACGACCTCTCGGCCCTCAAGCAGGCGGGCGTCTGCATCGCCCTCGACGACTTCGGCACCGGCTACTCCAGCCTCTCCTGGCTGAGCCAGCTGCCGGTGGACATCGTCAAGCTGGATCAGTCGTACATCCGCCAGATCGGTGACGATGCCCGCTGCGCCACCCTGATCCGCGGCTTCGTGCGGGTGTTCAAGGAGCTGGGCCTGGTGGTGGTGGCCGAGGGCATCGAGACCGAGCAGCAGCGCCAGATGCTGCTGGCCATGGGCTGCCAGGTGGGCCAGGGCTACCTGTTCGGCCGGCCCACCCCGCTCAGCGACTGGACCTAGCTCGCCCGTGAGTCAGCGGGTGGGGATGCGGCGGCCCTTCCACTCGATCGTGCCGCGCTCCAGATTGAGGATCGCCGTCACGAACACCCCCAGGAAGAACAGCACCGGGACCGGGAACACCAGGTTGATCCAGCCGAAGGCCCCCACCCGCCGCGACAGCACCCCCAGCTGCAGGGCGAAGGCGCCGTAGATCGCCGCATTCAGCCAGGGATCGGAATTGCCCACCAGGGGCCAGCCCAGCAGGGCGGCCGGCAGGCACCAGGCGGCCCAGAACAGGCCCGAGAGCCACAGCAGCACCCCCAGCAGCCAGGGCCAGCGCACCTCGGCGGCGGCGGTGGCGAAGTTCTTGCCGAAGCCGATCACCATGTCCCGCAGGCCACCGGGGTACATGCGGTACTCGATCTGGCCCCGGCCGATGAAGGCGCTCACCGGCAGGCCGGCCCGCTCGTAGCGGTGGGCCAGGAACCAGTCCTCCACCACCTGCCCCGCCACGGCCGCGTGGCCGCCGCTGCGCTGGTAGTCGGCGCGGCTGGTGGCCATCGCCGGCCCGAAGGCCACGCCCACGTTGGGCCCCAGGGGCACCGCCATCAGGCCCACCAGGTTGAACAGCAGCGAGAGCTGCTCATAGGGCTTCTCCGTGCGGTGGAACGGCTGCACCGACACCAGGCCACCCAGCCGCTGCCGGGCGGCCAGCAGGTGTTCCAGGAAGCGGGGCCCGGGCACGGTGTCGGCATCGAGGAACACCAGGCACTCGCCGCCGCTGGCGAGCACGCCCTGCTGTAGCGCCCAGGTCTTGCCGCACCAGCCGGCCGGCAGTGGCGGGGCCTGGATCACCCGCGCGCCGGCGCCGCTGGCCACGGCGGCCGTGGCGTCGCTCGAGTGGTCGTCGATCACGATCGCCTCCAGGGGCCGCAGGCTCTGCCGGGCCAGGGCCGCCAGCAGGTGGGGCAGGGTGGCCTCCTCGTTGCGGGCCGGGATCAGCACCGACGGCCGCAGCTCGGCGTGCCGCCCCTCCAGGGGCCCTGCCTCGAGTGGCTGTGCCTCGAGTGGCTGTGCCTCTAGGGGCTGTGCCTCGAAGCGCTGTTCCCCCAGGGGGTCGACATCCATGGCGCCGGAGGCCTCGGGCAGGACCGGCATGCGCAGGCAGAGAAACCAGCCCAGCAGCCAGCGCACCAGCAGCGAGATCTCCACCAGTCCCATGGAGGAGCCAACCCCGAGCGTCGTGTGTCGCACGCTAGGAGCTTCCGCCGGGGCGGGAGTGTTGCACTCCACCCGGAGCGCTGCATCCCAGTCGATCGTCCCTAGCCTGCACAGGCAGACGCACTGCAGCGATGCACTTCTGGGCTCCCGAGATCGATCCCGCCCACCCGATGGACTGCACCCAGGCGGAGCACTACGTGCTCACGCGTCTGGAGGGGGGCACCTTCGTGGCCATCGCCGGGGAGGACCAGCACCTCGAGGATGTGGCCGATGCCCTGGCCGCCCACCGCTTCCACACCCATGAGGCCGCCCTGCGGGCCGCCGAGGAACTCAACCGGCTCGGCCAGGGGCCGGTGGATGTGGTCAAGCTCGATTGAGGCTGTGGGGGCCCGGTCGCCCCGGCCGATGAACCACGAGGCGCCTTGCCCCGTGCTAGTTTGAAAGCCGATTCAAAGATTTCTCTCCAGCAAGCTCGCAACTTTCTTTAGGGCTGTCGACGAGTCGGTTCATAGTTTTCTAGTTCATGACAATTTACGTTGGGAATCTGTCCTTCGACGCCGAAGTGGCCGATCTCGAGCACCTGTTCACCGAGTACGGCCAGGTGAGCAAGTGCACCCTTCCCCTCGACCGCGACACCGGTCGCAAGCGCGGTTTCGCCTTTGTGGACATGGCCAACGCGGCCGATGAAGACAAGGCGATCAGCGATCTCCAGGACGTGGAGTGGATGGGCCGCAACATCCGTGTCAACAAGGCTGAGCCCCGCACCGGCGGCGGTGGTGGTGGCGGCGGCGGTCGCGGCGGCTACGGCGGCGGCGGCGGTGGTTACGGCGGCGGTGGTGGTGGCGGTGGCGGCTACGGCGGTGGTGGCGGCGGCAACCGCTACTGAGCCTCCGGGCTGCTGACCCACTCGGCTTCTGATCCCCGAGCGTCTGAATTCCTCCATCCCCTCCGGTCCGCTCCACGCGGGCCCCAGGGATGGACCTCTCTTTCGCTCACTGGTGGGTGTCCGATCCAGATCGGCGACCCACTCAACCGTCCCCAGTTCGGGGGCGGTTTTTTGTTGTGCATGGTCCCCTGCGTCGTGGTCCCCTGCGTCGTCGTCCCCGGAGTCGTGGTCCCCGGAGTCGTGGTCCCCGGCCGGGGTGCCGGGGCCAGCTCGCGCCGCTGGGCTGACCCCGGGGGTCGGGCTTCAGCCCTCGGCCACCAGCAGGGCCGAGGCCTGCTCCTCCTCCACCTCGCGTCGCACCTGGTTGAGGATGTGGTCCGGCGACTTGTAGCGCCGGGGCAGGCAGTGGTGCAGGGTCGCCAGGCGGCTCCAGCAGAGGGTGCGCTGGATCGTGCTGGCGCCACGGCCCTCCTGCACCAGCATCTTCATCGCCCGCCTGTAGAGGTAGTACTTCGACTCGAGTTCACCGATCGTCAGGGAAGGCTGTTCGCTCATGGGTTTCGATCGAGGGGTTCGCAGTCGGCAGGCCGTGGGGCCTGGCAGGGTCCTGGTGGCGGGGACAGCCGGATGGGGCTGGGCCGGGCCAAGGGCCGGTGGAGCTGGGGCGGCGTGCTGATCGTGGGGCTGCTCCGGCGCGGAACGATGCGAACCCAGACCTCAGGGGTGCGCAGCTTGAGGTGGCCACGCGGTGGGACCGCGGGAGCAGGTGGGCCAAGGCCTCCGGGGGATGGAGCCTGTTGCCAAGCCCCAGCTTAGGTCAGCTGCCTGGACGCTCCGCCAGCCAGGCCAGCAGCTGCTCGATCGGCATCGGCTCGGCCAGCAGGTAGCCCTGGATCAGATCCGCCTTCACCTCGGCTGCCAGCTCCCGCTGCGCCGCTGTCTCGATGCCCTCGATCACCACCAGGGCCCCCAGGGCATGGCCCATGGCGGTGGCGGAGCGCAGAATCCGCCGGCCCTGGGCATCGCCGCCGCAGATCTGCAGAACGTGATGATTCAGCTTGACGTAGCGGGGCTGCAGACCGCGCAACAGCTGGATGTTGGAGTAGCCCGTGCCGTAGTCGTCGATGCAGATCTCGGCCCCCTGGCGGCCCAGCTGCTGCAGCGTCGCCAGGGCCTGGGCGTGATCCGGCAGGCACACGCTCTCCCGGGCCTCCAGCACCAGGCCCGCCAGGGCTGACGGCTCCGGGCCTGGGGCGAGCTGCGCGGCCAGCTCGGGATCCTGGAGCTGCCGCACCGACAGGTTGACGCTCACCCGCAGCGCCTCGGCGCCGCTGGCCTTCAGGCGCTCCAGGTCGGCGCGCAGCAGCCCCAGCACCAGGGGCGAGAACTGGCGCACCAGGCCGCTCTCCTCGGCGAAGGCGATGAAGTCGCCGGCGGGAATGCTCGCCCCGTCGCGGCGCCAGCGCAGCAGCGCCTCCACCCCCCACACCTGGCCATCGGCCACGTGCAGGATCGGCTGGTAGTGGAGCTCGAACTGGCCGGCGCGGATCGCCGCGGCGATCTGCAGCTGCATCGTGCGCCGCTCCTCCGCGTCGGTATTCATCTGGGGCGTGAAGTAGGCGAAGGCGTCGCCGCCGGTGGCCTTCACCGCATACATCGCGGCATCGGAGGTGCTCATCAGCCCCTCCAGCTCGCTGGAGTCGTCGGGATAGAGGCTGATGCCCACGCTGCCGCCCACCTGCACCTCGGCGCCGGCGATGGCGATCGGCTGCCGCAGCATCGCTATGACCCGCTGCAGCATCGACTCCAGCTCGCCGATGCCGTCGTAGCCCGACACGACGATGCCGAACTCGTCACCGCCGAGGCGACCCACGCAGTCCTGGCCGCGCACCACCTGCTGCAGGCGCTCGCTGACCGTCTGCAGCACCACGTCGCCGGCGTCATGGCCGTATTGGTCGTTGACCTCCTTGAAGTGATCGAGGTCGATCCAGGCCAGGGCCAGCTGGCTCTCGTCCCGCTGGCAGCGGCTGATCTCCCGCTGCAGGCTGTCGGTGAAGGTGCTGCGGTTGAACAGGCCAGTGGCGGCATCGAGGCGGGCCTGGCGCTCCAGCTGCTGGGTCGAATCGCGCAGGGCGGTCACGTCCTGCACCACCAGCAGCGCCACCGTCTCGCCGATCGGCTGGGGCAGCAGATGGGTCTCCGCCGTGACCCACACCAGCCGGCCGCTGTGGCTGCGCAGCTGCAGCTCGCGCAGGCCATCGCGCAGCGGCGGTTCGGAGGCGTCCGTTCCGTCCGCTTCCGGCGTCGGCGCCACCGGCACCCGCAGCCGCTCCAGGGAGAGACCCACCACCGACTCGGCCGTGCAGCCCACCAGATCGCAGAAGGCCCCGTTGGCCATCACCACCCGGCCCTGGCCGTTGAGCACCGCCACGCCGAACACCTGGGTGCGGAATACCGATTCGAAGATCGAGGCCATCTCCAGGGCCTGGGCCTCGGCCGCCTGCAGCGGGCTCACATCGGCCAGCGTGCCCACCACGCAGCGCTCCGCCCCTTCGCCCACCACCGTGGCCACCTCGTTGAGCCACAGCCACTGGCCGTCGCGGCGCTGCAGCCGGTAGCGCACCGCCCAGCGGGGCTGGCCGCTCTCCCGTGCCGCCCGCACCTGCTCCCGGTCCGCCGGATCGATGCGCCCGTCCAGCAGGCTCGGCTGGTCCTGCAGTTCGGCGGCGCTCCAGCCGGTGAGGGTGGCCATGCGGGCGCTGGCATAGAGCAGCCGCTGCATGGCGCCATCGCGCTTCCACACCGCCTCCTCCAGGGCATTGGTGAGGTTGGTGAATTCCGCCAGGGCCGCCTCGGCGGCGGTGCGCAGCCGCACCAGCTCGCCCACGTCCGTGAGGGTCACGATCGCGCCGCGGCGGCGGCCGTCCCGCTCCAGGTAGGGCTGCACCTGCACCAGGTAGGCGCCGCCCTCGCCGCTGGCCTCGATCGCCACCCGCGGCCCGCCCGCCAGCACCGACTCCAGGGCCGGCTGCAGGCCGGGCAGCGGCAGGGTGGTGGGGATGCCGATCAGGGGCTGGCCGAGGTCGCCCTGCACCAGGGCGAAGATGCGCACCGCCAGGGGCGAGTAGCGGGTCACCCGCAGCTCCTGATCGACGATCACCATGCCCTGGTTGAGGGAGGCCTGGATGTTCTCCAGGTCGTTGTTGAGCAGCTCCTGCTCTTCGCTGTGCTGGCGCAGCTCGGCATTGAGGATGCCCAGCTCCTCGTTGGTCGACTGCAGTTCCTCGTTGGCGGCCTCCAGCTCCTCGTTCGACGACTGCAGTTCCTCCGAGGAGGCCTGCAGCTCCTCCGAGGAGGCCTCCAGCTCCTCGTTGGCGGTCTCCACCTCGGCCAGGGAGCGGCGCAGGCAGTCCTGACTGCTGAGCAGCTCCCGCTCCAGCCGCTCGATCTCGCGGCCGAAGGAGCTCTCCGTCTCCAGCACCCGCGCCGGCTGGCCTCCGGCCGCGGCCCCGCCCGTCGCCGTATCGCCGGCCCCGGGGCCCACCGGCTCGGTCAGGAAGGAGAGGATCGTGAGCTCGCGATCGCCCACCGGCAGCGGCCGCGCCTCCAGCCGGATCGGCCGCTCCAGGCCGGGCAGGGTCAGGGCCCGGCTCTGGATCGGCACCCCATCGGCCCGGGCGATCAGAAACAGGCTGCGGGCCTCCAACTGCAGTTCGGGCCGCAGGAACGAGCCAGCGGCGGTGGTGATCCGCCCCTCCGGCACCCGGCAGTAGGCCGACACATCCCCCACCACCTCCACCAGGTTGTGGGCCTCATCCAGCACCAGGCAGGGGGCGCAGACCGAGCGCACCAGGGCCTCCAGCAGGGCCGTGTGCTGCTCGGGAACGCTGTCGCGGATGATCGCGATGCGGCTGGCGGCCGGCAGGGGCGGCAGCAGCGTGGCGCTCAGGCCGCTGCGGGCCGAGGGGCCACTGATCGTCGGCAGGTTGGTGCGTGGGTTATCCGCGGTGCGGCTGTAGAGGCGATGCTCCTGGTCGGCGCTGGCGAATCCCGGCGTGCGGTTGCCCAGCAGTTCGGAGCTGCCCAGCATCAGCAGGCCGCCGGGCAGCAGGCCGTAGCGGAACAGGGCCAGCACCTGCTCCTGCAGCGGCGCCGTGAAATAGATCAGGGTGTTGCGGCAGGAGATCAGGTCCAGCCGCGGGAAGGGCGGATCCTCCGTCACGTTGTGGCGGGCGAACACGGCGCACTCGCGGATCGCTTCCTGGATCTCGATCCCCTGGCTGCCCTCGCTGAAGAAGCGCTGCCGCAGCCGGGGCGGAATCGCCTCGGCCGCCGCGAGGGGATAGAGGCCGCGGCGGGCGGTCGCCAGGCTGCCCTCGTCGAGGTCGGTGCCGAAGATCTTGAGCTGGTGGGCCAGGTGAACCGGATGGTCCAGCAGCTCGCTGAAGATCATCGCGATCGTGTACACCTCCTCGCCGGTGGCGCAGCCCGGCACCCACACCCGGTATTGCTCGCTGCTGCCCTTGTGGGCGATGTAGGGGCGCAGCTGGTCGGCGAGGGCCTCGAAGCACTCCGGGTCGCGGAAGAAGGCGGTGACGTTGACCAGCAGGTTGTGGGCCAGGGCCACGGCCTCGTCGGCGTCGGCCGCCAGCAGGGGCAGGTAGTCCTCCACGCTGCTCACCTGGCGGATCGCCATGCGCCGCTGCACCTGGCGCCGCAGGGTGGAGGGCTTGTAGCGGGAGAAGTCGACCCCCACCACCCGCTTGAGCCGGCTCACCACGTCCTGCAGCCGCTCCGCCCGGGGGGGCGGCAGGCTGTGGCCCACCCAGTCGCCGCCGCCGGCCACCAGGTCGGCCAGGCGCTGGCCGATGCCGCGGGCATCGAGCACCAGATCGGCGCCGCCCAGGGCGATCGCCGCCTTGGGCATGCCGTCGAACTTGGCACTCTCCGGCGTCTGCACCACCGTGAGGCCCCCGGCCGCCCGCACCGAGCGCAGGCCGTGGGCCCCATCGGAACCCGTGCCCGAGAGCACCACGGCCACGCCGCGGCTGCCCCAGTGCTCGGCCACCGATTCGAACAGCAGGTCGATGCTGGGGCTGGGCCCGAAGCGGACCTTGGGTTCCACCACCCGCAGCCGGTCAGCCAGCACGGTCACGTCGTGGTTAGGGGGCGCCACGGCGATCACATCGGGCTCCAGCCGTGCCCCATCCACCGCCTGCACCACCGACAGGCCCGTGGCCCGCGACAGCAGCTCCACGATCAGGCTGCGGTGGTCCGGCGAGAGGTGCTGGGCCACCACGTAGGAGACGCGGCCGCTGGGCACCAGGCTGCCGATCAGATCCTGCAGGGCCTCCAGGCCGCCGGCGGAGGAGCCGATGGCCACGAGCTGGCGGCCCGGGTCCTGGGCTGGTGTGTCCGGGGCTCCAGTGTCTGTGGGCGGGGCCGGCGGCGGGCTCTGCGGCATCCAGGCCTCGGGGGGCAGCTTCACCGTAGGCAGGACCTGGAGGCCCCCGCTATGGCCGTCACGAGGTGGCGGGTCTGCGCCGGTCGGTGTTCCCGCCGACTGCGACAGCGTGTGGGCCGATACGGAATTTCCGGGAAATCGCCCTAGGGTCCTGGCATGGCTCAGTTTTCAGCAGCGCCGCAGAGCGGCCCTCTCGCGTCCACGTCCCTACCCGCCTCCACTTCTTCGGCCTCCACGATTTCTTCGTCTAGCGCTTCTTCGTCTACGGCTTCAGCCTCCATCCCGAGCTCCAGCGAATGGCGTGCCGGTGCCGCCCGCGGGCTCCACGCCGCCCCCGCCCTGGTGGGCCCCGATGAACCCTGGGCCTCGGGCCAGCGCAAGCGCTATCTGAATTCCCTCCAGACCAGCGAGCTGGCGGCCTGAGCCGCGGTCCATGGGGCAGTGCACCGGTCTGGTGTTCGATCCGGTCTTCGGGCTGCACGACACCGGCGCGGGCCACCCCGAATCGCCCCAGCGGCTCGAGGCCCTGATCCAGGGCCTGGAGACAGCCGGCCTGCGCCAGCGCTGCCGGGCGATTGCGCCCCGGCCCGCCACCGATGCCGAGCTGCTGCGCTGCCACAGCCGCCGCTACCTGCAGACCGTGCAGCGCGACATCGCCTACGGCCGTGAGCAGCTCTCCACCGGCGACACGCCCCTGGGCGACCACTCCGAGGAGGTGGCCCGGCTGGCGGCCGGCGGCCTGCTGGCGGCCGTGGAGGCGGTGCAGGCGGGTGAGGTGGCCAATGCCTTCGCGGCGGTGCGGCCGCCCGGCCACCACGCCGAGCCGGAGCGGGGCATGGGCTTCTGCCTGTTCAACAACGTGGCCATCGCCGCCCGCCACGCCCAGGCGGCCCTGGGCGTCGGCCGCGTGCTGATCGTCGACTGGGACGTGCACCACGGCAACGGCACCCAGGCGATCTTCTGGGACGATCCCAGCGTGCTGTATTTCAGCGTGCACCAGTGGCCCCTCTATCCGGGCACGGGGGCGGCGAGCCAGCGGGGCGGCGGCGCCGGCGAGGGGTTCACGATCAACTGCCCCCTGCCGCCGGGCTCCGGCCGCGCGGCGGTGCTCGGGGCCCTGCGGCAGCAGCTGCTGCCGGCGGCCGAGGCCTTCCGGCCCGAGCTGGTGCTGGTGTCCGCCGGCTTCGATGGGGCCCTCGGCGATCCCCTGGGCGACTTCCTGCTGCTGGATGTCGACTTTGGGGAGCTGACCCGGCTGGTGCGCGGCATCGCCGAGCGCCATGCCGGTGGCCGGCTGGTGTCGGTGCTGGAGGGCGGCTACGACCTGGCCGGCCTGGCCCGCTCGGCGGCGGCCCACGTGGCGGCCCTGCTGGAGCCGGTGGAGCGGCGCGAGCCCCTGGAGCCCGGCACCTAGGCCGGCTCCAGCAGGCTGATGCGGGCCTCCACCACGTCCGGCGTGGAGGTCAGGCTGAAGCCCAGCTTCTGGCAGACCCGCTGCATGGCGCCGTTCTCGTGCAGGATCTCGGCGGTCACCTCCGCCAGGCCCTCGTCGCGGCCGATGCGCAGCAGCTGGCCTAGCAGCTCGGTGCCGAGGCCCTGGTGCTGGTAGGGATCGCTCACCAGCAGCGAGAACTCGGCGCTGGCGCTGGCATGGCTGCGGCTGAGCCGCCCCACGGCCAGCACCGTGTGCAGGCCCGACCCGGGATCGCGCCGGTCCACCACCAGGGCCATCTCGCGGTCGTAGTCGGTGAAGCAGATGCGCACCAGCCGCTCGTGGGTGATGCGGCTGCTCAGCGACATCATGTGGAAGTAGCGGGTGTAGACGCTCTCCTCCGAGAGGGTGCGGTGGAAGGCCACCAGGAGCGGTTCGTCCTCGGGCCGGATCGGCCGGATCGTCACCGCCGTGCCGTCGTGCAGCCGCCAGGCCTTCACGTATTGGCTGGGGTAGGGCCGCACCGCCGGCCTGGGCAGCCCGCAGCTGTCGCCGGCGGCGTCGGCCAGCACGATGCGGGCATCGAGGGCCACCAGTTGGGTCGTGCTCGGCTGGCCGTCGACGTCCCCACCGTCGTGCTCCCCGACGCTCCAGGTGACGAGCAGGGGGTTGATGTCGAGTTCGCGGATCAGGGGCTGCTCCAGCACCAGCTGGCTCACCCGCACCAGCAGCTTCTCCAGCTCCGCCAGGTTTGCTGCCGGCCGGCCCCGCGCCCCCTGCAGGGCGCCGTACACCTTGGTCTGCTCCATCAGCCGCCGGGCCAGGGTGGTGTTGAGGGGCGGCAGGGCCACGGCGCTGTCGCGGTAGACCTCCACCAGGGTGCCGCCGGTGCCGAACAGGATCACCGGCCCGAACTCGGGATCGATGCTGCTGCCCACGATCAGCTCGATCGCCCCCTGCAGCCGCAGCATCCGCTGCACCGTCACGCCCCTGAAGGCCGCCGTGCCGAGGCGCTCGCCGAGGCGCTGCTCCATGGTGCGGAAGGCCTGCTCCACCTCGGCGGGGCCCTGCAGGTTGAGCTGCACCCCCTCCACCTCGCTCTTGTGGCTGATGCTGGTGCTGTGCAGCTTCACCACCACCGGGTAGCCGATGGCGGCGGCGGCGGCCACCGCCTGCTCGGCCGTGGTGGCCAGGTGCGTCTCCACCACCGGGATGGCGTAGGCCGCGAGGATCTGCTTGGCCTCGATCTCGCTGAGCAGCCGGCGGCCCTGGGCCTGGGCCTCGCTCAGGATCCGGCGCACCTGCGGATGCTCGCCGGGCCCGCCGGATCCGGGCGCACCGGATTCCGCCTCCGGCAGCAGCTCCGGTGTCTCGTAGATGCCCCGCAGGTTGTAGCTGTAGCGCCAGAGGGCGTTGAACAGGCGCGCGGCGGCGTCGGGGTAGCGGTTGGTGGCGATGCCGGTGCCGTTGAGGATCGCCTCTCCGGCGGCCACCTCGTCGCCGCCCATCCAGCTGGCCACCAGGGGCTTCTGGCTGGTGGCCGCCAGCTGGCGCAGCCGCTGGGCCGTGGCGGTGGGGTCCGTCATCGCCTGGGGGGTGAGCACCACCAGCAGGCCGTCGCTGTTGGGATCGTCGAGCACGGCGGCGATGGCGTCGGCGTAGCGCTGGGGATCGGCGTCGCCGAGGATGTCGATCGGGTTGCCATGGCTCCACTGGGGCGGCAGCCGCTCGTTGAGGCGGGCCAGGGTCTCGGGGGCCAGGCGCGCCAGCTCGCCGCCGGTCATCACCAGGGCGTCGGTGGCGAGCACCCCTGGCCCGCCGGCGTTGGTCACGATCGTGAGCCGCGGGCCGGCGGGGCGGTGCGGCTGCTTGGCCAGCACCTCGGCCAGGTCGAACAGATCGGAGAGGCGATCCACCCGCAGCACGCCGCAGCGGCGGAAGGCCGCCTCCAGCACCGCGTCGCTGCCGGCGAGGGCGCCGGTGTGGGAGGCGGCGGCCTGGGCGGCCTCGGCGGTGCGGCCCCCCTTGATCACCACGATCGGCTTGGTGAGTGCCACCTCCCGCGCCGCCGACACGAAGGCCCGCGCATCGCCGATCGACTCCATGTAGATCACGATGCTGTGGGTGTCGGGGTCATCGCCCAGGGCGGTGATCAGGTCGCCCCAGCCCACATCGAGCATCGAGCCCATCGACACGAAGGCGCTGAAGCCCACGTTCTGGCGCTGGCTCCAGTCGAGCACCGCCGTGCAGATCGCCCCCGACTGGCTCAGGAAGCCCACGTGGCCCGGCTTGGCCATGGCGCCGGCGAAGGTGGCATTCAGCCCCAGGCGCGGGTTCATCAGCCCCAGGCAGTTGGGCCCCAGCAGGCGCATCGGGCTGCGCCGCAGCCGCTCGCGCAGCTCCGTCTCCAGGGCCAGCCCGCCTGGCCCCACCTCGCGGAAGCCCGCCGAGAGCACCACCACCGCCTTGACGCCGGCGGCGGCACAGGCGCTCACCAGGTCCGGCACGCCGGCGGCGGGGGTGGCGATCACCGCCAGGTCCACCGGCTCGGGAATCTCCCCCACGGCGGCGTAGGCGCGGATGCCCAGCACGCTGTGGCGTTTCGGGTTCACCGGAAACACGGTGCCGCCGAAGGGATGGCTGATCAGGTTCCAGAGCAAGGTGCGGCCCACGCTGCCGGGCCGCTCCGTGGCGCCGATCACCGCCACCGTGCGCGGCCGGAACAGGGCCGACAGCGGCTGGCGCTGGGAGCGCGCAGGATGTCGTAGGTGGGGTCGCTCTGCAGGGGCGCCGCTGCTGCGTCGGCCGCCATCGCTCCCTCGCGCGTGCTGGCCTCAGCCAAGCAAGGGCGTCGGTCCGCGTCTGGAGTCGCAACGGTTGTTGACGGCGGCACCGGCCGACTCCCCACCGGCGGCGACCAGCAGCCGGCCCGCGAGGGCCTCGGCGCTGCGCAGGGCCCCCTCCACGCGCCCGAAGCCCGGGCCGGCCACGTAGTCGCCACAGAAGCCCACCCGGCTGGCGGGGCAGAGGGCCAGCTCCAGCGGCAGGCCCGGGGCCCGGGGGAAGGCGGCGCCCCAGCGCATCAGCTGGCGCTCGCCCGCCAGGGAGCGGCGCAGGGCCGCGGCGGAAAACCAGCGGCCCAGGGCCTGGCCCAGGGCGTCCCGCAGGGCGGCGGTGAGGGCCTCGATCACGGCCTGCTCCTGCTCGGGCCGCGGCGTCACCCCCAGCTGGCTGGCGATCGAGGAGCGCGAGCCGTACACGCTCAGGTGTTCGGAGGCGAAGGTGGCGCTGGAGTGGGCCACCACGGCGCAGCGCCCATCGGCCAGGGGCTGCACCGACAGCCGCGACAGGTTCCAGCGCAGCTGGGCCGCATTCGAGAACTCCAGCAGCCGGAACGGCAGCTTGCGCCAGGGGGCGGCGGCGGCGGCGGGCACCAGCAGCAGCAGGTTGCTGCGCGCCTCCGACTGGATCGAGGCCAGCACGGCGAGCACGTGCTGCAGCTGGGGGGCCTGCAGCTGGGCGGCGGCGGCGGCCAGGGGCACCTCCGGCCAGTCGAGCAGCAGCCGGCTGCGGGGGTGGGCCAGCAGGGTGCCGCTCAGCACCAGCCAGTCCACCTCCGCCAGGCTCTGGCGATCCGGGCCCAGCAGGCGCCAGCGCCGCTGCGGCGTGATCTCCAGATGGCGCACCAGCTGAGCGAAGTGGGTCTCCACGCCGGCGCCGGCCTGTTCCAGCAGGCCGCGGCAGAGCTGCTCCATGCCCCCCTGGCCCCGGTAGAGGCTGCCGAGGCCGTAGGGGGCGCTGCCGCCGGGAAGCAGCTGCCCCTGGCCGTCGAGCTGGGCGATGGGGTCGGTGCAGGGCTCGATCCAGCCGCCGGCCAGCAGCGGCTCCAGCAGCGTGGGCGGCGGGCTGGCCGTGAGGTTGAACAGGGGCGCGCCGTGGTCGATGCGCAGCCCGGGGTCGCTGCGGGAGCGGCGGGTGGCGGTGCGCCCCCCCGGCCCCCGGCCGCTGTCCCAGAGGGAGATCGGCCCCGCCCAGCCCTGGCGCCGCAGCGCCGCGACGCAGGCGCAGCCCGCCGCACCGGCGCCGATCACGGCAAGGGAGCCGGGGGCAGGGCTGCTGCCGGGGCTGTTGCTGTTGCCGGGGCCGCGGTTGCCGCCGGAGCCGGCGGCCGCAGGGACGGGGCTGGACATGTCGCCATTCTCCCAGGCTCTCAGAATGGCAATGATTCGTTACAGTGGTTTTAATCGCCCGGCTGCCCGTGTTTCTGGATCCGCTCGAGCTGCTGTCGGACTTCGTGGGCTACCCCCTGCGTCCGCTCGGCTTCGTGGGGGCCTGGCTGCATCAGGGTCTGCTGACCCGTCTGGGCTCCCTCGCTGCCTTGCCGCTGGTGGGATCGCCGCTGAGCGGATCGCTTCCGGGCTGATCGTCTCTGGGCTGATCGCCCCAGTCCCCGCTGGTCTATTGGCCCTGGGCGGCGAGCCGCTCCCCCAGCTCGCCCGCCTCCATGGGCCTGCCGAAGTGGTAGCCCTGGAAGAGCTCGCAGCCCAGCTCCAGCAGCAGCTCCACCTGGCCGGCGTTCTCCACCCCCTCGGCCAGGGGCGTCAGACCCAGCTGGCGCGCCATGGCGATGGTGGCCGCCACGATGCTGCGGTCGGTGTGGCGGTCCACCAGCGGATCGATGAAGCAGCGATCGATCTTCAGCTTGTCCAGCGGCAGGCGGTGCAGCACCTCCAGGGAGGAATAGCCCGTGCCGAAGTCGTCGAGGGCGAGCTTGAAGCCCAGGCCGGCCAGCTCCTGCAGCTGCTCGGTCACCAGGACCGCATCCCGCTGGATCGCCGTTTCGGTGAGCTCGAATTCCAGCTGCTGCGGCTCGATGCCGTACTGCCGGCTGCAGGTGTGGATGAAGCGGCTGAGCTTGCGCTCCGGGTCCTGCAGCTGGATGGAGGAGAGGTTGATCGAGAGCAGCGGCAGCTGTAGCCCCTGCTTCCGCCAGGCCGCCAGCTGGCGGAAGCTCTCCTCCAGCACCCACTGGCCGATGGCGTGGATCAGGCCGGTGCGCTCCGCCAGCGGGATGAAATTGGCGGGCGACTGGGCCTGGCCGCGCTGATCGATCCAGCGCAGCAGCGCCTCGGCCCCCACCACCCGGCCGTGGCCGTCGGTCTGGGGCTG
The DNA here is from genome assembly GCF_024345855.1 of Synechococcus sp. GreenBA-s. Taxonomy (GTDB): domain Bacteria; phylum Cyanobacteriota; class Cyanobacteriia; order PCC-6307; family Cyanobiaceae; genus Vulcanococcus. The sequence goes on along the minus strand of NZ_JAGQBX010000005.1, from coordinate 33,797 downwards.
GAACACCAGCCGCAGCTGTTCCCGGTCCACCGCCCGGGCCAGCTCCTGCTCCAGCTGGGTGCGCGCCAGCAGGCGGGCGCTGATCAGGTTGGAGTACACCTCGAGCTGGCGCGGCCCCCGCTGCTTGGCCTCGGTGAGGGCGGTGTTGGCCCGCTGCAGCAGCTCCAGTGGATCGCCGCCGTGCTCGGGCCACACGCTCACCCCCACCGTGACGGCCAGGGTCACGGCGAGGTGGTCCTGGATCGGCAGGGGCCGGGCCAGCTGGCGCTGCAGCTCCATCGCCAGGCTGCGGGCCTCGCCGATGCTGTGCCGGTGGGGGCTCAACACCAGGAATTCATCGCTGCCCGTGCGGGCCACCCAGTCGGCCGGGCCCAGCAGCTGCTGGAGCCGGCGGCCGGTCTCCTCGAGCACGCGGTTGCCCACGGCGATGCCGAAGCTGTCGTTGATCGCCTGGAAGTCGTCGATGTCCAGGCAGATCGCCGCCAGGTTGGAGGTGCGGGGCAGCTCCCGCAGCAGCTGGTCCAGGTGGCGATGGCTGGCGGCCCGGTTCGGCAGGCCGGTCACCACGTCGCGGTAAGCGGTCTGCTCCAGCTGCTCCTTCAGGGCGTTGGCGGCCGTTACGTCCTGGAGGGTGCCGACCACGCCGATGGGGCGGCCGAGCCTGTCGGCGTTCATGCGGGCGCGCAGCACCACGACCTTGCGCTTACCGTTGGCGAGCCGCAGGCGCTGCTCTAACTCCAGCGGACGGCCCGCCTTGGCGAGCTCGCGGATGGCCTGCCGCAGCCCCCCTCGATCGTCGGGGTGAACCCGGGAGAGATAGAAACGCAGCTGGGGACGGTGGCTGTCGGAGAGCTCGAGGATCTGCGCGATCTGGGGCGACCAGCGGATCGGCCCGTGCAGGCTGGGCAGCTGCCAGCTGCCCAGCTGGGCCAGCTGCTCGGCCTCCAGCAGCTGGCGATTCGAGCGTTCCAGGTCCTCCTGGATGCGCAGCAGCTCGGGGCGTTCGCTGGTGGCGGCCAGCAGCAGGACCTGGCCGCCGCAGTGCGCCAGCTCCAGGTGCACCTCCACGGCTACGGCGCTGCCGTTGCGGTGCCGGTGGCTGGTGCTGAAGCTCAGTCGGCCGCGCTGGCGCAGCTCCGCGAGTACCGCCTCCACCCAGGCCCGGTCATGGGCCGGGTCGGCCTGGAGCGCACTGGGGGTGATCGCCAGGTATTGCTCCCGGCTGTAGCCAAGCTGCTCATGGGCGGCGACGTTGCAGTCGAGGATCCTGCCGCTGTCGGCGTCGAGGATCGTGCAGGCCCCGTCGACGAGATCAAGAAGATGGCGGTAGAGGGCCGCCCGATCTGGGAGGGCGATGGCAGTGGCGGCTGCTCCGAGCGGCGCCGCCATGCTCACCTCGCGCTGGGACTCCGGACTGGCCAAGACAGGCCTCTGTAGACCGGCAATCTAGGGCCGTGAGCTGCCGCTGCCAGGGTTCCAGGGCCTGGCGGTCAGCCGAGGCCGCCGCCGGGGCCGAGCAGGGTGGCCAGGCCGATCTGGTGCAGGATCCCCTGGCCGGTGAGGGCCTCGGTGAGCACGCCGATCAGGAAGCCGAGCATGGCGGCCCGGCCGTTGAAGAGCTCCACGCGCTGGAGCTGTTCGGCGTGGATCTGGGCGGTGGCCGCGGCCTGGAACCAGCTGTCGCTGGCGCTGGGGGAGACGGCGGGGCTGCTGGTCATGGGACAGGTGCGGCGATGGGGCAAATGTAACGAGTTCTTGCGCTGGCTTGACGGCCGCAGGGAGCGGCTATCACTCCAAAGATGTGGAATCCCTGGTGCTGGCTGGGGCGGCGATAGGGTCGTTTCAGGCAGAGCACCCCATGACATCCACCGCAGCGCAACAGGATTTGCTCGAGCTCCAGGCGCTGGAGGGCGGTCCGATCGGGGTTCTGATCTGCGGCCACGGCAGCCGCAACCGCCAGGCCGTCGCCGAGTTTGCCCAGCTCGCCGAGGGCCTGCGGGCCCTGATGCCCACGCTGCCGGTGGCCTACGGCTACCTGGAGTTCGCCCGGCCCGTGCTGCGCGATGCCCTCGATGACCTGCGCGCCCAGGGGGTGCGGCGGGTGCTGGCGGTGCCGGGAATGCTGTTCGCCGCCGGCCACGCCAAGAACGACATCCCCTCGGTGCTCAACACCTATGCCGCCGAGACCGGCCTGCGGGTGGACTACGGCCGCGAGCTGGGGGTGGATCTGCAGATGATCCAGGCCGCCGGCGCCCGCCTGCGCCAGGCCCTCGATCGCGCCGATGTCGCCGCCAGCGCCCGCGGCGACCAGCCCGTGCCCCTGGCCGAGACCCTGCTGGTGGTGGTGGGCCGCGGCTCGTCGGACCCCGATGCCAATTCCAATGTGTCCAAGGTGACGCGGATGCTGGTGGAGGGCTTCGGCTTCGGCTGGGGCGAGACGCTCTATTCCGGCGTCACCTTCCCGCTGGTGGAGCCGGGCCTGCGCCATGCGGTGCGCCTCGGCTTCCGGCGGATCCTGGTGTTCCCCTATTTCCTGTTCTCCGGGGTGCTGGTGAGCCGCATCCGCCAGCACACGGCCCTGGTGGCGGCGGACCATCCCGAGCTGGAGTTCGTGGAGGCCTCCTACCTGGGCGATCACCCGCTGGTGATCGAGACCTTCCGCCAGCGGGTGCTGGAGGTGGTGCGCGGCGAGACCCAGATGAACTGCTCCCTCTGCAAGTACCGGGCCCAGGTGCTGGGCTTCGAGGCCGAAGTGGGGGCACCCCAGCGCAGCCACCACCACCATGTGGAGGGCCTGGTGGAGGGCTGCACCCTCTGCGAGCACGAGTGCACCGGTGCTTGCCAGCCCGATGGCATCCCGATCCCCCTGGGCCACCACCACCACGCCCCCGCTGAGGGGCCGGACCACGGCCACGCCCACCACGACGCCCAGGACGGCGCCCATGGGCACAGCCATGGGCACGGCCACGATCACGGCCCCGGCTCCGGCCACGACCACAGCCATGACCACGGCCATGCCCCCTATCCCCACGCCGACCATCCCCTGGGCCCCCGCACCCTGCAGCGGTCGGCCCAGCGGCCGGATGGGGCCGCCTGAGCAGGGCTGCGGGAGCCGACTCGGCTGGCCCCCTGGCCAGCACGGCTGGAACCGACGGGCCGCCTGCGGGATCGGCCCCTGCCTCATCCGTCTCGGAGGCTCCGGGTCCCATGAGATCCAGCGACATAAGCCCTGCTTATCCAAAGTGGATTTCCCCAGTTGAAGTGCTTTTTCCCCAGCTTTATGGGGGGTTTTCCACAGGATTCGGAGGAAAAGCGGCGGTCGGAGCGAGGGTGTTGGGGATTGCGCTGATCGGCCAACCGCGCACTTGACAGGCGGTTCCTTGCTGCTAGGCGAGCGTGCCGCCAGGGCCACAGCCCCGGGGATGCGCCAGTGCCGGCGGCCTGTCTCACGCTGGATCGACCTGGGTTCACGCCCGCGGCCCGCCCTTTGACGTCGGGGGGTGGGCTGTGGCTTTCTTGGTCGGCAGGACGGACGTGAGACGCTTGGACGCAGACATGGGCATGGGTTGGGATCGGGGGACGCAGGAGCCAGGTGCCCTGGGGCGCAGCGGCCACGACCACCCCGGCCCTGGCCACGCCCAGGCCCGTCCCCAGCGCTCCGAAGCACCGCGCCGCCTGCCCCAGCGCGATCAGCTGCGCCGCTGCCTGGAGCGCGACGACGCCACCCCTGCGGCCTCCCTCTCCACGGCAGCGGCTGCCGAGGAGCCCAGCGGCGCCCCGCAGGCCCCGCGCGTCAGCCTGGAGGCCGAGGTGCCCGAAGCCCTGTTCGAGGGCATGCGCAACTTCCTCAGCGCCCGCCCCGAGTGGGACCAGTACCGGGTGATCACCTCCGCCCTGGCCGGCTTCCTGTTCCAGAACGGCTGCAGCGACCGCTGCGTGGCCCAGCACTACCTCAACGGCCTGTTCATGCGACCCGGCGACTGACCGGCCAAGAAAAAAGGCGGGGGTTCCGAACCCCCGCCCGTCTGTTTCTCCCTTGCCCGACCCTTGTGAGGTCGCCCGCAGAGTGTGGGGGCGACCGCCGTTGAAAACTGTGGTGATGCACACCGCTCTGCCCTGGGCGTGAGCGCCTCCTCACCAACCGCCGTTCAGAGATCGCCGCGCCGCAGGGCGGCGGCGGCCTGCTCACAGGCCCGCCAGGTGATCGCCATCTCCGTGAGGGTGGGGCTCTGCCAGCCGGCGCTGGGCCAGCAGGAACCGTCGGTCACCAGCAGGTTGGGGGTGCGCCACAGCTGGTTCCAGGGGTTGACCACGCCGCCGTCGTCGCGGGCGGCCATCGGTGCACCGCCCAGCTCGTGGATGTAATAGCCGGGTGGCGGCGCGTCCGGGGCCACCGCCAGGCTGCCCTTCACCAGGGGCTCCAGCAGCGGAAACACGAACAGATCCGTGAGGGGGGCGATCCGGCCACCGGCGCTGGCCACCACCGCCTGCATGCGGGCCTGCATGTGGGCCACCATGCGCCGCTCGTTCTCGCCCCAGCGGCAGTCGATGTGGGCGATCGGAAGGCCCCAGGCATCGGTGCGCTGCGGATCCAGGCTCACGCGATTGTGGTCCTGGGCCAGCACCTCGCCGTGGCCGATCAGGAAGCCCACCGCCGCATCCCGCTCCCGCCTGAACGGCGCCGGCGGATCGAAGCGCTGGATGCCGGCCCAGAGGCCATAGCCGCGCAGGAAGTCGGTGGCGCCGTCGCTGCTGGTGGCGCCTGGGCCGCCATCGCCCAGGTTCACGGTGTTGGGCAGGAAGACGCTGCCGGCGCCGGAGAGCTCGCTGGGCCCCGCGGGCGGCTGGTGCGGCAGGGCGAAGAAGCGGCTGGTGGAGATGTGGTCCATCAGGCCGCGCCCGAGGCTGCCGGAGGGATCCTCCAGGCCGCCCTGCTGGACGCTGTGCAGCAGCAGCCGCACGCTCTCGATCGTGGAGGCGCACAGCACCACCAGGGCGGCCTGGACCCGCTGGCGCCTGCCGCTGGACGCCTCCACGTAGACCACCCCCTGGGCACGCCCCGTGCCCGGGTCGACCTCCACGTGGCTCACCACCGCGCCGCTGCGCAGCTCCACCCGCCCCGTGGCCAGGGCGGCGGCCAGGCAGCCCCCCTGGGAGCTGGAGCGGGGCCAGGGCCCGGCGCCGGCGCGGTGCAGCGCGAAGCCGCGGGAGTGGATCAGGGGCAGGCCCAGCTCCCGGGCCACCGCCCGCTGCAGCGTCGCCTCCGCGGGGGTGAAGGGCAGGGGATCCTGGTAGACGCCATCGGGCAGCTGGGGCAGGCCATCGGCCTGGCCGTGGACCTGCAGCAGGGTTTCCAGCCGGGCGTAATAGGGGGCCAGGTCGGCGTGGCCGATCGGCCAGCTGCGGCCGTGGCCATCCCGCTCGGCCGCCTTGAATTCGTAGTCGGAGAGGCGCAGGGTGATGCCGCCCCAGGTGAGGCTCTTGCCGCCCACCTGGCGGCCACGGGTCCAGAGGAAGGGCCGCTCGGCCGGCGTGCTGTAGGGGTTCTGACGCTCGTCGACGAACAGCTCCGGGTTGGCCTTCCAGTAGCCGGGGTGGTGGCTGGCATGGCGCTGGTGGCCGCTGCTGAGGGCGGCGATGCGGCGGGCCGTGTTGAGGGGCTCACTGCCGAAGGCGCGTCGGGCGCTGAGCTCCGGGCCGGCCTCGAGCACCAGCACCCGCAGGCCGGCCTGGGCCAGCACCATGGCCGCCACGCCGCCGGTGGCGCCGGAGCCGACGACGATCGCGTCGGGACCCTGGGCCATCAGGAGGGGGTCACCTGGGGGGTGGGCAGGGCCTCGGCCGTGGTGGCGGCGCTGGCCGTGGCCGTGGGGGTGGAGTCCGCCAGCAGGGTGCTGAGGGCCACGAGCCCCTCGCCGATCGCCTCGACGCTGAGCCACACCAGCAGCGCCAGCCAGATCACGGGGTGTTCGGGGCGCCGGCCTGCGCCCGTCGGCGTTCCTGCAGGTCCAGCGGGGGCGGTGGCGGCGTCCGTCGCCGCGGCGCTGGCGCCGTCACCGGCCTGAGCACTCGGGCTGGACGTCGGGAAGGAATCCATGGCGATGCGGGGCAGCGTTTCGGGAGGAGATCCAGGCGGGAGGCGTCCCAGGTGGCAGGTGATCCAGGTGGGCAAGCCAGCGTGCGAATGCCAGGCAATCCCCCAACGAAAAACCCCGGCACTTCAGGGAAGGCCGGGGTTTCGGGAGTTGGTGGCGGGGAGGAGATTTGAACTCCTGACCTTCGGGTTATGAGCCCGACGAGCTACCAGACTGCTCTACCCCGCGGCGACCTGTGAACCATACAACACGGGGCTTCGGGGCCGCAATCCGGCCCGTTCTCGGGGCGGGGCGCTCCTCGGGTCGTTCCTCGGGTCGTTCCCCAGGGCCTTGATCGGGATGGCGGCGCAGCCGGCCAGCAGGATGGAGGGCTGCCGCCAGCGCCCATGACCCGCTACCTCCGCTACGTGCGGTTCCCCCTGCTCTGCTGCGGGGTCGGGCTCGTCGCCGTGCTGATCGCCCGCGGCCTTGAGGCCGCCTGGGTGACCCTGGTGCTGCTGGCCCTGGAGATCAGCCTCTCCTTCGACAACGCCGTGGTCAATGCCCGGGTGCTCGAGCGGCTCACTCCGCCCCAACAGCGCTTCTTCCTCACCTGGGGCCTGGTGATCCCGGTGTTCGGCGTGCGCTTCCTGGGGCCCCTGGTGCTCGTGGCCCTGGCGGGGGGGATCGGCCTCGGCGAGGCGTTCGAGGCGGCGATGCACCACCCCGAGCGCTACCACCAGCTGCTGGAGGTGGCCGAGCCGCGCATCCTGGCCTTCGGCGGCATGTTCCTGCTGCTGGTCTTCCTGCGCTACTTCTTCGATGAGGCCAAGACCCTGCACTGGGTCCAGGTGGTGGAATCGCGGCTGAGCCGTGCCGGCCGGGTGGAGTCGCTGGAGGTGGCCCTGGCCCTGGTGCTGCTGCTGGCGGTCAGCGCCGCCGCGCCCGGGGGCCAGCAGGCCGCGATCCTGTTCAGTGGACTGCTGGGCCTGGTGCTGCAGATCCTCAGCACGTCCCTGGCTGAGTTCTTCGGCGCTGAGGAGGAGGCTGCGGGGCGGATGGCGGCCGGCGGCGGCCTGGCCAGCCTGGTGTATCTGGAGCTGCTCGATGCCTCCTTCAGCCTCGATGGCACGATCGGCGCCTTCGCGATCACCAACCAGCTGGTGCTGATCCTGATCGGCCTGGGCCTGGGGGCCCTGTTCATCCGCTCGCTCACGGTGATGCTCAGCCGCGAGCGGGCCCTCGAGCAGCTGATCTACCTGGAGCATGGTGCCCACTACGCCATCGGCGCCCTGGGGCTGCTGATGCTCGCCGGTGTGGTGCTGGCCCGCTGGGGTCAGCATGTGCCGGAGTGGCTGAGCGGACTGATCGGCGTGGTGCTGCTGCTGCTGGCCCTGGGGGATTCCCTGCGCCACAGCCGCCGCCAGGGCGCCGCCGTCCTGCCGCCCGCCTGAGCAACCGCCATGGCCCTGCGTCTGCTGCTCGACTCCGCCGACCCCGCCGCCTGGGCGGAGTGGCTGCCGAGTGGCCTCTTCCACGGCGTCACCACCAACCCCACGCTGCTGCGCCGGGCCGGCCAGCCCTGCCGCCTCGACCACCTGGCGGCACTCACCGAGCGGGCCCTGGCGCTGGGGGCGCGGGAGGTGCACCTGCAGGCCTGGGTCGGGATCGGCGCGGGTCCCGGGTCAGCCGCCGGCCAGGCGCCTGGGGCCCAGGCCCCGGAAGCCCAGGCCGAGCGCTACCTGGCCTGCGGCCGCGCCCTGGCGGCCCTGGCTCCCCGCCGCGTCTGGGTGAAGCTGCCGATCACCCGCGCCGGAGCCCTGGCGGCCCGGCAGCTGCTGGAGGAGGCCATCCCGATCACCTTCACCGCCTGCTACGAGCCCGCCCAGGTGCTGCTCGCCGCGGCCCTCGGCGCCGACTACATCGCCCCCTACCTGGGCCGCATCGGCGATCTGGGCCGCGATGGCCACGCCGAACTGGCGGCGATGCAGCGCTGCGTGGCGGGGATCGGCTCGCCGCTGCGGCTGCTGGTGGCCAGCCTGCGGCAGCCCCAGGATCTGGCCCGCCTGGCCGCCGAGGGCCTCGACACCTTCACCATCAGCCCCGCGATTGCCGCCGGACTGTTCGCCAGCACCGCCACGACGGCCGCCGCCGAGCAGTTCGAGCGTGATGCCCTGGGGGGCTAGCCCGGCCGCTCAGCGGCTGGCGTCGAAGCGCAGCTCGCCGCTCACCTGCAGATCCACGGCGTCGTTGGGGTGGAGGAACTGCTGACTCAGCTCCTCCAGGGTGAAGGGGGTGAGCCACTCCAGCTGGCGCAGCAGGTGCAGGGCGACGGCGTGCTTGGCGCGGCTGGCGCCGTCCTCCACCTTGATCGCCAGGCCCAGCCCCTCGCCCACGCGGCTCAGGCACTGGATGCCCTCGGCGCCGCCCTTGCTGATCACCTGGCCGTGGCCGCCCCGCATCAGGGCCGTGTCGAAGCGGCCTTCGCCCGCCACCAGATCGGGGTGGGCGAGCATGGCGCGGCTGAGGCGCTCCAGCTCCGGCTGCTGGCCCGCCCCCAGGTGGGCGAACAGCAGGGCCATCTGGGCCAGCTGCAGCTGCAGGGTGGGGGCGCCGCAGTCGTCGCGGGCCATCACCAGCTCGGCGCCGGGCATGCCCAGCAGCTCGCCCACCTGCTTGAGCACCTGCTGCTGCAGCGGATGGTCCCCCTGCAGGTACGACTCCAGCGGCCAGTGCATGCGCTTGCAGGTGGCCAGGAAGGCGGCGTGCTTGCCGGAGCAGTTGTGCTCGAGCCGGCTGCTGGCGCCCGCCGGCACCGGGCACTGCAGCTGGTCGGTCTCCAGGTCCGACTGCCAGAGGATCTTGAAGGCCTCGCGGGCCTGGTGGGCCTCACCGGCGTGGGAGGCGCAGGCGATGGCCAGGGCGCGGTCGTCGGCGCCGGCGGCATCGGCCGTGCCGCTGCCCACGAACACCTGGGCCTGGAAGGGCTTGAGGGCCGAGCGGATGAAGCTCAGCTTCTGGGGATCACCGGCGCGCATCAGCACCCGGCCCCGCTGGTCGCACACCACCGCATGCACCCGGTGCACCGATTCGGTGATGCCGTTGCGGCGCAGGCGCACCTCCAGTGGCGGCACTCCGGGGCGCTGGGGGGAGCCGAAGCTGCTGGAGAAGGTCATCGCCGCGGTGGCTGGCTCAGAGAGCCTGACAGAGGCTCGCCCCGGCCAGGAGCAGCACGGCGGCGATCGCCAGGGCCCGCTGCAGGCGCTCCAGCACCGGCCGCACCTGGTGGGTGGCCACCAGCAGGTCCTGCTCCCGCCAGGCCAGGGGTTTCTCCCACACCTGGCCGTCGTACCAGCCCGATTCCTCGTACTCCACCGCCGTGGCCACCAGGCGGCGCTGGATGCTGGTCCAGCCCAGCCACTGGCGCGTCAGCAGCAGCAGCGGCAGCACCAGGGCCGCCACGGCACCGGCCGCCACCAGCCGCGGCGGATCGTGGCGCAGGGCCACGCTGCCGCTGGCCACCAGCCAGGCCCCGGGCAGCAGCAGCAGCCAACACACGGCCAGCGGCCGCAGCAGGCTCGCGAAGCTGGCGTGGGGCCAGGCGAAGAACCAGGAATTCGCCAGCTCGCGGTACTGCTCCAGGGGCCGCTGGGCCGGTGGCACCGGGCAGGCCGCCGTCGCCACCGCACCGGGATCGGGGGGACCAGGAGCGGCCATGGGGTCTCGGCCCTCAGGCCGGCGCGTCTGGGGCCGAGCCTAGGTAGGTCTCCTTTTCGCCGTGGCCCCAGAAGGACTCCAGGTCGTAGTAGCTGCGCTCATCGGGGGTGAGGGCGTGCACGATCACCTCGCCGTAATCGAGCAGCACCCAGCGGCCCTCGGTCTGGCCCTCCTTGCGCAGCGGCAGCCGGCCGCTGGCCTCCTCCACCTTGTCCTCCACCGAGCGGGCGATGGCGCGCACCTGCACGTCGGAGAAGCCGCTGGCGATCACGAACCAGTCGGCGATCGAGGAGATCTCCTCCACCCGGATCAGCACGATGTCGGCGGCCTTGCGGTCGTCGCAGGCCTCGGCCGCCAGCAGGGCCAGGGCCTTGCTGTCGTTGGGATCGAGGCGGGGGCGGCTGGGGTCGGGGCTGGGCTTGGCGCTGGGGACCCCTGGGCCGCTGGCCTGGGAGGGGCTGGTCCCGGATGTGCTGGCCTCAGCCATAGACGTTCTCGCTGCTCACGGATTGACGGGACCCCTGTTGCTGGGCCATCTCGGCCCGGGCCTTGCCGGCACTCTTGCGCAGCGCCTCCAGCCGGTCTTCGTAGAAGGCCCGTTTCTTCTTCTTGCGGGTCTGCTCCACCAGCTCCTTGAGGGCGCCGCCCAGGCTCTTGTAGGCGTTGGGGAGGGTGTACCCGAAGCGGCAGGCCAGATCGATCGCCCGCTCGTCGGCCGTGATCGCGTCCTGGAGGCGCTTCTCGGAGTTGTTCTTGAGATAGAGGCGGTAGCCGGCGAAGCCCGAGAGCCCGAGGGCCATCACCAGCAGCAGGCCGTCCTGCACCCACAGCTCGCCGATGGCGCCGCCGAGGCCGATGGCCAGGGCCGCCATCTCCCACCCGTCGCGGGGCACCGCGTCGTTCTGGATGCGGCCCACCTCGTGCCAGAAGAGCAGGTTGCGGTGGTCCAGGGCCAGTTGGTCCCACTTCTCCAGGTCCACCTGGATCTCCACCTCATCGCGGCCGATCTCCTCGATGGTGATCAGCGGGGGATCGGCGGAGGCGGCGGCTTCCACGAACACCCAGCTCTGCATTTCCGGGGGCAGCAGCCCCTTCAGGCGCTGGAGTTCGCTCATGGAGGTGGTGGAGGGCTTGGTCGTGGTGTCAACACTAGCCACCGCAGCCAGCACCCTTGGCCCTGGCTGAACGGTGGGCCGAGACGGCGCGTGAGAGGCTAGCCAGGTTTGGCCGCCATCCCCCCGCCCATGCCCCGTCGCACGGATCTGCGTCGCATCCTGCTGCTGGGCTCCGGGCCGATCGTGATCGGCCAGGCCTGCGAGTTCGACTACTCCGGCACCCAGGCCTGCAAGGCGCTGCGGGCCGAGGGCTTCGAGGTGGTGCTGGTGAACAGCAATCCGGCCTCGATCATGACCGATCCGGACATGGCGGATCGCACCTACATCGAGCCGCTCACCCCCGAGGTGGTGCGGCGGGTGATCGAGCAGGAGCGCCCCGATGCGCTGCTGCCCACCATGGGCGGCCAGACCGCCCTCAACCTGGCGGTGGCCCTGGCCCGCGACGGCACCCTGGAGCGCTTCGGGGTGGAGCTGATCGGCGCCAACCTGCAGGCGATCGAGAAGGCGGAAGACCGCGACCTGTTCAAGCGGGCGATGGGGCGCATCGGCGTGGCCGTGTGCCCCTCCGGCATCGCCACCAGCCTGGAGGAGTCGGAGCTGGTGGGCGAGCAGATCGGCACGTATCCGCGCATCATCCGGCCCGCCTTCACCCTCGGCGGCTCCGGCGGCGGCATCGCCTACAACCCCGAGGAGTTCCGGGCGATCTGCAAGAGCGGCCTCGAGGCCAGCCCGGTGTCCCAGATCCTGATCGAGCAGTCGCTCTTGGGCTGGAAGGAGTTCGAGCTGGAGGTGATGCGCGACACCGCCGACAATGTGGTGATCGTGTGCTCGATCGAGAACCTCGATCCGATGGGCGTGCACACGGGCGATTCGATCACCGTGGCCCCGGCCCAGACCCTCACCGACCGCGAATACCAGCGGCTGCGTGACCAGTCGATCGCGATCATCCGCGAGATCGGCGTGGATACGGGCGGCAGCAACATCCAGTTCGCCATCAACCCCGCCAACGGCGATGTGGTGGTGATCGAGATGAACCCACGCGTGAGCCGCAGCTCGGCCCTGGCGTCCAAGGCCACCGGCTTCCCGATCGCCAAGATCGCCGCCCGCCTGGCGGTGGGCTACACCCTCGATGAAATCCTCAACGACATCACCGGCAAGACGCCGGCCTGCTTCGAGCCCACGATCGACTACGTGGTGACGAAGATCCCCCGCTTCGCCTTCGAGAAGTTCCGCGGCAGCCCGGCGGTGCTCACCACGGCGATGAAGTCGGTGGGCGAGGCGATGGCGATCGGCCGCAGCTTCGAGGAGTCGTTCCAGAAGGCGGTGCGCTCCCTGGAAACGGGCCACGCCGGCTGGGGCTGCGACCGGCCCGATGCCAGCCCCGAGCGCTCCGAGCTCGACCGGGAGCTGCGCACCCCGGCGCCGGATCGCATCTTCGCGGTGCGCACCGCCATGGTGGCCGGCTACAGCGATGCCGAGATCCATCGGCTCTCCGCCATCGACCCCTGGTTCCTGGCCAAGCTGCGCCGGATCCTCGAGGCCGAGCAGCGGCTGCTGCAGGGGCGCTCCCTCGCCCAGCTCGAGGCCGCTGCGCTGCTGGAGCTCAAGCAGCTGGGCTTCTCCGACCGGCAGATCGCCTGGGCCACCGGCAGCCAGGAGCTGGAGGTGCGCCGCCACCGCCAGGGCCTGGGGGTGAACGCCGTCTTCAAGACGGTGGACACCTGCGCCGCCGAATTCGCCTCCACCACGCCCTACCACTACGCCACCTACGAGCGGCCCACCGAGCGGCTCCATGCCGACGGCAGCCTGGAGCTGATCCCGCCGGAGAGCGAGGTGCAGCCCGAGACGCGCCGCAAGGTGATGATCCTGGGTGGCGGTCCCAACCGCATCGGCCAGGGCATCGAGTTCGACTACTGCTGCGTGCATGCCTCCTTCGCCCTGCAGGCCGAGGGCTTCGCCACGGTGATGGTGAACAGCAACCCCGAAACGGTGTCGACCGACTACGACACCAGCGATCGCCTCTACTTCGAGCCCCTCACCCTCGAGGACGTGCTCAACGTGGTCGAGGCCGAGAAGCCCGAGGGGGTGATCGTGCAGTTCGGCGGCCAGACGCCGCTGAAGCTGGCCCTGCCGCTGCTGCGCTGGCTGGCCAGCCCCGAGGGCCTGGCCACCGGCACGCGCCTGTGGGGCACCTCGCCCGAATCGATCGACACCGCGGAGGACCGCGAGCAGTTCGAGGCGATCCTGCGCCAGCTCGACATCCGCCAGCCCCGCAACGGCCTGGCCCGCAGCCAGGCGGAGGCCCGCGCCATCGCCGCCCGCGTCGGCTATCCGGTGGTGGTGCGGCCCAGCTACGTGCTGGGCGGCCGCGCCATGGAGGTGGTGTACGACGAGGAGGAACTCAACCGCTACATGGTGGAGGCGGTGCAGGTGGAGCCCGACCACCCGGTGCTGATCGACCAATATCTGGAGAACGCCACCGAGGTGGACGTGGATGCCCTCTGCGACGCCACCGGCCGGGTGGTGATCGGCGGCCTGATGGAGCACATCGAGCCCGCCGGCGTGCACTCGGGCGATTCGGCCTGTGCCCTGCCGGCGGTGAGCCTGGATCAGCAGGCCCTGGCCACGATCCGCCAGTGGAGCGAGGCCCTGGCCCTGGCCCTGCAGGTGAACGGCCTGATCAACCTGCAGTTCGCCGTCAAGGACGGCGAGGTGTTCATCATCGAGGCCAACCCCCGCGCCTCGCGCACGGTGCCGTTCGTGGCCAAGGCCACCGGCGTGCCCCTGGCCAAGATCGCCAGCCAGATCATGGCCGGCAGGACGCTCGAGCAGATCGGCCTCACCACGGAGCCGGTGCCGCCGCTGCAGGCGGTGAAGGAGGCGGTGCTGCCCTTCAAGCGCTTCCCCGGCGCCGATTCGCTGCTGGGCCCGGAGATGCGCAGCACCGGCGAGGTGATGGGCACCGCCACCAGCTTCGGCCTGGCCTACGCCAAGGCGGAACTGGGGGCCGGCGAGGCCCTGCCCACCAGCGGCGAGGTGTTCCTCTCCACCCACGACCGCGACAAGGCGGCCCTGCTGCCGGTGGCCCGCCGCCTGGCGGAGCTGGGCTTCCAGCTGATCGCCACCGAGGGCACCGCCGCCGCCCTGCGGCAGGCCGGCCTGGCGGTGGAGAGCATCCTCAAGGTGCACGAGGGCCGCCCCAACATCGAGGACGCGATCCGCTCCGGCCGCATCCAGCTGGTGATCAACACGCCGGTGGGCCGCCAGGCCGCCCACGACGACAAGTACCTGCGCCGTGCCGCCATCGACTACGCGGTGCCCACGGTGACCACCCTGGCCGGCGCCCGTGCCGCCGTGGAGGCGATCGCGGCGCTGCAGGGCGAGAGCTTCGCGGTGACGGCCCTGCAGGACATCCATCCGCCGCTGTCCCGCTGAGGCGGCAGCCTCTGAGTCCTGGCGCTGCTTAGGGTTGGAGGCAGCCTGCCCCCAGCCCTTCCCCATGCCCATCTCGATCGGCCATCCGACCGCCCCCAGCAGCGCCATCGCCCCCGGGGCCGACTGCACCACGGCCTTCCGCGCCGCCTACGCGAACCGCTACACCTGGGATCCGGGCTTCGGCGGCTACCAGGGCCGGGCCGTGTGGGAGCAGGACGACCGCCGGGTGGAGGGCCGCTTCCAGGTGGGCGCTGACCTCAAGGCCACCGTGGAGGGCATCGACGACGCCGAGATCCACAAGGCCGTGGCCTCCCAGCTCTGGGAGGTGGCGATCCACCGGGTGCGCCGCAGCTTCGAGCAGACCCACGGCGAGAACACCTTCACCGCCGGTGACACCGATGCGGTGGGAACCGAGGTGATCGTGGGCGGCAAGAACGCCGGCGATCGCTACCGCATCAAGGGCGATGTGGTGACGATGGTGCACCGCCATATCCACGGCACCGTGGTGACGATCTTCACCGAATCCACCACCGACACTGGTGCCGGCTACCTCAGCCACACCTACACCAGCCAGTACGCCGATCCCGCCACCGGCGCCGCCAAGGGCGGCAAGAGCCGCTTCACCGACACCTTCGTGCCCCTGGCCGAGGCCGGCCCCTGGGTGCTCAGCGAGCGGGTGGTGGAGACGGAGGCCCACGGCGATACCCCCGCCGGCCGCCAGGCGTTCCGCTTCGAGGAGCTCGCGCCCCTGGTCTGAGGCCCCTGCCCCTGCAGCACTCTCCCTCTGGATGGCAGCCTGTTCGGCGCTGCCATCCGCTGTCTGTCATCCACTGTCTGTCATCCACTGTCTTGATCACCCCGTAAACCAGCTGATGGTCAACGAGATGATGCCTGCGCCGATCACATAGGTGGGCCAGTAATCGTCTGACTTGTCCAGCTTTTTCATTTCCAGCTCTTGCTCGAGCGGGTCTTTGATTTGCAGCGCCTTGTAGTAGCGCCGACAGGCCCAGAGCATCATGACAAAGGCCCCAAGGGTGAGGATGTAGGCAACGACATAGACTTCATCCAGGAAGGTGAGATAGGGAAGTCGTGGTAGATCGCTGTCGTGCGTCTGTTGCAGGAACACCAGGGTCAGCAGCACGGTGACGGGCAGCGTGAGGCGAACGTCGTAATGCGTGGTATCCAGTTTTGTGGCGCCAGCGATCATGGCCATCACGATCAGCAGTGGCACCAGCACTTTCCAGAAAGCTGACCAGCTGCTGGAGGCATACTTCACTTCGAACACCAGCTGGCTGTAGTCCGAGGCGCCTTCGCCAAAGCCGAAATCAGTGTCGTAATGGTGTTTGTAGGATGCCAGCGTCCAGCCCTGGTTGACCCATCCTGAGTTGGCGTCAATGAACTGGCCGATGCCGCTTCCCTGTACATCGGGCACGATCTGCAGTTTGTTATTGCTCAGCACGATATCGTCTGCCTCGATCATGATCGGAAGGCTGAGGGTCGTGAAGGGGTGGCGGCGGAAGTCGCTGCGATCAATGAAGAAGATGCCGCTGTAGGCCCCTGTCATATACCAGCTGCCATCCTTCATGCGGATCGGTTCGTCCTTGCCGGTGGGGACAAACACTGAATCGGCGGACTGGGGAATGTCCAGCAGGTTGACGGGTGTCAGAACCTTCCAGATCTTGAGGTCGTTCTGGGTCAGGTAGGTCTGGAGATCATCGTCCCACTTGAGCCACCAATAGCCTGAACTCTCGAAGGAGGGTACCTGGAGATTGACGCCATAGTTGTTCATGGCATAAATCCCCATCTTGACTTTCATCGCACCCGGCTCGGTGGGGCCCGCTTTGCCCGTGCCGGATCGCTGATAGCCGTTGTGGTCGCGTTTCAGGAGTTGGCTGAGGCCTTTCTTGCGCTGAATGATCGCTTGGCTGTTGCTGCCTGAGAGCTCGAGGTAGTCGCCCGTTTTCGTGCTGGGTTTATCCGTCGTCAGAACGGCCAGGAGCATCAGGCCGATGGCGATGATCGCCATCAGCAGGGCTGAAAGGTTCCAGGGCTTCTGCAGGCTGGTGCGTTGTCGCACTCTGCGGCGTGGCTCTTGTGGGTTCATCGACGGTTGGGCTTGCGGTGGAGAACGCAGCAGAGTTGTCCTGGGTGTCGTTGCTGGTTGCCTGTGCCTGAGCGGTCAGATCGCATGGTCTGGGTTGTGCAGAAGTTGGGCCAGGCAGTAGATGAAATAGCTCAAGGCGGTCAGTACAATCACATACACGATGCCATCGGCGATGCCTGCTCCCATCAGCGCACCGATCAGCAGCACGCCGAAGATGCCGCCCACATTGTCCAGAATGGAGTAGGCCACATTGGCGGAGACCTGATCCTCCTGCCTGAACAGATCGGCCACCGTGGCCAGGCCCGTGGCGTAGATGCCTCCTGCAGCTCCTCCCCAGACAAACAGCAGGCCCAGGGCGATGCCGTAGTTGTAGATGCCCAGTGGCAGATAGACAGCGCAGACCACGCCGACCAGCACGCAGAGAATCGTCAGCAGGGTGCGGTTGATGCGATCCGAGAGGCTGGAAATCAGCAGCCCCAGGCTCACAGAGCCGAGCATGAAGGCCGTCAGCAGCAACGAGGCGCGCTGCACCGAGAGACCGTTCATCATCCCGTAAAGCGTCAGGAATGCCGGCAGGCCGAAGAACGTGACGCCTCCGACAAAGGAGGAGAGCATCGGCACCTTCGCCATGCGGATGGCGTAACCCAGGCGCAGGCGGCCCTGGCTGGCGATCCGCGGCTGCCGATTCAGGAACGGAACAACAAGGAGAAGGGCGAGGACCACGATCAGCATGTTGGCCTGAAAGGCCTGGCTGCCTGCCGCCGATCCCACTTGGTTGAACAGGATCGGCCCGCTGGCGGTACCCAGCGACAGGGCAGAGCTGTAGCAGCCGCTCACCACACCGCGCAGGCGGCCCAGGGGCACGGCGTTCACCCAGGTCTGCAGCGAGATCAGGCACAGGTACGTGCCGATGCCGAAGCAGAACACCCCCAGGCACCAGAGCGGCAGGCTGTTGCTGCCGGGGAGCAGCAGCAGCACGGCCAGGCGTACACCGGTCGCCAGGGCCATGGTGCCCACGAGGCCCAGACGGGCGAGGATCCAGTCGATCGAGGAGACGATCGCCACCACCGCTCCCATCTCGAAGGCCAGGCAGAGGCCGATCAGACCCTTGCTGAACCCGTAGGCCTCAAGGCGCACCGGGAAGAGCACGGTGTTGAAGCCAACCGCCGCCTGTACAACCGCCGTGGCGAGGACCAGGGCCGCCACCGCCACCAGCGTTCCTCTGCTATCCGTGGCCTGGTTTGCCTGCGCCATGGTTCAGGTTTCCCGGAACTTCTCGAAGGGCAGACTCAGCCGAACAAGCTCTACGTCTTCCCCATCCTGAACGTGGGAGAGGCTGCCCCCCAGGGCGCGGACCTGTTCGCAGCAGGTGGCGAACTGCAGGGAGTTCTCATCGAACACGTGCTCGGGGTGGTCCGGGTCCTGGATCAGGCTTCCGCCACTGCTGCGACCCTCCAGGGCCCCGCAGAAGCGCAGCGTGACCACAAGATCCAGACTGTTGAGCTGTTCGCGGCTTGCCTCAAGACTGACCTGCTGTAACGATCCCAGAATCGTGTTGCTGAAGGGATTGAAACACAGGGATTGAAGGATCTCCGTCATTTCACCGGGGTCACCGAACAGCCTGGCGGGAACGTCGCGGCAGATCTCGACAGGGATCTCCATCGGCAGAGCCGATCGGATCTGCTGGGCCGGATCGAAGTTTTCGCCATGGCTGGATCGCAGCCCCTGCCTGGCGAGGGCGTATCGCCTCAGGGCCGTCGCGTAGGTGCGCGCCTGGCCGGCCGGTGCCACGCCGAGCTCAGGGGCCGTTGTCTCGTGAATCCTGGAAGCCACAGCCTCCAGCTGGATCGCGGCAGCGGTGCGCTCCTGGCTGCGCTCCGATTCCAGCGTGCCGATCCGGTCCAGGCCCTTGCGGCGCTGGACCTCCAGGATGCTGTTGCGGCTGCGGAAATACCAGACGGCGGTTCCGAACAGGAACGCCAGGATGCCGGAGGTGAAGGCTGCCCGCTGGGCCGCAATGCCGATCGGCACCAGCCGCGCCTTCAAGGTGACCAGCTCGAGATCCATGCCGAGGGTGCCGACGAACCGGCCCTTGGAATCCTTGAAGGGGGCGTAGGCGCTGTAGAAGGTGCCCCAGGCGTCGGTGTAGGGCTCGCGATCGACGGTGGGCTTGTGGAGGCGCAGGGCCTCGAGCAGAGCCTGGCCGGCATCGGGATAGGGATCCATCAGCTGCGGCGCCTCATCGGGGCGGCCGTCCTTGTCGTTGTCGTTCTGGAGGCTGCCGTTGGCGATGAAGTACACCTTTCCATCCTTGAGGATGTTGGTGTACGCATAGCGGACGTCTTGCGAGGCCCGGCGCAGCCGCTCCAGGCGTTGGATGAAGCTCTGATAGGTCGGATCGTTCTTGGAAGCCTTGGAGGTGAACGTCCGGTGCTGATCGCCATCGATCACGGTGGCGGCTGCGCTCACATTGCGCAACAGCCCCTCACGGATCTGTTCCTTCACCGCTTCCACCGCCCGCACGTAGATGAAGTAGATGGTGACGTTGGTGATTGCCAGCCAGGCGAGGGCAAACAGGATTCCCTCCACCGCCGGATTCCAGAACCATCGACGTTTGATCGGAAGACTGCCCATGGTCAGTGCACCAGGCTGGCGGCCGGTTGTGTTTCAGCCTCCACCAGCTCTGTGATGAACGTTGCGATCATCTCCTGGGTCACGCCCGGCACGGTCACAATATGGGCAGAGTCGCCGTAGGTGGCCAGTTGCCAGCGCCTGGCCATGGCCTGATCCGGTCTGGGGAACACCACAATGCAGCCGTGGGGATGGCGGGTCGCAGCGATGCCGGCCTCCTGCAGCTGACGCACCAGCTCCACGGCCCTCTGCAGCGATTCGGCCGCCAGCTCGGCCAGCCCCTGGGGACCCAGTTGCTGGATCACCAGCCAGAGCGCCAGGGCAGAGAAGCCATCGCGCGAGCCCGACAAGGTGGTGTCCAGAGATCCCACGTACTCGGCGCTGCCCGCAAAGGGTTGGATGGGGTCGCGGTGGCTGAGCACCAGCCCGCAGGGAATCGGTGAGCCCAGAAATTTGTGGCCGGAAAAGGAGAGGGTATGAATCGGCAGGCGGAAATCGAACAGGGGCGACCCGGGGATCCAGCAGTGCATCGGACCGTAGAGGGCGGCATCCACGTGCAGATGGAAGTCGTGGCAGTGCCGCTGCTCCAGTAGCTCCAGCACCTGCTGCGGCGACTCGATCGCGCCGTGGAAGGTGGTGCCCACGGTGAGGTTGAGGATGAAGGGGCGGCCTCCCAGCTCCGCCAGCGTCGTGGTCAGGGCCTCCAGGTTGAGGCTGCCGTCTGGATGGCTGGGAATCACCCGGTGGGGCAGCCGCAGCAGATGGGCGATCTTGTAGAGGCAGTAATGGGATTGCTCGGAGAAGATCAGGACGGAGTCTTCGTAGCGATCGCGGCCCTGGGCAATCCCGTACATGATGCCCTCGGTGCTGCCGTTGGTGATGTAGCCCCAGCCGACAGCTGGATCGAGGTGCAAGGCTGTCGACCAGAAGGCGATCACCTCACGCTCAAAATCACAGGTGTTGATCCCATCATTGGGATGGAATGGATCGCCAATATTGTTGATATTGAACTTGAGGAAATCGGCCAGCGCCGCAAAAGACAGCAGGCGACTGTTGGGGAAGCCGATGTAGTGCGCTGAGCGTTCCACGAAGTGGGATTTCAGCGCCATCAGTCGAGCCGCAGCCACGTCGCCGGGGAAGCGCCGTTCATGCTGGCTCCAGGGGTCGTAGGTCATCCGCTGATCCGCTCAGCGCCGAACGGTTGGATCTGTCTGCGGGACCGTGCGGGAGAGCGTGGCGTCCTGCTTGGATGCTGGATGGTCTGTTGAAGCTTCAAAGGATGACGCTCTAGGGATGACGTTGCCGCAATAGCTTTGCTGCGATGATGTTGCAGAACAGTGTGTAGAGCACTGTCTGACTCCAAGGCGGAACTGCATCCTTCAAGCAACTTAGCATCCGCTCGCAGCGTGCCATCGTTCAAGTTGAACAGCTGCTCCACCGAGCAGGAGGTGGTGAGCTGCAGGTGTGATCCTCCCGTGCCAGTTCCATGCGCCAAGCTGCGCTGCGGCCGCAGGATCGTGGCCGTGGCCTCCCTGTCGCCGCTGTTCCCTTGTGCTGGCCATCCATGCGATCGGATCGACTCCAGCGGAGGGGCGGATCTGGACTCGGTCTGTGTCGCAGAACAGCCTTCCCGGCTGGCGGATGGGGCGTCGGGGTCTCAGCCGGGCATGGTCACGAACTCCTCGGCCACCGAGGGGTGCAGGGCCATGGTGCGGTCGAAGTCGGCCTTGGTGGCGCCCATGCCGATGGCGATGGCGGCCATCTGGATGATCTCGGCGGCGTGCTCGCCCACCATGTGGGCCCCCAGCACCCGGTTGCTGGCGGCGTCCACGATCAGCTTCAGTAGCACCTTGGGATCCCGTGCCGGCAGGGCCTGGCTCATGGGCCGGAACCGGGCCCGGTGCACCCGGATGCCCTCCACGCCGCAGCCGGCGATTGCCTGCGCCTCGGTGAGCCCCACGCTCGCCAGCTCCGGCTGGGAGAACACGGCGCTGGCCACCAGGTTGTGGTCCACCTGGCGGGGCCTGTGGCCGTACACCGTGTCGGCAAAGGCGCGGCCCTCATCCACCGCCACTGGCGTGAGGTTGATCCGGTCGGTCACATCGCCCACCGCATAGATTCCCGGCACGTTGGTGCGCTGATCGGCATCCACCGGAATGCGTGGTCCCTCCACCGCCACGCCGGCGGCCTCCAGGTTGAGCCCCTGCAGGAAGGGGTGGCGGCCGGTGGCCAGCAGCACGCCGCCGCAGGCGATCGCCTCGCCGCTCTGGGTGGTGACCGTGAGTTCTCCGGGGGCGCACTGGCCGGTGATCGCGGAGGGCGAGTGGGCCAGGCGGATCGCGATGCCCTTGGCCTCCATGGCGACCCGCACCGCCTCGCTGGCTTCGCGGTCGAAGCCGCGCAGCAGGTGGTCGCCGCGCACCAGCTGGGTCACCTGCACGCCCAGTCCGTTGAGGATGCAGGCGAACTCGCAGGCGATAAAGCCGGCGCCCACCACCACCACCGCCTCGGGAAGCGACTCCAGCTCGAACAGGTCGTCGCTCACCCAGCCGAGCTCGGCGCCCGGGATCTCGGGCCGGCTGGGACGGCCGCCCACGGCGATCAGGATCCGCTCGGCCTCCAGCTGCCGCTCACTGCCATCGGCGGCGGTCACCACCACGCCGTTGGCGCTGCTGAAGCGGCCCCAGCCCCGCACCAGTTCCACGCTGGCCTTCTCCAGGAAGCCGATGTGCAGGCTGTTGAGTCGATCCACCTCGGCACGCACGTTGGCGAGCAGGCGGGAGGGCTCGAGGCGCACGTCGCCCAGCTCCCAGCCGTAGCTGGCGGCATCGGCGAGCAGGTGGCGGTAGGCCGAGCCGTACACCAGCAGTTTCTTGGGCACGCAGCCGCGGATCACGCAGGTCCCGCCCACCCGGTCGCCCTCCACGATCGCGACGCGGGCGCCGTAGCTGGCGGCGCGCTTGGCGGCGGCCAGACCGCCGGAGCCGGCCCCGAGCACGATCAGATCGAAGTGGTCCTGCATGGGACGGTCCTGCATGGGTCAGTGCGGTGAGGGGAGGGCCCCGAACGGGATCTCACCACCAGTGTCCAGCAGTACTCGCTCAGTCCGGGATTGGAGTGGCCGCCTCCTGGATCATGGCCGTGGTGGCGACTTCCACTTGCTTGGCCACGTCCATCAGCTCCGGATCGCTGGAGAGGTTCTGGAGCATCTCCGCAGGCCGGATCATGGCCAGGCGGGTGTGGCCGGCTTCGGTGTAGACGGAGATCCGGCATGGCAAGGCCACGGTCAGCGCCATGTCTGCCGCCAGCACCTGGGCAGCTTGCTGGGGGTTGCACACTTCAAAGACCCGGCAGTTCTCGGCGAAGCTGATGCCCTTGTTCCGCAGCGTGGCCCCCAGATCGTGGATGGCCAACACCCCGAAACCATGGGCAACAACAGCCTTCTGAAGGTCAGTACAGGTCTCTTCGAAGGCTTTGCCCGTATCGGTGATCAGGATCGGGTTCATGGGCGGGAGGGCGAGGGGACCTTCAGGCGGGATGGCTGCGGATCCTGCAGGCCAAGGGCGTGATGCTTGTCGTCTAGGCCAGTCGACGAAACAAACTCCATCTGAAGCCTTGGAGGCAGCCCGCCCAGGGGCCCTCAGGGCCGGGCTGGGACCGTGAAGCCCAGCCGTCCAGACACGGCGATGGCGCACTGGTCTTCACTGTTGTGCGTTGGGACTTAGTGCCGGTGCCGGTGCCGGTGCTGCAGCTGCTCCACGGGTTGGCTCACGTCCTCGGGCACGTAGCGCGCGATCGGGCAGAGCTTCATCCGCTCCTGCAGGTCGGCGATCGCCTCGGCATCGGCGAGCTGGCGTTTCTCGAGGCTGGCGTTCCCATCGAGGCGGATGCGGAAGCTGCGGGTCCTCATGGGTGGCTGTTGGCGCGAGGGTTGGTCCTGGACGCAGGGGGAAGCGTTCGGCCGCTTGTGGCGGCCTGGGGTCTGGTTTCCCGCTGTTGATGCCTGCGCCAGGCCTCGCCGCCTGTGAGCAGCGCCGAGCCGATCAGCAACAGCGAGAAGCCCTGGCGCAGGGATCGATCGCTCAGGTGCGGGGCCAGGTGCTGGCCCAGCACGGCCCCGATGGCGCCGCCGCCCAGCAGGGGCAGCAGCAGCGGCAGGCCGGCGGCGGGCCAGTGGCCCTGGGCAGCGAGGGCCACCAGGGCATTCACCGCAAGCAGCAGCAGGCTGGTGCCACTGGCCAGGGCCATCGGCAAGTCGGCCAGCAGCACCAGGGCCGGCACGATCGCGAAACCGCCGCCCACCCCGGCGATGCCGGTGAGCAGGCCCACCAGCACCCCCTGCAGGCCCAGCAGCACGGGCTGCTCCGCCGGCGTCTCGCCACCGGCCCGGCCTGGCGGGTGGCGGTTGAGCAGCCAGGAGGCCACCAGAGCGGCCACGGCGAACACCGCCAGCTGCACCGGCTCGGGGATGTGGCCGGCCTTCACCCAGCTGCCGCCGATCCAGCTGCCGGCCAGCGCCGGAATCCCCAGGATCAGGGCCGGCCGTGGGGCGAACTGACCGCGACGGATGGTGGGCCCCAGGTTGGCCAGGGCCAGCAGCATCACCACCAGCAGCGAGAGGGGAACGGCCTCCCGGGTGGGCAGGCCCGCGCCGCTCACCAGCAACGGCAGCAGCAGGATCGAGCCGCCGGCTCCGAGCACCGAGAGCAGAAAGCCGATCAGGCCGCCGCCGGTGCCGAGCAGCAGCACGCTGCCGAGCGAGAGGCCCATCAGCATCAGAGGCTCACCCTGTTCCAGGGCATCACGGCGAGCAGGCGGGCCATGCCGCAGAAGCCGCTGACGCCGGCGAATACCAGGCCCCCGCCCACAAACCAGGTGAGCAGAATCCAGGCCGGGGCCACGGTGTTGCTGAGGATCAGCCCCAGCAGCACCAGCGCGCCGGCGGCGATCTGCACCTGGCGCATCAGCGGCAGCGGCGCGTTCTTGAGCTTGCGCATCGGCAGGCCGGCCTGCTGCCAGGCGGGGATGCCGCCCTCCAGGTCGCTGAGGAGATGGCGGTGGCCACGCTGCAGCAGCTCCCGCAGGCCCTGCTGGCTGCGGTTGCCGCTCTGGCACACCAGCACCAGGGGCCCCTGGGGCAGGTCGGCCTGGGTGAGGCGGGAGAGGGGCACATTCAGGCTGCCGGCGATGTGGCCGCCGGCGTATTCCATCGGCTCGCGCACGTCGATCACGGTGACGGCCTGGCTGGTCAGCTGATCGGCCAGGGCGTGGGCGCTGACCCGTCCCGTCGTGACGGAGGACGGGCGGATCGGGCTGTGGAGGCTGCTCATGGGTCTGCGGGTGGAGAGGGGTGGGCTGGTTTACGGGGAGGGGGATTCAGCGGTGGCGTGCGCGATCGGGTAGCCCTTGGCCTGCCAGCCGGCCAGGCCGCCGCGCAGGTTGGCCACCTGGGACAGGCCGGCCTTGAGCAGCTGCTGGGTGGCGAGGGCCGAGCGGCTGCCGGAATGGCACACCACCACCACGGGCCGATCGACGGGGATGTCGCCGAGGTGGTCCTCCAGCTCCGGCAGGGGGATCAGCAGGCTGCCGCCGATGCGCCCGTCGGGGCCCTCGGCCTCCTCGCGGGAGCGCACATCGAGGATGGTGAGGGCGCTGCGGTGGTCCGCCACCCAGGCGGGCGGCAGCTCCGGCAGACCGGCGTAGCTGCGCTGCAGCGGTGCCCAGCCGGCGGCCGCTGCGGGGGAGGCCTCGCGCGGCTTGCCGGAGCGCAGGTTGCCCGGCAGGGCCTCCGCAATCCTGTTGGGGTGCGGCAGTTTCATCGACTCCATGTGGCCCACGAAGTCGCGCTCGGTGGCGGCGCCGCCCAGGCGGGCGTTGAAGGCCTTCTCCTCGGCCACCGAGGTGACCGTGCGGCCGGTGTAGTCGTGGCCGGGGTAGAGCAGGCAGCTGTCGGGCAGGCTGAACAGCTGCTCGGTGATCGAGCGCCAGAGGGTGTGGGCGTTGCCCTGCTGGAAGTCGCAGCGGCCGCAACCGCGTACCAGCAGGGCATCGCCCGTGAAGGCCATCGACTGGTCGTCGAGCACATAGCTGACACAGCCATCGGTGTGGCCGGGGGTGCTGCGCACCTCCAGCGAGCGGACGCCGAAGCGCACCCGGTCGCCGTGGTGCAGCGGCAGGGTCACGTGTTCGGCGCGGGCGGCGGCGGCCAGGCCGATGGCGCAGCCGGTGGCCTCGTGCATCAGCCAGCTGCCGGTCACGTGGTCGGCGTGGGCGTGGGTGTCGATCGAGGCCATCAGCTCGATCCCCAGTTCCTGGACCAGGGCCAGATCGCGGGCGTGTTGCTCGAATACCGGATCGATCAGCACCCCCTCGCCGCTGGTCACATCGGCCAGCAGGTAGGTGAAGGTGCCGGTGGCGGCATCGAACAGCTGGCGCAGCAGCAGGGGACCGCCGCCGGCGGCCTGCTGCAGCAGGGGAGTTGCAGGAGAAGGAGCCAAGGCCGGAACCCGAGAGCTCTTATGAGCTTATGCGCATAACGCATGCTTGGCAAGCCTGCGGTGTTGGTCGGCCCTCCGGCTCGATCAGCGGGGCCTCGACGGGAGGGCCGCCTCAGGGTCTGGGTCCGCAGCGGGGCGGGCGGCAGGCGTCGGCCCTCGGCCAAGGGGTGCATAATGCGTCTATCGTCATACCGCAGTCGTCATGGGCGCCGCCGGCTCCATGCCCAGCCCCCAGCTGCTGGAGGAGTACAGCCAGTTCTTCCGGCTCCTGAGTGAGCCCGCCCGTCTGCAGCTGCTCTGCCAGCTCAAGCAGGGCCCGATGGATGTGGCCAGCCTGATCGCGGCCACCGGCTTTTCCCAGTCGCACATCAGCCGCCAGCTGGGCCAGCTGCAGCGCGCCGGCCTGGTGAGCTGCGAGCGCGATGGCGTGCGCACGATCTGGAGTGCCGACAATGCCCTTGTGGATGACCTCTGCGCCCTGGTGCAGAACCGGCTGCGCCAGCGCCTCCAGGCCCAGCTGCAGCAGCTCTCGGCGGCTTAGTCGCGGGATTGACGCGCCAGGTCGGCAGGGCTCTACAGCAGCCAGCCGGGACGCAGCAGCAACGCCAGGCCCAGCAGCAGCATCACCGCCCCGCTCAGCAGCTTCAGCCAGCGGCCGCCGCGCTCCGTGAGGCGGCTGCTGCTGAGGGCCAGCACCGCCAGCGTCACCATCAGGGCGTCATCGGCCATGGAGCCCACGATGTCGAGCCCCAGGTAGCCGTAGTGGGCCCAGGCCGGCAGGTTCTGCTGGCTGAGCACCGCCGTGTAGAGCGCCGGGATGCCGGCGCTGCAGAGCAGCTCCGCCGCTTTCAACACCACCGCCAGGGCGGCCACCCCCGCGATCGGTGGGCCAGGGCGGTGATCGCGCCCCATCGAACCGGGCCGCAGAGGCCAGACCCGGGCACATTGAAGCCATGGGCCAGTCCTCCAGCGCTTCGTCCCCCGTCCCCGGCGTTCGCCAGGCCTCGGAGAGTGAGGCCGCACGCTGGGACCAGCGCTATCGCGACGGCAGCGATGGCTGGGAGCTCGGCCAGCCCGCTCCGCCCCTGGCGATGTTTCTGCGTCGGCATCCCCTGGCGCCCCAGCGGGAGGGGAAGGTGCTCGTGCCCGGGTGCGGCCGCGGGCATGAGGCCGCGCTGCTGGCGGAGCTGGGCTACTCCGTGGTGGGGCTGGATTTCAGCGGCGAGGCCGTCCGGGAGGCGCGCCGGTGGTATGGCCCTGATCGCCCGCAGCTGCGCTGGCTGCAGGCCGACCTGTTCGACGCGGCGGCCCTGGCGGCTGCTGGCCTGGGGAAGGGGAGCCTGGACGGCGTGGTGGAGCACACCTGCTTCTGCGCCATTGATCCCCGGCAACGCGCGGCCTATCGGGCCACGGTGCTGCGGCTGCTGAAGCCCGGTGGCTGGCTGCTGGGGCTGTTTCTGTGCCACAGCCGCGAAGGGGGTCCCCCCTACGGCAGCGACCCCGAGGAGCTGGCCCGCCAATGGCGCCAGACCGGCCTGGTGCCCGAGCTGTGGGAGCCGGCCCAGGGATCGGTGGCCCAGCGCAGCGATGAATGGCTGGGGCTGTGGCGCAAGTCGCTCCAGTCCCCATCCCCGCACCAGCTGGAGGACGCACCATGTTCAGCGCCCTGAAGCAACGCCTGTAGATCTGGGGCTTGTCCTGGGCCGCCGTTGTAGAGCCACTCATCGAGGCTGCTGGCCCCCCAGATGGGATAGAAGTGCAGGCCGATGGCGTTGGAGCTGGGCACCACAGCGGCCGTGATGATGTTGTTGCCGTAGAGCAGGCTGCCGCTGATCGGCTCGCGGATGCCGTCGATGTCAACGGGCGGTGCGGCGATGAAGGCGAGGATGAAGCAGCTGGCTGCCGTCAGGAGGGTCGGGATCATCAGCACGCCGAACCAGCCGATGTACAGGCGGTTGTTGGTGCTGGTGATCCAGTCCTTGAAGGCCCCCCAGCGATGGCCCTGGGCTGGGGCGAGGGTGGTTGTCGTCATGGCTGGATGAGGACGCGGGAGCGGGCTGATGGTGGGGCCGAGGGCCCCGCGGCGTGGAGAGCCACCCGGCGGCGCACCGATCCTTTTGTCAGTCTGTCATCACGATACCATTGAGTCATGGTAGCAAGAGATATCTGAATGGGTATTGGCGCTGGTTCTCTTTGGTTTGGCCTTGGCCTGCGCCTGAGGTGTTCTCTGGGGCCGGGGCCGGGGCTGGGGCGCCCTCTGGGCCTGGCCTGGCGGGGCGGTGCTTTTGTGCTGCTGCTCTGGTTCTTGACCTGGTGCCGCGTGGCTCCCGTTCAGGCCTTGGAATCCCCCACGCGCTGGACGCTCCAGGACCGTTTGGGCGGTCGCTGGGGGCTGGTGCTGCTGAGTCAGTCCGACCGCTCCTATCCCCCTGGATGGCGCCTGCGTCTGAACGCCATGGGGGGCCAGCGCCCGCTCGACCATCAGCGCCCCCTGCGCCTGGAGGATGGGCAGGGAGGTGTCTGGGAGCTGGCCAACCTCAGCCAGGAATTGGTGCCGGTGGGTCCGGCGCCGTTGCCGCCCACGGCGGCGCAGTTTGATGCGGCTGGGCTGCAGCCGGCGCCGACTGGTTTCTTGCCCCTGCGCCTGCAGGTGCCTCTGGAGACCGTGGACGCCGCTCCCGATGCAGAGCTCACCCTGGGCCCGGACCAGGTGATGGCGCTGCGGGAGCTCGCCGAGCAGCTCATCCGCGAAGCGGGCTCTGGTGCGGCCGTCAGGGCCGTGCCGGCAGCGGCATGAGGGACTGGTCCCCCTTGCCCCACGGGCCATGGAGGCCCGATCTCCCGCCCCCTGGCCAGGCGGAGCCGCTGATTGAGTCTGGCGATGCCCCTCCAAGGCAGGCCCACCCATGGGGACGGGACGGCCGGGGCGCCGCCGCTGTGGAGGTCGCCCCAGCGCGAACGCTCAACTGCAGCGCCGGCGCTGAGCTCCCTCCAGCTGCGCTCCCTCCAGCTGACAGCCATCCAGGACGCAGTCGCGCAGGTCGCAGCCCCGCAGGTCGGCCTCCTGGAGGTCGGCATTGCGCAGATCCGTGCCGTAGAGGCAGGTGTGGCGCAGGTCGGCCCCATGCAGCTGGGCACCCTGGAGCAGGGCAAAGCTCAGGTCGGCACCCCGGAAGTCAGCGCCGCCCAGGTCGGTGAGCTGATCGAGGCCGCTGCGGAAGTCGGCCTCCACCAGGCGGGCCTCCACCCAGCGGCTGCCGGCGGCCACCACACCGCGCAGGCAGGCGCGGTGCAGCAGGGCGCCGGAGAAATCCGCCCTCTGCAGTCGCGACCCGGAGAGATCGGCCTCATGCCATCGCGAGTGGCCGGCCTGGGCACTGGAGAGATCGGCTCCCCAGAGCAGCGCCTGCTGGAAGCTGCACCGCTCCAGGTTGGCGCCGCTCAGGTTGGCCCGACCGAAGCGGGCCTCCTTGAAGCAGCTGTCCTGCAGATCACAGCCGGCGAGATCGAGATCCACGCCATCGAGGTCCCGCAGGCGCAGGCCCGGGAAGGAGCGATGGCCGGCGGCGAGGGCGGAGCGCAGCTCCTCCAGCGACTGCGGCAGCGATCCGGAGGGGGCCATGCCGGCGGCGGCCATCAAAGGATGGCGGCCAGGGCGTCGAGCTGCTGGCGCCGGGCGGCCAGCAGCAGCTTCTCGGCCTGGCCGATCAGCTTGAACACCGACTTGTCGATCACCTCGTAGAACACGAGCGAGCCCTCGGGCCGGCGCTGCACCACACCGGCGATGGTGAGCAGCTTGAGGTGCTTGGACACCAGGGCCTGGCTGAGGCCCGTCTTGTCCACTACGGCCGTCACGTTGAGCGGGCCGCCGCGCAGGGCTTCGAGCACCGCCAGGCGGTTGGGCTCGGAGAACACCTTGAAGTACTCGGCCAGGGCTTCCATGGGGACGGGGGTGGGAATGGGGTGCGAGGTGTCGGGTGTGGCGGAGTGGGCGGCAGCGGTTTGCGTTAGCGGTTTGCTCAAGCAGGTTGCGCAAGCGCGGCCCGGAGCCAAGGCTAGCACCCACATCGCGGCAGCACGGGGTCTCGATACAACGGTTGCCAGTGACCCAGTATCACGATGACGTTGTTTTGCTGGTAGGGTGTGGGGCGTGTCCGTTCCCGTCCGCCGCGATGCCCGTGGTTTCCGTCCTGGCGCCGCCGTCGCCTCCATCTCCATCCCGCTCCCTTGATCGGCCCTCCGGCTTCCGCTGGCCGCGGCAGTGGGCCGAGCAGCTGCCGCTGCTGGAGCGCCAGCACGACCGGCTGGAAGCCCTGCTGGCCGAGCTGCTGGAGCTGTACAGCCAGCCCCTGATGGCCGCCGGGCCGGGTGGGGCCCCGGCCGCCCAGCTGGCCCTGGACCTCTGCTGCCGCCGCCTGCTCTGGCAGCTGCGCCTGCACCTGCGCCTCGAGGAGCGCTGGCTCGAGGCCAGCGGCTGCCTCTGCCCGGGGCACCGTGCCGGCCACCGCGATGCCGCCCGCGCGGCCTTCGAGGGCTATGGCCAGGCCGGCCCGGACCGCTGTGCCCGCCTCGACTGGCTGCTTGCCATCCAGACCTGGTTCGACCGGCACCGGGTCGGCCCCGATGCCAGCGCCTACGCCCTGGCCACCGCCGCCGCTGCTTCCGCGACGGCGGCCAGCTCTGCCGTCACCCCCGCCTGATCGCCGCCATGACCGCCACTGTTCCTGCTGCCCCGGGCACCGCCCTCTCACCCGCCGCCGGCCCGGCCCCCCACCTGCGGGAAGACCTGCTCACACCGCGCTTTTACACCACTGAGATCGACAAGGCCGCGACCATGGACCTGGAGGGCCAGCGCCAGGCCTTCGACGCCATGCTCGGCGAGATGGAGACCGACTACAACCGCGACCACTTCGATCGCAAGGCTCCCCTCAACCGCCTCAAGGACCTCTCCCCTGACGAGAAGGAGGCCTATGAGAGCTACCTGGTGCGCTCCTGCGTGTCGGAGTTTTCCGGATTCCTGCTGTTCAAGGAGCTCTCGCGGCGGCTGTTCAAGGCCAGCCGCCCCGAGCTGGGCCGCCTGTTCCAGCTGATGGCCCGCGACGAGGCCCGCCACGCCGGCTTTCTCAACCGGGCCCTGGTGGCCGAGGGCATCGAGATCGACCTGCCCTCGCTGAGCGGTAAGCGGCCGATCACCTGGTTCCCGCTGAGCTGGGTGCTGTATTCGGTGTACCTCTCCGAGAAGATCGGCTACTGGCGCTACATCCTGATCGACCGGCACCTCAAGGCCCATCCGGGCAACAGCTTTGCGCCGCTGTTCGACTTCTTTGAGCCCTGGTGCCAGGACGAGAACCGCCACGGCGACATCTTCAACGTGCTCATCCGCTGCAATCCCGGCCTGCGCCAAGGTCTGCGCGGCCGGCTGCTGAGCCGTTTCTTCCTGTGGTCGGTGTTCCTCACCCACAGCCTCACGGTGTGTGAGCGGGGCAACTTCTACCGGCTGCTCGGCATGGATCCCACCCTGTTCGACGAGGAGGTGATGCGCCAGACCAACCGCACCGCCCGCCGGGCCTTCCCGGTGGTGTTCGCCCTCCAGGGTCGCGCCTACTTCGAACTTCGCGACCGGCTGGTGGAGACCTACCGCGCCATCAAGGCCCTCGCCGAGGAGCCCGCCGGCCTGGGCCGCGTCCTGCGCAGGCTGGGGCTGCAGGTGCGCTTCGCCGGCCTGCTGCTGCTCCAGTTCGGCCAGCCGATGGTGGCCAGCGCGGAGGCCGCATGAGTTCAGCGTCCCTGGCCCCGCTGCCGCCGCTGCGGCGGGGCATTGCGGTGGAGCCCCGGCGGCTGCGCTTCAGCTGGGGCACCGTTGCCTTCATGGTGGCGATCCATGCTCTTGCGGTGGTGGCCCTGCTGCCGCGCTTCTGGAGCCCCATGGCGGTGGGGGTGCTGCTGGTTCTCTACTGGCTCACCGCCTGTGTGGGGGTGACCCTCGGCTACCACCGGCTGCTGGCCCACAGCTCCTTCCAGGTGCCCCGCTGGCTGGAGGCGGTGATCACCACCTGCGGCACCCTCAGCTGCCAGCACGGCCCGATCGACTGGGCCGGCCTGCATCGCCACCACCACCTGCATTCCGACGATCCGGCCGACCACCACAACAGCCATCTGGGCTTCTGGTGGAGCCACTTCGCCTGGATGCTGCACGACGTGCCCGCCAAGCGCTACGTGCGCCAGCTCACCCCCGACCTGCAGCGGGTGCCCTACTACCGCTGGCTCAACCGCAACTTCCTGCTGCTGCAGCTGCCGCTTGGGGTGCTGCTCTATGCCCTCGGCGAGGCCACGGGCGCCGGTGGCTGGGCCCTGGTGCTGTGGGGCATTCCGCTGCGGCTGGTGCTCGTCTACCACGTGACCTGGCTGGTGAACTCCGCCACCCACCGCTGGGGCTATGTGTGCCACGCGAGCGGCGACGGCTCCCGCAACAACTGGTGGGTGGCCCTGCTGAGCTTCGGTGAGGGTTGGCATAACAACCACCACGCCTACCCCAGCAGTGCCCGCATGGGCTTCCAGTGGTGGGAAGTCGACCTCACCTGGCAGCACATCCGCCTGTTGCGGCGGCTGGGCCTGGCCCGTCGCATCCGTCTGGCGGCGCCCCTGCACGCTGCGATGCCGGCCCATGCCGCGACGTCCCCGCGCGCCACGACATCCCGACGCACCACCTCCTCGCCGCAGGCCTCACGCCCATTCCCCTCTCGCCAGTCCCGATGACATCGCTCCAATCCGTCGCCTTCAGCGGCGCCCCAGCCCCCAGCCCCGATCCCACCAGCCCTGTCTACCGCGATGCCTACAGCCGCATCAACGGTGTGGTGGTTGTGGGTGAGGGCCTGGCCGACCGCCATTTCCGGCTGCTGGCCCGCGCCATCCCTGAGGACGGCGCCGAGCTCCTGCGCCTCGGGGCGATGGAGGGTCGTCACGCCCGCGACTTCATCGGCTGTGGCGCCAACCTGGGCGTGCGGCCCGATGCGGCCCTGGCGAAGCAGCTGTTCGCCCCCCTGCACGCCCTGTTCCAGGAGTGCGATCGCTCGCGGGATCTGGCGGGCTGCCTGGTGATCCAGTGCCTGATCGTGGAGTGCTTCGCCGTGGCGGCCTACCGCGCCTACCTGCCCGTGGCTGATGCCTATGCCCAGCCGATCACCGCGGCGGTGCTCGCCGACGAGGCCGAGCACCTCAACTACGGCGAGCAGTGGCTCCAGGGCCGCTTTGCCGAGGTGGCCGAGGCCGTGGCGGCGATCTGCCGGAGCGCCCTGCCGGTGACCCTGCAGATCCTCCAGGCCGTGGCTGAGGACATGCGCACCATCGGCATGGATCCGTCCGATCTGGTGGGCGCGTTCTGCGAGCTGTTCGAGCAGTCGCTGGTGACGATCGGCTTCAGCGGAGCCGAGGCCCGCCGGCTGGTGTTCCGCTCGGTGGCCGCCGTCTCTTTGGGCTGAGCCGGCACCAGGCTGCTGGCGGTTGGCGGTTGGCGAGATGGTTCGCCGCCGCCGCCGTTGGTCCGCAAACGCTGCTGTTCACAGCGCCCTTTCGGCCCGGGAGATCGCAACGTCTCCCGGGCTTCGCCATTGGGATGGCTCCCGGTTTCAACCCCGCAGGCCCACACCCGCCAGGGGCGCGGCCGGCGGCAGGGCGGCAGCCTGCTGGGCCAGGTCCTCCGGGCGCAGGTTGCAGGGGCGGACGGCCCCACCGAAGCGCAGTTGCAGCCAGGTGAGTGTGGCGGCATCGGCGGAGGCCACGGCCTCCTCCTCGGCCGTGCCCAGACCCAGCTGCCGCACCAGGGCCGGCGGCAGATACCAGATCGCGGCCTCTGCCCCCTTGCGCTCGCGCTGCTCCTGGATCAGTTCCCGCAGCTGGCCGTCGCCGCTGAGCTGGCCCTGGGGGCCGAGCAGCAGGCCCAGGCGACGGGAGCCGTCTGGGCCTGCTGCACCTGCCGGGCTGGAACCTGTGGACGCTGCCGCGGTGGCGGCTTGGCCAGAAGCGGCGGTGTGGCTAGGGACGGCGGCGGAGGCGGACTGGGGGGCCATAGCGGGCAGGGTTGCAACGAAATCGCAACGTTGAAACAGCAGAACAACGATAGCGTTATAGCGTTGGCTCGAGCGGGGTCTGCGGGCCCCTCCCGGCGTTCGCTTCGCCTTCTGTCATGACCACCACCCATCCCGCCGACACCGAGGGCGCCATCTCC
>NZ_JAGQBX010000049.1 GCF_024345855.1 Synechococcus sp. GreenBA-s | reverse complement strand
GTTCTGCAGGGGTTCACAGCTCAGGCCCGTGCCCTCCAGGCTGGCGAGGATCAGCTCCAGATCGCCGCGGAATTCATCCACGGAGGTGTAGTGCAGCTCCTGCACCGGGGCCGGCATCAGGCCGGAACCGGGCTCGGCCACCGGCGCCGGGCCCTCGCTGGGGGCCTCCCAGCCGGCGGCGGCCAGCTGCTGGTTGCGCTGGTGGGTGAGCTGCAGACGCTCGAGGATGTAGCTGATCTTGAGCCGGTAGGGCTCGAGCCGGTAGCGGGCAGCCCGCTCCTCGTAGATCTCCGGGAAGCGCAGCCGGTCCATCTCCAGCGACTCCAGCAGCGCCGCGCTCACCTGGCTCCACTGCATCGAGATGCTGAGCTGGTCGCGCAGGTTGCCCACGGCGGCGATGTAGCGCTCGAGCATCAGCTGGCGCTGGTAGCAGGCGGTGCGCCAGGTGATCTCCGGGGTCACCGAGGGGTTGCCGTCCCGGTCGGAGCCCACCCAGGAGCCGAAGGTGCAGAAGGCATCCCGCGGTGGCACCACGTCCGGGTAGCTAGCGGTCAGGGCCCCATGCAGCCGCTGGCGCAGCTGGGGCAGGGCCTCGAACAGCACCTGCTGGAAGTAGTGCAGGGCGTAGTCGACCTCGTCGAGCACCGAGGGCTTGAACTGGTGCAGCTCATCGGTGCGCCACCACAGGCGGATCTCCTCCTCCAGCTGCTGGCGCAGGCTGTGGCGCTCATCCAGGTTGGGCAGGCCGTTCTGCTGCAGCTTCTGGATCAGGGCCGCCACGCGGCGCTGCTTGTGGCGCACCGTGTGGCGCACGATCTCGGTGGGGTGGGCCGTGAACACCAGACGGATGTCCAGCTCCTGGAGCAGATGCTCCAGCTGGGCCGGCGGTACGCCAAGACCCCGCAGGCGCGCGAACAGCTCGCGGAAGGTGGCCGGTTCGGTCTGGGTGGCGAGGGGTGGCGCGAAGGGATCGCTGAGGTCGTCGCGGTGCTGGGCCTTGAGGCTGGCCAGGTAGCTGTCCTCCTCGATGTGCTGCTCGAGGATGTTGACCAGCTGGAAATAGAGGGAGAAGGCCCGGGCCGCGGCGATCGCCTCCGCCAGGTCCATCTCGCGGATCAGCTGCACGATCGCGGCGGTGGCGGCCTCCGATCCCGGATCCAGCTCGCCGCCATCGATACCGGCGCTGAGCGCCTTGAGCCGCAGCAGCCTATCGGCCTGCAGCGGCGGGCACTCGCTGCGCAGCACGGTCTGCCAGAGGTCCTCCACCAGCTCCAGCCGCTCCCCCAGCAGCCGGGTCACCTGGGGGGGCGTCGCCGCGGCGAGCAGGGCCGGGTTGCCGCTGATGGCATCGCCGCTGACGCCGGGTGCGTCGCCGCTTTCGTGGGGGGCGGTCAGGGACTGCCGCATGGGGGCGGGCTCAGCGGGCGGGCGATCCATGATCATCCCAAAGCGCGCGAGCGGTCTGTCGCAGCGAGTGCGATCAGGGCCTGCTCCTCGCGCTCCATCGCCGCGATGCCCTCCGCCAGGATCTCTGCCACGTCCTGGCCGGCGGCCAGCTGGCGCAGCCACTGGATGGCCTGGTTGCCCGCACGGAGCGCCCGCTGCAGCGGCGCCAGGGTGGCCGTCAGGCCCAGCTCGGCCGCCAGGGGAGCCAGCTGCTCCAGCTCGGCAGCGATCCAGTCGCGGGCGGTGAGGGTCTCCCCCGTGCGCCAGTGGACCAGCGGCGCCTCGAGGCTGGCGCGGGCGGCGGCCCGGTCGTTGGCATCCGCCAGCGCCGCCAGCTCGGCGGGGCTGAAGCGGGACCAGCTCAGGGGGTCGTGGCCGTCGGGATCGGCCAGCAGCTGCTGGATGCGCAGCTCGGCGAAGGCCGTCACCGCCAGCAGCAGCGCCGGATCGGCGATCAGATCACAGATGCGGATCTCCAGACGGTTGAGGTCGTGGGGGCGGTGGTCGCCGTTGGGGCGCACCGAGGTCCAGAGGTGGCGCACGTTCTGCATGCTGCCGGCGGCCAGCTGCTCCTCGATCCAGCGGATGTAGTGCTGGTGACTGGTGAACAGCGGCACCTGCTCCGGCGTGAGCGGGAACTGCAGCCAGCGCTGGGAGTGGGCACCGGTGGCGACGCCGTCGAGGAAGGGGGAGCAGGCGCTCAGGGCCAGGAGCAGGGCACCCTCGCAGCGCATCAGCCGGCAGGCGGCGAACAGGGGCTCCATGGCGGTGATCCCCAGGTTGATGTGCACGCTGGCGGTCACCACCCGGGTGCCATAGCTGGCCTCGATGTAGCCGTGGTAGGCGTTGTCGGGGTCGGAGCGCTCGAAGCGGCGGCTGTCCCCCAGGCTCAGGGTGCTGCCGGGCAGCAGGGTGAGGCCGCGCCGGGCCAGCCAGGCCCGCAGGCGCTGGCGGG
Organism: Synechococcus sp. GreenBA-s; assembly: GCF_024345855.1. Lineage (GTDB taxonomy): Bacteria > Cyanobacteriota > Cyanobacteriia > PCC-6307 > Cyanobiaceae > Vulcanococcus. The sequence continues at coordinate 20,173 of NZ_JAGQBX010000049.1, read as the reverse complement.
GCTCCAGCAGCAGCTCCAGCTGGCGGGAGTAGCTGGCCTCGGGCGGCGTGGTGTATTCGAGATTGCGGCGGTCGGGCTCGGTCACGAAGCCCTCCAGGGCCGCGGCGGCCTCGGCGGAGCAGCCCACCACGGTGCCGTCGGGCCGGCCCGTGAACAGCTCCACCTCGAAGCCCTTGAGCAGCAGCGGGGCGGCCATCAGGCGGAGGCCCCTGCAGCGGCAACCCCCGTGGGCGTCGCGGCCCCCTGCAGACAGGCCAGGGCCTTGAGCATGCCGCGGGCCTTGTTGAGGGTCTCCTGGTATTCGGCGGCGGGCACCGAGTCGGCCACGATGCCGGCCCCCGCCTGCACCTGCACCCGCCAGCCCCCCTCGGCCGCCGGCAGCACCACCATCGTGCGGATCGTGATGGCGGTGTTGAGGGCGCCGCCCAGGTCCATGGCGCCGTAGACGCCGGAATAGGGGCCGCGGGCGTCGGGCTCGAGGGCGTGGATCAGCTGCATGGCCCGGATCTTGGGGGCACCGCTGACGGTGCCGGCGGGGAACGAGGCCATCAGCAGATCCCACACGTCGTGCTGGGGATCCAGCAGGCCCTCCACCTCGCTCACGATGTGCATCACGTGGGAGTAGCGCTCGATCACCATCAGCTCGCTCACCCGCACGCTGCCGGGCCGGCAGACGCGGCCCAGGTCGTTGCGGCCCAGGTCCACCAGCATCACGTGCTCGGCGCGCTCCTTCGGGTCGGCCAGCAGGTCGGCCTCGAAGGCGCGGTCCTCCGCCTCGTCGGCGCCACGGGGGCGCGTGCCGGCGATGGGCCGCAGGGAGGCCTTGACGCCCCCATCCCCGGGCAGGGGGTCGGCCTTGACCATCACCTCGGGGCTGGAGCCGATCAGGTACCAGCCGCCGAAGTTGAAGAAGGCCATGTAGGGCGAGGGATTCACCATCCGCAGGCTGCGGTACAGCTCGAAGGGGTCCCGGTCGATGCGAGTCTCGAGCCGCTGGCTCAGCACCAGCTGGAACACGTCGCCGGCGGCGATGTGCTCCTTGGCCGTTCCCACGGCGGCCTCGAAGTCGGCGCGGCCGCGGTTGCTGGTGGTGGCCAGGTCCAGGCCCGGCGTGTCACGCCAGTCGAGGGGGGTGACACCGGCGGGCAGGGGCTCATGCATGCGGGCCTCCAGGGCATCGAGCCGGGCCAGGGCCTGGTCGTAGGCCCGCTGCGCATCGCCGCCGCTGGCCCCCTCCGCCGTCAGATCGGCATAGGCCACGGCGGTGATCTGGCGCTTCACCTGGTCGAACACCAGCAGGCTGTCGGCCAGCATCCAGCAGCCGTCCGGCGGCGCCCCGGGGGCCGGGTCGTGGACGGGCACGCTGGGCTCGATCCAGCGGATCAGCTCGTAGCCCCAGAACCCGAACAGCTGGCCCACCGGCGGCAGACCCGGCACCGGCTCGGTGCGGTAGGGCGCCAGGGCGTCGCGCAGCAGGTCGAAGGGGTTGCCCGCCAGGGCGCGGCTGCGGCCATCGCGCCAGAGCTGCTCGCCGGCCTCGCCGCGCACCGTGAGGGTCCAGAGCGGATCGCTCACCACGAAGCTCCAGCGCCCGATCCGCTCGCCGCCCTCCACCGACTCGAGCAGCACGCCATGGCGGCTGCCGGCCCCCACCTTCAGCCAGGTGGTGAGCGGCGTCTCCAGGTCGGCCGGCCAGCGGCGCCATACCGGCAGAAAATTGCAGCCGGCCGCGGCCTGGTCCAGGAAGGCGGCGCGATCGGGGGAGGGCATCACGGCTGACGGACAGGCAAAAAAAACGGGGCGCCTGGCCCCGCTGTTATAGATGCTGGCCGCACGACGACCCGGCATTCAGACCGGATCGGGCGCGGCTGGTGAGACGCAGATCCAGCGGGGATCAGGAGTCGAAGGTGTTCTTGCCGCTGAACTTGAGGTTGGCGGGGTTGGGGTTCTCACCGATGCGGCGGGGGTTGTGACCCACGATGGCGCGACCCTCGTTCACTTTCTCGGGGAACACACCATCTTTGGGGTGCAGGAACTCCGTATCACCGCCGGGGAAGATGCGGTAGATCTTGTAGTCCTCGATGCGGGGCTTGAACTTGGTGCGCAGCTGGGTGCCCAGGGCAAGGCACTGCTCCTTGCGGGCGAAGTACATCAGGTTCTCGCCCTCGTTCATGTGGGCGGCACCACCGGTGGGCAGCTCGAACACCTGCTCCTTGGAGCTGGTCCAGGTGATCGCGTACTTCTCCTCGGTTTCAGCGGCGTTGAGCAGCCCGCCCGTGCTGCCGAGGTACTTCGGGAGTTGACCGCTCAGCGCCGTAGATGCCATGGCTATTCCGGAAAGGGGAGTCGGCAGACCGTTTCGGCTGGAAGCTAGCACCGAGTTTTGGGGCCCACTGGCGGGCCCGCAGCTCTCTTCACACCCGTCAACAAACCCAGCGCCAGCGGGGGTCAGCCCTCAGCCCGTCGCCACCGGGAAGAACACGGTGAGGTCGTTGCCGGAGCGCTCGGTGAGGCGTCCCCCCAGGCTGTGGAACAGCCGCTGGGTGGCCTGGCGACTGAGCTGCAGGCTGCCGGTTTCCGGGTTCCAGCTCAGCACCGGCCCCACCACCCGCCGCGCGGCCTCCGCCCCCCCATCGCCCTCCAGGGCGGCGGCGCCCATGCCGCTGCCGCTGAGCCGCAGCTTGAGGCGCGAGCCCGCCGGCTGCAGGCTCAGCACCACCGTGGCGCCGCCGGGCAGACCGCGGCTGAAGCGGTCGATCAGCCCACCCAGCATGGTCTCAAGGCGGCTCGGATCGCTGAGCACGGGCGAGAGTTCGGGGGCGATCTCCAGCCGCAGCGGCAGGCCCCGGCGCTGCAGCTGGTGCTGCCAGAGGGGCTCGAGCCGGCGCAGCAGCTCGGCCAGGTCGGTGCGGGCCAGCTCCTGGCCCCGACTGGGCCGCGGCTGCCGCTGCAGTTCGGCGGCGTGGAAGATCAGGCCGAAGCGGTCGATCTGCTCGCTGCACTCGCCATCGATCTGCTGCAGCCGCTGGCGCACCAGGGCGGAGAGGTCATCGCGGCGCAGCAGCGAGCGGATCAGGGTGCGGATCGTGGCCAGGGGGGTGCGCACCTCGTGGGTGAGGGCCTCCAGCAGGGCAAGCTCGCTGCTGGCACCGGCACGGGGCTCCCCCGGCGTCGCCTCGCTGCGGTGCACCAGCGGCTGCAGGGTGACGCTGGGGGCCATCGAGGCCAGCCGCTCCGCCAGCCGCGGCCAGAAGCGCTCGGCTAGGCCCTCGTCGCTCTGCAGCGGGCCGAGGCCGTGCAGGGCCTGGCGCAGGCGCTGGCCCTGCTCCGGGGCGCTGCGCTGCAGCCGGGCATCCACCAGGCTCAGGGCCGCCGAGAGGGTGGTGGGATCAAAGCGGGCCACCAGCTGGCGCTTCCCGGGCGGCCCCGCCAGGGCCAGGGCGAGCTGCAGCCGTGGCGTGATCAGCAGCAGCAGCGGATCGCTGCCGTCGGCCTCCTCCAGGGGCAGACGAGCGAAGCCGCCGAGGCCGGCGGGCGCCCCGGCGGGGGGGTGGTTGCCGGGCAGCAGCGGGGCCGGTTGGAGCAGGTCCCCCAGCTCGCCCGGAGCCCAGACCCAACCCTGCAGCTGGGCCAGCAGGGGCGGCTCGTAGAGGGCCGGCAGGGGTGAGGCCAGCCACACCCCCTCCAGGGGCTGGAGCGGCAGCAGGAAGTCGTCCTGCAGGGTGGCCAGGGCCGCCCACCACTGGCGGCGGCTGCCGTCCTCGTCGCCGCGGCCGGGGGGCACATCGCGGGCAAGGCGGCGCCGCAGGGCCTCCAGGGAGTCGCCGGGGAGGGAATCGCCGGGGGCGGACACGCTCACCGGCGGGCCTTGGCCGCCAGGCCGCGACGCGCCACCGAGGCGCACAGCCCCAGGGCGATGAAGTTCACGAGCATCGCCGAGCGGCCGTAGCTCATCCAGGGCAGGGGGATGCCGGTGATCGGTCCCAGGCCGATGGTCATGTTGATGTTGACCACAACCTGGAACATCACCATCGCACCAATCCCCACCACCACCAGGGATTCGTAGTCGGTGCGCGCTTTGCCGGCGATCTGAAGCAGGCGCCAGATCCACACCACATAGCCCACCACCACCAGCAGCGAGCCGAGGAAACCGGTCTCCTCACCCAGGGCACTGAAGATGAAATCCGTGTGCTGCTCGGGGATGAAGCGCAGCAGGGTGAGATGGCCCTGCATCAGGCCGGTGCCGAACAGGCGACCGGAACCAATCCCCACCATGCTCTGGAGCAGGTGATAGCCGCCGCCGAGGGGGTCCTGGGAGGGATCCAGGAACAGGGTGAGCCTGGCCCGCTGGTGGGGCTGCAGGAAGTGGTTCCACAGCCAGGGCGTGGCGACGGCAAAGACCCCCTGCACCGCCAGCACCACGGCGAGCGCCATGCGCTTCCAGGGCAGGGAGCTCCAGGCCAGCCAGCCCATGGCCGGGATCCAGGCCAGCAGCAGCCAGGGAAACGCTCCCGCCAGGATCGCCGTGAACAGCGGCGACATGAACAGGACCACCCAGGCGCCGGGCATCCCCGACCAGAACATCATCACCAGCAGGATGGCGCCGAAGACGAGCGAGCTGCCCAGATCCGGCTGCACGAACACCAACAGCCAGGGCAGGCTGATCATCGCCACGGGGCGCACCAGATCCACCGGCCGCTCCACCGGGTGGCGGGTGAGCACACGGGCCAGCAACAGGATCGCCGCCACCTTGGCGAATTCCGATGGCTGCACATGGAAGCCGGCGATGTTGATCCAGCTCTGGGCCCCCAGGGCACTCACCCCGACGATGCGCACCGCGATCAGGCTGGCCACCATGACCCCGTAGATGGGCCACTGCCACTGGCTGAACCGCTCCAGGGGCACGCGGGCCAGGAGCAGGGCCACTCCCATCCCCACGGCCGCGGTGACCCAGTGCTGATACCAGTCGGCGTAGCCGGCCTGGCGCTGGGTGCTGGCGATCAGGATGCCGGCGAGGCCGATCATCGCCAGCGGAATCCACCACAGCAGCTTGTCGACGCCGTCGAACCAGCGGCGACGGGCGACCCGCCCCCCGGAGAACAGGTCCGGCCGGCGGCCCCACGCCCCGAGCAGCGTCATGCCGCCGGCACGGCGCTCAGCAGCCGCTCGGCCAGGGCGCGGAAGGCCTGGGCCGTGGCCGACTCCGGCGCGCTCAGCACCGCGGGGCGGCCGCCATCACCCCCCTGGACCACCGCCAGCTCCATCGGCAGCTGGGCCAGCAGTGGCACGCCGGCCTCCTCGGCCAGGCGCTGGCCGCCGCCGCGGCCGAACAGCTCGTAGCGCTTCTCGGGGGCATCGGGCGGGATGAAGGCCGTCATGTTCTCCACCACCCCGAGCACCGGCACGCCCATCTGCAGGAACATCGCCAGGCCGCGGCGCGCATCCTGCAGCGCCACCTGCTGGGGGGTGGTGACGATGACCACGCCGGCCATGGGCACGGCCTGGGCCAGGCTGAGCTGGGCGTCGCCGGTGCCGGGGGGCAGGTCCACCACCAGCACGTCGCGTTCGCCCCAGTCCACCTGGTAGAGGAACTGGCGGATGATGCCGTTGAGCATGGGACCGCGCCAGATCACCGGCTGGTTCTCCTGGATCAGCAGCCCCATCGACACCATGGCGATGCCGCAGCTCTCGATCGGGGTGAGCACCTGGGTCGCGCCCTCGCCGCGCACCTCGGGGGTGCGATCCGCCACCCCGAGCATGGTGGGGGCGTTGGGGCCATAGATGTCGGCGTCGAGCAGGCCGACCCGCAGGCCACCGGCGGCCAGGGCACAGGCCAGGTTCACGGCCACGGTGCTCTTGCCCACACCACCCTTGCCGCTGCTCACGGCGATCACCTGCTTCACGCCGGGGATGGCCTGGCGCTCGGGCCCACCGCCGCCGTGGCCGGCCGCGCCGATCGGGGCACCGCCATGGCTGTTGCCGTGGCCATGGTTGTGACTGTGGCCATGGTTGTGACTGTGGCCATGGCTGGCCCCCGGCGCCTGGGACGGGGCCGGGGCCGCTTCCGTGGGCTGGGCCAGCTCGATCTGCACGTCGTCGATGCCGCCGAGGGCCAGCAGGGCGCTGCGGGCCTCGGCGGCGATGCGCTCCCGCTGGCTGCCGGCGAAGCCGGGCAGGGCCAGGCGGAACACCACGCGGTTGCTCTGCACCCGCACCTGGCGGATCCACTGCAGCTCCAGCAGGCTGCGGCCACTGCCGGCGTCGCGCAGGGGCTCCAGGGCGGCGATGGCCTGGTCGAGAACCTGATCGGCGCTGGCCATCCGGCGGGGAGGAGGGACCTGGATCCTAGGAGCCGCGGGCAGCGGCACTGGCGCCGCCCCGGCCCCCTGCCCCACGGCCGAGACCAGGCGCCGCCGCGCCATGCCGCAATCATGATGACGAACACCCTCGTCCCCTTGTGCTAGGGCACCGCCGGCTGAAAAGGTGTGGGGGTTTCCTGGCGTCCGGATCGGACGTGGCGTCGATGTTGAAGGCCCTGCTGGCACGCGCGAAGAACAAGCTGGGCGGCGCGCCGAGCGGCCCTGCCGCCTTCGCCACACCGGCCGCCCCCGCAGCGGCACCAGCCCCCAGCCTGGAGCGTCCCCCCGCCGACTCCCGGGCCCGGGCCAAGGCCCTGCTGATGGGCCTGCAGGATTCGATCTGCGCCGGCCTGGAGCAGCTCGATGGCGTGGGGCGCTTTGAGGAGGAGAGCTGGGTGCGGCCCGAGGGCGGCGGCGGCCGCTCCCGGGTGCTCAAGGGGGGCCGCGTGTTCGAGCAGGGCGGCGTGAACTTCTCCGAGGTGGAGGGCGAGCAGCTGCCCCCCTCGATCCTCAACCAGCGCCCCGAGGCCGCCGGCCAGCGCTGGTTCGCCACCGGAACCTCGATGGTGCTGCACCCCCGCAACCCCTACATCCCCACCGTTCACCTCAACTACCGCTACTTCGAGGCCGGCCCGGTGTGGTGGTTCGGCGGCGGCGCCGACCTCACCCCCTACTACCCCTTCCTGGAGGACGCGCAGCACTTCCACCGCACCCTCAAGGGAGCCTGCGACAGCGTCAACCCGGCCTACTACCAGGTGTTCAAGCCCTGGTGCGACGAGTACTTCTACCTGAAGCACCGCGACGAGACCCGCGGCGTGGGCGGCATCTTCTACGACTACCAGGACCCCCGCGGCGTGCTCTACAAGGGCCAGGCCCCGGACGGCCCCGCGGCGGCCGTGAGCAACCGGATCGGGGCGGTGAACCAGAGCTGGGAGCAGCTGTTCGCCCTGGCCTCGGCCTGCGGCAACGCCTTCCTGCCCAGCTACGTGCCGATCGCCGAGAAGCGCCAGCACACCCCCTACGGCGAGCGGGAGCGCCAGTTCCAGCTGTATCGCCGCGGCCGCTACGTGGAGTTCAACCTGGTGTTCGACCGGGGCACGATCTTCGGGCTGCAGACCAACGGCCGCACGGAGTCGATCCTGATGTCGCTGCCGCCGCTGGTGCGCTGGGAGTACGGCTACCAGCCGGAGGCCGGCAGCCGCGAGGCCCTGCTCACCGAGCTGTTCACCCGGCCTCAGAACTGGCTGGAGGACGCCTCGCTGGTGGCCCGCTGCCAGCCCCACGGCGCCGTGGGCTGAGCACCAGCGGCGGGCTGGTCGGGCTGGTTCAGGGCGCCGGTGGTCCAGGCGGGGGTGAGGCCATCGGCGGGCTGGGACGCCAGGCCGCGCTGCAGGGCCAGCACCACCCGATCGGCGATTACGGCCAGGGCCTGCTCCCGGCGGCTGGGGTCCCGCAGGCTCGTCTCCAGGCTCCCCTCCAGCTTGCCGATCTCCAGCAGGGTGAGGCCGCGGCGCGGCCCCCCCAGGCCACCGCGGAACCCCATCGGATAGGCGCCGAAGGCCTCGGCCAGGCTCTCGTCCAGCCGCGAGAACGGGGCCCGCAGGGCCGGGATCACGCCCGAGCCCACGCCATCGGGGCCGTAGGCGTCGAAGTGGATCTCCAGGGCATAGCCGCCGGCCTCGAAGTGGCGCTGGCCCACGCTCCAGTTGGTGCGGGGATCGTTGGGGTTGGCGATGCTGCGCAGGGGTGGCTCGTAGAAGCGGATCACGAGGCCGCGCTGCTGGCCGCGGGCTACCACCTCCCGGGCCACCGCCAGGTTCCAGAACAGTTCGTCGGAGATGCCGGGCTGCATCGGCGCGTAGCCAGCCCGGCCCACGGCGGCCCCCGCCGTGCCCGAGCCGGCGATGCCCTGGGCATCGGCGTGGCCGGCCAGCACCAGGATCTCGGTCTGGGGCGGCAGCGGCCGCAGGCCGACCCAGTTCTTGGCGAGGGGACTGCGCACGCCCGTGAGCGGATCGGCCGTGGCGAACACCTGGGCCTGGGCGGATGCGGCCGCCGGCGAGGCCAGCGCGCCGGCGGCCAGGGCCAGCAGCAGCGCCCCCGGTCGCTGGCGCCGGCGCTGGGGCTGGCGTGGGGCGAGGCGGTCGCCGGCCAGGGGATCGCGGACCATGGGGCGGCAGCGGAGGCCGGGCCCATTCTGCGGGGAACGGCCAACTGGGTTGGGGCACCAGGCCCGGCCTCAGATCGGCGACTTCAGCAGATCCCCGTCGCTGAACAGGCCCAGCTGCGGGCCCAGCTCCAGCTCCAGGGCGATCAGCTCGTCGCGGTGGGCACGCAGGCGCAGGGCGCTGCCGGTGGCGCCGTCGTGGCTGATCAGGCGCAGCTCCACGCTCTCGGCCCGCTCGGCCCGGCGCCGGTAGATCAGGCCCGCCAGGGGGCCGAGGGCCACCAGTCCCAGGGGCCACCAGCCCAGCTGGGGCAGCAGCTGGCGCAGCACCAGCCCCAGACAGCCAGCCCCGACGGCCCCCAGCAGCGAGAGCAGGGCCGCCAGCACCGGACTGGCCGCCACCCGGCCGCGGAAGCGCAGCAGACGCCGATCCGGATCGGTCTCCTGGGCCTGCCAGCCGCGCTGCTGCAGCCACTCGCTGAGCACCGGCAGCACCTCCAGGGGCGGCCGGGAGGTGCGCACATCCACCACGGTGGTGCGGTCCTTACTGGCAGCCCGCAGGAAGAACACCAGCCCGATGGCCAGCAGCAGCGTGAGCAGCAGGGTGGAGCCCAGGGCTGGGGGCATGGGATCCGGCCGTGATCGGCATTGCATTCTCCTGCAGCCAGTGCCGCCACGGCGGCATCAGGGCCTCGGCCCCCTCGCGCTGGCCGTCGAGCAGGTGCAGCATCCGGCGCGGGCGGCCGCGGCTGGGGCAGCGCTGGGAGTAGCTGCTGATGGCACCGGCCTCCACCAGGAAGACCAGGGCCTGCTGCAGCACGGTTTCCGACAGGCGCAGGTGGGGATGGCGGCGGGCGAGGTCCTGCAGCAGGGCGGTGGGATAGCTGTCGGCCTCCAGCAACCGCTCGAGCACCCAGCACACCCCCAGCTCCAGGCCCAGGTGCTGCAGGGGCGGCCGCACGAAGAAGTTCTGGATGGCCTCGAGGCCGCCGGGCGGGCAGAGGCGGCTGGAGCGGAGGGGCACAGCCAGGGAGCGATCTGTCCTTCTGGTAGCCCCGTTGGCCCCGGGCTTTCAAGCCTTCACGCGGCTTTCGACACAGGCGGGCGAACCGCCGCGGCGCCGGCATCCGCGAGCATGGCCGCCATCCCCTGCGCCCCGACCATGGCCCCGTCCCCCAGCCCGGCCGCCATCGCCACCACCACGGCCTTCAGCGCCGCACCGGCCGCCGGCTCGAGCGCAGCCCGTTTCGCCGTGTTCGACGGCGACCTCGACGCCGAGTGGCTCGCCCTGCTGGGGAGCGCTCCGGCCCTGGCGGTGGACACCGAGGCCATGGGCCTGGTGCACGGCCGCGATCGCCTCTGCCTGGTGCAGATCTCCGACGGCCACGACAACGTGTGCTGCATCCGCATCGGCCGCGGCCAGGGCACGGCGCCGCGGCTGCAGCAGCTGCTGGAGGCCCCGGCCATCGAGAAGGTGTTCCACTTCGCCCGCTTCGACGTGGCTGCCCTAGCGGAGGGGCTGGGCATCACCACCGCGCCGATCTTCTGCACCAAGGTGGCCAGCCGCCTGGCCCGCACCTACACCAACCGCCATGGCCTCAAGGACCTGGTGCAGGAACTCTGCGGCGTGGAACTCGACAAGCAGGCCCAGAGCAGCGACTGGGGTCGGGTGGAGGAGCTGAGCGAGGCCCAGCTGGCCTATGCCGCCAACGATGTGCGCTACCTGCTGGCCGCCCGGGATCAGCTGGTGACGATGCTGGCGCGGGAGGAGCGGCTGGAGCTGGCCCAACGCAGCTTCGCCTGCATCCCGGTGATCGCCGAACTGGATCGGGGCCTCTTTGGCGCGATCTTCGAGCACCGCTCCTGATGCGCGGCGGAGCGACGGAGCGTCCACCGTCGCTGCGATGCCGTGGCCGCTCTGTCGTGGCCGATCCTGCGTGGCCGCTCCGTCGAGGCTGCGTCGTGTCTCAGTCCTGACTCAGCCCTGGCTCAGTCGTCGCCGATGTAGTTGGCCTCCTCGGCCACGGCCTCCAGCAGGGTGTCGAGCAGCTGGCGGGATTCACGGCCCACGCCCTGGGTCTCCAGCAACAGGCGCTGGGCCACCAGGGTGCGACCGGCCGCATCCCGCACCCCCTCCCGGGCCGCCAGCGTGTCCACCTTGCGGCGGGCGGCGGCGATGCTGATGCTGAGCTGGCTGGCCAGGCGGCTGCAGGCGATGACGTAGTCGTGGTCCTGGGGAGCGGCCATGGGCAGGGGGGGGACGTGGGTGGTAGGCCCATCATCCCGCCGGGCTCAACGGGCGGCCGTGCCGGAGGCCGGGGCCGGGCCCAGCAGCCGTGCCTCCACCAGGGCGGCCAGGGCCTCGCCGCCACCGGGCGGGCCCATGCGCCGCCGGCCGATCCGTCCAAGCCGGCGGCGCTGCAGCGGCTCCTGCAGGAGTCGCTGCAGGCCATCGGCCAGCTCGCGGCCGCTGCGGCACACCCGCACCGATCCGCCCAGCAGCCGGCTCTGGCGCCGGGCAAAGCCGAGCTTGAACTGGGGCCCCGGCCCAGGCAGCGACAGGGCCGGAATGCCCAGCCCCACCAGCTGCTCGGTGGCGGTGCCGGCAGCGGCCAGGCCCACCTCGCCCCAGCCGGCCCAGGCCCCGAAGCGGCCAGGCCCCACCAGCAGCAGCAGGCCGGAGCGCCCCCAGGCGGCGGCGGCCCCGGTGCCGGCCGGCAGCGGCCGGGGCGCCAGGCCGCGGCGCGCCAACAGCGGAGCCAGCTCCTCGGGGCTGGGCCGCGAGCCGGTGGCGGCCAGCACCAGCCAGGGCTGGGGCGCCGGCGGCAGACCATCGAGGGCCATCAGCAGGCGCTCCAGGTTGCCGAGGGCTTCGGGCATGCGGCTGCCGCCCAGCAGCACCAGACGCCGATGCCGGGCCAGGGCCGGCGGCAGGGGGTCGGGGTCCAGACCATCCATCATCGGATTGCCCGGCGCCAGGGCCGCCACGCCATGGCGCCGCAGCCCGCGGGCGGTGAGGCGGTCGCGCACGGCCACCAGGCGGCAGCGCCGGCCGGCCATCAGCGCCCACTCCCAGGGGTCCCACTCGCTGCCCTTGAGCCAGTGGTAGGCGTCGGCCAGGGGGCTGGCGCCAGGGCCGCTGCGCCAGGTGTAGTCACTCTTGGGGGTACCGATGAAGCCGAAGGGGGCACCGCTGCGCCAGGCCAGCAGCAGGGGCAGCAGGTCGCCCACGGCCAGCACGGGATCACCGCCACGGCCCCAGCGGCGCACCAGCCGCCACTGCTGCCAGCTGAGGCCGAGCACCCCGGCGGCCAGATCCCGCAGCAGGCCCCGCAGGCTCTGGTTGCTGAAGCCGCCGCTGGGCAGTCGCCGGCGCGGCCCGACACGGCGCAGCGCGCCGGCGGCCTCGGCGGCGGCGAAGGCGCCCCCCTCCCCCACCAGCGGCAGCACGTGGATCTCCAGATCCGGGCGGCGCCGGTGCAGGGCCCGCAACACCCGCAGGGCGATCAGGTCCTCCCCGTGGCCGTTGCTCAGAACCAGCAGCCGGGGGGCCATCACGTGGCTGATACGATCCGTGCCTGGGAGTTTGCTCCCGCACGGCGGCATGGCCAAGTGGTAAGGCAGAGGATTGCAAATCCTTTACCCCCAGTTCGAATCTGGGTGCCGCCTCTTTTTTGATGCTTGCGCGAAGCCAGCGAACGGAAGCGCCGCGCAACTCCTTGACCGTTCAAGACAGGAGCCGGTGTGGGAGAGACCCGCGAACGGGATCCGAGAGGCACTCCTGACGGCCCGTGAGCACGACGGGACAGCGATCAAATGGAATCCCCGGGGAGTGCGCGACCAGCAGCACCCTCCGCAGGCGGGATCCGGCAAGACCGATGGGCGACGGCCAGTTCCGCAGGGCACTGGAGCGGATCTGGGCGAAGAAGTCCTGAGGCGCCTGCCGCTCACTTGCTGACCGTCTTCCAGATCCACCAGACCGCCAGACCCAGCAACGCCCACGGCACCAGTGCCCTGAAGACCAGCAGGACCACGAGAATGACTGCCGCAGAAACCGCGGTTCGCTTGGTGAGGGCCTTGGCCTCATCGGTCATGAAGCGCCAGCGGGGTAACAGGGGCATGGGCAGCAGGGGGTGGGATCACCCAGGAAACACGCCTGGGACCTCGGGCGCCAGGCCAGGGAGGCCCAGATCCTCCCCACAGAACTCCACGGCATCCAGCAGATACACCAGCACAAAGACCAACTGATCGCGAAGAGCTGTGCGCAATCAAGGTGCCCAGGCGACCAAAGCGGATAGAATCACCAAAGGCGGCCCAAAGCAAGATGCAACGGTTCATACAAGCCCTCCAGGCCACGATCATTGCCCTAGGCATGCTGGCTGCGACGCCTGGATATAGCGCCGAGTGGAGAGACAGGGACTGCCGCAAAGACAAAGACGAGAGTGGAAACAGGGTTGAAGTTTGCCGCGACAAAGAATCTATTGGCATTTTCTGGGATGATGGCTCGTTCGTCAATGGTTGGTGCGACGACCGCGAATACGAGATTGACTACAAAGGGATTAAAAAAGCAGAAGCACTATCCTGGGTTGAATACTATTGCGAATAAAGGATGAACGAGCGAGAGTTCCGCAAAGCACTGGAGCGGATCTGGGCGAAGAGTCAGGAGAGGCGCGATGAGGGCACTCGCTGTGCTGGCAACACCACTGGCACTCGTATCACTGCTCGGCGCCTGCGGGATACAGGGACAGGGAGCACGGGAAGGCGCCTGCCTGAATGGCGGAACATCGTGTGCCGCCGCTGAGGCACCACAGGGGATGCGCCAGGTACTGAAGGGTCACAGGATGGTCAAGATCCAGTGGGTGCAGAAGACCAACAAGGAATCAGGAGCGCCCGACATCGGCGTGAAGGCGGAGTGGGAACCCGTTTCCGAGAGGCGGTGACAGGGGATCCAAGGGGAGTCAGCCGTGACCGCCAGGCATCCAGAGGGGCATCGGCGCCCAGGTCCTCCCCACAGAACTCCAGCGCATCCAGCCGTTAAGCCAGCAGCGCCAACGACTGGCCTTGAACCAAGGTAACCGCCCGAGAAAGAGTCAGCACAATCTTGGATGCCAGATCCAGCGACAGTGCCGGTGCCGCTTTCTCAGCCGTTCGAGCCAGACGGGTGATGGCTGTTGCTGCCACACCCGCCTGAACCGCCAAAGAGTCCATCGCGATGGGTTTCTCACCGCAGGCCGCACGGCGAAGGCCTGCCTTGGCGGTTGCTTTGGCGATAACAGATTGATCGGCGCTAGGATTACCAAAGGAGAAGTGCAGTGGGCGCCGAGGTGATGACGCCACCCATCAACCGCTACAGAGCGAGGCTCCTCATCACCTCCGGAGTCCTTTGCGGCCTGGCAGCAGGACTCAGCAGCGCAGCAATGGCACAGTACTCACCGAACTGCGAGCGGAATGGCAAGAGCGATTACTGCGCCATCACACCCATGGAACGAGCAGACAAGAAAGATGAGATTCTCACTGCAATCACCTTCTCAGATCACACGGTCTACGAGGTTGTTCGCAATGAGGCGTCATGCAAGAACACCTCAGGCAAGGTCATGACGTGCAACGCCAGGATTATCGCGCCCCATGGCGGCGACAAACCCATGCCCGCTTTCTACAGAGGCACCTACTACGAAGGTGGCTACAAGCACGAGTATGTAGGCAAGGGCATCCACCTCACCTATTTCTTTCTAGACTAGACGAGGATGAGAGCGAGAACGTGAGCATGGAACCACTCTGGATGCTCCTGCCTTGGGCGATCTTTGCCATCGCCGCTGGGATCAAATTCTGGCGCATCACGACCCTGTTCCGCCGGCAGCTGCTTCGCGTCCCATCACCAACGGAACGCTTCAGGCAGTCGCTGGAGCAGACCTGGCAGAAGGATCAGCAGGCCGCGTGATGGAGGCCCTGAACTCGGGATACCTCCAACTCGGTCTGTTCGCCCTGGCCTTTAGCGGCCTGCAGATCTGGTGGATCCGCAGCACCCTGAGGCAGCGAGACCTGGCACGACCGATGCAGGAGGGCGAGTTCCGCAAGGCGCTGGAACGGATCTGGGCGAAACGGCCCTGAACGGACCAGAGCCCTCGCACTCCGTTACAGATCTTCATAGGATGGCGCTGGTCATCGAGCGGTCCTGGACGGGTCCGCTTTTTTATGGCCATGACATGCCCCTCTCCATGGATCGAGGCCGCATGGGCGAGGGCGGTCCTTCAGCAGCTGCTTGCGCTGCCTCCAGGGGCGTCCGCGCCTGGAGAGCCGCATGGGGCCTGGCGAAGACGTCGAGCGGAGCGATTGGGAGCTGGACTCCCAGCGCCACGCCACTCCGGGTTCAGACGTGTCCGTCGGCCAGCTCCTTCTGCTGCGCAGAAGCCTGCGGCTTGGGCATCACCTTCTCCAGCTCGGCTTCCTCCAGAAGCCTCCACTCCTTCGGAGAAGGCTTGGGCTACGGGCGTGCCGCTGCGTTCCAGGGTGGAGTTCCCAGCCCGGCCAGGCCGGCTGAGGGCTCTCCTTCAGCGTGGCCCGGTTTCCGGGGGCCACGCCATGATCTCGGCAGACCCCTGGTGAGCTGAGGATGAAAAACGGACTCATCGCCCTGCTGATGGCCACAACGCTGTTTCCTGTTGCCGCCGAAGGCAAAAACGCCCGCTGTGTCATCAAGCAGGAAGGCGCAACGGCCTACTCCGGTGCCTGCGACTTTCAGATGGATCAGGGCGGCAGTTTCGGCATCCGACGCCACGACGCCAAACCCATCCTGCCCAACATCACCGACATCTCTGTGTTCATCGTCTCCACGGGTGTGGCAGAGGTGCGGGGTCTGACCACCGACGGCATCAACTCCCGCTGGGGAAGGGCCATCAGGAGCCAGCAGGATCCTGCCTGCTGGAAGGGATCGGAGTTTGAGATCTGCGCCTATTGATGGCCGAAAGCCGCCGCCATGGGCAACCAGACCCACGCCGCGACCCGAGCCGCAAAAGCCGTCAGTGCCGATCCCGTGCCGATGGATCCGGTCGGTCCCCAGCAGAGCTCAGAAGGTGGCCTGGGCCTCCCAGGTCTCCCCACTCAGGGCACGGGCCTCGCAGCGCACACTGGAGGCCTCCAGCTGGCAGCTCCCCTCGGCGGGCCAGGCGCTGGGCAATCCCTGGGCCAGGCCGCGCTCGTCGAAGCTGGCCTCGCTGACGCTGGTGAGCACGGTGCGCAGGGGCCCCTTCGGGGTGCAACGCCCCCCGTTGCAGGCCAGCGGGGTGGCACCGGCCACCAGTGCACCGGCAAAGGTGAGCTGGTTGGCGCTATCGGGCTTGCTGCCGCGGGCGATGAAGCGCACGCTCAGCACCCCCTCCTGCTGCTGGCTGAGCTGCACGCTCAGGCAGCCGGCCGGCTGAGCGCCCGCCAGGTTGCGGCGGCAGGTCTGGGCCGCCCGCTGCCAGCTGCCAAAGCCATCGGCGCGGCGCTGGGCCTGCAGCGGGCCCGCCTCCAGCAGCAGCAGCAACAACGGCGCGAGCACCAGCAGCGGCCGGCGGGGCCAGGGGGCTGCGGCAGCAACGGCCACGGCGGAGCGCAGAGCAGGGAGGGACAACACCGCGCGCGGAGCAACCGGGGAACCGATGCATTCTGGGCCGCTGGCTCCGGCGGGGGCCGTCACCGCGGCAGCACGCCTCACCAGTGCGAAGCAGCGCCGCCGATCAGTAGCCGGAATCGGCCACGCAGGCGCCCTCGCAGCTGATGCCGTTGCTGGCCGTGCGGCCGCAGTGGCGGCAGAGCACGGGATCGCTGGGCGGCGCTGGCGACGGGGCGGCAGCAGTCGCGGAGCCGGCAGGCCATCCAGCCACAACGGCCGCGGCCCCCTCAGAAGGGAGCCCGTTGGCGGCGACGGCAGGCGTCGGCTGAGAATTCACCGCAGTGTGGCCCGAGGCGGCTCGATCATGGCAAGCGCGCCGCCCCCCCTGCCCCCGATCGGCGTGGGCACCTGGGCCTGGGGCAACCAGTTCCTCTGGGGCTACGACCCGGCCCGCGACGACGCCGAGCTGGAGGCCTGCTTCCGCCGCTGCATCGACCTCGGCTTCCGCTTCTTCGACACGGCGGACTCCTACGGCACCGGCCGCCTCAACGGCCGCAGCGAGACCCTGCTCGGCCGCTTCGCGGTGGCGCTGCCGGAGGCCGAGCGGAGCCAGCTCTGCATCGCCACCAAGCTGGCCCCCTTCCCCTGGCGCCTGGGACGTCGCGGCTTCGAGCGGGCCTTCGCCGCCTCCCGCGCTCGCCTGCAGGGCCAGCTGCAGCGGGTGCAGCTGCACTGGAGCACGGCCCGCTACGCCCCCTGGCAGGAGGGTGCGCTGCTGCAGGGGCTGGCCGATCTGGTGCAGAGCGGCGCGGTGGCCAGCCTCGGGCTCTCGAACATGGGCCCCAGGCGCCTGCGCGAGGTGGCCCGCAGCCTGGCCGAGCGCGGCGTGTCCATCGCCAGCCTGCAGGTGCAGCTCTCCCTGCTGGCGCCGGAGGCGGTGGCCCCCGGTGGCGTGGCGGAGGTCTGCCGCGAGCTGGGCATCGCGCTGATCGCCTACAGCCCCCTGGCCCTGGGGCTGCTGACCCGCCACCCTGCAGGCGCCGACCAACCCACGCCCAATGGGCCGCGTGGGGCCCTGTTCCGGCGACTGGGCCCGCGGCTCACGCCCCTGCTGGAGACCATGGAGACCATCGGCGCGGGCCGGCCCGGCGGTCTGGCGGCGGTGGCCCTGAACTGGTGCCGGGCCCATGGCGCCATGCCGATCCCCGGCCTGCGCCGCTGCACCCAGGTGGAGGCCGCCGCCGCAGCCCGCAGCTGGAGCCTCAGCCCCGGGGAGCGGGCCGCCCTGGACGCCCTGGCCCTGGCCGCAGGACCGCGCATGCCGGCCAATCCCTTCCAGAGCGCCTGAACCCGAGGCCACACACCCGAGACCGTGAATGGGAGGCGTGAAAGCGGAGGCGTGACCCGCCAGCTCAGATCGCGCCCATGCGGGGCGTGGGGTCGGGGCTGAGCACCACCGGCAGCCGCTGGCGCTCCGGCTCCGGCTCGCCCCCATGGCGCACCAGGGACACCACCCGGGGGCGCTCCACCAGCTGGGGACGGCCCGGAGTGCCGGCCTCCGGCTCCGCCGGCTCGATCACAGCCTCTGGCTCGTCCGCACTGGGCCCACAGGCGGCCAGGGCCTCCTGCAACAGCGAATCGAAGGTGGCGCCGGCCAGGCGGTGCCGGGCGATCTCCAGGAAGGCCCTCGCCAACGACTCGCCGGCGGCCGCCTTGAGGGCGGGGTTGGAGCGGCGCTGCTCCTGCTCCTCCTCCACGGCGCGGATGAAGCGCTCGGTCACATCCCGCTTGGTGGCGGCGCGGATGCGGGTCTCCTGCTCCAGCTGGCTGAGGCTCGCCTGCTGGTCGAGCTCCTCCAGGCGCCGGTTGAGGCTGTCGAGCACCTCCCGGGCCTCCTTGCCCACATGGGCTAGCTGGCCATCCGAGAGACGCGGCAGGTCGGCCACGAACACCTTGCCGTGGTCCCGCAGGGCAAGAAAGGTGGGCCGCACGCCGCCACGATTGACGGCGGTGCGGCTTGGGTAGCTCTCCCGGGGCCGCTGCGGGCGGTTGGGGGGCACGGGACCGGCCGAGCTGCGGCGCCGGGTGATGCGGGTCGAACTACTGAACGTCGGGCTGCTGAACATCACTAGTGGACCTATCGAAGTGGACCTATCGGCTTTGTCTTCTGGGCGTCCTGCCGGAACGCGCCGGGGCGCACCTTACGCAGGGCCGGCCGCCCCCGGCGGCGCAGCGCCCCGGATCGTCGGGAGTCTTCAGTAGGGAAGGCCGGCCAGGCTGGCCTCGCCGATGGAGCCGGACTCCACTGTGCCCAGAACCCAGGCCCGGTGGCCCTGGGTGGCGCAGATGGCCAGCGCCTGCTCCACGGCGGCCTCCGGCAGCACCAGACAGAAGCCCACGCCCAGGTTGAAGGTGTTCCAGAGGTCAGCCTCCGGCACCTCCCCCTTCTCCTGCAGCCAGCGGAACAGGGCCGGGCGCTCCCAGCTATCCGGATCGATGCGGCCGTGCAGGCCCTCGGGCAGGGTGCGGGGCAGGTTCTCGGGCAGACCGCCGCCGGTGATGTGGGCCATGCCGTGCAGGGGCAGCTGCGCCGCCAGCAGGGCCTGCACCAGGGAGCCGTAGAGGCGGGTGGGGGTGAGCAGGCTGTCGATCACCGGGGGGCCGCCCTCCGCCAGCGGCGTTTCCGGGCCGGCGCCATGGGCCTCAAGGATGCGGCGCACCAGGCTGAAGCCGTTGCTGTGCACACCGCTGCTGGCCACCGCCACGATCCGATCGCCGGCCACCACGGCGCGGCCATCGATCAAGGCGTCCTCCTCCACCACCGCCACGCAGAAGCCGGCCAGGTCGTAGCGACCGGGGCCGTAGAAGCCGGGCATCTCGGCGGTCTCGCCGCCGAGCAGGGCGCAGCCGCTCTGGCGGCAGCCGTCGGCGATGCCCTCCACCACCTCGGCCATGGCCTCGGGGCTCAGCTTGCCGGTGGCGATGTAGTCGAGGAAGAACAGGGGCTGGGCGCCGCTGGTGATCACGTCGTTGACACACATCGCCACCAGGTCGATGCCCACGTCATGGTGGCGGCCATGGACCTGGGCCAGCTCCAGCTTGGTGCCCACCCCGTCGGTGCCCGCCACCAGCAGGGGCTTCTCGAGCCCCGCCGGCAGACGGCAGAGCCCCCCGAAGCCGCCGAGCCCGCCAAGCACCTCGGGGCGCCGGGTCGACTCGACGCTGGAGCGGATCCGCTGCACGAAGGCCCGGCCGGCCACCACGTCCACTCCGGCTGTGCGGTAGTCCATCGAGGTCTGCGTCCGTCTGCGCGCTGGGGTGATCCTCCCGCGCCGCGGGTCCCGGACCGCGCCTGGCCATGGCCAGAGCCGTGGGGCGCGCCGGGACGGAAGCGCCCAAGCCGCCCCAAATCCCATGGACGACCCGTCGATTGGCACATCAGTGCATAAGCCGGACTGATGGAGGCAATCGCCGTTGCTGATGCATCGAGTCCTGGCGCACGGCGCAGATCGCTGACTGGGCCTTCGATCCGGAGGCGGATAGAGAATTCTGATCAGTGATTTGCAAGCGATTGCCGCACAAATCCGCAGGGCGCAGCCATTAACTTTCCGTGGTCGTCAATTCCCGTTAGGAACTCCGTCGGCGGTTCGCTCCAGCTTCTCTCCCATTCGCCTGGAGCGATTGCACCACTGACGGGCCACAACACAAGACCAGTGGCTGCTGCTTTCGAGCGGCGGGTTTCGTTTGTTATGCGTCGCACTCTCTTCCTGAGCGGTTTCGCCCTGCTGCTCTCCGGCAGCAACGCCCTGGCCCCGGCCTTCGCCGTCACCGGCCGCGTTGCGCCCATCGACACCTCAAGCACCACCACGGCCCCCGAGGGCCCTGAGCTGCCCGAGCGTCGGAGCAGCAGCGGCACCGACCGCCCCCAGACCGTGGCGATCCTGGAGGAGGCCCCCCTGGCCCCCGTCGACAAGCCCGCCGGGCCGGAGGGGTGGCGATCGGCAGGGTGGGGGTGACCGGCGCGGCCCAGCGCCCGCCCGATCGGCGCCGGCA
>NZ_JAGQBX010000048.1 GCF_024345855.1 Synechococcus sp. GreenBA-s | reverse complement strand
CGGCCCTGGCAGCCCGGGTCGTCGGCGAGGGCCTCGGCCGTGCTCTGGCGCCAGTGGATCGACGCTCCAGCGCCCTCCAGGCGGCTGCGGGCCTCGCGGAGCATGGCCTCCGAGGGATCGATGGCGGTGAGGCGCCAGTCGGGGCGCTGGGCCACGGCCTCCTGCAGTTCGGCGCCGGTGCCGCAGCCCGCCACCAGCACCTCGGCCCCTGGAGCCTCCGCCAGGGGCGAGACGGCCAGCAGCGCCACCCCCAGGCGGGCCAGGCTGCCGTAGCCGGGGATCAGTTGGCGCTGCAGGTGGTCGTAACCGGCCGGATTGACCATGGCGGCAGGGCTCAGCCCACTCTGGAGCGATCGTAGGGACCCCAGCGCCGTCCCCAGCCCGCTGCAGGGGGCGCCCGTTCCGTTTCAGCCGCCAACAGTCAGGCCCGAATCCGCCGGGCGATTGGACGCCGGCCAGGTAAGTTGGTCGGCGCCGTGATCCCTCTCCGACCGTGCCCACCATCCGTTTCGAACAGGAAGGCCAGCAGGTCGGTTGCATCGAGGGCGCCAACCTGCGCAAGGCGGCCCTGGATGCCGGCATCAACCCCTACAAGGGCCTCAATAACCTCAACAACTGCGGTGGCGTGGGCCAGTGCGGTACCTGCGTGGTGGAGGTGGTGGATGGCATGCAGAACCTTTCCCCCCGCTCCGATGTGGAGCAGGTGTACCTGGCCGATCGCCCGGCCAACTACCGCCTCAGCTGCCGCACCAGCGTCAACGGCGACGTGACCATCCGCACCCGCCCCGACGGCGGCGTGGGCAAGGGCTCCAACAGCCTGGTGGGCGCCCTCAAGGCCCTGATCGGCAAGTGATCCCGCAACGCTGACCCCCCCGCGATACGGGCGTGAGCACGGCACCACTGCGCCTCTACAGCTATCCGAACTGCAGCACCTGCCGCAAGGCGCTGCAGTGGCTGGCTGAGCGGGGCCTCTCCCCCGGTTCAGGCCTGGAGTTGGTCGACATCACGGCCGATCCGCCCAGCCTGGCCGAGCTGCGTCAGGCCCTCGCGGTCCTGGGGGACCGCAAGCGCCTGTTCAACACCAGCGGCCAGAGCTACCGGGCCCTTGGGGCCGCGGCGGTGGCTGCCCTCAGCGACGCGCAGGCCCTGGAGGCCCTCGCAGCCGACGGCAAGCTGATCAAGCGCCCCTTCGCGCTTGCCACCTCTGGCCAGGTCCTGGTGGGCTTCAGGCCCGAGGAGTGGTCGGTGGCCCTGGGTCTCTGATTCCGTTGCCCCATGGCACCTGGCCCCCTTCCGGCGGGGGCTGTCGGGGCTCTCAGCCGCCTGCCGCTGAACCTTCCCCAGCGGGGCTTCCGGGGCCGGCGGGGGTGGTCAGCTCGTCGAGTTCGTCCATCAGGGCGTCGATGCCGGCGCGGTTCACCTGGGCCAGGTAGGTGAGCTTGAGCTCCTGCAGCAGGGTGCAGAGCAGCTGCTGGCTGCGCTCCAGTGCCCCGCCCCGCTCCAGGGCCGCCGCCAGCTCGTCCCAGAAGCGATCCCCGAAGCGCTGCAGCAGCTCCACCTGAAGGTTGTCGCGCTGGGCCAGGCGATCGGCGGTGCTGCGCGAGAGCTCCAGCAGGCTGTCGATCACCCCGGCCGCCAGCTGGCGGCTGAGGGCCGGCGGCAGCAGAACGCCGCCGGGCACATCGCGCATGCTCTGCTGCAGGGCGTGGCCGAGCACAGCCTGCAGCTCGGGCGAGAGCCGCGGCGCCACCTGGCCCAGCACCATCGGCCCCCACAGGCGCAGCAACTCCACCAGCTCCCGCTCATCGCTCACGCTCACGCTCTGGTGGCTGCGCAGGCTGCGGATCCAGCGGGGCCACTGGGGCGAGCGGATCAGCGACTGGGTGCCGTCCACCAGCTGCAGCGCCAGCACCTCGAACAGCTCCAGGGCCAGCAGCGACACCACCGCCCGGCTGATCACCGCCCGTAGGGGCTCGATGTTGATCAGCTCGGCGGTGCTCAGCCGCTCCAGCACCGGCACCAGCCGCAGCCAGCGCCAGAAGGGCAGCAGCAGGGGCAGGTCGATCCAGCGCCGCAGCAGCGCATCCCGCCAGCTCAGGCCCGGGAAGCGGCGCCGCAGCCGCACGACCCGCAGCAGGATGTCGAGGGCGAAGACGCTCTGGAACAGCAGCAGATCGAAGCGCCAGAAGTGGTCGGTGGGGCGGCCGTTCTCGTCGATCGAGCGCCAGTAGCCCGTCTCCACCAGGGGCAGGATCTGCTGGCGCCAGAAGCGCTCCTCCTCGCTCCAGGGGTGGCTGGCCAGCCAGCGGTCGCTGAGCAGCAGGGCGGTGGCCTGCTTGGCGGACTCGTCGCCGGCCCGCTGGCGCAGCCGGTTCTTGATCTTTTCGAGGGTGCCGGCGTTGCCGGAATCGAGGAAGGGGTTCTCCTCGATCATCAGCACCGTGAGCGCCACCTGCTGGCGGCGCAGCGCCGCGCTGGTGGCCTGGTCGCCCGCCCTGCCGCCCGTGGCCGTGCCGCTGCCGCTCCGGCCGCTGGTCGCGCCGTCGAGGGCCCGATCCATGCGTGCGAAGCCCGCCAGCCAGTCCTCGGTCTCGCGGTGCTGCTCGATGCCCTTCACCGGGTCGTAGAGGCGGGTGAGATCCGGCAGGGCGGTGAGCGGAATCACCAGTGGCAGCGAGGGCAGCGGGTGCAGGTTGCGCTGCAGCCAGAAGGTGCGCAGCGGCACGTAGGTGAGGTCGAAGGCCACCCACACCAGGTTCACGCCGGCCCAGAGCGCCACGGCCCGGTCCCAGATCCGCCAGCCGCGGCCCACCGCCACCCTTGGAGTCAGGAGCCAGCGGGGGCGCACCATCGGCAAGCGGACGGGGGTGGGAAGGCCTGATCGGCCTAATCTGCCGGATCCTCCCTGCAGCCCGGCGGCCGCAACCCTTGTCCCGACACGATCAGCCATCCCCGCTGGCGGACCCAGGCGCGCCAGCCGCCGAGCCGTCGGCCTCCCAGGAGCCCGCCGAGGAGAGCCCCTGGCACTTCTGGCGCGGTGTGCTGATCACCCTGGCGGTGGCGCTGGGGATCCGCCAGGTGCTGCTGGAGGCCCGCTTCATTCCGTCGGGCTCGATGCTGCCGGGGCTGCAGATCCAGGACCGGCTGCTGGTGGAGAAGCTCAGCTACCGCAGCCGTGCGCCCCGGCGCGGCGAGATCGTGGTGTTCCATGCGCCCCACCACTTCGATCCGGTACTCAAGGCCGACCACCAGGCCGGCCCGCTGCGCTGCCTGGTGGTGAACCTGCCCCTGGTGAGCTCGATTCCGGGCCTGCATGAGCCCGCCTGCGATGCCTACATCAAGCGGGTGGTGGCGGTGGCCGGCGATCGGGTGGTGGTCAACCCCCGCGGCGAAGTCACCGTCAACGGGCGCCGGCTCGTGGAGCCCTACGTGAAGACCTACTGCCCGGTGGACTCCCAGGGCATGGGGCCCTGCCGTCCGCTCTCCGGCGTGGTGCCCCCCAACCACGTGCTCACCCTGGGGGACAACCGGGCCAACAGCTGGGACGGCCGTTTCTGGCCCGGCGGCGCCTTCCTGCCCACCAGCGAGATCATCGGCCGCGCCTTCTGGCGCTTCTACCCCCTCACCACGGCGGGCTCCCTGGACAGCCCCGATCCGCTCAGGTCGGCCCCCGCCACAGCGAAGCCCTGAGCCCTGTGGCCAGCACCTGCCCCCGCAGCTGACGATCGGCCAGGGGCTGGTTGGCGGCCAGGGGCGCCTCCGGATCGCCGGTGGCCATCCAGGGCTGCTGGGGATCGAACAGGATCCAGGCGCTGCTGCCCGCCGTGAGCCGCGGTTCCTCCAGGGCCAGGAAGCGGGCCGGGCCCCAGCAGAGGGCCTGCCAGAGCTGCTCGGGGCTCCAGCCGCGGCCCACCACCAGCTCCTGCCACAGCGCGGGCAGCACGAAGCGGTGGCCCGCCACCCCGGGCTTGCGCTGATCCATGGGCAGCAGCTGCTCCTCGGGATCGAGCGGTGCGTGGTGCACGGCCACGGCGCTCAGCACCCCGGCCGCCAGGGCGTCGATCAGGGCCGTGCGGTCGCTGGGGGTGCCGAGGGGGGGCTCCACCCGCCAGCCCTCGGCGATCGGATCGAGGTTGCCGCTGTCGGCCAGCAGTTGCCACCAGCTGACGCTGGCCAGCGGGCGGCCGTCGGCGGGCAGGGCCGCCAGCAGCGCCACCGCCGCGGCGGTGGAGAGGTTCATCAGCCGCAGCTGCCGCCCTGGGTGCTGGGCGGCCAGGGCCAGCAGGCCCTGCAGGGGCAGGGTCTCGCTGAGGGGGGGATCCATGGGCCAGCCGGCCCGTAGGGCCTCCACCCCCTCGCGCACCAGGCCCTGCTGGCCGAGGGCGCGATCCCGCGGGGCCAGCAGCAGCGGGGCATCCTCCATCTCCCCCAGGGCGAGGCTGCGCTCCAGCAGCGCCAGCGGCGGCAGCTGGGGTCCCTCCGCCAGGCCCAGGGCCCCCGCGGCGAGCTGCTCGGCGTGAGCAGCCAGCTCCTGGCCCTCACCGCCCAGCGAGAGGCTCCCCCAGAGCCCCAGGCTCAGGCCGGAGCCGGCCGGGGCCGTCAGCTGCAGGGCCTCCGGGGCATCCCGCCAGCGCCGGGCCTGGGGCAGCAGGGCCACCCAGCCATAGCCGGCGGCCACGGCCGAGCGGGCCAGGGAGTCGAGGGTCTCGGCGCGGCCCGTCTGGGGATCCTCCAGCAGCGAATGGGGATCCACCAGCGGCGGTGCCAGCCACCAGCCGCTGGCGTCCAGGGGGCTCAGCCCGAGGGCCGCGGCGCGGGAGCGGGCCGGCTCCCCCTCCGCCGCCAGCCTGCCGTTCTCGAGCAGGACATCGGCCCGGCGGGGCGGCAGACCCGGCCGCTCCAGCAGCTGGACCTGGCTCAGGAGGCGCGGGGTGGCCATCGGCGGGTCGGGCGGGGGCTCAGAGGGCGCCGGCGGCGGTGCGATCCAGCACCCCGCCGAGGTGGGTGGTCTGGTTGAGGCACACCACCACCGGCGGCTGATCCGGCCCGTGGGGGTAGTCGATCACGGTCACACCGCCGTTGCCCTGCTTCACGGCCCAGATGTCGGCGGGGCTGAGGCCCAGCAGGGCGCAGAGGATCGTCTTGTTCACCGCGTCGTGGGCCACCACCAGGGCGGTCTCGTCGGGGTGAAGGCTGGTGGCGATCCGGTTCCAGCCCTCCAGCGAGCGGTCCCACACGTCGTGGATGGTCTCGCCCTCCGGCATCTGCACGGTCTCGGGGGCGCGCTTCCAGTCGGCCAGCAGCTCGGGCCAGCCGGCGGCGATCTCCTCCTCCAGCTGCCCTTCCCAGGCCCCGTGCCCGATCTCCACCAGGTGGGGCACGCTGGTGAGGGGCACGCCGGGGTGGTGCCGGAGGATCCCCTCGGCCGTCTGGCGCGGGCGGGCCATGGAGCTGGTGTAGGCCCGGTGCACCGTCACGCCCCTGAGGAAGTCGCCGGCGGCGGCCGCCTGGGCCCGGCCGTTCTCATTGAGGGGAATGTCGATCTGGCCCTGGAAGCGGCCCTGGCGGTTCCAGTCGGTCTCGCCGTGGCGCACCAGCAGCAGCCGCGGGCCGGCGCCCTTGGCGGGCAGCCTGGAGCCGCAGAGTTCGGGGTGCAGGTGGCTGGTGCCGTTCAGCGACTCGATCTGCACCGTCACGTCGCCGGCTTCGGCCGGGCTGAGGTTCAGCACCGAGAGGGAGGCGTTGTCGATGCGCAGCCGGCGGAAGCCGCTGGCGGGCAGGCCCAGCAGGCTGAGCAGCAGGCAGCGCAGGATCGCGTTGTGGCCCACCACCAGCACGGTCTGCGGTTCGGGGGCGGTGGGGTCGTGGGCGGCCAGCAGCCTGGTGGCAAAGCGGCCCGCCTGCTCCATCAGCTCCGGGATCGGTGCGTAGCGCGTGCCATCCGGGCGCTCCAGGCTGAGCTGCTCCGGGTGGTGGTACCAGAGTCGGTGCTCGTGGGGGAAGCGCTCGCGTACCTCCGTGCCCAGCAGGCCGCTCCAGGGGGCCAGGTCCACCTCCAGCAGGTCGTCGTCGGGGACGGCCACCAGGCCGCCGCCGTGGGAGTCCAGCAGGGCCCGGGCGGTGTCGTGGGCGCGGCTGAGGGGCGAGGTGTAGGCCGCGTCGATGCTCAGATCCCGCAGGGCCGTGCCGGTGGCGCGGGCCTGGGCGACGCCCTCCTCGGTGAGGGAGGAGAGGTCGTCGCGGCCCTGGATGCGGTGCTCCACGTTGAAGCTGCTCAGGCCATGGCGAACCAGCAGGATCCGGAGGGACACGGGCGCAGGGCTGCAACAGGTCTGGCTGGATCGTATTGGAGCAGTCCGGGCCGACCGAACCGCCGCCCACCCCCACCGGACGGGCCCCTGGGCCCCAGCGGCGCCGCCTCGGCGGAGAGAATCAGAGCCACAACGGAGCGGGCTGGGTGAGCGCAGGCGGCGGACCGGAGGGCGGAGCCCGGACCAAGGTCGGACCGGTTCCAGGTGGACCGGACCCCGGCAGATCGGTCCCCGGAAGATCGGTGCCGGGCGGATCGACCCGGCCACGCGACCCGTCCCCCGCCGGCTGGAAGGGGCTGCTGGCCCTGCTCTGCCTGGCCATCAGCCTGATGCTCTGGCTCAATGGCCTGCTCGCCAGCCTCGATCGACCCTCCGTGGGCGATGACCTCACCCGCCGCCAGCTGGAGCTGGCGGTACTGGCGGCGCCGGAGCTTCCCCAGCCCCTCGGTGAAGCCCTGGCCGGCAGCGACCCCGAGGTCACGCTGCAGGAGCACCTGCTCCAGGAGATTGAGCGCCGCCAGGAGGCGGGGCAACCCGCAGCGGCTGACCTGCTGCTGGAGCGGGCCCTGCTGTTGCGCCGCCAGCAGGACCGCCGCCAGGGCGATGCGCTGCTGGAGCAGGTGCGCGCCCGCCCTGACGACGACCCCCACAGCAGCGCCGCGGAGCGCCAGCTGGCCCTCGACCTGCTGGCCGCCCCAGCAGCTCTGGACCCCGCCGCCGCCCGCCCCCTCCTCAGCCCCGCGGAGGCCCGCGCGCGGGCGGCTGCCCTGGGCCGCGGCCCCCTGCTGGAGCAGCTCAGCTGCGCGGCCCTGGCGGGCAGCCCCGAGCCCTGCGGCGCCGCGCCCGCGGCCCGTCGGGCCGCCCGGCAACTGCTGGTGGTGAACCTGCTGCCCGCCCTCATCCTTCTGCTGGGCCTGGGCCTGCTGGTGCGGCAGCTGTGGCTGCGCTGGCGCCAGGGCCCCCTGCCCGTGGCGCCCCTGCAGGGTCCGCTGCTTAGCGGGGTGGACGTGGTGCTGCTGGTGGCCGGCGGCTTTGTGGTGGTGGGCGAGCTGCTCACACCGGTGCTGCTCACGCCGCTGGTGCAGCGGGGGCTTCTCCTGCTGGGACTGAGCGGTTCGCTGCGGGACGGCGTCTCGGTGGTGGCCCTCTACCTGGGGCTGATGGCTGGACCGCTGGTGATCCTCACCCTGATGCTGCGGGGCCTGGGCAGCGCCCCGGCGGGGGGCTGGCTGCAGTTCCGCTGGGTGCCCCTGGGTGTGACGGCCCGCCGCGCCTTTGTGGGTTTCCTGATGGTGCTCCCCCTGGTGAGCGTGGTGGGCTGGCTGCAGGCCCAGCTCTGGAGTGACGCGGGCGGCAGCAATCCGCTGCTGGAACTGGTGCTCAAGAGCCAGAACCTGCCGGCCCTGGCCTGCTTCGCCTTCACGGCGATCCTGCTGGCGCCACTGTTTGAGGAGACGATCTTCCGTGGCGTGCTGCTGCCGGTGGCGGCCCGGGAGCTCGGCGGCGGCTGGGGTGTGGTGGTGAGTGCGGCGGTCTTCGCCGTGGCCCACCTCAGCCTCGGGGAACTGCCGGCCCTGTTCGTGCTGGGCCTGGGGCTGGGCTGGCTGCGGCTGAGCAGCGGCCGCCTCGGGGCCTCGGTGCTGATGCACGCCCTCTGGAACGCCATGACCTTCAGCAACCTGGTGCTGCTGGGCAGCTGATGAACCGGCCGGCTCCGGTTGCCTTGCTGGGGCGCCCGCACCGTGGTTCACTTGCGCAGTTATTCCCCCGGCACCGTGGTCGCCGTTCCCGTTTCTTCGCCCAGCCGGGCCAACCGGGCGCCGCGCCAGCGCTCCTTCGCCCTGATCCAGGGGTCGCTGTCCGCCCGCAGGGTGGAACGCCAGGCCCCCTGGCTGGCCAGCCTGCACCGGGTTGCCGATGGGGCCCTCAGCGGCCTGGGTCTGGCGGTTCTCGGCCTCAGCGGCCTCACCCTGCACTGGCAGGGCCAGTGGACCCAGGCCTATCAGCGCCTGGAGACGGCCCAGGTGCTGGAGCACCGCCTGCAGGAATCGGCCGCGATCCTGGAGCAGCACCACCTGGGTGTGGCCCGCAAGCCCGGCCGCCTGGTGCCCACCAGCGCCGAGAAACTCGTCTACATGCCGGCCCCCGTGCCGCATCGGCCCGCCGCGATGGGCTCGCTGCTGGCCGGCGTCAGCCCCCGTCAGATCCTGGCGGGCTATTGAGGTGGTGAGCGGCGGCCAGCGTCAGCGGCCCGCCGGCCATGCCGTGCGGCCCCGCCCTGCCCGGGTTGTCGACTTTCAGCCCGTCCCGGCCGGCCGCCTCGTCGCCGTCTACGCGATCCTCTGCGCCGGCCTGGTGGGCCTGGCGGCCCGTCTGGCCTGGGTGCAGGTGGTCCAGGGCGATCAGCTGCTCAACCGGGCCCGGGCGATCCAGACCCAGACGATCCAGCCCCTGGGCAAGCGCCGCACGATCGTCGATCGCCAGGGCCGCCTGGTGGCCCTCGACGAGGAGCGCTTCACCCTCTGGGCCCACCCCCGCTACTTCGCCTTCCCCGGCGACGATCCCGGCACGGTGCGACCGGCCCTGGATGTGGCCCGCAAGCTCTCGGCCGTGCTGGCGGTGCCGATGGCCGACCTGATGCGCAACCTCGGCGAGCGCAAATCCGGCGTGAAGCTGGCCTCGGATCTTGACCCCGACACCGCCCAGCGGGTGCGCAAGCTGGCCATCAGCGGCCTGGATCTTGAGGCCTACCCCCAGCGCCTCTATCCCCAGGGCGGCCTGTTCGCCAACGTGGTGGGCTTCCTCAACCTGGAGCGCGTGCCCCAGGCGGGCCTGGAGCAGAGCCGCGACAGCGACCTCAAGCGCCACGAGGCCCAGCTGTCGCTGCGCCGCGGCGCCGACGGCACGCCCCTGCCCGATGGCCTGCGGCCCGGTGTGATCTACGGCGACGACCTGCGCCTGCAGCTCACCCTCGATGCCCGTCTGCAGCAGGTGGCCCAGCAGGCCCTGACCAAGCAGGTGAAGCAGTGGAAGGCCAAGCGCGGCGTGGCCCTGGTGATGGACGTGCGCAACGGCGAGATGGTGGCCCTGGCCTCCACGCCCACCTACGACCCCAACCAGTTCTGGAAGTACTCCCCCGGCCTGTTCCGCGAGTGGAGCGTGCAGGACCTCTACGAGCCCGGCTCCACCTTCAAGCCGATCAACCTGGCGATCGCCCTGCAGGAGGGCGCCATCGATCCGGCCGGCAAGGTCAACGACACGGGCCAGCTCACGATCGGCGGCTGGCCGATCTTCAACCACGACCGGCGCGGCAATGGCCTGATCGATTTCCCCACGGTGCTGCAGGTGTCCAGCAACGTGGGCATGGTGCTGGCCATGCGCAACGTCAAGCCGGCCACCTACTGGGAGTGGCTGCGCCGCCTCGGCATCGACGAGGTGCCCGACACCGACCTCCCCGGCGCCGTGGCCGGTGAGCTCAAGACCCGCGAGCAGTTCGTGACCCAGCCGATCGAGCCGGCCACCGCCGCCTTCGGCCAGGGCTTCTCGCTCACGCCCCTGAAGCTGCTGCAGCTCCACGCCATGCTCGCCAACGGCGGCCGGCTGGTGAGCCCCCACATCACCCGCGGCCTGCGCTCCGGCGACGACCTGGCCCCGCCGCCGCCGGCCTCCGGCGTGCAGCTGATCCGCCCGGAGATCGCCAAGACCGTCCTCAACTGGATGGAGACGGTGGTGCAGACCGGCAGCGGCAAGGGCACCAAGATCCCCGGCTACCGCATCGGCGGCAAGACCGGTACCGCCCAGAAGGCGCTCAACGGCATCTACATCCCCGGGGCACGGATCTGCAGCTTCGTGGCCAACCTGCCGGTGGACGATCCCCGCTTCGTGGTGCTGGTGGTGGTCGATGAGCCCCAGGGGGGCAACGCCTACGGCTCCACGGTGGCCCTGCCGGTGGCTCGCCAGATCATCGAGGCGCTGCTGGTGCTCGAGAAGATCCCCCCCAGTTCCCAGAGCGATCACCGCACCAAGACAAGCGGCTCTGCCCCAGGCCGTGCTGGCTAGTTTGAGGCCAACCGCCGGCTCTCCGTGGCCAACCTGCTCGACCAACTCGCCGCCATGACCGTGGTGGTCGCCGACACCGGCGACATCGACGCGATCCGGCAGTTCACGCCGCGGGATGCCACCACCAACCCCTCGCTGATCCTGGCGGCGGCCCAGATCCCCACCTACCAGCCCCTGATCGACGAGGCCCTCAAGGGGGCCCGCACCGTGATCGGTCTCGAGGCCCCGGCCGAGGATGTGGTGCTGGAAGCCCTCGATGAAATCTCGGTGATCTTCGGCACCGAGATCCTCAAGATCGTTCCGGGCCGGGTGTCCACCGAGGTGGATGCGCGCCTCAGCTACGACACCGAGGCCACCATCGCCAAGGCCCGCAAGTTGATCGGCCTCTACGCCGAGCGGGGCGTGGGTCGCGAGCGGGTGCTGATCAAGATCGCCTCCACCTGGGAGGGGATCCGCGCCGCCGAACAGCTGGAGCGCGAGGGGATCCACTGCAACCTCACCCTGCTGTTCAGCTTTGCCCAGGCCGTGGCCTGCGCAGCGGCGGGCGTCACCCTGATCTCCCCCTTCGTGGGGCGCATCCTGGATTGGTACAAGAAGAGCACCGGCCGCAGCAGCTATCCGGGCCCCGAGGATCCGGGCGTGGTGTCGGTGAGCCAGATCTTCAACTACTACAAGACCTACGGCTATAAGACGGAGGTGATGGGGGCCAGCTTCCGCAATGTCGAGGAGATCATCGAGCTGGCCGGCTGCGACCTGCTCACCATCGCCCCGGCCCTGATGGACCAGCTGCGCAGCAGCGACGGCGAGCTGGTGCGCAAGCTGAATGCCTTCGATCCGGCTCCTACCGAGGCGCAGCTGCACCTGGATGCGGCCAGTTTTGCGGCGATGCACGGGGCCGATCCGATGGCCAGCGAGAAGCTGGATGAGGGCATCCGCGGCTTCAGCAAGGCGATCGAGACCCTGGAGGCCCAGCTGGCCCACCGGCTCGGGGAGCTGGAGGGGGCGGCGGCCTTCCAGCACGCGGCCCAGGAGATCTTCCTGCTCAACGACCTCGACGGCGACGGCTGCATCACCCGCGAGGAGTGGCTGGGCAGCGATGCCGTGTTCGATGCCCTCGACACCGACCACGACGGCCGCCTGCTGCCGGCGGACGTGCGCGGCGGTCTGGGGGTGCCGCTGGCGCTGCAGAGCGTCTGAGCTCTGGGCTCGGAGCCCGGCCCCGGGATCTTGGCCTGCGCTTAACCCGGCTGTTGCACACTGGATCCATTCCCTGGATTGCGTGAACCGTTGAACGCCCTCGACACCATGCGCGCCCTGGCCAGCCAGGGCGAAGTGCTCAACTTCGCGCCGGAGGATTTCATCTTCCGCACCGGCGAGATGGGCGACTGCATGTTCGGGGTGCTCGAGGGCACCGTGGAGCTGAACTGGAACGATGGCCTGGGCCATGAGCAGATCCAGTCCGGCGATGTGTTCGGCGCCGGCGCCCTGGTGACCCCCGAGCATCGCCGCTTTGGCAATGCCCGTGCCCTCACCCCCTGCAAGTTGCTGGTGATGAACCGCGAGAAGTTCCTGTTTGCCGTGCAGGAGTCGCCGATGTTCGCCATCGAGCTGCTCAGCGCCATCGATCAGCGCCTGCGCAAGCTCAAGGACTGCACCCGCATGGTGTAGGCGGTCGAGGGCAGCAGGGCTGCCCGCCTCGCCACGGCGCTCAGCCTCGCCACGGCGCTCAGCCCCGCTGGAACAGCAGCCGCTTGATCACCCGCTGGGCGATGTCGCCGTAGCCCATCTCGCCCGAGAGGATCTGGGCGATCCGCTGGGGAGCCGTGGGCCGCTTGATGCCGAGCTGGTAGCCCACCTTCGGCACCCGATAGAAGACCTGGGCGATACGCCGCCCCCAGGCCATCGAGTCGCCCCATTGCTCCCGCATGGCGGCCGTGTAGCCCGCGAGGGCTCCGGCCTCGCCGCCCAGGTGCCGGTCGAGGGCCTCGGCGGCCCGCACGCCGCTGAGCAGGGCCGGCCGCAGCCCCTCGGCCAGGAAGGGATCGCACAGGGAGGCGGCGTCGCCCACCACCACCACGCCGGGCGCGTGCAGTGGGTGGTGCCCGTCCCACACCCGCAGGGGCGAGCTGAAGCGCTCGCCCGCCCCGGCCGGCAGGCCCAGGCTGGGCAGCAGCCGCGCCAGCACCCCATCGGCATCGGTGGCCTCCCGGCCGATGAAGGTGCCCACACCAATGCTGTAGCCCCCCTTGCGGGGGAAGGCCCAGCAGAAGCCGTGGCGCACCAGGCCGAATTCGAAGCGGGCCGTGCCGGGCTCCGCCACCGGGGCCTCTACCTCCACGGCCACGGCGGAGGCGAAGCGGGGCCGGGGCGGGCCCAGGCCCAGGGGGCCGGCGAAGGGCGAGCCGGAGCCGTCGGCCACCACCAGGGCCCTGGCGGTGAACACCCCCGCCGGTGAGCCGCCCGCGCTGGCGGCCCCGGGGCCGGTGACCACGCGCCACAGGTCGCCATCGCGGGCGATCGACTCCACCGGCGCGCCATCCTGCAGCTCGGCCCCGGCCAGGGAGGCCTGTTCGCCGATGTAGCCGTCGAGCACCGAACGGCGCACGATCCAGAAGGGGGCATCGCCGGGCAGCACCGCCGTCACCGGGTCTTCGAGGCACCAGGTGAAGCGCACCTGGCCGATCACCTGATCCACCGCCGGGGCCAGATCGAAGGGGAACCAGCGCTGCACCGACGCCGCCATGCCGCCGCCACAGGGCTTGCGCCGCGGCAGGCGCTCCCGCTCGAGCACCAGCACCCGCCGTCCCCGGGCCGCCAGGTGGAAGGCGGCGGCCGATCCGGCGGCCCCGGAACCCACCACGATCACGTCGAAGTCTGCGGGCATGGCGGTCCGGCGTGGGGTGGAGCCGATCAGAGTGCGTTCTCGATCAGAGAGGGTTGGCGATCAGAGAACGTTCCCGATCAGACCTTGAGGATGTCGGCTTCCTTCTCGGCCAGGTGCTTGTCGACCAGTCCGATGAACTTGTCGGTGAGCTTCTGCACCTTGTCCTGCTCGTCGCGGCTCTGGTCTTCGGAGAGTTCGGCCTCCTTCTCCTGCTTCTTCACCTTGTCGATGGCGTCGCGGCGGATGTTGCGCAGCGCTACCTTGCCCTCCTCCGCATACTTGGCGGCCAGCTTGCACAGGTCCTTGCGCCGGTCCTCGGTGAGGGGCGGAATGTTGATGCGGATGCTGCGTCCGTCGTTGTTGCAGGTGAGGCCCAGGTCGCTGGTGGCGATCGCCTTTTCGATCACGTTGATCGAGCTGGCATCGAAGGGCTGGATCTGGATCGTGGAGGAGTCGGGGGTGGAGATCGTCGCCAGCGACTTGAGGGGCGTCTCGGCGCCGTAGTACTCCACGCTGATCTTGTCGAGCAGGGAGGGGTTGGCCCGGCCGGTGCGGATGGTGTTGAAGGTGCGCTGGGTGGAGTCCACCGACTTGCGCATGCTGGCTTCGAGATCCATGGCGGGACTCAGGCGGAGATGACGAACGGGAACGGGGCCAGCTTGCTCCGGCGCGGAGCCGCTGGGCTCAGGCCGACGGGGTGATGCGGGTGCCGATCGGCTCGCCCGCCACGGCCCGGCCGATGTTGCCGGGGCCGAACAGATCAAACACCACGATCGGGATGGCGTTGTCCTTGCACAAGGCGATGGCGGTGCTGTCCATCACGCCCAGCTCGCCGCTGAGCACATCCTGGAAGGTGAGGCTCTCGTAGCGCCGGGCATCGGGGTACTGGGCGGGGTCCCGGTCGTAGACCCCATCCACCTTGGTGGCCTTGAAGACCACGTCGGCGCCGATCTCGGCGGCCCGCAGGGCGGCCGTGGTGTCGGTGGTGAAGAAGGGGTTGCCGCAGCCGGCCCCGAAGATCACCACCCGCCCCTTCTCCAGGTGGCGGATCGCCTTGCGGCGGATGTAGGGCTCGGCCACCTCCTGCATCGAGATGGCGCTCTGCACGCGGGTGGGCACGCCGGCCCGCTCCAGGCCGTCCTGCAGGGTGATGGCGTTCATCACCGTGGCGAGCATGCCCACGTAGTCGGCGGTGGCGCGGTCCATGCCGGCGGCACTGCCCTTGAGACCGCGGAAGATGTTGCCGCCGCCCACCACGATTGCCACCTGGGCGCCGGTGGCCACCACCTGGGCCACGTCACTGGCGATCGATTGCACGATGGCGGGGTCGATTCCATAGCCCTGGTCGCCCATCAGCGCCTCGCCGCTGAGCTTGAGCAACACGCGCCGGTAAGCCATCGGTCTGCGCTCGCGGCACCATTCGGCCGAACAGTAGCAAGCGTGGGCTCCGGCGCCGAAACGCCCTGCAGCCGGCCCGATGCGCCCATCGGCGGCCCCCCGCCCGATCGGTGGGACGTCGCCGCGCCGGGTGCCCGTCAGCTCAGTACTCGATGCCGGCCTGGGCTTTCACACCCTGCTCGCGGAAGGGGTGGCGCAGCAGCTTCATCTCCGTCACCAGGTCAGCCCGCTCCAGCAGGGCCGGCGGGGCGCCGCGGCCCGTGAGGGCCACATGGGTGAGCTCCGGCCGCAGGGCCAGCCCCTCCAGCACCTGCTCCACCGCCAGGTAGCCCAGCTTGAGGGCCACGTTCACCTCATCAAGCACCACCAGCTTGCGGTTTCCATCGGCCAGGTAGTCGAGCGAGCGCTCCCAGGCCCGCTGCACCAGCTGGCGGTCGCGCTCGCGGTCCTGGGTCTCCCAGGTGAAGCCCTCCCCCAGGGCGTGCCAGGCCAGGGCGTCGCCGAACAGCTCCAGGGCCCTGGCCTCGCCCGGCTGCCAGCCGCCCTTGATGAACTGCACCACCGCCACCGACTCACCGTGGCCGAGGGTGCGCAGCACCAGCCCCAGGGCGGCCGTGGTCTTGCCCTTGCCGTCGCCGGTGAACACCAGCACCAGGCCCTTCTCCAGGTTGCGCTCGCCCACCCGCTGCTGCTGCACCTCCTTGCGGCGGGCCATGCGGCGCCGGTAGCCGTCCTGGTCGGCCTCGGGGGCCAGGTCACCGCCTGGGCCCAGTTCGGCGGCGACCTGATCGAGTTCGGTGTCCGGCACTGGTGGGGCGCTGCAGCGGTGGGGGCACTCTGGCGGGCTCAGGCGGCCCGTTGGCGAAGGCCGGCCCGTTCCGGGTCGCTGTCCGCCCGTGCCCGCTCGGGTTTGCTGTCCGCGCGTGACCGCACAGGGTCGCTGTCCGCGCGTGACCGCACAGGGTCGCTGTCCGCGCGTGACCGCACAGGGTCGCTGTCCGCGCGTGACCGCGCGAGGGCCGTATCCACCGCCTGCTGCTGGTCGCGGCGGGTGATCCAGTGGTGGTAGGTGCGGGTGTGGATCGCCACCGAGTGGCCCATCATCCGCGCCGCCACCGTGTCGGGCAGGCCGATGTGGATCGTGCGCACGGCCCAGGCGTGGCGCAGGTCGTAGGGGGTGAGGGGCAGGCCGTAGCGGCGGAACTGCTCGGCCACCCGCCGCCCAACCTGCTGCAGGGTGGTGTGGCGCAGGTCGGTGCACACCGGCGGCAGCAGCGCGCGGGCCTCCCCCAGGGCCTCCAGGCCGAAGTGCTCCACCCACTCAGGCTGGAACGGCCACACCTGGTGCTCGCCGGTCTTGGAGGTGGGCAGCACGCGGATCACCCGATCGCCGCCGGGGGCCAGGGCAGAGAGGTCGCTGAAGAACACCTCGTGGTTGCGCAGGCCGTAGGTGGCCATTAGCCCGTAGGCCAGGCGCCAGCCAGGGTTGGGGATGGCGTCGAGCGCCCCCAGGATCTGGCGATCGCTCGGCAGCTGGCGGAACTGGGCGGCGTGCAGGCCGTAGCCGCCGGCCCGCTCGCCCCAGTCGGCCGGCAGGGTCAGCCCCTCGGCCCTGGCCAGGGCGGCCAGGGCGGTGCCGCACTGCTGGCGGCCGCGGGAGGCCAGGGGGTAGCCCTCCAGCACGGCCTCGAGCAGCGCCAGCTGCAGCAGGTCATGGCCGTCGGCCTCGGCCTGGCGGCGCAGGCGGCGAAGGTAGGGGAGGTAGGCGGCGGTCCAGGTGCTGCGGCTGCCGGCGGGATTGCGGCGCCGGCGCGGATCGGCGCCGAAGGCCTGCTCGAAGCGACGCAGGGCCGGCTCCAGGGCGATCCCCGCGGGCCCGCCCCTGCTCCCGGCCCCGCCGGCTGCGGCACCGCCCGTGGGCTCCCTGCGGGCTGCCGCCCCGCCCGCGGTGGCCTGGCCGCCGGCTGCCACCCCCCAGGCATCCCAGCGGAAGCGCTGCTGCTGGAGCTGCTGCAGCACCTGGCGCAGCCGCTGCCGGGCCTGCTCCAGGCCCGCAGCATCGGCCGTCAGGCCGAGGCTGAGGCGCTGCACGGGGCTGCGGCCGCTGCCGCGCTTGCAGGGCAGGGGACCGCGCAGGCCCAGGCGCTCGCCGCGGCGCTCCAGCCGCAGGGCCACGCCGCTCTCGGCCAGCAGGGCGTTGTGGTGACGGATCTCCCCATCCAGCGGGTGCGGTGGCGGCGACATCACGGGGCGCTCGGGGCCCGGCAGGCGCCCGACCCTATCGAGCCCGCCCGGCCCGGTCGAGGCCCTAGCGGCCGCGGACAGCGGGCCCACGGCCTGCAGGGTTACGCTCACCGCCAACTCCCCTATCTGAGACGAAGCGGGCATGGCCAAGGTCGGCGTGGTGCTGCTGAACCTGGGCGGCCCCGAGCGCATTCAGGACGTCGGCCCCTTCCTCTACAACCTGTTCGCCGACCCGGAGATCATCCGGCTGCCGATCCCGGCCCTGCAGAAACCCCTGGCCTGGCTGATCAGCAGCCTGCGCTCCGGCAAGTCGAAGGCGGCCTACGAATCCATCGGCGGCGGTTCCCCCCTGCGCCGCATCACCGAGCAGCAGGCCCGCGAGCTGCAGAGCAGCCTGCGCCAGCGCGGCATCGAGGCCACCAGCTACGTGGCCATGCGCTACTGGCACCCTTTCACCGAGTCGGCCGTGGCCGACATCAAGGCCGATGGCATCGAGCAGGTGGTGGTGCTGCCGCTCTACCCCCACTTCTCGATCAGCACCAGCGGCTCCAGCTTCCGCGAGCTGCAGCGCCTGCGCCAGGCCGATCCCGCCTTCTCGAGGCTGCCGATCCGCTGCATCCGCAGCTATTACGACGATCCCGGCTACGTGGGCGCCATGGCCGAGCTGATCGCCCGGGAGATCCAGGCCTGCCCGGAGCCGGCCACGGCCCATGTGTTCTTCAGTGCCCACGGCGTGCCCAAGAGCTACGTGGAGGAGGCGGGCGATCCCTACCAGCAGGAGATCGAGGCCTGCGCCCGACTGATCATGGAGAGGCTGGAGCGCGACCTGGGCCACCCCAACCCCTACACCCTGGCCTACCAGAGCCGGGTGGGTCCGGTGGAGTGGCTCAAGCCCTACACCGACGACGCTCTGCACGACCTGGGGGAGCAGGGGGTGAAGGACCTGGTGGTGGTGCCGATCAGCTTCGTGAGCGAGCACATCGAGACCCTCGAGGAGATCGATATCGAGTACCGGGAGATCGCCACGGAGGCGGGGATCATCAACTTCCGCCGCGTGCCCGCCCTCGACACCACCGCCTCCTTCATCACCGGCCTGGCGGATCTGGTGCAGCACGCCCTGGAGGGCCCGGAGGTCAACCTCGACCAGGCGGCGGCCCTGCCGAAGCGGGTGAAGCTCTACCCCCAGGACAAGTGGGCCTGGGGCTGGAACAACAGCTCGGAGGTGTGGAACGGCCGCTTGGCGATGCTCGGTTTTTCCGCTTTCCTGCTGGAGCTGATCAGCGGTCGCGGCCCCCTGCATGCGATTGGCCTGCTCTGATTCCCGCCGCCGGCGGGGCCGGACCCCGGCCCTGGGCGGCACCCCCGCCAGGGCGGTGGGCCTGGCTGCCCTGCTGGGCCTGACGGCCCTGGCCCTGGGCCCCCTCGCCCGGCCGGCCCTGGCGGAGCTGCGCTGGCGCCAGGGGGTGTTCCCCGTGGCCACCTTCCTGGGCTACACCAGCCACTTCGGCCAGCGGGTGGGTCCCAGCGGCCGCAGTGAGCCCCACTACGGCCTCGACATCGCCGCGCCCATGGGCTCGCCGATCCGCAGCTGGTGGGGCGGCGTGGTGGCCGACGTGATCAACGACGGCGCCTGCGGCGTTGGCCTGGTGATCACCTCGGGCCCCTACGAGCACATCTATTGCCACCTCTCGGGTTCGGCCGCCGGCGGGGTCTACCGCAGCGGGCCGGTGGCCCTCGGGCCGGGCATGGGCGTGCGCGGCGGCCAGCTGATCGGCCATGTGGGCATGAGCGGCCGCACCACCGGGCCCCACCTGCACTGGGGCATCCGCTACCAGGGCCGCTGGCTCAACCCCGGCGCGATCCTCAAGGCCATGGCCCGGGCCCGCGGCGGCCGCTGAGGCATCGGCGGCGTCCGCGGGGTCGTTTCAGCTGAGCAGCCAGCCCCCCAGCGCCCGAACCAAACCTTAGGGTTGTTCCTATCGTGTCGATCTCCACCCGCTGAAGTCGTGACCGTTACGTCCGTTTCTCCAGCGGCACCCGCCGCCATCGCGTCGTACCCCGCCCGCGTCAACGGCGGCTACGCCCTGATGGACGCGCTGCACCGCCACGGGGTGGAGCACATCTTCGGCTACCCCGGCGGGGCGATCCTGCCGATCTACGACGAGCTGCACAAGGCGGAAGCCCGTGGCTGGCTCAAGCACATCCTGGTGCGCCACGAGCAGGGCGGCACCCATGCCGCCGACGCCTACGCCCGGGCCACCGGCAAGGTGGGCGTGTGCTTCGGCACCTCCGGCCCCGGTGCGACCAACCTCGTCACCGGCATCGCCACCGCCCAGATGGACTCGGTGCCGATGGTGGTGATCACGGGCCAGGTGCCCCGCGCCTCCATCGGCACCGACGCCTTCCAGGAGACCGACATTTTCGGCATCACCCTGCCGATCGTGAAGCACTCCTGGGTGGTGCGCGACCCGCGGGACATCGGCCGGATCGTGGCCGAGGCCTTCCTGATCGCCGCCAGCGGCCGGCCCGGCCCGGTGCTGATCGACGTGCCCAAGGACGTGGGCGTCGAGGAGTTCGACTACACGCCGGTGGAGCCCGGCACGGCCATCCCCGCGGGCTTCAAGCTGGCGCCGGCGCCCCGGACGGAGCGGATCGAGCAGGCGCTGGAGCTGATCCGCCAGGCCCGCCGCCCCCTGCTCTATGTGGGCGGTGGCGCCATCAGCAGCGGCGCCCACCAGGCGGTGCAGCAGTTGGCCGAGCGCTTCCGCCTGCCGGTCACCACCACGCTGATGGGCAAGGGGGCCTTTGATGAACTGCATCCCCTGTCGGTGGGGATGCTGGGCATGCACGGCACCGCCTACGCCAACTTCGCCGTCACCGAGTGCGATCTGCTGATCGCCGCCGGTGCCCGCTTCGACGACCGCGTCACGGGCCGGCTGGACAGCTTCGCCCCCCGGGCCCAGGTGATTCACATCGACATCGATGCCGCCGAGGTGGGCAAGAACCGGGTGCCGGAGGTGCCCGTGGTGGCCGACGTGAAGCAGGCCCTCGAGCTGCTGCTGGCCGCCTCGGAGGGTGACGGCTCCGCGGGCCGCACCGAGGCCTGGCTGGAGCGCATCAACACCTGGAAGCACCACTACCCGCTGGTGGTGCCCGCCCCCGAGGGGGAGATCGCCCCCCAGGAGGTGGTGACCCTGCTGCAGGAGCTGGCCCCCAGCGCCTACATCACCACCGACGTGGGCCAGCACCAGATGTGGGCCGCCCAGTTCCTGCACACCGGCCCGCGCCGCTGGATCAGCTCGGCGGGCCTGGGCACCATGGGCTTCGGGATGCCCGCCGCCATGGGCGTGCAGACGGCCTTCCCCGACGCCCAGGTGATCTGCGTGGCGGGCGATGCCAGCATCCTGATGAACATCCAGGAGCTGGGCACCCTCAGCCAGTACGCCCTGCCGGTGAAGGTGGTGGTGCTCAACAACGGCTGGCAGGGGATGGTGCGCCAGTGGCAGGAGAGCTTCTACGGCGAGCGCTACTCCGCCTCCGAGATGACCGATGGCATGCCGAACTTCCCGGCCCTGGCCGAGGCCTTCGGCGTGCGCGGCGTGAAGATCAGCGAGCGCTCCGAGCTGCGTGAGCGCCTGGCGGAGGCCCTGGCCCACCCCGGCCCGGCCTTCATCGAGGTGCAGGTGCGCCGCAACGAGAACTGCTACCCGATGGTGCCCCCGGGTGCCAGCAACGCCCAGATGGTGGGTCTGCCCAGCCACCCCGAGCTGGCGATCGACACCACGCGCCACTGCAGCAGCTGCGGCAACACCACCGTGAGCTCCAGCCTCTACTGCCCCAGTTGCGGCGCCAAGCTCTGACGCCCCCTGTGCTCTCCTGGCCCAGGCAGCTGCACCTGGTGCGTGTCCACGCGATGGGCTGGCTGATCGGCCTGGTGGCCCTGGCCTACCTGCTGCTGCCTTCGACCGCTCTGGCGGCGGAAGTGCTGCAGGTCCGCAGCGGCACCCTGCTGCAGATCGGCGACGGCAACCGCAGCTACGCCGTGGAGCTGGCCTGCGTGGCGGTGGCCCCCGCCGATGATGCGGCCGCCGCGGCCTGGCTGCGCCAGGCCCTGCCGCGCCGCAGCCGCGTCAACCTGCGGCCCCGCGGCTCCGACGACGGCACCCTGCTGGCCTCCGTGCAGCGCCTCGCCGCTGGCAGCGGTTCCGAGCCGCGGCTGGACATGGGGCAGGGCCTGGTGGCCGCCGGCCTGGCCACGCCTTTGCCAAACTGCGGCGGCTGACGCCCGCTGCTGACCGCAGCTCCACCCGAGCGCCATGGGTCTCAACCGCACCGCCAAGGGCATCGTGCTCGTGCCCAGCCTGCTGCTGGGCAGCGCCTTTCTGGCGGCGGCAGCCTGGGGCGAGGCCGGCTCCAACCGACCGCTGGCGCTCGGCCTGGGGGCCGCGCTGATGGCGGGCGGCCTCCTGGCCCAGCTGCTACCGGAGCAGGCCCCCGAGAACCCGGAGGGCCACGAGGGGGGCTGACTCTCCCAGCTGGGGTCCGCCCCCCCCGCGGGCCTACCTGCCCGGCGCAGGAGCCGCGGCCGGGCCGCCCTTGCCCTGGTTATCGCGCACCAGGCGGAAGTATTCCTGGGTCGGGAAGATCACGTAGCTGTCCTCGGGCGCCTTGATGATTTCCCGCAGCACGGCAGTGAGATCGGCCACCTGGGGCTTGAGCTTGTCCTTGTCCGGCAGCTTGGCCAGGGCCTGCTGCATCTCGTCGTAGCTGAGGAAGAACACGCCGCGGGGGCCCTTGGGCGTGTTGATCGTGAGGAACGGCTTGGCGAAGAACACCGGCACGCTCAGGCCCTCCTCGATCTGCTTGTCGCTCAGGCCCTGCTGCTTGAGCATCGCCACGGCCTGCTGCCGGTCGCGTGGGTTCACCACCACCGGCGCCACCAGGGGCTTGGTCTTGTCCTTGAGCTGCTTGTTGAGCTCGGCCACCCGCTCGTTCATCACGTTCAGGGGGATCGCCAGCACCTGGGCCTTGACGTTCGGGCTCGACTTGCGCAGGTTGGCCAGCTCCTGGTCGGCCTTGGCGCGCTCCAGGTAGAGGGGCAGCAGTAGGGCCTTCTCGCGGGGGATCGGCAGGGGAACGCCCTTGTCGTCGGCCAGCACGAAGACGGGGATCACCTCGAGCTTCTTGATCGCGTCCGCCTCCGGAATCGCGAGGGCCCGGTCCGGGGCCGTCAGGGTCAGCCCGGCACCGAGCAGCAGGCCGAGCAGTCCCCGGGGGACCCTGCGGCGCCTCCCACCGGAGTGGGCATGGGAGCGGCGGGCCTGCATACGACCAACTGTGGAAACGCCGAGCCTAGTCAGGTGAATCGGCCTAGCTTGCTGCGGCTGGGACGGTGCACGCCATGACCACCGCCGAGGTCACGGGACCCGCCCGGACCACCGACGCCAGGGCCACCATCGCCACGGTCACCATCCCCACGGAGACGCCACCCGCCATGACGCCCCTGCCGGCCAGCCGCCATCCCCGGTTCGGGCGCCTGCTCCCCGGCCTCGGTCTGGCGGCGGTGCTGCTCGGCAGCCAGGGGCTGGCGGCCAGCAGTCCCCTGCCCAGCGCCGTGCGCCTGCTGCTACCGAGTGAGGGGCTGCTGGCTGGCCTAGGCGACGGGTTGCGCCGCGGCTATGGCCTGGCCATGGAGCAGGCCCGCGCCTGCGGCCTGGAGCCGCCGGGTCTGGCCCTCGGCTGGCTGCCCCCCGGTGCCGATCCGGAGCGGGCCCTGGCCAGCCTGGCCCGCTCCCAGCTGGTGATCGCCCCGCCGGCGGCCCCCGTGGAGCCCTACGGACGGCTGGCGGAGCAGCAGCGGCTCACGGTGCTGCTGCCCCTGCAGCGGGGCAGCTCCCTGGAACGCCTGCCGCTGTTGCCGGGGTCCGATCGCCTCTGGCCCGTGGTGCCGGCCCGCAGCCTGGTGGCCGACCGTCTGGCCCAGGGGCTGCTGGCGGCCAACAGGGCCAGCGTGATGGTGGTGCGGGACCGCAGCGGTGAGGCCAGGGCCCTGGCCGAGCGCTTCACGGCCAGCCTGCGCACCGCCGGCGGCCGCACCACCGGCTTCCAGGAGGATCCCCCGGCCATCGACCCCAGCGACGCCAAGGCCCTCACCCAGCTGCGGGCCGACGTGGACTGGTACCGCCCCCAGGCCCTGGTGGTCTTCACCCGCCCTGGCAGCGACCTGGCCAAGGCGCTGCGCCAGGCTGACTGGCCGGCCGAGCTGGTGCTGGCCTGGCCCTTCCCGCTGCAGCCCTCCCAGGACCCGGGAACGACGGCCCAGCTGGGGGTGGATCCCCAGGGCCGGGGCGAGGGCTGGGCGGCGTTCGCGCGCCGTTTCCAGGCCCGCTGGGGCTACCGGCCGGCCCTGGTGGAGGCCGCCGGCTACGACACCGGCCAGCTCACGGCCCTGGCCTCCCTGGCTCCGGCCGGCCGGCCGGGCTGGGATCTGGCCTGGTTCCGGCCCCAGGGCCGCAGCCTGCCGCTGTGTGAGGCGATCCGGGAGCGGCGCAGCGGCCAGAGCGTGCGCCCCCGCGGCGCCGCCAGCCGCCTGGACCAGACGGCCGGCACACCCCCCACCGCCACCCTCCAGCTCACCCCCTCCCCCGCCCGGCCGGCCGGGCGG
>NZ_JAGQBX010000047.1 GCF_024345855.1 Synechococcus sp. GreenBA-s | reverse complement strand
GACTGTCTATCCTGGTGTCCATGGCGCTGTGGAACCACTCCGATCCATCTCGAACTCGGTTGTGAAACGCAGCAGCGGCGACAATAGTTGGGGGGTAGCCCCCTGCGAAAATAGCTCGATGCCAGGTAAAAACTTGTTCAATCCCCAATCTGATCATCTCCCTTGTAGGGGAATGGTTCGTTTGGATCATCCGCTCAGCCCTGCCAGCGTTGTCTGGCCTGGCTGAGCAGAAGACGAAAGAGCCACCCTGCGGGGTGGTTTTTTTGTGACTGGCTCCCGGCCGCCATGGATGGGCTCGCAGGTGGCGTTGGGCGCGCTGGTCACTTTGGTGATGCCCCATCCATCCCGCCTCAGGACCGGTGAACGTGCACCTGTTGCCAGCCGCCCTGCTGGCGTTGCCAGATCCGGGTTTCCGTGCAGCTGGCGGTGATCGGGGCTCCGTTGGCCAATCTCTGGGTCAGACGCGTGTAGCTGACGACCACGGCGTCTTCCGCCAGCCAGCGCAGGTGGGGACGGGCCATGCTGACGTTGACAGGTGCTGGGGCGCTCTCTCCGTCCGCCGGCAACGCGAAGTAGTAGCGGTGGAAGGGCAATCCTTCCGCGAGCACACCGTTGGTCTCCGCTTCGAAGCAGCTGAGGTCGTCGGCGCAGAAGCTGGCATAGGTGTCCCAGTCACCGCGCACCACGCTCTCGAGCATGGCCTGGTTCACCGCCAGGATGTCGCGATCACGTGCGGAGCAGTCCATCGTCCAATCTCAGGTGGCTGTAGTTGCTGATTCTCTCAAATCGGCCTGGATCGCGGGCCGGGTTGCCGTCCCGATCGCTGAACAGCACGGCCATTCCCGTGGCGTC
The DNA here is from genome assembly GCF_024345855.1 of Synechococcus sp. GreenBA-s. Taxonomy (GTDB): domain Bacteria; phylum Cyanobacteriota; class Cyanobacteriia; order PCC-6307; family Cyanobiaceae; genus Vulcanococcus. The sequence goes on along the minus strand of NZ_JAGQBX010000047.1, from coordinate 23,604 downwards.
GGCCGCTTGTAGCTCAGCCAGGGAGTCGCTCACGAACAGCACCTGCCTGGGGCTCACTCCCAGCGATGCGGCGATGCTGTGATAGCTCTGCGGCTGCTGTTTCAGCCCGCTGCGGGTGTCGAACCAGTGCTGGAACAGGGGGCGCAGGTCTCCGGCCTGGCTGTGGCCATACAGCAGCTTCTGGGCAGGCACGGATCCCGAGGAGTACACCGCCAGCACCACGCCCTGGCTGTGCCAACGCCTGAGGGCGTCGGGCACGTCGGCATAGAGGGGCGCGATCAGATCACCGCTCCCATAGCCGCTCTGCCAGATCCTTCCCTGCAGGTCCTTGAGGGCCGTCAGCTTGATGTCGTGGTCGATCAGCCATTCCAGATAGGGCACAACAGCACGGGCCTTGAGAGGTCCCTCCTCGCTCCGCAGCCGCTGGCGTAGATCCGCGGCCTCGCGCGCGGGATCAGCAGCCCAGGCTGCATCCACGTCCTGGATCAGGGCCTGGATGGCAGGGGCGGACCCGTGCTCGTCCAGATAGGGGCCCAGCCGTTGGCGGGCGTAGGGGAACAGCTCGTCGGCCACGAAGCTCACCGGGCAGGTGGTGCCCTCGATGTCCAGCAGCAGGTGGGTGATCACAGCGATTTCGGCAGGGCGGATCCGGCGGCCGCCGTCAGGCACTCCAGCAGCAGCTGGCGCCAGCGCTGCTCCAGCAGGAATTCCAGGATCTCCAGATGGCGCAGGGCCTCCGGCAGGTCCTGGCCCCAGGCATAGAGACCGTGGCCGGCAATCAGCAGCCCATGGGGCGCCGCCGGGAGCACGGGGCGGGCGGCGGCGGAGAGGCGCTGCAGGTCCTGGTCGTTGGGCAGCACCGGGATCGCCAGCTCCGTGGCGTGGGTGTGGATGCCGCGCAGTCCCTTCAGCATCTCCAGATCGCGTAGGCGGAGCTGAGCAGCATGGCCGGTGTCGTCCGGCGACCTGTGGTCGCAGGCCCAGTTGGAGAGCAGCGTGCCGGCCTGGGAGTGGGTGTGGAGGACGGCGCCGGCTCCGCATTGCGCCACGATCTCCAGGTGCAGCGCCGTCTCGGCGCTGGCCTTGCCGGCCCCCTCGATCACCTGGCCCTCGGCGTTCACCAGGATCAGCTCCCCGGGCTGGACATGGCCCTTGTCGACGCCACTGGGGGCCATCAGTAGCTGCAGCGGGTCGCGCTGGGCCACGCAGCAGAAGTTGCCGCCGGTGCCATCGCACCAGCCGCGGCGATGGATGGCGGCCATGGCCTGGGTGAGGGCCGGAGCCAGGGCCTGGATCACGGCGGAATGCGCGGCTGAACCCATCGAATCACGCCACGGCCTGCAGCCGTCAGCTCTGGCAGCTGGGACACCAGTGGCTGCTGCGGCCTCCCAGCTTGTCGCGGCGGATCGGGGTGCCGCACTGCCGGCAGGGCTCTCCGCCCCGGCGGTAGACCCAGGCCGCGTTGCCGTAGTTGCCGTTGGTGCCGGTGAGGTCACGGAAGTCGCTGAAGGTGGTGCCGCCGGCACCGATGCTGATGGTGAGGACTTCCACAAGCGCCCGGTGCAGTCGCTCCAGGTGCTTGCGGTTCAGGCGGCCGCTGGGGGTGTGGGGGGCGATGCCGCTGAGGAACAGCGATTCGTCGGCGTAGATGTTGCCGACCCCGGCCACCAGGGCCTGATCGAGCAGTGCGCTCTTGATCGGCCGGCTGGAGCCGGCCAGCTTCGCCTGGAGGTAGGCCGCACTGAAGCTGCCGGCAAAGGGCTCCGGGCCCAGGCGCTTCAGGCCTGTGATCACGGTCTCCAGCGGCTGCCCCGGTGGCACCCACCACATTTCGCCGAAGCTGCGGGTGTCCACGAAGCGCAGTTCCTGGCCCGCCGGGTTCCAGAAGCGCACCCGCGTGTGGCTGCAGGGCTCCCCCCCATCGTTCAGCCAGAGGAACTGGCCGGTCATGCGCAGGTGCACGCCCCAGTGGCCGGCGTCCTCGCCGTCGCGGTGAAGCGTGGCCATCAGATATTTGCCGCGGCGCAGCCAGGTCTGCACGGTGCAGCCCTCCAGGGCGGCGCGGAAGCCGGTGGGATCCGGCGGAGCGGCGATGGCGCGCGCCCGCAGCACCTCCACCCGCGCGATGGGGAACCCCGTGACCTGGCGCTCGAGGCCGCGGCGCACGGTCTCCACTTCGGGCAGTTCGGGCACGGGGGCTGGGCCAGTGGCCGGCTCAGACTGCCATGGCCCCTGGCGGCTCCTGGGCGGGACGCCTTGGTGGGCCGGTGGGTGCGTGCATCCCATGGGATCCAGGATTGGCGGCTGGCCGGAACCCTGGGAGAACCACGAAGAAACCCGGCCTGATGACAGGCCGGGTCAGGGATGTTGAGACTTGGCTCAGAGGTCGCGAGTGCTGCAAGCACTCTGTGCTGCCTGGGGAGGCCTGAGGCGGTGCGTCAGGTCCCCAGCGGTGGAGCGACTGAGAACCACGACGGCGTTGAAGCCGGTGGCCCTGATGGCGCTCAGGCCTTGTCGAGCTCGGCTTCGGCGAAGTTGTTGGTGTTGATGCCGCCTTCGGAGCCGCTGTAGCCATTGTAGTTCACCTTCTCGAAGCGCACCACTACCGGGTAGCGGATGCCGGAGGTGTCGACGGACGCGACGGTGCCGACTTCGTTGAACCAGTACGACTCGGGACGCTTGATGCGCACCTTGTCGCCGCGGGAGATGGCCATCGCTGCGCTGAAGAGGTGTGGCTGTCAGAGGGAATGTACCTGGCTTGTGCGGGAGTCGCAGACGGGCCGTCACGAAACGTCGTTGCCGGGGCCGGACGCTGGTCCAGCACCCCGTGGAGGCTGGTGCCCCAGGAGATCTCGCCCCGCCAGGGCGCCTGCGTGGCACGATCGAGCTTCCTGCCGCCAGCCCATGGTCGAGGCCCCGACCTTCAGCCTTGAGCTGCCCGATCCGGAGAGCGACAGCATCAGCTCCATGGAGTTCCTGGCCCGGATCGAGGAGGCCTGGGCGGTGTGTGACCGCTTCGACCTGCAGACCGAGATCTGGCGCGGCCGCATCCTCAAGGCGGTGCGGGATCGGGAGCGGCGTGGTGGCGAGGGCCGCGGCACGGGCTTTCTGCAATGGCTGCGGGAGCAGGAGATCAGCAAGACCCGCGCCTACGCCCTGATCCAGCTCGCCGAGGCCGCCGACGAGCTGGTGGGGGAGGGGCCCCTGGAGCAGGCCAGCGTCAACAACTTCTCCAAGCGGGCCTTCATGGACACGGCCCAGGCCGACCCCGAGGTGCAGCTGATGATCAGCGAGGCCGCCAACGACGGCGTGCAGATCACCCGCAAGCAGGTGCGCCAGCTCAGCGATGAGTTCACCGCCGCCACCAGCCCCCTGCTGCCCGAGGAGATCCGCCAGCGCACCGCCGCGAACCTGCTGCCCCCCCGGGCCGTGGCGCCCCTGGTCAAGGAACTGGCCAAGTTGCCCGAGGAGCAGCAGGAGGAGCTGCGCCAGGTGCTGCGCGATGAGCCCGAGCTGGAGCGGGTCAAGGACGTGACCAGCACCGCCCGCTGGCTGAGCAAGGCCGCCGAGGCGGGCCTGGCGGTTCGCGCCTTTCAGCAGGGCAACCTGGATCTGGAGAAGGCCATGCAGGAGGCCCTGCGCCTCGATGCCCTCGGGCTGCTGGCCGATGCGGTGGGCCAGGCCCAGGCGCTGGAGAGTGCAGTGCTGCGGCTGCACACCAGCTGGCGGCGGCTCAACGGCCTGCAGGAGCGCCTCTGGGTCGAGAGTGGCACCAGCACCCCCCACCTGCGGGAGTTGCTCACCCTGCTGCAGACCCTCAGCGGCAACACGATGCGGGTCTCCCTGGGGGAACTGGCCGGGGGCAAGCGGGTGCGGCTGCAGATCGTGGAGGAGGCGCCCGACCAGCTCGAGGCCCCGCCGATTCCCGTCACGGCCCACGCCGGTTAAGGTCGCCCCGACGACCGTCGGCGGATGGGTGGCGCGCGCAGGGAATCAGACCGCCGCCCCCCCGCCTGACCCGCTGGAGGAGGCCCTGCAGGCCCACTTCGGCTGGTCGAGCTTCCGGCCCGGCCAGAGGCCCGTGGTGGAGGCGATGCTCCAGGGCCGTGACTGCCTGGCGGTGCTGCCCACCGGCGGCGGCAAGTCGCTCTGCTATCAGCTGCCGGCCCTGGTGCGCCAGGGGCTGGTGCTGGTGATCTCGCCCCTGGTGGCCCTGATGCAGGACCAGGTGCTGCACCTGCAGCGCCGCGGCATCCCGGCCGCCAGCCTGCATCAGGGGCTGGATCCGGCCAGCCGCCGCCAGCTTCTGGAGCGGGTGCGGCAGAACCGGCTGCGGCTGCTCTACCTCGCGCCGGAGCGGCTGCAGGTGGAGGCCACCCGCCGGCTGCTGGAGGAGATCCAGGACCAGGGTCAGCTGGTGGCGGTGGCGGTGGATGAGGCCCACTGCATCAGCGCCTGGGGCCACGACTTCCGCCCCGACTACCGGCGCCTGGGGCAGCTGCGGCGCCTCTGTCCCGGGGTGCCCCTGGTGGCCCTCAGCGCCACGGCGGCGCCGCGGGTGCGGGCCGACCTGATCCGCCTGCTGGAGCTGCGCCGGCCCCTGATCCAGGTGCGCTCCGCCCGTCGCGACAACCTCTCCTACGCCATGCGCCGGCGCCCCCAGGACCCCCTGCCGGAGGTGCTGGCGGCGCTGGAGCGGGCCCGTGGAGCGGTGCTGATCTACGCCCGCACCCGCCGCTCCGTGGAGGCCTGGGCCCGGCGGCTGTCCGAGGCCGGCATCGCCGCGATCGCCTATCACGCCGGCATGGATCCGGAGAGCCGCTCCCTGGCCCTGGCCCACTTCCAGGAGCATCCCGCCCCGGTGCTGGTGGCCACCGTGGCCTTCGGCATGGGGGTGGACCGGCCGGATGTGGGCCTGGTGCTGCACCTGGATCTGCCCGCCAGCGCCGAGGGCTACCTGCAGGAGTCGGGCCGGGCCGGGCGTGACGGGCTGCCGGCCGACTGCCTCGTGCTGTTCGATCCGGAGGACCGCACCAGCCTGGGCTGGGCGATTCGCCTGGGCGGGCAGCAGGCCGGGGAGGCCTCGGCCGCCGATCCGCTGCGGCTGGAGCTGGCCCAGCAGCAGCTGCGCCGCATGGAGGGCGTGGCGGAGGGCCCCGGCTGCCGCGAGCAGGCCCTGCTGCTGGTGGTGGGGGAGCTGGTGCCCCCCTGTGGCCGCTGTGATCGCTGCACCAGCCGGCCTTCCCTGCAGGACTGGTCGGAGCAGGCGGCCCAGGTGCTGGCGCTGCTGGATCAGCGCAGCGGCTTGGACCTGCGCAGCCTGGCCGACGGGCTGGCGGCCGCTCCCTCGGAGTCGGGGGCGGAGCTGGGGGGCGAAGGAGACCGCTGGCGCTGGCTCGCCCGGCGGCTGGTGCAGGAGGAGCTGCTGAGTGAGAGCGACGACGGCAGTCAGCGGCTCTGGCTCAGACCCGCCGGCCGCCGCTTTCTGCGCCAGCCCTGGCCGCTGCGGCTGGCGGCCTGAGGCCGCTCAGCTGCCCCGGCTGCGGCAGAGGTCGTTGAGCAGCTGGGTCTCGAACTCGCTCTGGGGCGCATCCCAGCTGCGCCAGGCCCCGGACTGGCCCGTGGCATTGATGCGGCGGGCGCTGCAGTTCACGGCCAGGTAGAGGGGCTGCCCATCGCTGTTGAGGCTCGGCGTCACGAAGCTGCCGCCCATGGTCTGCCAGTTGGCCCAGTCCACCTGCAGGGGGCCGTAGGTGCGCCAGTCCGGCTTGGCGGGGGCGGCGCCGGAGCTGGGCTTGGTGCTGGTCTGCGGGGCTTTGGCGGCCACCGGGGCTGGCTGGCTGACCGGCTGGCTGCTGGCCGGCTTGGCGCTGGCGGTCGCGGTGGTGGGCCTGGGGGCCGCTGGCTTGGCGACCGGGGCCGCCGTGACGGCGGCGACCGGTGCGGCGCTGGGCCTCCGTGCCGTGCTGCTCGGCTTGGTCGCGGGCTTGGCCGCAGCCGTGGCGGTGCTCGTGGCGCCCCGCAACCGGAGGGTGGTGCCTGACACCAGCTGATCCGGCTTGTTCAGGCCGTTGAGGGCCACGAGCCGCTCCTGGGGAATGCCGTAGAGGTCGGCGATGCCGGAGAGGGTGTCGCCGGGCTGCACCTTGTGCTCCTTGGCGGCGCGGTTGACGGCCGGCTTGGTGCTGGCGGTGCGACTGCCGGCCGTGGCAGCACGGGCCCCGGCCCCCGGCACGGTGATGCGGCTGCCGGCCCAGAGGTCCTTGGCGTCCTTGAGGCCATTGACCTGGAGCAGGCGCTCCACCGAGACGTTGTAGCGCTCCGCGATTTCGGAGAGGGTCTCGCCGGGCTTCACGGTGTAGTTACCAGCTCCCCGGCTGGCGCCGGCCGTGCTGCGGCCGCTGCCGCTGCTGCCGGCGGGGGCGCCGGGCACCTGGATGCGGCTGCCGGCCCAGAGGTCCTTCGGGTCCTTGAGGCCATTGAGCTGCAGCAGGCGCTGCACCGAGACGCCGTAGCGCTCGGCGATCTCAGAGAGGGTTTCGCCCGGCTTCACCACCACCTCGCCCGCCAGGGAGGGCAGGGGCAGCAGCAGGGCCAGGGCCAGGGCGGCGCCAAGCGGGCGGAGGGTGCAACCCATGGGGCGGACGATCGGCTGGGCGAACCTTAAGGAGATCCCAGCCCGGCGCCAGTGCCGATAAGACACGGAAATGGTCCTGGCCGCCGCTTCAGGGCCGCTGGAGTCTGGTTGGAGGGGCTCAGCCCAGCAGCCGACGCAGCAGCGCCAGGCGATCGCCATAGGGGGGGTAGCGCAGGGGCAGATCCAGCCAGAACGTTCGCCGCAGCACGCTGCGGTGGTGGGAGAAGGTGTCGAAGCCAGCCTTGCCGTGGTACGCGCCCATGCCGCTGGTCCCCACGCCGCCGAAGGGCAGCTCGGGCACGCCCGCTTGCATCACCACGTCGTTGACGCACACCCCTCCGGAGCTGGTGCCGGCCAGCAGCCGCTCCACCGCCGCCCGGCTGCGGCTGAACAGGTAGAGGGCCAGCGGCTTGGGGCGGCCCTGGATCGAGCGGATCGCCCCCTCCAGGTCGGGCACCGCGAGGATCGGCAGCAGGGGCCCGAACAGCTCCTCGCCCATCAGCGGATCCGCCGGATCCTCCACGGCGATCAGGGTGGGGGCGATGCGCCGGCGGGCGGGGTCGGCCTGGCCGCCCCAGAGGATCTGGCCCCGCTGCCGGGCCCCCTCCAGCAGGGCCGCCAGCCGGTCGAACTGCGCCTGGTTCACGATTGCGCCCAGGTCGGGGGAGGTCAGGGGATCGGGGCCGTAGCTGCGCTCCAGCTCCTGGCCGAGCTGGCCCACCAGTGCCTCCCGAACCCCGGCCTCCACCAGCAGGTGGTCAGGGGCGATGCAGGTCTGTCCCGCATTGAAGCCCTTGCCCCAGGCCAGCCGCCGGGCGGTCACGGCCAGGTCCGCATCGGCCAGCACCACCGCCGGACTCTTGCCGCCCAGCTCCAGGGTGACGGGTGTGAGCTGGCGGGCGGCGGCGGCCATCACCAGCCGTCCGACCCGCTCGCCGCCGGTGAAGAAGATGTGATCGAAGCGCTGCTCCAGCAGCTCGGCGGCCACCTGGCCATCCCCCTGGACCACCTGCACGGTGTCCGGCTCCAGGTAGCGCTCCACCAGCTGGGCGATCAGCGCCGAGGTGGCCGGGGCGTGCTCCGAGGGCTTGAGCACCGCCGTGTTGCCCGCCGCCAGGGCGCTCACCAGCGGCTTGAGGCAGAGATGGAAGGGATAGTTCCAGGGGCCGATGATCAGCACGCAGCCCAGGGGTTCGGGCTGTACCCAGGCCCGGCCGGGTTTGAACCGCAGCGGCACCGCCACGGGCCGGGGTGCCATCCACTGGCGCAGGCGGCGGCGGACCAGCCGGATCTCCTGGCGCACCGCCACCAGCTCGAAGAAGGCCTCCACGGGCGGTTTGCCCAGGTCCTGGGCCAGGGCCGCGAGGATGGCCTGCTCGTTGTCGCTGCAGAGGTGATCCAGGGCCTCCAGGCGTGCCAGCCGCCAGGCGCGGCTCCGGGTCTCGGCGCGGCCCACCGGGGTGCGCAGTGCCTCCATCAACCGGGGCAGGGGTGAGCGGGTCTCCGGCATGGATGGGCAGCGGGGGCACCATGCTGGCCGTCCGCGCCACCCCGTTGCGGTGGGCGACGGGGTGGAGGAACCGTCCAGGAAGGACCGTCAGGGTCCGAGGTCTGGTGAGGAACCCTCAACTGAACAGCCTCCGCTGAACAGCCTCCGCCGAACACCTTCATGGTGGGCTGAGTCGATGACTGCCGGACATCAGGCACAGACCACAATCACCCGTGGGCAATGTGCTCAGGAGCGATGGAAGTGAAGCCCTTGACGAGACTTGAACTCGTGACCTCTCCCTTACCAAGGGAGTGCTCTACCGCTGAGCTACAAGGGCATGTGGAAGGTGGGCCGGGCTGGATTTGAACCAGCGTAGGCAGAGCCAGCGGATTTACAGTCCGCCCCCATTAACCACTCGGGCACCGACCCGAACCACACCCCAAGAACTTACCAGCCGGTGGTGCCCACCCTGTCCAGGCCGCTATGGGGGGAACGCGGCTGCCCTGCCTACGATGACCCCAGTGCTGCCCAGGGGGCTGGCTCTTCCCCATGCGCGTGCTGCTGCTCAACGGCCCCAACCTCAATCTGCTCGGCACTCGCGAGCCCGGGCTCTACGGCGCCAGCAGCCTCGCCGACATCGAGGCGGCCCTGCAGGTTCAGGCCGCGGAGCTGGGGGCGGAGCTCAGCTGCTTCCAGAGCAACCACGAGGGGGCCCTGGTGGATCGCATCCACGCCGCCCGGGGCCAGGCCGACGGGATCCTGATTAACGCCGGCGCCTACACCCACACCTCGATCGCCCTGCGGGATGCCCTGCTGGGGGTGGCGATTCCCTTTGTGGAGCTGCACCTGAGCAACACCCACGCCCGCGAGCCCTTCCGCCACCACTCCTATCTGGCCGATCAGGCCCTGGGTGTGATCGCCGGCTTCGGCCCCACCAGCTATCGCCTGGCCCTGGAGGGACTGGTGGCCCAGCTGCGCGCCCGGGCTGCCCAATGAGCGCCGCCTCCCTGCAGGCGGCGCCCGCCAGTCCCACCGCCCGGGTGAAGTGGCTGGCCGCCGCCAGCAGTGCCGCCTGGCTGGAGCAGGCCATCGCTCACCCCGAGCTGGTGCTGATCGACCACGCCCACTGCGAGCGCAAGGCGGCCGGCGTGGCCCTGCAGCTGATGTTCCGCTACCCCTCCGATGAAGGCTTGGGGGCGGCGCTCAGCCCGCTGGCGCGGGAGGAGCTGGAGCATTTCGAGCAGGTGCTGCGGCTGCTGCAGCGGCGCGGCATTGCCCTCAGGCCGCTGCCCGCTCCGGCCTATGGGGCCACGCTCACGGCGGCGGTGCGCCGTGGAGAGCCCGCGCGGATGCTGGATGCGTTTCTGGTGGCCGGCCTGATCGAGGCCCGCAGCCACGAGCGAATGGCCCTGCTGGCGGCCCACAGCCCCGACGGCGAGCTGCGGGATCTCTACGGCGCCTTGCTGGCGAGCGAAGCCCGCCACTTCGGCCTCTATTGGCTGTTGTGCGAAGAGCGCTACGGGCGGGAGGCCACGGTGGCGCGGCTGCAGGAGCTGGCGGCGGTGGAGGTGGAGGCCTTGAGCGGCCATCTGGCGCGCCCGGAGGAGGTGCGGATGCACTCCTTGGGCGTGGATCTCGCTGGATCTGCCACTGCCTGGCGTGGTCTGGGTTGTGGGGAGCAGGGCTAGGGATCCGCAGCACGGGCCCCCAGCTGTTCACCACACCCTCTGCCAACGATCGCTCTGGCGATCACGGCGTGAAGGTGGCAACCCGGTGCCATCCGCAGCGAGGACCCATGGGGCGGTCCAGACGATCCCGCCATTGGCCCATGGCCCATGGCGGTGGCGAGTCATTGAGGGCCGACCGCACGCGGTCAGCGAGCCCGGTTCGCTGGATGGATGCTGAATCTTTTCTGAATCGACAAAGGCATGGATCACTAGAAGGGAGTGAACAGCTTGAGGCGATAACTTCGCAGCGAGTCCTCTGCACCGAGATATCCCATGAGAAAACGTCTGCTCTCGATCCTTTCGATCGTTGCGCTGGTGCTAGCCCTGGTCCTGCCATCCCCGGCCTTTGCGGCATCCAAAGACCCTCGACTTTCCGAGGCCAGCCCTGCCCCCAACCAGACCCAGATCGATCTCCAGGCCTGCTCCGATGCGGCCACTGAAAGCAAAGGCGGCAGCGAGTGCGGCAGCACCAAGATGAGCGGTGCAACGAGCCGCGCGCTCAAGACGGTGGCCGGCGGCAAGGGGTGAGCATTGGCTTGCTGGATTCCTGTCCACACAGGCATGGCAGCCAGTGCTGTGATGCTGTGAGACAGCTCATCTCGGCATCGGCCTGGAGCGCGTCAACCTCCTCCTCGGCCTGTTCGCAGCCCGAGATCCTTTGGCCTGGGTGATTCTGTTGGCTACAGCCCGTGCCCATACACCCCCCCCTAACAGACGCGCAGATGGAGGCCGTTGAGCCATCCCTGATGCCCCAGGGGAGCAAGGACACCTACAGTTCATTCAGTAGTGCAGGCAAGAACAAAATGAACCGACAAAACAAGTTCTGGCTGGCCTTGATCTCTGCCATTGTTGTGGTTGTGGGCCTTGTTGTCTATGTCAATCGGCAAGATCAGGAGCGACGGAATGCCGAGGCTCAATCCCAGATGATGCGGGATCTCGCTGGCCGTCAGGAGCTGGCCAATCGTCAGGATCTGGCTGACCGCGCGGAGATGGGTCGACAGCTGAGCGATTCGGCGCTGAGGAATGAGCTGGACTCCGCTTCGCGACGGGAATCTGCCCTCCAGGACCAGATCGCGGCCCTGGATGCGGCGAACCGAAACCGGGCTGCCGATGCCCAGCAGCTGGCGAAGCGGCAGCAGGTGGAACGGGAATTGCAGGACCTCAGGACGCAGCGGGCGCTGCTTCAGAAGCAGGTGAACTGCGAGCGTATCCAGCTTTCAATGAATCAACTGGAAGCTAAGGGTGACTCCGCTCAGGTGCTCAGACTCCAGAAGCAATGGACTGTGCCATGCCCCAATCTTCGGATTGGTGGATGACGCGCTGTCTCGCGTCACCACAGCCAGTTCTGAGACCAGCGTCAACCGGCGATGCTCGCTTGAGCGCGACCAGGTCGTGAACGCTTCCGCGTCCCGGTTCCAGTTTCTGGGGTCATGGCCCCGGGGTGCGCTCTCGAATCAGAATGGGGAACGGCAGATCCGGGACAGGCGTCGCTTGTAGACGGCAGTCCACTGACATCCTGCCGTGTTTCGTCAACCAGTGCCTGAGGCTGTTCCATGGATCTCATCTCACTCGTCATCACGCTGATCGTGGTCGGCGTGTTGTTGTGGCTTGTGAACACTTACATCCCGATGGATGGAAAGATCAAGAGGATTCTCAATATTGTGGTGGTGGTCGCTGTGGTCGTCTGGCTGCTCAACGGCCTTGGGCTGATGGATTCGATTCGCGGGGTTCGCGTCGGACGCTGACGCCCCAGCGTTCGGTGCTGCTGGGCCTTGGCTCCGGTCGTGGCTTGATCGTGGTGAGGGGATGACGGGCCATCGTGCCTGGATTCCCCCTGTCCGCCCGGCGAGCCTGGGGGTTGGATGAGGCCGGCGCGGTGCCGTGCTCAGAGGCGCACGGGCCAGAACTGGGCCCGCGATGACAGCGCCGATTGCGATGCGGAGCCTCGAAGCGTGGCTGATGGCGGGGCTGATCGAGGCCCGCAGCCAGGGACGCTTGGCGCGGCCTGCAGCCCCGACGCCGCGCTGCCGGCGAGCGCAGCGCGCCACTTCGGCCTCGACGGGCTGCCCTGGGACCAGCGCGTCGGCCCCAGCCCCCAGGCGGCCGACCCCTGCCGGCCGGGGGCCGTTCGTTAAGGTCGCCGGGAATGTTTCGATTCACGAAGCGTCCCCTCCCCATGCGGCAGCTGCATTGATCCGACCTGTCTCCCTGTCTTCCCGGTCGCTGCATCAAGACCCTGGCCCGGCACTTCTGGACCTGCCGCCGAACCTTTCCCCTCCGTCAACGGCCTATCCCAGCAAGGCAGAGCTGCTGGCCTGCCTGCCGCCGGCGCTGCTCACGATCAAGCCAGGCAAGGCCTGGGGCAGCCTGGCCATGTCGCTCGGCCTCTCGCTGCTGGCCTTTGGGCTGGGGACGCAGATCCCCCTGCAGCTCAGCGCCGCCCCCCTCTGGCTGCTCTACGCCGTGGTCACGGGCACGGTGGCGGGGGGCTGCTGGGTCATTGCCCATGAATGTGGCCACCATGCCTTCCATCCCAACCGCCGCGTGGAGGCGGTGGTGGGATTCGTGCTGCACAGCCTGCTGCTGGTGCCCTACTTCACTTGGCAGCGCAGCCACGCGGTGCACCACGCCAATTGCAACCATCTCGAGGGTGGCGAGACCCATGTGCCCCCCCGTTCCGATACTCCGATGGGCCGGTTCGTGGCCGGCTTGAGCCGGCGCCTGTGGCCTCCGCTGTACGGAACCCTGACGCTGATCACCCATCTGCTGGTGGGATGGCCGCTCTACCTGCTGTTCGGTGTCGCCGGCGGCGAGGACTACGGCGCACCCACTTCCCACTTCTGGAATGCGGCGCCCTTCCGCAACGGCCGACGCCTGTTGTTCCCGGACTCCTTTCGGCGCCCGATGCTGCTCTCGAATCTTGGCGTGCTGGCGATGCTTCTGGTGCTCGGGCTGGCGGCTCTCCAGTTCTCCCTGGCCCGGGTGCTCTGCGTCTATGGCCTTCCCTATCTGGTGATCAATGCCTGGCTGGTGAGCTACACCTGGCTGCAGCACACCGACATCGACATCCCCCATTTCTCCTCCGCGGAGTGGAATTGGGCCAAGGGTGCCCTGCAGACGGTGGATCGCCCCTATGGCCCGCTGCTGAACCTGCTCCACCACGGCATCGGCTCCACCCATGTCTGCCATCACATCAACCCCGCGATTCCGCACTACAACGCCTGGGAGGCCACCGAGCTGCTGAAGCAGCGGTTCCCCGAGCTCGTGCGCTACGACCCCACCCCGATTCATCGGGCGCTGTGGCGGGTGGCGACCCGTTGTTCGGTGGTGCGGCAGGAGGTCAAGGGTGGTGGATTCTTCTATCAGCCCCAGAGCTGGCCACCCAGGACTCGGGAGCTCGGTCGGCCGCCTGAGGCCCCTGCCTGGAGCCCGCTCGTGACCACGAACGGGTGATCAGTCCAGCAGCGGGAAGCGATCGGCAATCGGATCGCCGGTGAACTGGGCCACCCAGCCGGCGGGGTTGTCGAAGAAGCGGATCGCCGTGAACAGCGGGGCGCTGCCCATGTCGAACCAGTGGCGGGTGCCGGCCGGCACCCGCAGGAAGTCGCCCGCCCCACAGAGCACCTGCAGCACCTCCTCGCCGATGTGCAGACAGAACAGGCCGCTGCCCTCCACGAAGAAACGCACTTCGTCTTCGGAGTGGGTGTGCTCGGAGAGGAACTTCTGGCGGAAGGCGTCCCGTTCGGGATGGTCGGGGGTCATGCGGATCGCATCCACTGTCGGGTAGGTGCCGCTGGCCTGGACCCGGGCGATGGCGTCGGCGTAGGCCGCCAGGATCTCGGCGGGCTCGGCGGTCGCAGCCAGCGCCGCAGGGGTCTCCCAGCGCTCGAAGCCGATGCCCCGCTCGGCCAGGAGCGCCGCGATGGCCGCCGGGTCGTTGCTGCTCAGGATGGGGAGCGCCGCGCCGCCGTCGGCCGGGTAGATCGCCAGATGGCTCAAGGCATCGGTGCCGAGGGGGCCCCAGCCTAGAAAGGTGGCCCCTGGAATCACCGCCCCTGGAGACCACGCCGTTGCCGCCGCTACAGCCCGCCGCCGCCCCGCCGCTGCCGGGAGCCGATCTGGCGGGGGCCGAGCGGGGGCCCGTGCAGCCCGGCGTGGTGCTGGTGGGGGTGGGCCCCGGCGATCCGGAGCTGCTCACCGTGGCGGCGGTGCGGGCGATCGCGGCCGCCACGCTGGTGGCCTACCCGGTGGCGCGGCCCGAGGCCGAGGGCATGGCGGCGCGGATCGCGGCCCCCTGGATCCGTGCAGACCAGCGGCGCCTGCCCCTGGTGTTCCCGATGGTGAGCGAGGCGGATCCCCGCCGGGCGGCCTGGCACGCCGCCGCCGCCGCCCTGGCCTCCGCGGCGGCGGCCGGAGAGGCGGTGGTGCTGCTCTGCGAGGGCGATGCGTCGCTCTACGCCAGTGCGTCCTATGCCCTGCTGGCCCTGCTGGAGCGCCATCCGGGCTGTCCGGTGCGGGTGATCCCCGGGATCACGGCGGTGGCGGCGGCGGCGGCGGCGGGCCGCTGGCCCCTGGCCCTGCAGCAGGACGCGCTGCTGATCCGCCCCACCCCCGAGACCCCCGCCGCGTTCGAGGAGCTGCTGGCCCAGGCCGGCCGGGAGGGCACCGTGCTGGCCCTGCTCAAGCTCGGCCATCGCTGGAGCTGGGTGCGCCCCCGGCTGGAGGCCGCTGGGCTGCTCGACGCCGCCCTGTTCGGCCAGCGGGTGGGCTGGCCCGACCAGCTGCTGGCCCCGGCGGCGGCGGTGCCCGCCGACGAGCAGCCCTACTTTTCGCTGTTGCTGATCCGGCAGTGCTGGCCGAAGGTGCTGCCATGACCCTCCCCGCCCTGAGTCCGCTTGCCTGGGCTGCCCTGCTGCACCCGGTGCTGGTGGTCCTGTTCGTGTATCCGGTGGTGGGCGCCACGATCCGGCTGGGGATCCTGGTGCGGGAGCAGCGCCTCGGCATCACCCAGCAGCCGGCCCTGGTGCCGGTGGAGCACGCCGACCACGGCCGCTCGGTCACCACCGGGGTGGTGGTGGCGGTGCTGATCGCCCTGGCCTGGTGCTTCGCGGCGGCCTGGCTCGATCCGCTGCGGGGCCTGGCGGGCGGTCCGCTGCGGCTGCTGCAGCTGGCCCTGGTGGCGGCGGCGGCCCTGGCCAGCTGCCTGCTGCTCTGGCGGGTGAAGCATCCCGCCCTGCGGGCCTGCTTCGGCCTGCTGGCCTGGGCCGCCCTGCTCAGCCTCGGCACGCAACCGGAGATTCCCCGCCTCAGCGACAACCCCTTCCAGGCCGACTTCTGGCGTTCCCACGGCTGGAGCGGCCTGCTGCTGAGCGGCCTGCTGCTGTTCTCCATGGCGGCCAAGCCCGAGATCCAGGCCTCGCCGCGGATGCGCCGCCTGCACGTGGCGCTGGCGTTCCTGGTGGCGCTGCTGCTGGCGGTGCAGGCGATCAGCGGCAGCCGCGACCTGCTGGCCCTGGGCCTCGGCGGTTAGGGGCTCAGGCCCGGGGCCCTCAGCCTGCGGCTGTCAGCTGCGCCTCGGCCCGCTGCAGCAGCGCCAGTGCCTCGGCCGGGGTGGGGGCCCGCATCAGGGCATGGCGCAGCTGGGGGGCACCGGGGAAGCCCTGGCAGGTCCAGCCCATGTGCTTGCGGGCGATCAGCAGGCCGTGGTCGCCCTTGGCGGCCACCAGCGCCTGCAGCTGCTCGGCCGCCAGCTGCACCCGCTCCAGGGCCCCGGGGGTGGGGGGCACGGGCCGGCCGCTGAGGGCCGCATCGATCTGGCCCACCAGCCAGGGGGCGCCCATGCTGCCCCGGCCCACCATCACCCCGTCGGCGCCGGTGCGCTCCAGGCAGCGGCGGGCCTGCTCGGGGCTGCTCACATCGCCGTTGGCGATCACGGGGATGTGCAGCTGCCGCTTCACTGCGGCGATGGCGTCCCAGTCGGCCTGGCCCTTGAAGCCCTGCTCGCGGGTGCGGCCGTGCAGGGTGAGGGCCTGGGCGCCGGCGTTCTGCAGGCTGGTGGCGAAGGCCACGGCCAGCTCGGGCAGCGCGGCGTCGCCGGCGGCGCCGCACCAGCCCAGCCGCGTCTTGACCGTGACCGGCACCTGCACGGCTTCGGCCACCGCCGCCACGATCCGGGCCGCCAGCGCGGGCTCGCGGATCAGGCCGCTGCCGCCGCCCTTCCTGGCGATCTTGCGCACCGGGCAGCCCATGTTGATGTCGATCAGGAAGGCGCCGGCCGCCTCGGCCCGCCGGGCGGCGTCGGCCATGGCGGCGGGGCGGTGATCGAACAGCTGCACCCCGATCGGCCCGCTTTCGCCGGCCAGCTCCTCCACCTTCTGGGTGCCGAAGCCCAGCTCCAGGCTGGTGGCGTTCACCATCTCGGTGAACAGCAGCGCATCGGGCGCCCAGCGCCGCACCAGGCCCCGGAAGATCCGATCGCTCACCCCCGCCAGCGGCGACTGCAGCACCCGGCAGCGCAACAGCCTCGGCGTGCCCCGGCCCGGCAGTAGCAGCGCGTCGGGGAAGGTGGCCGCTGGGTCAGAGACCGCTGGGTCAGAGACCGTTGGGTCGAAGACCGCTGGCTCGAAGACCGTGGAATCGGAGGGCGCCGCGGGGCTGGAGATCAGGGGCATCGTGGCGCCATTCTGGTTCACTCCAGGCCGCCCGCCCCCGTGACCGCCGCCGCCACGCCCGTCGCCTACCCCCTGAGCCGGGCGCTGCTGGAGGCGGTGCTGGCCGATCGCGTCAGCGACCGCTTCGTGGCTGAGCTGATCTGGCCGCGCCTGGGCTACGCGCCCGATGGCTCCGGCACCTGGAGCGCGGGCCCGGCGACGGGCGACGCCTGGCGGGAGTCCTTCCCCCTCGCCCCCCAGGTGATCGCCGAGCGGCCCGCGAGCGTGGCCCTCACCCGCTCGATCGCCAAGCCCCACAAGCAGCTGCTCAAGGAGCAGCTCTGCTTTGCGGGCTACCGCATCGGCGCGCTCTACCCGCGCCGCACCCGCCGCGCCACCGCCGTGAACTGGCTGCTGGCCCACCTGGCCGAGCGCGGCGAGCCCCTGCCGGAGTCCGGCCCGCTGCCGCCGCTGCTGGAGCCGCCGGCGGATCCGGCGCACGGCCACCCCGGCGACCTGCCGATCTCCTGAGGCGTGCGGCGCCGCTCTGTAGGGTCAAGACAGGCAACCGTTGTTGAAATAAGGAGATAAGCGGCTTTGGCGCTTCCTGTCGTCGCCATCATCGGGCGACCCAATGTGGGCAAATCCACCCTCGTGAACCGGCTCTGCCGCAGCCGCGAGGCCATCGTCCACGACGAGCCGGGGGTGACCCGCGATCGCACCTACCAGCAGGGCTACTGGAGGGATCGGGCCTTCCGCGTCGTCGACACCGGCGGCCTGGTGTTCGACGACGACAGCGAATTCCTGCCGGAGATCCGCGAGCAGGCCAATCTGGCCCTGGCCGAAGCCGCCGTGGCGGTGGTGATCGCCGACGGCCAGCAGGGCCTCACCGCCGCCGATCAGGCCATCGCCGAGTGGCTGCGCGGCCAGAAGGTGCCGGTGCTGCTGGCGGTGAACAAGTGCGAGTCGCCCGATGCGGGCCTGGCCATGGCCGCCGAGTTCTGGGGGTTGGGGCTGGGTGAGCCCTACCCCGTGTCGGCGATTCACGGCGCCGGCACCGGCGATCTGCTCGACAAGCTGATCGACTACCTGCCGCCCACCGAGGAGCTGGAGGGGGAGGAGCCGATCCAGCTGGCGATCATCGGCCGCCCCAACGTGGGCAAATCCAGCCTGCTCAACGCCGTGTGCGGTGAGAAGCGGGCGATCGTGAGCCCGATCCGCGGCACCACCCGCGACACGATCGACACCACGATCGAGCGGGAGGGCAAGACCTGGAAGCTGATCGACACCGCCGGTATCCGCCGCCGCCGCAGCGTGAGCTACGGCCCCGAATACTTCGGCATCAACCGCAGCTTCAAGGCGATCGAGCGCTCCGATGTGTGCGTGCTGGTGATCGACGCCCTTGATGGCGTGACCGAGCAGGACCAGCGCCTGGCGGGCCGCATCGAGGAGGACGGCCGCGCCTGCGTGATCGTGGTCAACAAGTGGGACGCCATCGAGAAGGACAGCCACACGATGCCGGCGATGGAGAAGGAGCTGCGCTCCATGCTCTATTTCCTCGACTGGGCACCGATGCTGTTCACCTCCGCCCTCACCGGCCAGCGGGTGGACAGCATCTTCGCCATCGCCGCCGTGGCCGTGGAGCAGCACCGCCGCCGGGTGAGCACCTCGGTGGTGAATGAGGTGCTGCGCGAGGCCGTGAGCTGGCGCTCGCCGCCCACCAGCCGCGGCGGCCGCCAGGGCCGCATCTACTACGGCACCCAGGTGGCCACCCGGCCCCCCAGCTTCACCCTGTTCGTGAACGACCCCAAGCTGTTCGGCGACACCTACCGCCGCTACGTGGAGCGGCAGATCCGCGAGGGTCTCGGCTTCGAGGGCTCGCCCCTCAAGCTCTTCTGGCGCGGCAAGCAGCAGCGCGACGCCGAGAAGGATCTGGCCCGGCAGCAGGCCAAGGGGCGCTGAGCGGCAGCGCGTTCACGGAGGGACCTCTCGGATGGATTGGCTGCGGCAACTTCCCATCGGCCAGTACGTCGATGGCGGCGAGGCCGGTGGGGGCAGCTGGCTGCGGCGCCTCGATCCGCGCCTGAAGCTGCTCTGGACCCTGGCCTTCCTGCTCACGCCGATCCTGGCCGGCCCCGCCTGGCGCCTGGCCCTGGTGGGCCTGCTGCTGCTGGTGACGGCCGCCAGCGGCCTGCCCTGGCGCCTGTGGCGCCGCACCCTGCCGCTGCTGCTGGCCCTGGCGCTGCTGGTGGGCGGTCTGGCGGCCCTGCTGCCCGCCGGTGAGGTGGCCGCCGCCAGCCTGAGCCGGCCGCCCACGGAGCTGCGGCTGGTGCCCGGGGATCCGGCGGAGCCACCGCCCCAGCGCAGCGGCACCCCCTGGGAACTGGTGCGCTGGGGGCCCCTGCGGCTGGGGCCGCTGCCCCTGGGGCCCCTGGTGATCACGCGCCGCTCGGCCGAGCTCGGCCTCAACGGCGCCACGCTGCTGATCAGCGTGATTCACAGCGCCAACCTGCTGCTGCTCAGCACGCCGCCGGAGGAGCTGGTGTGGGCCCTCGCCTGGGTGATCGCGCCCCTGGGCCGGCTGGGGGCGCCGGTGGAACGGCTCGGCTTCACCCTGTTGCTGGCGCTGCGCTTCCTGCCGCTGGTGCAGGAGGAGTTCCAGAACCTGCTGCGCTCTGTGGCCACCCGGGCGGTGAACCTGCGGCGCCTGGGCTTCAAGGCCTCCCTGGCCCTGGTGCTGGCCCTGGGGGAGCGGCTGCTGGCCAACGTGCTGCTGCGGGCCGAGCAGGGGGCCGAATCGCTGCTGGCCCGCGGCGGCCAGTGGATTCCGCCGGCCCAGCTGCGCCGGCCGGGGCCGCCCGGTCGCCCGTTGCAGTTGGCCGGCGGCCTGGGGCTGCTGCTGCTGGTGGGACTGCGCTGGAGGTACGGTGCCCTCTGACTTGGTGGGCATCCCTACAGACCTCGTGAGCACGGAGCGCTACCTCAACCACCCCACCTTCGGGCTGCTGTACCGGGTGGCCGAGGCCGGCGCCGGCCGAGACCTGTTCGCCACCCTCTATGCCCAGCGCATCTTCTTCCTGGTGACCATCCAGGATCGCGGCGCCCAGTTCGAGGTGATTCCGCTGATGGATGCCCGCCACCTGGCCGAGCAGAACCTGGCCCGGGCCCGGCGCGAGGGCCCCGAGGCCCATGCCCGCTGGCGCCAGCTGTTCGACCAGACCTTCATCTGAGCACCGGGGCCGTGTCCGACGCCACGCCCGCCCCCCGGCCCGATGGCAGCCCCGTTGCCGCCCCAGGCTGCGACGCTGGGCCCCTACAGCCCGCTCTGCCGGTGCCGGAGCTGGCCGAGCGCCTGGCGGAGCTGCGCCGGCGGCTTCCCCCCCGGGCCCGGCTGCTGGCGGTGAGCAAGGGCCATCCCGCTGAGCGGCTGCGGGCCGCGGCGGCCTTCGGCCAGAGCAGCTTCGGCGAGAGCCGGTTGCAGGAGGCGATCCCCAAGCAGGCGGCCCTGGCCGATCTGCCCGGCCTCGACTGGCACTTCATCGGCCGCCTCCAGGCCAACAAGGCCCGGGGGGTGCTGCGCCACTTCGGCACGATCCACTCGGTGGACAGCCTGGAGCTGGCGGAGCGCCTGGCCCGCATCGCCGCCGAGGAGGGGCTCCAGCCCGCCATCTTCCTGCAGGTGAAGCTGCGCCCCGATCCGGGCAAGACCGGCCTCTCGGCCGAGGAGCTGCGGGCGATCTGGCCCCGGATCCAGTCCCTGCCGGCGCTGCGGCCCGTGGGCCTGATGACCATCGCCCCCCTGGACCTGCCGCTGGAGCAGCGCTCTGGCCTGTTTGGGGAGTGCGCGGCCCTGGCGGCGGAGCTGGGGCTGCACGAGCTCTCGATGGGCATGAGCGGCGACTGGCCCGAGGCGGCGGCGGCCGGCAGCACCTGGGTGCGGATCGGTTCGGGCCTGTTCGGCCCGAAAGGTTGCCAGGGCTGACGTGGGACGCTATTCAGGTTGAGAGCCACAGAGGAAATCAAGGTGTCGTTGTTCTCCCGCCTGCGAGCCGTCGTTTCTGGAGACGACTACCTGGATGGTGACTACGACGACGAGCTGGACTACGGCCACGACGAGCTGCCCGACAGCACCGCCACGGCCGCCACGAGCCGCAGCAACGCCCTGGCCCTGACCAGCGACTTCAGCGTGGGCGATGACCCCTTCGCCGGCACCAACGTGATCGGCATGCCCGGCATCGCCGCCGCCGCCGCCGAGGTGACCCTGATGGAGCCCCGCAGCTTCGACGAGATGCCGCGGGCGATCCAGGCCCTGCGCGAGCGCAAGACCGTGATCCTCAACCTCACGATGATGGAGCCGGATCAGGCCCAGCGCGCCGTGGACTTCGTGGCCGGTGGCACCTTCGCCATCGACGGCCACCAGGAGCGGGTGGGCGAGAGCATCTTCCTGTTCGCCCCCAGCTGCGTGACCGTGACCACGGCCGCCAGCGACGAGGCCTCCTCCCCCACGATCGTGGCCCGCGAGGCCGCCCAGGAGCAGGACGCGGCCCCCAGCCCCGCCTGGGGCCGTCAGGACTTCGGGGCTAGCGTCGGCTGACCTCAGCCCCGCCCCCGATGGGGTGTCTGCCTTGAGCGCCGCCTCCCCGTCCGCCTCTCCGCCTACCGCCGCGTCGTCTGACTCTGCTGTCGGCAGCCCCGAGCGCTTTGGGGTGATCGGCCTGGGCCGCATGGCCCAGGCTTTGCTGTGGCCGCTGATCGACGCGGGCCTGGTGCCGCTTGACTCGGTGCGGGCCTCCGTGGGCACGGCAGCCTCGGCGGAGCGGCTGGCGGCCGGCCATCCCGGCCTGGTGGTGTCCACCGATGCCAGCGCGGCCTGGCGGGCGCCGGTGCTGCTGCTGGCGGTGAAGCCGCAGCTGCTCGACGCCGTGGCCGCCACGGCGCCCTCAGCGGCGGCGGCAATTCCGGCCGCCGACCCGAAGCCCCTGCTGATCTCCGTGCTGGCGGGGGTAACCCTGGCGCGGCTGCAGCGCCTGTTCCCCGGCCATCGGGTGGTGCGGGCCGTGCCCAACACCCCCTGCCTGGTGCGGGCCGGCCTCACCGCCCTGGCCTGGGGCGAGGGGATCGAGCCGCCCACCCGCGCCTGGGTGCGCCAGCTGTTTGCCCAGGTGGGGGAGGTGCTGGAGCTGCCTGAGCCCCAGCTGGATGCCTTCCTGGCCCTCACCTCCTCAGGGCCGGCCTTTGTGGCCCTGGTGGCCGAAGCCATGGCCGATGGCGCCGTGGCGGCCGGCCTGCCGCGGGCCCTGGCCCATCACCTGGCCCATCGCACCCTGGCGGGCACCGCGGCGCTGCTGCACGAGCAGGAGCTGCACCCCGGCCAGCTCAAGGACATGGTGACCAGCCCCGCCGGCACCACCATCGCCGGCATCCGCCAGCTGGAGAGCCGCGGCCTGCGCTCCGCCCTGCTCGAGGCGGTGCTGGCGGCGGCGGAGCGGAGCCGGGAGCTGGCGTGAGACCGGCCCTCAGCCGGGTTCTGGGTCTGCTTTCTTCTGGCCCAGCCTGGGCTCGGTGCCGGCCAGCAGCCGCTCGATGTTGCTGCGGTGGCGCCACACCACCAGCACGGTGGTGAGCACGGCCAGCGCCAGGTAGGCGGGGCGCAGGCCCGTGCCGGCGCTGGCGAAGGAGCCGAGCATCAGCAGCGGCAGGCTCAGGGCCGCCACCACGCTCGAGAGCGACACGATCCGGCTCAGGCTCAGGGTCGCGAGGAAGATGCCGAAGCAGGCCAGGCCCACGGCCGGCACCAGGCCCAGCAGCATGCCCAGGCCCGTGGCCACGGCCTTGCCGCCCTTGCCGCCCAGCCACAGGGGCCAGCTGTGGCCCGCCAGGGCCGCCAGCCCCGCCGCCACCACGCCCGCATCCAGGGCCCAGCTGCCCGCGCCGAGGGGCGTCCCGAGGGGCTCCAGCAGCAGCATGGCCAGCCGCACCGCCGCCGTGCCCTTGAGCACGTCCACCAGGAACACCGCCAGGGCCGGACCCTTGCCGAACTGGCGCAGCACGTTGGTGGCGCCGGTGGAGCCGGAGCCGAGGGTGCGGATGTCCACGCCGCGCAGCCAGCGGCCGGCCAGATAGCCGCTGGGGATCGAGCCGAGCAGGTAGCCCAGGGCCAGGGCGAGCAGGGTCAGGGTCACAGCAGGTCGTCCTCCAGGGCGAAGTCGTCGGGGCCGCTGGCAAAGGCCAGCCAGACGGGGAACTGCAGCACCGCCACGTCCACCACCTGCTCGGCCGCGTCCACCACGATGAAGGGCAGCTCGCCCCGCTCCTCCAGGCGGTCGGCCCGCTCGATCAGGGCATCGGCCCGCTCGAACAGCACGATGCCGCTGTTGGGGCCGAAGTCCTCGCGGCTCAGGCCCAGGCAGTCCTGCAGGCCGCGGCGCCATTCCCCCAGCCGCTCGGGCCGGCCCGCCAGCACCAGGGTCTGGAAGCGCTCGCCATAGAGCTCGCCGAGGATGGCGATGGCCGCGGCGGCCACCAGGGCATTGCGGTTGCGGCTGCCGGTGCTGGGCTGGGCGCCCCGGCCCCCCTGGGCCAGGAACCAGTCGTCCAGCAGGGCCGCGGCCGAGGGCTCCAGGCTGCGCCGCAGCTTCCAGGGATCGGCGTAGAAGTCGGGCGGGCCCTGGAAGGCGGCCAGGCGGCCTTGGATCAGGGCCTCGTCCTGGCTGAACAGGCCCGCGGCGGCCGGGGCGGCCTGGGCCTGCTCGGGGGCGGCGACGGCGGCCTGGTCCAGCGGGGAGGGCTGCACCACCAGGGGCTGCACCACCAGCTCCATCTGTTCGGCCGCGCTGGCCAGATCCTGCAGGGCCCCCACCAGGTAGTCCTGGAAGCCCTTGAGCCGGCGGGCGATGGCGTCGGACTGGCCGGCGAAGCTGCTGCCCAGCTCGCGCTGCAGCTGCTCGCGGCGCTGCTCCAGCTCGGCGATCTCCTCCAGCAGGCTGCCGCGGCGGCTCTGCAGCTCGGCCAGGGCCAGCTCCAGCAGCGGCTCCTGGGGGCCGGCTGCCCTGGCGCCGGACTGGGGTGCCGCAGCTGCAGCCAGCTCCGTGGCCCGCTCCG
>NZ_JAGQBX010000046.1 GCF_024345855.1 Synechococcus sp. GreenBA-s | reverse complement strand
GGGCTGGGAAGAGGGGGGCGTCATGGCGCGGCTCAGCGGGGCGCCGGCGCAGGGGTGAGCACGGGGGCCGACTGGGCCGCTGCGGCGGGGGCCGCCGCGCTGCCGGTAGGGGCGATGCGCTCGATCGTCTCCACCTCGAAGCTCACGCCGGCGGCCCGCAGGGCCCGGGTCACCGCTTCGGCCGGGGCGGAGGGGTCGGCGCCGGGCAGCTTGATCGTGACCCGGTAGGGCGCGGGGCTGAGCGGCTGGGCCCTGGCGGGGGTGGACGGGCCGGCCGCCGCGGTGGGCTGGCCGCTGGCCGCGGCCCTGGCGGCCGTGGCGGCGCCCGCCGACTGGGCCGCCCCCCCAGGGGCCTGGCCGGCCCCGGCGGCTGGCCTGGCGCCGGCCGTGGCGCCACTGGCGGAGGTGCCCGGACTCAGCGCGGCAGCCCCGGGGCCGGGGGAGCCGGCGGGGGCCTGGGGCGACGGCGCAGGAGTCCCGGGGCTGGAGAAGCTGCGGGCGAGCTGATCGCCGAAGCGGGTGCCGCTGCAGCCGGCCAGCAGCAGGGCCAGGCCCGCGGCGGCGGCCCCGCACCAGCCCCGTCCCTTGCCAGGGAGTTCACACCCGGTCCAGCCAGGGCCGCTGGGGCGGCGGGGAGGCCTGGCGGCGGCGGACGCCATCAGCTGCCCGCGGGCTTGATCACCCGCACGGCGCTGGCCCGCAGCCGGCCGGTCTTGGTGGTCGCCGGAGCCTTCTTGGCGGCGGGCTTGTCGGCAGCGGCCCGGGTGCTGGTCGTCTTGGCGGCCGCCTTCTTGGCGGTGGTGCCGGCCGGCTTGCTGGCCGTGGCTTTGCCGGTGGCCGTCTTGCGCCCCTTGCCCTTGCCGCTCGTGGCCTTGGCGGCCAGCAGCTCCACGGCCTGTTCCAGGGTGATCGTGTCGGCGGTGGCCCCCTCCGGCAGGGAGGCGTTCACCTTGCCCTGCTTCACATACAGCCCGTAGGGGCCATCGAACAGCTGGATCGCCTCGCCATCCCCCTCGGGGGTGCCCAGGTCCTTGAGGGCGGTGCGGCCGCCGCGGCCCTTCTTGGGCATGGCCAGCAGCTCCAGGGCGCGGCTCAGGCCCACCATCAGCACGTCGTCCTCGGCCTTGAGGGAGCGGTAGTCCTTCTCGCCCTTGCCCTTGTGGTGCACCACATAGGGACCGAAGCGCCCCAGGCCGGCCTCCACCTTGCCGCCGTCGGGATGCTCGCCCAGGTGCCGCGGCAGCCGCAGCAGTCCGAGGGCATCCTCGAGGCTGAGGTCCTCCGGCTTGACGCCCTTGGGCAGGGAGGCGCGCTTGGGCTTGGGGTTGTCGTCGCTCACCTGGCCCCGCTGCACGTAGGGGCCGTACTGGCCGAACAGCAGGTACACCAGATCGCCGGTTTCCGGGTCTTCGCCCAGAGATTCGGGGCCCTCGGCCTTCTGCTTGAGGATCAGCTCCGCCTTCTCCGCATCCAGATCGGCCGGGGTGATCTCCTGGGGCAGGGTGGCCTTGAGCAGTTCCTCGCTGCCGTCGTCGGCGACGCGCTTGGTTTCGAGATAGGCCCCGAAGCGACCGATGCGCACCACGCAGGGCAGACCCTCCAGCTCGATCGTGCGCGAGGCGGTGGGGTCGATGTCGCCC
The DNA here is from genome assembly GCF_024345855.1 of Synechococcus sp. GreenBA-s. GTDB lineage: Bacteria > Cyanobacteriota > Cyanobacteriia > PCC-6307 > Cyanobiaceae > Vulcanococcus. Next base: position 23,212 of record NZ_JAGQBX010000046.1, on the reverse strand, counting down.
TCGCGCTGCTGCACCTGGGTTTCCAGCCCCTGCTCGCCCCTGTAGAAGCTCTCCAGATACGGCAGCCACGACACCGTGCCGTGGGAGATCTCATCGAGGGTGTTCTCCATCCGGGCGGTGAAGCTGGTGTCCACCAGGTCCGGGAAGTGCTCCTCCAGCAGGGCCGTCACGGCGAAGGCCGTGAAGCTGGGGGTGAGGGCGTTGTTGGCCAGAGTGGCGTAACCCCGGTCGACGATCGTGCCGATGATCGAGGCGTAGGTGGAGGGACGGCCGATGCCCTCCTTCTCCAGCATCTTCACCAGGGCCGCCTCGCTGTAGCGGGCGGGCGGCTGGGTCTGGTGGCCGAGGGCCTCCACCGCCTGGCAGGCCGGGCTGTCGCCCACCGTCAGGGAGGGCAGCAGCACCTCCTGGCCCTCCAGGGCGGCATCGGGGTCGTCGGAGCCCTCCACGTAGGCGCGGAAGAAGCCGGCGAAGTCGATGCGCTTGCCGGAGGCGCGGAAACTGGCCGGGCCCAGGCTGCCGCCATCCACCTGCAGCTCCACGGCCAGCATCGTCAGCCGGGCATCGGCCATCTGGCTGGCCACCGTGCGCTTCCAGATCAGCTCGTAGAGGGCCAGATCCTTGTCCTTGAGGCCGGTCTCGTTGGGGGTGCGGAAGCGCTCGCCAGCGGGGCGGATCGCCTCGTGGGCCTCCTGGGCGTTGCGGGCCTTGGTGGAGAACTGGCGCGGACCGGGGCTCAGGTAGTCCTGGCCATATTTCTCGGCCACGCAGCTGCGGGCCGCGGTGATTGCCTGATCGCTCAGGTGCACCGAGTCGGTGCGCATGTAGGTGATGAAGCCGCGCTCGTACAGCCCCTGGGCCGTGCGCATGGTCTCGCGGGCCGAGAGCCGCAGCTTGCGGTTGGCCTCCTGCTGCAGGGTGCTGGTGGTGAAGGGCGGCACCGGCTTGCGCACGGTGGGCTTCTCCTCCACCTCCGCCACCCGCCAGGCGGCGCCCTGCACGGCGGCCTGGAGCGTGCGGGCCTCGCCCTCGCTCAGCAGCTTCACCTTGCTGCCGGCCTTGAGGGCACCGGTGCTCTCATCGAAGTCGGCGCCGCCGGCGATGCGCTCGCCCCGCAGGTGGGTGAGCTTGGCCTCGAAGCCGGCACCCGCCTGCTGCAGCCGGGCCTTGAGGTCCCAGTAGCTGCCGCTGCGGAAGGCGCGCCGGGCCCGCTCGCGCTGGACCAGCAGCCGCACCGCCACCGACTGCACCCGGCCGGCCGAGAGGCCCCAGGCCACCTTCTTCCACAGCAGCGGCGAGAGGGTGTAGCCCACCAGCCGGTCCAGGATCCGGCGGGTCTCCTGGGCGTGGACCAGCTGCATGTCCAGCTCGCGGGTCTGCTCCAGGGCGCGGCCGATCGCCTCCTTGGTGATCTCGTGGAACACCATCCGCTTGACGGGCACCTTGGGGGCCAGCAGCTGCAGCAGGTGCCAGCTGATGCTCTCGCCCTCCCGGTCTTCGTCCGTGGCCAGCAGCAGCTGGTCGGCGCCCTTGAGGGCGTCCTTGAGTTCCTTCACCACCTTTTTCTTGTCCTTCGGCACCACGTAGAGCGGCTCGAAGTTGTTGGCGGTGTTGACGCCGAGGTTGGCCCACTTCTCGCCCTTATGGGCCGCGGGGATCTCGCTGGCGTTGTTCGGCAGGTCGCGCACGTGGCCCATGGAGGCCTCCACCTTGAAGTCCTTCGGAAGGAACCCGCGGATGGTGCGGGCCTTCGTGGGGCTCTCGACGATGACCAGGGTGTGCGCCACAGGCAGGCGGAAAACCGGTTCCCTCTTTATCGCACCGTGCGCCCGATGGGGCGAGGCCAGCCGCTGCGGACCACGCCCAGGCCACCGCCCCGGGCCGACCAATCCGCCCCGGCAGCGCGGCTACAGTCCGCAGCGACGGGCGATCTCCCCAAGCCGTGATGACCCTGGCAGCCGCCGCAGACCCCAGCACCGCGGTGACCGCCATCACCTCGCTGCAGCTCAATGCCGGCGCCATTGCCCCCGAGGCGGCGGTGCTGATCGCGATGGTGGCCTGCCTCCTGGTGGACCTGGCCGGCGAGAAGGCCGCCAGCCGCTGGGTGCCCCCCCTCTGCTACGGCGGCCTGGGCGGTGCCCTGGTGCTGCTGGCGCTGCAGTGGAACGCCAGCCCGCTGGAGCCCGCGTTCCTGGGCTCCTTCCTCGCCGACAACCTCGCCGTCGCCTTCCGGGCCGTGGTGGCGGCCTCCACGCTGCTGTCGCTGCTGATCAGCTGGCGCTACGTGGAACAGAGCGGCACGCCGGTGGGCGAATACGCCGCGATCCTGCTGGCCGCCACCCTCGGCGCCATGTTCCTGTGTGGCTCCACCGATCTGGTGAGCATCTTTGTGTCGCTGGAAACCCTCTCGGTGGCCAGCTACCTGCTCTCGGGCTACATGAAGCGCGATGCGCGCAGCTCCGAGGCCGCCCTCAAATACCTGCTCGTGGGCTCCGCTGCGGCAGCCGTGTTCCTCTACGGCGCCTCGCTGCTCTACGGCCTCACCGGTGGCGCCACCAGCCTCGAGGCCGTGGGCCTGGCGCTGCAGACCAGCACCACCCCCGTGGCGGCCCTGGCCCTGGTGTTCGTGCTGGCCACCGTGGCCTTCAAGATCGCCGCCGTGCCCTTCCACCAGTGGACTCCCGACGTCTATGAGGGCTCGCCCACGCCGGTGGTGGCCTTCCTCTCGGTGGGCTCCAAGGCCGCCGGCTTCGCCCTGGCCCTGCGCATCCTGGTGGGCTGCTTCGAGGGCTTCGAGACCCAGTGGAAGCTGCTGTTCACCGTGCTGGCGATCCTCAGCATGGTGCTGGGCAACGTGGTGGCCCTGGCCCAGACCTCGATGAAGCGGATGCTGGCCTACAGCTCCATCGGCCAGGCCGGCTTCGTGATGATCGGCCTGGTGTGCGGCACCGAGGACGGCTACGCCGCGATGGTGCTCTACATGGCGGCCTACCTGTTCATGAACCTGGGGGCCTTCGCCTGCATCATCCTGTTCTCGCTGCGCACCGGCAGTGATCGCATCTCCGACTACGCCGGCCTCTACCAGAAGGATCCGCTGATCACCCTGGGCCTGAGCCTGTGCCTGCTGTCGCTGGGGGGAATCCCGCCGATGCTCGGCTTCTTCGGCAAGATCTACCTGTTCTTCGCCGGCTGGGCCGATCACCAATACCTCCTGGTGGTGGTGGGCCTGGTGACCTCAGTGGTGTCGATCTACTACTACATCTCGGTGATCAAGATGATGGTGGTGAAGGAGCCTCAGGAGGCCTCGGATGTGGTGAAGGCCTATCCCACCCCCAGCTGGAACATCGCCGGCCTGCAGCCCCTGCGCACCGCCCTGATCACCTGCGTGGTGGTCACCGCCGTGGGCGGCATCCTCTCCAACCCCCTGTTCAACTGGGCCAGCAGCGCCGTCGCCGGCACGCCGATGCTGCAGAGGGTGCTGGCCTCCAGCGCCGCCCTGCCGATCGGATGAGCGCAGCGCGGCGTGCCCCATCCGGCTCCACCCCATGCCCCACGCCATGAGCGAACCGGTCGCGCTGCTCGAGCACGTGCGCAAGACCTACGGCAGCGGCGATACCGAGGTGGTGGCCCTCGACGACCTCTGCCTGAGTGTGCGCCGGGGTGAATACCTGGCGGTGATGGGCACCTCCGGCTCGGGCAAGAGCACGGCGATGAACATCCTGGGCTGCCTGGATCGGCCCAGCAGCGGCCGCTACCAGCTCAACGGCACCGCCGTGGAGCTGCTCAGCGACGACGAGCTCGCGGACCTGCGAAACCAGGAACTCGGCTTCGTATTCCAGCAATTCCACCTGCTGCCGGAGCTCTCGGCCCTGGAGAACGTGATGCTGCCGATGATCTACGCGGGGGTGCCGCTGGAGCAGCGGCACGAGCGGGCCACGGCCGCCCTGCAGCGGGTGGGCCTGGGCCAGCGGCTGCAGAACAAGCCCAACCAGCTCTCCGGCGGCCAGCAGCAGCGGGTGGCGGTGGCGCGGGCGATCATCAACCAGCCCAACCTGCTGCTGGCCGACGAACCCACCGGCGCCCTGGATTCCAGCACCACCAAGGAGGTGCTGGACCTGTTCGATGAGCTGCACCACTCCGGCATGACCGTGCTGCTGGTGACCCACGAACACGACGTGGCCGACCGGGCCCAGCGGGTGGTGCAGTTCCAGGACGGCCACATCATCGGCGACCGGCCCGGCAAGGCTGCGCTGCCGGACTGAATCGCCGCGGCGGTCAGCCCGCCTTGGCGGTGGCCGCCGACCTGGGGCGCTCCAGGCTCTGCAGCAGCTGACCCATCAGCAGGGCCACCGCATCGGAGCCGGCCACGCCCTTGCCTGGATCCAGTTCACCCGGATCGATCGCCACCCAGCCGCCGTCGGCGGGCTGGCGCAGCTCGAAGTGCAGGTGGGGCCCGGTGCTGAGGCCCGTACTGCCCACCCGGCCGATCACCTCGCCCTGGCGCACCCGGGCGCCCTCCTGCACGTAGAGCTCGGAGAGGTGGCCGTAGAGCGTGCGGCGCAGCGGATGCTGGTGCTCGATCTCGATCGCCAGGCCGTAGCCCCCGGCCAGGCCGCTGCTCACGACCCGCCCGCCCAGGGCGGCCACCACCGGCGTGCCCTCGGGGGCCGCCAGATCGCGGCCGGCATGCATCAGCCAGCTGCCCAGCACCGGATGCAGGCGCCAGCCGAAGCTGCTGGTGGTGAGGGCCGAGCCGATCACCGGAAACAGCAGCCGGCGGTTGCCATTGCCCAGGATCGGCGCCGGCCGGGGCGTCACCCCGAACACCGAGGCCAGGCTGAAGTTGCCGCCGCTGCCGGCCAGCAGTGCCGACACGGGCACCGTGATCGGCGGCAGGGGCATGCCGTCGGCACCGAGGCGGGTGCCCCCGAGCAGCGCCTCGCCGTCGCGCTGCTCGCCGCTGCCAGCACGACCGCGCCAGCGCACGGCCAGGCCGGAGCGGCATTCCTGGCTGGAGAGGGCACCGCTGCGGCAGGCCTGCTGCTGGGCCAGGGCCTCGATCGGACTGAGGACCGAGCCGTTGCGGATGCGGGCCCGCTCGCCGGGGGTGACGATCCCCTGGCGCACCAGCTCATCGAGCGACTGATCAAAGCGACGCGGCGGCGGCGTGCCGCCGAGCTGGTCGAGGTTGGGGCGCAGCGGCGGCCGCTCCATCGCGGCCGGCGGCACCACCAGGGGGCCCTGGCCGGCAGAGCCGGGACTCCCGGCCCCCGCAGCCGGGGAGGCCGGGGGCGGCGGAGCCGGCAGGGCGGGAGCCGGTGGGGGCGTCAGGGCCGGGGCAGGAGCGGCCGCCGGAGGTCCGGCCCCCTCCAGCTGGGCCCAGGCCAGGCCACCCCCCAGCAGTGGCGGGATCCCCAGCAGCAGGGTCAGCAGGCGGGGGCGTGGCACCGGGGCAGGCAGGCGATGGGAGGAGGCAACTCTAGAAATGCCGGTGCAGGGCGTCACGCCGCTCGCCCTGGCCTAGGACCAGGCTGCCATCGGCATTGAGCCCCAGCACCTGCCACAGCTCGCCCCGGTGACGCACCGGCTCGGGTGGCAGCCACAGGCGCTGCTGGGCCTGGCGCCGCACCAGCTCCGGCGCCCCCGCCGCGGCCACCGCCCACTCCAGGGCCCGCAGCACCCGCGCCGCCAGGCGCTCCGGCCGCGCCTGGGGATGGTGGCGCCGGCGGGGCCCTGGCGCGGTCGCAGGCTGCCGGCAGGCCAGGGCCTGCGCCAGGCTGATGCCCTCGGGCGGCACGCGGTTGAAGCCGTTGATCCCGAGGCCCACCTGGGCCCCGAGGATTCGATCGCCGCGCCAGCGTAGCCGCGGCAGCATCCCGGCGAGCTTGCGGCCCTCCAGCAGCAGGTCGTTGGGCCACTTGATCCGGGGCCGCAGGCCCAGGGGCTCCAGCTGCAGGGCCAGCCCCACGGCCACCGCCAGCGCCAGGGAGGCCGATCCCTGGCGCCGCTCGGGCCAGGGCAGGGCCGCGCTCAGCCACACCCCCCCCGGCGGGGAGCACCACAGCCGCCCGGCCTGGCCGTGGCCACGGGTCTGGCGGCGGGCGATCACGGCCAGCGGGGCGGATGCACCGGCGCGCAACAGGCGATCGAGCTCGGTTTCGGTGCTGGCGCACACCGGCAGGCCGCGGAGTCGCCAGGGCAGGGCGTCCGCAGCTACCTCCGCAGCCACCTCCGCAGCCAGCCGTCGGTGAGCCGCCGCCATCGCCCCGATCATGGGAGCGCTCCAGCGGCAGCCCTGCAACGCAGCCCAACTGGGTTCCGACAAGCCGTCACGGCTGTGCCCCTGTCCCGCTCACAGCCCCGCCACCCACTCCCCCATGCGCGCAGCGCCGGCCTCCAGCGCGTCCACCGGATGCACCAGGGCCAGCCGGGCCCAGCCCTCGCCGGCGGAACCGAAGCCGTTGCCGGGGGTGAGGCAGACGCCGGTGCGCTCCAGCAGCAGGGCGCAGGCGGCCTCCGAATCCAGGCCCCGGGCCGCTGCCGCCTCGGGCAGCTGCAGCCAGAGGTAGAGGGCCATCGAGGGCAGACGCACCGGCCAGCCCACGGCCTCCAGCGCGGCGGCCGTGCGGTCGCGGCGCTCGCGGTAGACGGCGCGCAGCCGGGCCGGCCATTCGGGCGCCTGCTCCAGGGCCGCGATCGCGCCGGCCTGCAGTGCCAGCGACTGGTTGAAATCCACGACCCCCTTCACCTGGCGCAGGGCCGTGATCAGCCCCTCAGCGCCGATGGCGAAGGCCAGGCGGTAGCCCCCCAGGCACCAGCTCTTGGAGAAGGAGAAGAACTCGATGCCGCAGTCGCGCCAGCGGGGATGGCGCAGCAGGGCCGGCGCCTCGCCGTCGAGGGCCAGATCCACGTAGGGGTTGTCGTGGGCGAAGACGACGCCATGGCCCAGGGCCCGCTCCACCGCCTGATCCACCCAGGCCTGCTGGCCGGTGGTGGCGGTGGGGTTGTGGGGGAAGCCCAGCACCATCAGCTTGAGCTGATCCCACTCGGCGGGGCTGAGCTGGTCGAAATCGGGAGCGAACCCCTGCTCGGCGCTGAGGCGTAAAAAGCGGGGCTCAGCGGAAGCCAGGTGCAGGCCGCCCAGGTGCGAGGGGTAGTAGGGATCGAGCAGCAGGGCGCGATCGCCGGGATTCAGCAGGGCCAGGGGCAGGTGGGCCGTGCCCTCCTGGGAGCCCACCAGCAGCAGCACTTCCCGCTCCGGATCCACGGCCGTGCCGAAACGTCGCTCGGCCCAGGCGGCGGCCGCCTCGCGGAAGGGCTGCGTGGCGCCGTGGAGGCAGTAGGAGGCGGCCTGCGGCAGACCCAGGGCGTCACGGATCGCCGCAATCGCCAGCGGTGGCGGCTGCAGGTCGGTGGAGCCGAGCGAGAGGTCCAGCAGGGGGGGCAGGCCCCGCTCCGGGGCCGTGGTGCGATAGGCGAGCTTGCGCTGGTCGTTGCGGGCAAAGACGCCGCTGCCGAGCCGGCCGACCCGCTCCGAGAGATGGAGCCCGGGACGCGGCCGCTCGCCGGGCCGCGACTCAGAGATGGGCATCCAGGAAGGCCTGCAGCTGGGGCTTGGCCATGGCGCCCTCATGGCGGGCCACCTCCTGACCGGCGCGGAACAGGATCAGGGTCGGCAGGCCCTGGATGCGGTACGTGTCGCGACTGGCCGGGTTGGGATCGGCCTCCAGCTTGCCCACCTTGAGCCGGCCGTCGTACTCGGCGGCGGCCCAGTCCATCAGCGGCGCCATCAGGCGGCAGGGGCCGCACCAGTTGGCCCAGACGTCCACCAGCACAGGCGCGGCCGCCTCGAGCACCTCGGCTTGGAAGTTGGCGTCGGTGAGCGCGGCAACGGTCACGGGGGTCTCAGGTGCTGGGACCGATTGTATGAAGTGACCCCGGGCACACGGGGGCCTTCCCTGCCGGCTCCAGGGGTGGGAGGGATCCGGCAGGGAAGGCCCTGGGGAGCCTCAGAGCTTGTCGATCGAGCGTTTGAGCTGCTCCAGATCGGCATCCACCTCGGCCACCTTCACGGGCTCCAGCTGGGGCAGAGGGCCCTCGGGGGCCGGCAGGGCCACGGGCGCCGGGGCGCCGGACAGGCGGGTCCTGAGGGCCGCCAGCTCGTCGTCCACGTCATTGCCGCCCTGCAGGGCCGCGAACTGGCTCTCCAGATCGGCGCCGGCCAGCTCGGCGGCCGCCTGGCTGCGGGCCTCGAGCACCTGCACCTTCTCCTCCATCTGTTCGAAGGCGGCCATGGCGTTGTTGGTGCCCAGGCCGTTGACGGCGCTCTGCAGCTGCTCCTGGGCCTTGGCCGCCTGGGCCCGGGCCTTGAGCATGTCCTTCTTGGTCTTGGCCTCGGCGATCTTGCCCTCAAGGGCCACCAGGCTCTTCTTGAGCTGCTCCACCTGGCCCGCCTGGCTCTGGAGCTGGGTGTTGAGGGTGGTGGCGGTGTCCTGGTAGGTCTTGCGGCGGCTGAGGGCCTCGCGGGCCAGGTCCTCCTCGCCCTTCTTGAGGGCCAGTTCGGCCCGCTCGTACCAGGTCTTGGCCTGGGCCTCGGACTGTTCGGCCTGGTTCTGGATCCGCTTCTGGCTGGCGATGGCGGTGGCCACGGCCTGGCGCAGCTTCACCAGGTCGGACTGCATGTCCGCCACGGACTGATCCAGGATCTTGCCGGGATCCTCCACCGAGCTGAGGGCGGCATTGGCGTTGGCCCGAAGCAGACGGCTAAGCCGATCAAAGAAGCCCATGGATCAGGGATGGGGCGATGCCTGAGCGTAGCCAGGGTGGAGCAGAGAGCACCAGCGGGAAAGCCGCACCCCTTCCGGCCAGGTTCCGCGCCCGTAGCCTTTGTCCTGGCCCACGCGCCAGGCTCCGCCCCATGGCCATCGCCCCCCGCAACCAGAGCCGGCGCCAGGGGGCGGTCACCGTGCTGCTGCCGCCGCCGCGCCCGCCGGCCACGGGCCTGGCCGCCTGCCTGCAGCAGCTCCAGACCGAATGGCGCCAGGACGGCAACCTGGCGGCCCTGTGGCAGGCCTGGCCACGCATCGCCGGCCCCCAGCTGGCACCCCACTGCCGGCCCCTGCAGCTGCGGGGCGGCCGGCTCACGGTGGGGGCCAGCCATCCCCAGTGGCTGCAGGCCCTGCGCTTCAACCGGCACCAGCTGCTGGGTGCCCTGCGGGGGGCGGGGTTCAGCGTGAAAGACCTGACCTTCCAGCAGCACTACCCCGGCGGCACCCCCAGCAGCGGCGCCGAGCAGGAAGCGGCCGTGTGGGCCGCCCATCCCAGCCGGGTGGATGTGCACGGCATGGCCGCCTGCCCGGCCTGCGGCCGGCCGGCGCCCACCGGCGAGATGGCCCGCTGGGGGCACTGCAGCTTCTGCCAGCGGGCCGCCATGGATGCGGGGATCACGATGGGCACGCCGAGCACAGCCGGGGGTCTGGCCGACGCGGATCCGCAGCGCATCCCTCAGCAGCGCACTGCTCAGTAGGGCCCTGCTCAGTAGCGCCCTGGTCAGTAGCGCTCCGGCCGCGGCAGCTGCCAGTCCGGCGCCGGCACGCCCGCCCGGCGCAACTGCGCCGCCCTGCGCTGCAGCGCAGGGCGCGGCACCCGCCAGAGCTGGTAGAGGCCCTCACTGCCGAGCCGCTCGTGGGGCAGGCCGCGCCAGTGGGGCAGGTGGGCCGTGCCTTGATCGATCACCACCAGCAGGCTGGAGCCGGCCCGGGGCGGCGTGGGCTCCTGGCCGCGGCGCCGCTCGCGGGCCAGGCGGTCGTCGAGGTTGAGCAGGCCCACGGGGGCGATGCCCTCGTAGAGCACCACCTGGCGGGTGTAGTAATGCAGCGAGGGCTTGAGAATGCCCACCATCGCCAGCGGTTCGGCCGGCCGCCGCTCAGCCAGCACCGCCGCCGCCACGCGCCGCACCGGCAGCTGACGCACCCGGTCGCCGAGCAGGGTCATCGGCTGCAGGGCCGCCACGACGAACAGCAGCAGCGGCGCCTGCAGGGCCACCAGCCAGGCGCCGCGCCAGGGCCGGCGCCACAGCGCCAGCCCGAGCAGCAGCGCCAGGGCGAAGCAGGCCGACGCCCGCAGCACAAGGCCGCTGGCCAGCAGCTCCGCCGGCAGGGTGGGCATCTCGGGATCGCGGATCAGGGGGATCCACAGCGGCGAGGCCGCCAGGCCCACGGCGAGCACCGCCACCAGCGCCAGGCTGCTGCCCATCACCGCCCGGCGGCCCCAGCGCTGCCCGGCCCCGACCGGGACCTGCAGGGCCAGATCCTGGGCGGCCAGGGCCATCAGCAGGCCGGCGGCCGGGGTGGCGGGGATCCAGTAGCTGGGCAGCTTGGTGGCCGCCAGGGTGAAGAAGCCCAGCACCGCCAGCAGCCAGCAGCCGGCGAACAGTCTTAGCGAGCGTGCCGGATCCAGCGGCCCCCGTTGGCGGAAGGCCGCCACCAGGCCCGCCAGCAGCAGCGGCGTGAACGGCAGGCTCGCCACCACCAGCACCGGAGCGAAGAACCACCAGGGCTGCAGGTGGTGGTTCACCACCGCTGTGAACCGCTGCAGGTTGTGGTAGCCGAAGAAGCTGTCCCAGAAGGGCTGACCCTCCACCAGCAGCTCCAGCCCATACCAGGGCAGGGCCACCGCCGCGGTGACCGCCAGGCCGGCCAGGGGCCGCAGCCGCTGACGCAGCCGCGCCGCCTGCCCGCTGCGCCAGGCGAACAGGGCGAGGGTGATCGCGGCGAGCACCACGGCCACCGGCCCCTTGGCCAGCACCGCCAGGCCCAGCACCAGCCAGCCCAGCCACCAGCGGCCGCCCCCCCCGCCCTCGGCACCGCTGGTGGCAAAGCGACGCCAGAGCAGCAGCAGGGCCAGGGCGACGCAACCGCTGAACAGGGCGTCGCTCACGGCGATGCGGCTCCAGAGCAGCACCAGCGGCGAGAGGGCGAAGGCCAATGCCGCCGCCAGGGCCGTCAGCCCCCGTTGCCGTTCGCCCGGGAGCGCCTGGCCGCTGGGCTGGGGCCAGCGCCAGAGGGTGGCGGCCAGGGCCAGCATCACCGCCAGGCTCGAGAGGGCGGAGGGCAGACGCGCCGCCCAGGTGCCCAGGGGATTCCACTGGGCCTGGCCCGGCAGCAGGTAACCCAGCCCCATCAGCCAGTACACCAGGGGCGGCTTGTCGTAGCGGGGCAGGCCGTTGACCCGCGGCGTCAGCCAGTCGCCGGTCTCGGCCATCGCCCGGGCGGCGGCGGCGAACAGGGGCGGCGTCTCGTCCACCAGGCCGGTGTCGCCGAGGCCCAGCAGGAACAGCAGCACCCCGCAGCCGGCCACCAGCAGCAGCAACAGACCCCGGCGCCGGGCCCCGGTAAGGACGGCCCCGCGATGCCGCGGCCGGGCCGGCGTGGGTCGCTCAAGAGACACGGCGCACGGCGGGAGCAGGCCGACCCTATCGCCCGAGCCCGGAGCGCACCCAGGCCTCGATCCGCTCCGCAAAGGCCTGTCGCGAGGCCTGGCGCTCCACCCAGGCGCGGCAGGCCCGCCGCTCGATCCCGCCCAGCTGGCCCACCGCCGCCGCCAGGGCCGCCACGTCGTCGGGCTCCACCAGCAGGCCGGTGACGCCGTGCTGCACCAGCTCGCCGGGGCCGCCGCGGCGATAGGCCAGCACGGGCACGCCGCAGGCCAGGGCCTCCACCACCACGTTGCCGTAGGCCTCGTTCCACTTGGGCGTGTTGAGCAGGGCCCGGCAGTGGCCCAGCTGGGCCTGGAGCTGGGCGGTGGGCAGGAAGCCGCGCCAGTCGAGGGTGCCAGTGGGCACCGAGGCCTCCACCGCCGCCGCATAGGCCGGGTCCTCCACCAGGCCCCAGACCGCCAGGCGTTCCCCCAGCTGGGCCGCCACCGCCGCCGCATCCTCCAGGCCCTTCTCCGGCGCCACCCGCCCCACCCAGCCCAGCAGCGGCTCCGGCTCGGCCACAAAGGCGTAGGCCGCCAGATCGAAGCCATTGCCCACCACCACCGGCGGCTCGGGCAGGCTGAAATCGGCCGCCTGGGCGTGGCTGTGGAAGGCCAGGCGCCGCTGGTCCCAGCGGGCCACCTCGGCGATGGCCCCATCCATCACCGCCGCCACCGAGCCCATGCTCACCAGGTGGAACAGGGGGGCGGCCGTAGTGGGGGTGAGCCAGAGGGGCAGCCAGTCGTAGGCCAGGTTGACCACCGCATCGAACGCAGCGGCCCGATCCAGGGCGCGGCGCCACAGCCGCGGCAGCAGCCCGTCGGCGGGGATCTGCACGGCGGACTGCCGCTGCTGGTGCTGCCAGCTGGGCTGGTCCACGCCGGGGCAGGTCCACAGGGCGGCGCCGGCGCAGGCGGAGGGCAGCTGCGAGCCCTCGGCCGCCAGCACCGTGAGCTGATGGCCCCGCTCCAGCAGGCCCGCCACCAGCGACGTGAGGGTGAGCTCCACGCCACCGCCGCGGCCGCTGCCCAGGGTCCCCACCGGGGTGCTCACCACCAGGATCCGCAGGCGATCCCCGGGCGGGGCTGTGGGGGTCAGGTCCGCAGCGGTCATGGCAGCAGCTCCTGGGGCTCGGGTGGAAGACTGCCGGCGGCGGGCTCCCACAGCTGCTGGCGCCGGTTGATCAGCAGCACCGACACCAGGGCCAGCGCCGCCCCGGCCCACTGCAGCGGCTGCAGCTGCTCGCCCAGCAGGGCCATGCCGCAGAGCAGGGCGAACAAGGGGGTGAGGAAGGTGAGGGCCGTGAAGCTGGTGAGGTCGCCGCTGCTGGCGAACCAGAAGAACAGCCCGTAGGCCAGGGCGCTGCCGAACAGGGCCGCGTAGGCCATCAGGGCCCAGTCTGTGGGGCTCCAGGCCGGCCAGAAGGCGGGGGCTGCGGGATCCAGCAGCGGCCCTGCGGCGGAGGCCAGCAGCAGCGGCAGCGCCCCCAGGGCCATGTGCCAGCCCGTGACCGCCACCGGATCGCTGCGGCGACAGGCATAGCGGCTCAGCACCGTGCCCACCGCCATCGCCAGGGCGGCGCCGAGCATCCACAGCTCGCCGTGGCTCCAGGCCCGCTCCCCCAGGGCCCGCGGCCCCTCCAGCCACCAGTGCTGCAGCACCGACCCCGGCAGCCCCAGGCAGAGGATGCCCAGCAGCCCCAGCAGCAGGCCCGTCCAGCCCACCGGGTTGATCGCCTCACCGAACAGGCTGCGGGCCAGCAGCGCCACCAGCAGCGGCTGGGAGTCGATCAGAACCGAGCCCAGGCCGGCGCCGGTGCCCCCCAGGCCCTGGGCCAGCAGCCCCTGGAACACGCTGGCGTCCACCAGGGCGAACAGCAGCAGCCAGGGGCGATCGGCCGGGTGCACCGCCAGGGAGCGGCCCAGCCCCACGGCCACCAGCAGCAGCAGCAGCCCCGCCGGCAGCAGCCGCAGCCAGGCCACCGTCAGCGGGCCGGCGCCGTCGAGCAGCGGGCGCATCGCCGCCATCGCCGTGCCCCAGAGCGCGAAGGGCAACACCATCAAAAGCCAGCGCAGCGTCACCGGCTCCAGACGGTCCACGGTCACCTTTTTAAGATCCAGCCACTACACACTGCTTCGATGGCCTGGCCCTGGCGCCGCAAGTCACGCCGCAAACTGGCTCGGATCGCCATCGAGGGCCCGATCGCCGGCCCCACCCGCGAGCGGGTGCTCAAGGCCCTGCGGGAGGTGGAGGAGCGGGAGTTCCCGGCCCTGCTGCTGCGCATCGACAGCCCCGGCGGCACCGTGGGTGACAGCCAGGAGATCCACGCCGCAATCCTGCGGCTGCGCGCCAAGGGCTGCCGGGTGGTGGCCAGCTTCGGCAACATCTCCGCCTCGGGCGGCGTGTATGTGGGGGTGGCGGCCGAGCAGATCGTGGCCAACCCCGGCACGATCACCGGCTCGATCGGCGTCATCCTGCGGGGCAACAACCTCTCGAAGCTGCTGGAGCGGGTGGGGATCAGCTTCGAAACCGTGAAGAGCGGCCTCTACAAGGACATCCTCTCGCCGGATCGGGCCCTGACGGGCGATGAGCGGGAGCTGCTGCAGGGCCTGATCGATTCCAGCTACGGCCAGTTCGTGGCGGCGGTGGCCGAGGGCCGCGGCCTGGAGGAGGAGCAGGTGCGGGGCTTCGCCGACGGCCGCGTGTTCAGCGGTGCCCAGGCCAAGGAGCTGGGGCTGGTGGATGCCCTGGGCGACGAGGACACGGCCCGGCGCCTGGCGGCCCGCCTCGCCGATCTGGACGAGGAGAAGACCCGGCCGGTGACCTTCGGCAAGCCCCAGAAGCGGCTCGCCAGCCTGATCCCGGGCCGGGCCCTGCTGGGCCGGCTGCAGGAGGCCCTCAACCTGGAGCTGGGCTGGAGCGGCCAGCCCCTCTGGCTGTACCGGCCATGAGCGACGCCCTGCAGCTGCGCGCCCTGCGGGGCGCCACCACCGCCACCGCCAACAGCCAGGCGGCCATCGGCGAAGCGGTGGCCGAACTGCTCGATGCCCTGGTGGAGCGCAACGGCCTGGAGGGGCCCCAGCTGCTCTCGGTGACCTTCTCGGTGACGGCCGACCTGGATGCCTGCTTCCCCGCGGCCATCGCCCGCCGGCGCCACGGCTGGGACGGGGTGGCGCTGCTGGACTGCCAGCAGATGGCGGTGGCCGGTGACCTGCCCCGCTGCATCCGCCTGCTGGCCCACGCCTGGCTGGAGCCGGAACGCCCCGTGCGCCACGCCTACCTGCGCGAGGCCGCCCGGCTGCGGCCCGACCTGGCCGCCCTCTAGGGCCGATCCAGTCGCATCCGGTCACAACTGCCAGCTCCGGCGCCGGCCCACGGCCCCGGCTAGCGCCGCCGCCCCCTATCGAGACTCACTGCTAAACGCGCAGCGCCGGAGCCGGCTCTCCACCCTCACCATGACCCCACTCCTCCACCGCCTGCGCCAGCCCGCCGCCCTGGCGACCCTCGCCGTCTCCAGCCTCGGAGCGGCAGCCCTGGGCACCGGTCTGGCCCTGGCTCCCCTCACGGCGCCGGCGCCGGCGGCGGCCCAGGGCACCCCCGGCCTGTTCGAGTTCCGCTGGGACAACACCAAGGACTACCGGCGGCTCTACTTCTTCATGACCAACACCAACCGGTTGGCCCGCTCGGACTACTACCTGATCCTGCGGCCCAAGGACCGCAAGACGGCCATCCTCAAGCTCACGGTGGGCATCCCCAAGACCTTCGACAGCAAGATCGACCCCAAGCAGGTCAAGCTCTGCACCATGAGCGAGGGCGGCATGCTGGCGCGCACGCGCTGCAAGCAGGAGATCCCGGCCGTGGTGGAGGTGACGGGCAATGGCACCGCCATCGAGATCTTCCCGAACACGCCGGTGCCCGTGGGCGGAACCATCGGCGTGTACATGAGCATCTTCAACCCGTTCAACACGGGCATGTATCAGTTCAACGCCCTGGCCCAGGCCCCCGGCGACGTGCCCATCTCGGGCTACCTGGGCAGCTGGCTGATCCAGATCGATCCCCCCAGCAATTGAGCCGGGTCCAGCCCCATCCGCCTGGCTGGTACGTTGGTCCATCGACATTGAACGCGCAGCCGAGCCGGAGCCATGACCAAACGGACCCTCGAAGGAACCAGCCGCAAGCGCAAGCGGGTCTCCGGTTTCCGGGTGCGGATGCGCAGCCACACCGGCCGTCGCGTGATCCGCACCCGCCGCAGGCGCGGCCGCGCCCGTCTGGCCGTCTGAGCCTGGCCCTGGGCCCGTCCGCGGGCCTGGCCCTACCCGCGCCCATCCCCCCGCGTCCCTGCAGCCATGGTCCTTCCCCGGGAACATCGGCTGCGGGGACGTTTTGTGTTCGACCGCCTCTACCAGAAGGGCCGGCGCTTCCACGGCTCCCTGCTGGTGCTGCGCACGATGGCGGCGGAGCCGGCGCTGCTCAAGCCGGGCCTGCACCCGCCCGGCGCCCCTGGCGGCCAGCCGCCCCGCTTCGCGGTGGTGGTGAGCAGCAAGGTGAGCAAGAAGTCGGTGCGGCGCAACCAGCTGCGGCGTCTGTTGCACGGCCAGCTGGTGACCCTGGCCCGGGCCGCCTGGAGCGGGGCCGACCAGTGGGTGCTGATCTCGCTCAAGCCCGGCAGCGCCGACGCGGACGACGGGGCCCTGCTGGGAGAATGTGCGCAACTCCTGCAGAAGGCGGGCCTGAGCCAATGACCCCAGCTCCCTCCAGCACCCCGCCCGTGGCCCCCGGCGCCTCGATCAACGAGGACGTCTTCTACGAGGGCGGGCCGGCCAAGGGTGATCTGATCCTCAACCTGCTGTTCGGCCTCACCCTGATCGGCATCCCCTTCGCCGTGGGGGCGATCGTGCGGGCCCTGTGGCTGCGCTTCACGATCACCAGCCGCCGCATCTCGGTGAGCGGCGGCTGGCTGGGGCGCGACCGCACCCAGGTGGTCTACAGCCAGATCCGCGAGGTGCGCTCGGTGCCCCGCGGCTTCGGCTTCTGGGGCGACATGGTGCTGGTGCTCAGCGACGGCATGAAGCTGGAGATGCGCGCCGTGCCCCGCTACCGGGAGGCCGAGGCCTACATCCTCGAGCGCATGGCCACCGCCGTCAAGACGACCGGCACCGCCCCCAAGAGCGGCTTCGGCGCCGCCGCCTGATCCCGGCCCAGCCGCCCCGCCGCGCCCCGATCGGCCGCGTGCTCGGGCACACTGGCCCCCTATTCCCACCCCCCTGAGCTCCCCACGCCGTGATCGGCTACATCTCCGACAACCTGCTGCTCCCGATCCTCGACTTCTTCTACGGATTGGTGCCGAGCTACGGACTGGCGATCATTGCCCTCACGGTGGTGATCCGGCTGGCCCTGTTCCCCCTGAGCGCCGGCTCGATCCGCAGCGCCCGCCGCATGCGCATCGCCCAGCCGGTGATGCAGAAGCGCCAGGCCGAGATCAAGGCCAAATACGCCAATAACCCCTCCAAGCAGCAGGAGGAGCTGGGCGCCCTGATGAAGGAGTTCGGCAGTCCCCTGGCGGGCTGTCTGCCCCTGCTGGTGCAGATGCCGATCCTGTTCGCCCTGTTCGCCACCCTGCGGGGCTCACCGTTCGCCGATGTGCCCTACACCCTCAACCTGAAGGTGCTGCCGGCCGATCAGATCGCCACGGTGGAGGCCAAGCCCTTCAACAGCCCCAGCCACTCGATCTTCGTGACGGCCACCAGCCACGTGCCGGTGATCGCCAGCCTCGAGCAGGGCACCAAGCTGGGCGTGGGCGACCAGCAGACCGTGACACTGCACACCCGCGACGGTGCCAGCTTCGCCTCGGTGCTGGCGGACGTGCAGGACGGTGAGGCCTTCACCCCCAGCTGGAGCATCACCAAGGGCGAGGGGGTGGTGAGCGTGGATGCCAAGGGCACCATCACCGCCCTGGCCCCCGGCGATGCCGTGGTGGAGGCCAAGATCCCCGGCCTGGCGGCCCGCAGCGGCTTCCTGTTCATCAAGGCCCTGGGCCAGGTGGGCTTCTACACCGACGGCGCCGTCAACTGGGACATCGCCATCCTGGTGGCCGCCTTCGGCGCCAGCCTGTTCGCCTCCCAGATCCTCTCGGGCATGGGCATGCCCCCCAACCCGCAACAGGCAACGGCCAACAAGATCACACCCGTGATGATCACGGGGATGTTCCTGTTCTTCCCGCTGCCGGCGGGGGTGCTGCTCTACATGGTGGTGGCCAACATCTTCCAGGCGCTGCAGACCTTCCTGCTCACCCGCGAGGCCCTGCCCGACAACCTGCAGCAGATCCTCGACCAGCAGATGGCCCAGCAGACCGTGGCCGCCACGGCCACCAGCGGCGGCAGCCAGCGCCTGCCCTTCGAGCCCAACAAGGGCAAGAAGTAACCCTCGGCGCCCCCCGCCCAGGCTCCCCTCCCCGCTGCCATGGCCGACGACCTGATCCCCGTGCCGATCCAGGACCTGCGTCCCCTGGCCGAGGGACGGCACTGGACGATCGACCAGCACCTGGAGGAGCTCGAGAGCCTCACGCCCGTGCGGGGGGAACTGAGGGTGATCCACCGCGGCAACGTGCTGGAGGTGGCGGGCCACGCCGAGACGATCGTGACCCTCTGCTGCGACCGCTGTCTGCAGCACTTCAACCGCCCGCTGGCCTTCCGCACCCAGGAACTGCTCTGGCTCGGCGATGCCGCCCGCGACGCGGGCCTCAGCGAAGACGACGTGCTGGAGTCCGGAGCCCAGGTGCTCGACCTCGAGGCCGACGCCCTCACCGAGAGCCTGGACCCCCGCGGCAGCTTCGAGCCCGCCCACTGGGCCTTCGAGCAGCTCAGCCTGCAGCTGCCCGTGGTCAACCGCTGCGGCCCCGAGTGCCCCGGGCCCAAGCTGCGGGGCAGCGGCCCCGGCGAGGCGATCGATCCCCGCTGGGCCGCCCTGAAGAAGCTCGCCCCCTGAGCCCCACGCCATGAGTCAGGCCTGGGCCGACCACCTCGATCTGCTGATCCGCGCCCGCACGCCGATCCTCTGGATCCGCAGCCAGGAGGAGGAGCGCATCGCCACCCTGCTGGCGGCCGCTGCCCAGCGGCTGGGCAGCCGCGCCCTGGCCCGCTGGGACTTCATCAGCGGTCTCAGCGGCCTACCCAACCGCGAGGGCGAAGCGGCCCGCAACCCCCTGGCGGCCCTCGAGACCCTGGCCGCGCTGGCGCCGGATCAGGCGGCGATCCTGGTGCTGCACGACTTCCACCGCTACGCCGACGACGGCAGCATCTGCCGCAAGCTGCGCAACCTGGCGGCATCCCTGCGGCAGCAGCCCCACACCCTGGTGATCACCGCCGCCGAGTGGCAGCTGCCGCGGGAGCTGGAGGAGTGCGTGACCGTGCTGGATCTGCCCCTGCCGGAGCAGCAGGAGATCCGCGGCCTGCTGCAGGGCATCGCCCGCGCCTGCGGCCAGACCCTCGACGACGAGCTGCTGGAGCGGCTCAGCCACAGCTGCAGCGGCCTGAGCGAGCAGCGCATCCGCCAGGTGGCGGCCCGGGGCCTGGCCCGCCGCGGCGCCCTGGGCGAAGGCGATCTGGCCGACGTGCTGGAGGAGAAGCGCCAGGCCATCGCCCGCAGCGAGCTGCTGGAGTACTGCCCCAGCGAGGCCACCCCGGCGGACATCGGCGGCCTCGACGCCCTCAAGCGCTGGCTGGAGCAGCGCCATCAGGCCTTCAGCGACGAGGCCCGCCGCTACGGCCTGCCCCTGCCCCGCGGCGTGCTGCTGGTGGGCCCCCAGGGCACGGGAAAGTCGCTCACGGCCCGGGCGATCGCCCACAGCTGGGAGATGCCGCTGCTGCGGCTGGATGTGGGCCGGCTGTTCGCCGGACTGGTGGGGGCCTCGGAGGCCCGCACCCGGGAAATGATCCAGCGGGCCGAGGCGATGGCCCCCTGCGTGCTCTGGATCGACGAGATCGACAAGGGCTTCGGCAGCGCCGACGGCGGCCGCAGCGACGGCGGCACCAGCCAGCGGGTGCTGGCCAGCCTGCTCACCTGGATGGCCGAGAAGACCAGTGCGGTGTTCGTGGTGGCCACCGCCAACGGCGTGGAGAAGCTGCCGCCGGAGCTGCTGCGCAAGGGCCGCTTCGACGAGATCTTCCTGCTGGATCTGCCCGATGCCGACGAGCGGCGGGCGATCCTCGATCTGCAGCTGCGGCGCCGGCGGCCCGCGCACACCCTGCCCCTGGAGGTGGTGGTGGACCGCACGGCGGGCTTCTCCGGCGCCGAGCTGGAGCAGGTGGTGATCGAGGCCATGCACCAGGCCTTCGGCGAGCAGCGCGAGTTCGGCGAGGCCGACCTGGTGGCCGCCGCCGCCCAGCTGGTGCCCCTCTCGCGCACGGCCCGCGAACAGCTGGAGGCCCTGCAGCTGTGGGCCAGCAGCGGCCGGGCACGGCCCGCCTCCAGCCGCAGCCGCATCGGCACCCCGACAGCCACCTGAGCGCCCCGCCCCATTGCGCCCGGTAACGAACCCCAACGCCCCGTAACGAAGCCAGGGGCGGCCAGGAGCCAGAACCGCTTGCCCTCCGTAGGTTCTGGCCACATCGCAGGCCCCCCGTGGAAAGCCGTCCCGCCATCACCACCCAACTGGCCGTGGCCTGCCTCGGTGCCGGCGTGATCACCACCTTTGCGGTGGCCCAGGGCCAGAACCCCTTCACCGCCCTCGGCATCACCCTGTTCTCGGCCCTGGCCGCCGTGGTTGTGGGCCAGGTGCTCTGAGCACGACCCTCGACCCCGTGCCGCATCCGGCTGGCCCGCTGCGGGAGCTGATGCCCGCCCTGGCGGGCAAGACCTACTTCAACTACGGCGGGCAGGGCCCGCTGCCCACGCCGGCGCTGGAGGCGATCACCGCCAGCTGGCGCACGATCCAGGAGCTGGGGCCCTTCACCAGCACGGTGTGGCCCTTCATCGAGCGGGAAACCAGCCGGGTGCGCCAGGCCCTGGCAGCCCTGTGCGGCGTGGCGCCCTCGCGGCTGGCCCTCACCGAGAACGTGAGCAGCGGCTGCCTGCTGCCCCTCTGGGGCCTGCCCTGGCAGCCCGGCGATCAGCTGCTCATCGGCGACTGCGAGCACCCCGGCGTGGTGGCCGGCTGCCGCGAGCTGGCCCGGCGCCAGGGTCTGGAGCTGGCCGTGCTGCCCGTGCAGCAGCTCTGCCTGCGGATACCTGCCGCGGAGCTGGATGGGGCGGTGCTGGCGAGCCTGGAGCGCCAGCTCACGGCGAACACCCGGCTGGTGGTGCTCTCACACCTGCTCTGGAACACGGGCTCCGTGATGCCGATCGCCTCCGTGGCCCAGCGGCTGGCCGCCCACCCCCGTCGGCCCTGGCTGCTGGTGGATGCCGCCCAGTCCCTGGGCAGCCTGCCGGTGGCGGAGGCCGCCGCCGCGGCCGACATCTACGCCTTCACCGGCCACAAGTGGTGCTGCGGTCCCGAGGGCCTGGGCGGGGTGGCCCTCTCCGAACGGGTGCTGGAGCAGGCCCAGCCCACCCTGATCGGCTGGCGCAGCCTGCGCCACGAAACCGAGGCCACCAGCCCCTGGCACCGCGATGCCCGCCGCTTCGAGGTGGCCACCTCCTGCGTGCCCCTGGCCAGCGGCCTGTCCACCTCCCTGGAACTGCTGGCGGCCGAGGGCCGTGAGGCGGAGCGGCTGGAGCGGATCCGCCGCGGCAGCCGGCGACTGTGGCAGGGACTGCAGGAACTGGCAGGGGTGAACACCCTGCTGGGCGAACCCCCACCGGCCGGGCTGGTGAGCTTCCAGCTGGAGGGGCCAGCGCCCCAGGCGGTGGTCCAGGCCCTGGGGGAGCGGCAGATCTGGATCCGCAGCCTGGCGGATCCGGCCTGCCTGCGGGCCTGCACCCACATCACCACCAGCGACGCCGAGGTGGATCGGCTGCTGGAGGCCCTGGCCGAGCTGGGCTGAACGCCCGATCGGCTGCGGCGGATCCGTGGGCGTGGGATCAGATCTGCTCGGCGGGGATCACACCGGCCACGTCGGCCTCATGGGTGAGCAGGTTGCGATAGACCCAGCCGGCCAGCAGGGCACCGGCGATCGGGGCCACCCAGAACAGCCACAGCTGCCCCAGGACCTCACCCCCCACCCACACGGCAACGCCGGTGCTGCGGGCGGGGTTCACCGAGGTGTTGGTCACAGGGATGCTGATCAGGTGGATCAGGGTGAGTGAGAGGCCGATCGGCACCCCCGCGAATCCGCGCGGAGCCAGTTTGTCGGTGGCGCCGAGGATCACCAGCAGGAAGAGGAAGGTGAGCACCACTTCCGTGATCAGGGCCGCCAGGAAGCCGTAGCCCCCGGGCGAATGGGCCCCGAAGCCATTGGTGGCCAGCGGATTGCTGCCGGTGAGGGCAAATCCCTCACGGCCGCTGGCGATGGCCAGGATCACACCGCCGGCCAGCACACCGCCCAGCACCTGGGCCACGAGGTAGGGCAGCAGCTGGGAACTGGGGAAGCGGCCTCCCGCCCAGAGGCCGAAACTCACGGCCGGATTGATGTGGGCCCCGGAGATGTGGCCGATGGCGTAGGCGGCCGTCAGCAGGGTGAGGCCGAAGGCCAGGGCCACGCCCAGGAAACCGAGGCCGAGGGGATTGGCGGCGGCGGAGTCATAGGGGAACACGGCCGCCAGCACGGCGCTGCCGGCCCCTCCCAGCACCAGCCAGAAGGTGCCGATCAGTTCAGCGAGACATTTCTTGGACAGTGGTACAGCCTGAGCCATCCGAAACAACGTCGCCATGGGGTCCAGGGGGGAGTGTGCCATCGACCCCCTCCATGGGAACGCCCGCACGCCGTCGACCCGCGATGGTCAGCAAGGCCCGAGGAGGCCTGCGCGACCGGATCGTCTCCAGCTACAGCGCCCGCAGCGCCTTTTCCGCCTCCTCGCGGTCGTCGAAGTGCACCTTGGTGGTGCCCAGGATCTGGTAGTCCTCGTGGCCCTTGCCGGCGATCAGCACCAGGTCAGCGGGACCGGCGGCGGCGATGGCGGCGGCGATGGCGCGGGCCCGATCCGGCTCCACCTGCAGGGCGGTGGCCGCGGGGATGCCGGCCACCACATCGGCCAGGATCTGGGCCGGGTCTTCCGTGCGGGGGTTGTCAGAGGTCACCACCACCCGATCGGCCAGGCGGGCGGCGATGGCACCCATCTGCGGGCGCTTGCCCCGGTCGCGGTCGCCGCCGCAGCCGAACACGCAGATCAGCGCCCCCGCCGTGAAGGGGCGGCAGGCCGCCAGGGCGCTCTCCAGGCCGTCGGGGGTGTGGGCGTAGTCCACCAGCACGGCCGGATGGCGACCGTTGCCGTTCTCCGGCCGACCCACGCTGACCCGCTCCATGCGGCCGGGCACCCCGCGGAAGTCCGCCAGGGCCTCCAGCAGCAGGGCCAGGGGCAGCCCCTGCTGCAGCAGGGCGCCCACCGCCTGCAACTGGTTCATCAGGTTGAAGCGGCCCAGCAGCGGCGAGCGGAACGGCCCCGATCCCAGGGGACTGATCAGGGTGCCGGACACCCCCTGGGCGGAGAAGACCAGATCGGCCAGGCGCAGCTCGGCCGCGCCGTCGGCGTCGAAGGAACTGCGCCAGCAGCGCTCACCGAGCCGCTCGGCCAGCCGCGCCCCCCAGGGATCGTCCCCATTCACCACGGCGCCGGCCTCGGCCGACAGCAGCGGCGGCGCGA
>NZ_JAGQBX010000045.1 GCF_024345855.1 Synechococcus sp. GreenBA-s | reverse complement strand
GCCGACTTCCTCGTGTTCGAGGCGAACACGAGGACGTCCACCGCAGCGCCGGTTCGGGCAGTCCGGTGCCGGCCTGTGACCGTTTGTAACGCAACCGGCTGCCGCGGGGCGCTGGCGGCACGCAGGCCGCCCACTGTTGCTAGGAACGTATGAACTCCCTTAGCGGCATGCGCTTCAGCTGGACCGAGCATCTGTCTGCGGCGCGCACCCTGGGGCAAGCCGGCCAGGACAACAGCGGCACCGCCCTGGCCCTGATGGGGGTGGCCCTGCTGCTGCTGCTGCAGGATCTGAGCGACAACGGCCAGGCCGGCTCCGCTGCCAGCGATTCCAATCAGTCCTGCTGATCGCCGTGATTCGGCCAGGTGATTGGCTGAGTGATTGCAAGGGCTGACTACACCACCGATCCCTGACAGGGTTTGCGCTCTGTTGCTGTCGCTACGTCTTCGCAGCGCTGCCATTCATACCTTGCGCCCATCTTTGGGAGTCGACCTGTGGAGTGCAAGATCGAGCTGAGCATGGGCCAGCAGTTCGAAATCGAACGCTTCAACCGCGTCATCGACGCCACGGCTGACGCCAGCCAGCTGCGGGATCTGGCGAAGCAGCTGCTGCAGGCCTGGCATACCCAGAGGGCGGCCACCACCTGGGTGATGCAGCAGCAGGGGATCACCGCGCCGCCGCCTGGGGTCGAGCCGTCCGATGGCTGACCCCGCAGCGCGGCCCCCGGCCGAGCCAGGATGAGCGCATGGAACGCACCGACCTGCTGATTGCCTTTCTGGCCTTTGGGGCCGCCATCTCCACGCTGGCGGCCTGGCTGTATGCGTCGATGGCCCGACAGAGCTGATGCCAGCACCCCCAAAGGGGGTAATACTGACGCGTCCCTGCTCAGGCAGCTCCCGTGATGTCGCGCACCCGTTCTTTCCTCGTTGATTTCAAGGACTTCATCAACAAGGGCAACGTTGTGGATCTGGCGGTTGCCGTGGTGATCGGTGGCGCCTTCGGCAAGGTGGTGGATGCCGTGGTGAGCCTGGTGATGGGCTCCCTGCTGCAGCCGGCCCTGAAGGCCGCCAACGTGGCCGCGATCGCGGACTGGCCCGCCGGCGCCGTGCTGGTGGCCCTGATCAACTTCGTGGTGATCGCCTTCGTGGTGTTCCTGATCGTGCGTGCGATCGAGACCCTGCGGCGCGCCGAGAAGGCCGTGGCCGGACCCGACACCCAGGCTCAGCTGGCCTCCGCCGTGACCCGCCTGGCCGATGCCCTCGACAATCGCCAGCTCTGATCCGGAGCGATCAGCACGGCATCGGCCGAAGCGCTAGACCTCCAGGCAAACAGTCCGCCGGAGCTCTAGGGGATGGGAAGGATCGGAGCCTCGCTGCTGGGGCTGGCGCTGGCGGGCCCGACCCTGGCCTCTCCGGCCCTGGCCCATCTCCCCCTGGCGCAGAGAGCGCCGGCAGCCCCCCGCCCAGCAGCGCCAGCGGTGCAGGTGATCGGCACCCCGGGCCCGGATTCGATCGTGACCGTGCGGCCCGCCAGCAGCATCACCAGCCGCCAAGGCCTGCTGCAGTTCGTGGGCATCTCCGGCGCCAACAGCGGCGCCCGCGGCCTCTCGATGAACCGGGTGGTGATTCCGCCCGGGGGCCGGGCGGCACCGCATCGGCACGTGGGCTCCGAATCGGCGATCTATCTGCTGGCCGGAACGGTGAAGACCTTCTACGGCACCTGCCTGGAGAAGACGGTGATCAACCGCGCCGGCGACTTCCTGTTCATCCCCGCCGATGTGCCGCACATGCCGGTGAACCTGAGCAGCCGCGAGCCCGCCATCGCCCTGGTGGCCCGCAACGACGCCAATGAACAGGAGAACGTGATCCCCCACGCCGCCCCGGGGGCGGCTGGCACGGCGACGGCCTGCCCCCGCTGAGCTGGGTTCAGGACTGGGGCGCCGGAGCCCCCAGCAGGTTGATCCGGTAGAGCACCTCCTCCAGGGCATCGGCGGCCGTGATGCCGGCCCATCGCGGCGGGCGTTCCGGCGTGCAGCAGGAGGGCACCGGGGCCAGCACCGTCCAGGGGCGGGCGTGGCAGAACTGCACAACGCTCAGGCGCTCGCCGCTGTGGCCGGGCGGCGCCACCACCCGATGCCAGCCGGCCGGGATGGCGCCGTTGCTGAGGCGTTCGAGCATCAGGCCGCTGTTGAGGATCACGTGGCCCTCGGGCGGCCGCGCCTCCACCCAGGTGCCCTCCACCTGCACCTGCAGCCCGGCGGCGGTGGCCCGGGGCAAGGCCGTGATCAGGTTGATGTCGGCATGGGCCTCGGCCCAGAGGTGGCCGGCGGCCGGCGCCTGGGCCATGGGCGGGTAGCGCACGGCGCGGCTGAGGGTGGGCGCTTCCTGCACGATCTCATCGAAGAAGCTGTCGGCGCAACCGATCCCCAGGGCCACCACCCGCAGGAAACGCCGCTGCAGCTCGGCGAGGGTGCGGTTGAAGGTCTCGAGCACGGCCGTGATGCCCGGCACCACCGCCTCCGGCAGCAGGGGCTCCGGGTAGAGCAGCGGATAGCGGCGCCGCAGCGGATGGTCCGGCGGCAGCGGGGCCGACCAATTGAGCATCTCCTTCCAGTCGGCCTGGGTGCTGCCGGCGGCCGTTTCCACCAGCAAGCCCGTGTAGCCCGTCTGGCCGGCGCTGCCGGGGGCGCGGAAGCGCTCCTTGGTGGCGGTGTCGAAGGCGAAGAACTGGCCCAGCAGGCCGTAGGCGGTGTCGAGCAGGTCGGGCGAGAGGTCGGTGCGGGCATACACGAAGCCCGTGGCCAGGCTGCGGCGCACCCCATCCACCACCGCCGCCCGGGCGGCGGCGTCGCCGCGCTCGAAGGCCTGGAGGTCTACAGCGAGGATCACGTCGGGCATCGCGGGGCGGTGACGGGGCGTGGGCAGACCCGCTGATAGCGCGGTGGGCAGCGGCTGGCCATCCTGAGAACGACGCCAATCGCTGGCATCTCCCACGCGATCCGCCGTTGTGGCATGACCCACCACACCCGTGTTCAGAAGCCAGAACGCACCCCCGGCCGCTCTGGAGCCCGGAGCCCAATGACTTGGCACGTCACCGCCCTGGCTCTGCTCACTCCCCTGCTGGCCGGATGCGACACCCTCTGGCGCTGGACGGCGCAGCCGTTCCGGCTGAGCTGCAGCCTCGGCACCGACCCGCCCACGCTCTTCCGCATCGTGCCCCGGCTGCAACTGTTACAGGAGCTGGATCCGAAAACGGGCGAGGTGACCCGCACGATCACCACAAGCAAGCCGCCACCGGAACTGGGGGGCGGCATCATCGATGACAGCGAGGTGACGATCACGCCGCAGCGCATCACCTGGGAGAACAGCCTGTATCGCCCCCAGTTCGAGCGGGAGAGCAAAACGATCGATCTCACCACGCTGACCTACACGTCGGGGTGGCACCTTCAAGTGGATGGGGGCCCGGAGGTGAGCGAGGGGAAACGCACCGGACGCTGCCGCAGGATCGAGGGGCAGGCCTGAGCCGTCGCGGAGGATCGGCGCGCAGACGTTCAACCGTTCAATCCACCGCCACCGGCCTCCCCACCCGCCAGACCGCAATCCCCTGGCCAGGCAGAGGCGCGGCGAAGGTGCTGCGATCCCCACTCAGGGCAGACGGCCCCAACGACAGCACGGGCCTGGCCGGGGATGACGGCCCCGCAGCTCCCAGCGGAAGCGTGTGCAGCACCCGACCGTCCTGCGCACTCAGCACCCTGAAGCCAGCATCGGCACCCACCAGGAGTCCCTCGCTGGTCCAGTGGAGCTGCTGCACGCGCTCGGGGCTGTCGAGGCTGCGGACACGGCGGGCGGTGGCCAGATCCCAGACGGTGATCGGTGGCCCCTGGCCGAGGGCGACGGCCAGATGGCGGCCATCGGGGGAGAAGTCCACAGCAAGCAGGCCGGCCGGGGTGTTGAGATCGGCGGGCATGGCCTGGAGCCGACGGCCCCTGGCGAGATCCCACACCAGGAGGCTGCGGGGGGCGGGGCTGGCATCGCTGGGGTTGAGGGTCAAAAGGCGACCAGCGGCCATGGGATAGGCCACTTCGCCGCCCTCGAGGCGCAGGCGGGGCCGGCCAGCGGGCAGCGGGCGCACCTGCACCTGCTGGGGGGCGGCGGTGACCAGGTCCTTGCCATCGGCGCTGAGGGCCAGGTGGGAGGGAATGGGCTCCAGGCCGCGCACCTCCGCCACCAGGGACACGGGGCCCTGGGGTTGAAGCGTGCGGATCGCGATCCCTGGCGGCGAGAGGGTGAGCGTGAGCACCACGGCGCTGATCAAGTAGGCGGCCACGGTGAAGAGCGGCAGCGCCCGGGGCCCGCGCAGCCGCGAACGCGGGTGACCGGCCACGACGATGCCGAGCACCGCGCCAGCCAAGGCCCCCGCTGGCACGAACAGCACGGCCATGGCCAGGAACCAGATCCCGGCATAGGGCCCGCCGATCAGGGAGGCCGGGTTGGCCTCGATCGGCAGCAGGCCGGCGAGCAGCACCCCCAGAAAGGAGCCCGCGAGCGACGGCCCCAGACCCCTGGGCCGGGATCGCCGCAGCCGGCCCGCGATTCCGCCAACCACCGCACCCACCACACCGCCCACCAGCGCGCTGAGCACGGTCATGCGCAGCAGCTTCGGCAGCACCAGTGCAGCAGCGTGTCGGCATCGGGGAGCAGGGTCATGGCCGGCCGGTGGCGGAGGGGGTCAGCGGCGGGGCGGCGCCAGCAGCTCGGCCAGGAAGGTGGTGAGGCGGAAGCCCGGGTCGCCGGTGTAGCGGATGTCGGCGATCTGCCAGGTGCCGCCGGGGCCGGGCCGCATCACGTAGCGCAGCTGCTGCGGCGTCTCCGCCGGCCGGTTGCGCAGGCCCGCCTGCACGTTCACCAGGGCCTCGAGCTCACCCCCCGGCATAGGCGTGCAGCCCAGCACCCGGGCGCCGAAGGTGCCCACCTGGGTGCCGCTGAACACGTCGAAATCCACGAAGCGCCCATCCTCCGGGCGGAGGCCAAAGGCGGCGCGCAGCTGGCGATCGAGGGCCGGCGTGAAGCGGGCGCTCTGGCTGGTGAGATCGGTGGGCCCTGAAACGTCCCGCTGGGCCACATGCCAGCGGTAGAGGCCATCAATCTGGGCCACCAGGGCCACCAGGGCCGCGGGGCACGGGGCCGGCGCGGCGGCGGCCGGCTGGCCCGCGGGCCAGGCCAGCAGGGCGGCGGCCGCCAGAGCTGAACCAAGGCTGGCGGCGAACGTTCGCGCGGTCTTCCTCACAGATCACCAGCAGCAGGGTGTCGACCACGGCGATTTCGAAGTGGATGCCGCCGGACTCCCCGACGTCATAGCCACCGGCATCGAGGCAGCTCAACCGGCAGGGGGCGGATCGACGAGCGGCGGGGGCGGGGGCTCCGGGGCGGCGGCCAGGCTGTCGAACGTCTGCTCAAGCAGATCGCGGCCGCTGTCGTAGATCACGCGCGGCGCCGGCCGCTGGGGCTCGGCGGCGCGGAGCAAGCGGGCGGCGGCACGGCGCTGCTGCAGTCGGGCACCGGCGTTACGGGCTGCGCGGGCCCAGGCCCGGCGGCGGCCATTGCGCACGGCGATGGCCCGATTGCGCCCGTGCAGAAAGGGCAGGCGCAGCAGGGGCATCAGCAGCAGCAACAGGGCGTAGCCGATGGCGAAGCGCGCCAGCCAGGCCACGGGGGGCAGCCAGGTGGGCGTGATCGCCAACAGATAGGGCGAGAGCACCAGCAGGGCCCCCACGCCGATGCCATAGGCCACGCGCTGCTCAACGCCGGCGCGGCTGAAGCGATGGGCCCGTTCACGCAGGGGCGGCACCGGCGCGGCGGGCACGGGACCCGCCGGCACAACCTCACCGGCGGCGCTGCTGGGGAGGGCTGGGAAGCGATGGATCAGGTCGCCCTCCTCGCTCACATCGGGGCGGCCGTCGAAGCGCAGCAGCACCGGCAGCATGGCCGCATCGGCCAGGTCGCGGCGGCGGTCGGGATCGGAGGGGCAGTTGGGCAGATCGAGCAGCGGGGCGAGGTCTTCCGCGATCACCACGCCACCGTGCAGGCGCAGGAAGGCGGCGATGCGACGCCAGCGCAGCGGCTCGAGGCGGGCATTGGGATCGCCATCGCCGAACAGGATCGAGAACACGGCGCCCAGAAAGCCGAGCGAATCGGG
The DNA here is from genome assembly GCF_024345855.1 of Synechococcus sp. GreenBA-s. Lineage (GTDB taxonomy): Bacteria > Cyanobacteriota > Cyanobacteriia > PCC-6307 > Cyanobiaceae > Vulcanococcus. The sequence continues at coordinate 18,677 of NZ_JAGQBX010000045.1, read as the reverse complement.
TTCGGACCCCTCGCCGGGCAGGTCCCAGAGCAGGCTCCACAGCTGCTGGAGCGAGGCGGAGGAGGAGCCCTCGCGCGCCAGGGCACCGATGCCGGACACCAGCAAATCGAGGATGGTGGCGGGCACCTGGGCGACCACCTGCAACAGCCCCAGGGCGACATCGCCACCCTTGTCGCTGGCGATCAGCCGCACGAGCAGCAGCACCAGCAGGCACACCACCACCAGGGTGGTGACGAGCACCAGCACCACCCCGAAGCTGAGCCGGATCACCCGGGCCGCGAAGCGCAGGACCCGCTGCAGCAGGGCCTGCAGGCGCCGGCGGCCGCTGCGGGCCAGCAACCGCGCCCGCAGGGCGGGGGGGAACACGAACAGCAGGGTGCCGTCGTCGGCCACCTGCAGCCGGCCGGGCGCTTCTGCCACCAGGGCCAGCAGGCCCTGCTCCACCTCCTGCAGCGCCAGGCCGGTGCCGGCGGCGGCCTCACCCACGCTGCAGCGGCGCCCGCGGTTGCCGATCCAGGCCAGCAGGGAGGCCTCCAGCGTCATGGCGCCTGGATCAGGGGCCGCTGCCGCTGCCATCGGGTTCCCAGGGGAGGCGCGGCAGGCGGTGGAGTGCTTCGCGCTGGGCCTGGCTCCAGGTGTGGATCATCGCGTCGAGGCTGGGATCATCCGCCTCCAGCTTGATCTGGTGGGCGATGGATTTGTTGCCGGCTTCGATCACCACCAGTTCAAACGGCGGCCCCACGGAGAGATTGGAGCGCTGGGTGAGCACCTGAGAAATCAGGCAGAGGCGGGCTGCATCCTCCAGGGAGAGGTTGGCGTGGCCGATGTTGTCGAGCGGGGGCTTGCCGTATTTGCTCTCGCCGATCTGCAAGTAGGGCGTTTCCGGCGTGGCCATGATCGCGTTGCCCTGGGGATAGATCAGGTAGAGCCCATGGGGTTCGTTGCCAATCTGCCCACCCAGCAGGAAGGTGGCACTGCCGTTGGCACCCGACTGGCGCAGGGCCTCCTCGTGCTCCTTCTGCACCGCCACGCTCAGGCGGCCCACGTAGGCCGCCGCTTCAAACAGATAGTCGCAGTGGCGCAGGTCGTGATCAGCGCCGGCCTCCAGCTCGGCGGGACGGTCGAGATCGCGGCGGATGCGACTGATCACCGCCTGGGTGGTGGCCAGGCTGCCGGCCGCCAGGATCACAAACAGCCGATCCGGTGCGGGCTGGAGCACCGTCATCTTGCTGTAGGTGGAGATGTAATCCACCCCGGCGTTGGTGCGGGAATCGGAAGCCAGCACCAGGCCCTTCTCCAGCCAGTAGCCGATGCCGTAGGTCATGCCGGTGTGGGGCTGTCGCCGAGACGGTGACGCTACCCCGGCTGGATTTTCCGCGTCGGCATGCTCCAAGGCGGCCCAAGGGGCTGGGGGGGCCTGGGCCCACAAACTCAGGGGGCGTGCAGCCCATCCGCCGCCAGCTGCCGCAGGGCCAGGCGGTCGGTCTTGCCCACGGGGGTGAGGGGCAGCTGCACGAGCACGCGGATCTCCTCCGGCGCCTTGTAGCCCACCCGGGCCCGGACGAAGGCGATCAGGTCGGCTTCGGGTGGGGCGGGTTGATCCGGGCGGAGGGTGATGTAGGCCCGCACGTTCTCGCCGTGCACCGGGTCGTGGATGCCGATCACCCCCACCAGAGCCACGGCCGGATGCTCCGCCAGCGCCTCCTCCACCTCCTGGGGGCAGATGTTGGAGCTGTCGTGCACGATGATCTGCTTGCGGCGGCCGCAGAACCAGAAGAAGCCGTCGGCGTCGACCCGCATCTCATCGCCGGTGTCGAGCCATCCCTGCTGGATGGTGTCGGCGGTGGCCTGGGGGTTGTCCCAGTAGCCCAGCATCCGCGAGGGCGCCTGGATCCAGAGGCGTCCCTGCTCGCCTGCGGCCACTTCGGTGCCGTCGTCGTGGCGCAGGCTGGCGCTGAACCCCGGGCAGAGCTGGCCGACGGAGCCGATCCGGTTCGGGCCCGACGGTGGCGACAGGGTGGCGTAGCCGATCTCACTCATGCCGAAGCATTCGTCGATCCCGGAGCCGGCGGCCCGGCGGAACTCCTCCTGCAGCTGGTGGGGCACCTTGTCGCCGCCGCTGATGCAGAGGCGCACCGAGCTCAGATCCGTGGGCTGGAGCCGTTCATCCCGCAGCAGCTCAAACAGGGCAGCGGGCAGCATCAGCAGCACCGACGGCCGGTTGCGCCGCAGCAGGGTTTCCACGGTGGCCGCATCGAGGCGGCTGGCGATGGCGGCGGAGGCGCCGGCGGCCAGGGCGGCCAGCACGAGGGCAGAGGAGGCGATATGGGCCAGGGAGCTACCGGCCAGCACCTCCTCACCGGCCTGAAGTTCGCTGGCCTGGATGAGCGAGGTGAGCACCGCGGCGAAGCTGGCCCGGCTGTGGGTTACGCCCTTGGGCCGACCGGTGCTGCCGGAGGTGAAATAGATGAAGCAGGGATCATCCGCGGCCAGTTCGGGCCAGGGCGGGGCCTCGTCGCCGGCCGATGCCGCCGCCAGCAGCTCGTCGAAGCCGGAAGGGTCATCGATGCGGAGGCAGCCCCGGGGCAGCTGGTCCGCCACGGCGCTGGCGTGCACATCGGCCTGGCGTTCGCCATGGAACACCAGGGCCACGGCGCCGCTCATCGTGAGCGCATGGTCGATCTCCCGGGGCACGTAGCGGTAGTTGAGCGGGGTGAGCACCAGGCCGCTGCGCAGCCCCGCCAGGTAGTGGACAACCAGCTCCACCCGGTTGGGGATCAGGGAGGCGAGCCGGTCGCCCCGCCGCAGGCCCAGCCGCTGGTAGGCCCGGGCCAGCTGCTCCGCCTGGCGGTTGAGCTCAGCCCAGCTGATGGTGTGGCTGAGATCCTGCAGGGCCGGTGCCGTGGGGTCGCGCCCCAGGCCGGCCTCCAGGAGGCGGTTCAGGTTGATCGGCGGGGCCAGGGGCGGACCTTGGTGGGGCATGGAACGCCGCAAGCGCGTTCACTCTGGCAGGGGTGGGTGTGGCGCAACAGGCGCTACCGCTGGGCCTCGCGTCTGCGTCGATGGGATGGTTGAGGATCAACCCAATTCCGGCCTGGTCAGCGACCACCAGCGTCCGAGGGCGGACTCGACCAAGACGTTGTTCAGGGTGATCCAGCATGTAACCGGTGACCATCCACCAGGCCAAGACCCAGCTCTCCCAGCTGCTGCAGATGGTGGAGCAGAGAGAAGAGGTGGTGATTGCCCGGGCCGGCGTGCCGATTGCACGGCTGGTGCGCTGGCAGGCTCAAGCCCAGCCTGTGGCAGCGCCCGGGGCGATGCGCGGCCAGATCCAGCTCGGTGCTGACTTCGATGCACCACTGGATGGCCTGTTCGAGGCGCTGCTGTGACGCGGCGGCTGCGGAAGATGCCTGATGACGCAGAGGCGATCCAGGGAGAACGGCAGGGATCAGGGCTCCAGACCACCTGGGCGGTGCCGCAACAACGAATCGCCCAGGCAGGCACGGTCAAAGGGGGGCAAAGGGACTGGAGAGATGGATGCCATGGCGCATGGGCTTCTCCCCCACCAATGCCACCCCCGTTTCACCCAGCCAGGATGCCCCCATGCCCCCGCCCACCTCCGCCACCTACGAGCGCCTGCGGCACTACATCGCCGAACGCATGCGCATGAGCCACGTCTACCAACCCCTGATGCTCATGGAGCTCCTCGGCCGCCGCAGCCCCGCCCCAGCGCAGGACGTGGCCCGCCGGATCCTGGGGGAAGACGTGACCCAGATCGATTACTACACAGAGCGCGTCAAGCGGATGGTGGGCAAGGTGCTCACCGGCAACGGCATCACCCGCTACGAGCGGGGCACCTACGACCTAGTGGGCGGGGAGGAGCTGAGCGACGTCGAGCGCGACCAGCTGCTGGAGCTATGCCGCCAGCGCCTCGATGCTTTCCGCCAGCAGCGCGGTGAGGAGGTGTTTGCCCACAGGAGCCGCCACCGCACCCCGATCAGCGGCTCGATCAAATACCGGGTGCTCACCCGCGCCAGGGGCCGCTGCGAATGCTGCGGGGCACACGAGCACCAGCGGGCCCTGGAGGTGGACCACATCGTGCCCAGGAACCAGGGCGGCTCCGACGACCTCAGCAACCTGCAGGCCCTCTGTTTCCGCTGCAATGCCGGTAAGCGCGACACCGACACCACCGACTTCCGCGGTCTGCAGGCCAGCTACGCAAGGCGCGAGGAGGGCTGCGTGTTCTGCGCGCTGGAGGGCAGCGGCCGGGTGCTGCTGGAGAACGAGCTGGCGCTGTGCATCGCCGATGCCTTCCCGGTGACGCCGGGGCACAGCCTGGTGATCCCCAGGCGCCATGTAGCCGATGGGTTGGCGCTGCACCAGCCGGAATGGAACGCAGTAGTGGAGCTGCTGAAGCAGCGGAGGGAGCAGCTCAGCGCTGCGGACGCCTCGATCAGCGCCTGGAATGTGGGGCTGAATTCAGGGGAGGCGGCTGGGCAGACGGTGTTTCATGCGCACTGGCATCTGATCCCTCGGCGGCAGGGGGATTGCGAGGAGCCGCGGGGTGGGGTGCGGGGGGTGATGGTGGAAAGGCAGGGCTATTGAGGGCGCCACTCCTGGAGAGGGCTACACCAGGTCAAACCTCAGCTCTTGGCCATACCCTTCTGGGGGGCGATCACGACAAGGCGTCCATAGTCGGAAGGCATGACGCAACCGTACTTGTCGGGCAGATCTGCAAATTTCATCCAGAATTCCCTTAGGCCCCTCCGGACAGCCCCAATCCGACGTGATCATCTACCTCGCAACCCGGGAGGAGTTTCTACAGCACGTGCGCGAGCAGCGCATCGAGGAGGAGGTACGTGAGCGCTACATCGCCGTCACTGGCCACAAGGTCGCTGAGAACGAGTTCCGCTCCTGGAAAAACTCGCTGCAGTGCGTGGGCAACGTGCTGCAGTTCGACGCCATCCCCAGGGAGCTGGGGGTGGCGATCGAATACCGGATTCACAACACCGCCAAGCGCATCGACTTGCTGCTCTCCGGCCAGAACACGAGCGGAGCCCCAGCGGCGGTGATCGTGGAGCTCAAGCAGTGGGAAACGGTAGAGCCCACCGAGCTGGATGGAGTGGTGCGTACGTTCCTGGGCAAGGGGCCGCGAGAGACGACCCATCCCTCGTACCAGGCGATGAGCTACGGAGCGCTGCTGCGGGGGTTCAACAAGGCGGTGGTGGAGCACGACATTGCCCTGCAGCCCTGTGCCTATCTGCACAACTGCACCGACGGCAGCGGCATCACCGATATCCGCTATCGCCCCTATCTGCAGCAGGCGCCTGTGTTCCTGCGGCACGACAACGCCGCCATGGCCGCCTTCCTGCGCCGCTGCCTTGAGAAGGGCGACCGGGGCCGCACGATCGAGCGGATCCGCGATGGCAAGGCCAAGCCGAGCCAGCAGCTAGCGGATGCTGTGGAGCGGATGCTGAAGGGCAACACAGAGTTCGTGCTGATCGACGAGCAGAAGGTGGTATTCGAAAAAGCCCTGGCCCTGTCGCGTCGGCTCCGGGAAGGCCGCCACTGCGTGCTTCTGGTGCAAGGTGGGCCGGGTACCGGCAAATCAGTGGTGGCGTTGAACCTGCTGGCCAGGCTGCTGGGTATGGGCCTCAATGCCCGCTACGTGAGCAAGAACGCGGCACCGCGTGCGGTGTACCGCGCCAAGCTCACCGGCTCGCTGCAGAAGGGGGAGTACGACAACCTGTTCAGCGGCTCGGCCTGCTTCGTGGGATGTCCAGAGGGATTCTACGACGCCCTGATCGTGGACGAAAGTCACCGGCTGATGACCAAGACCATCTACGACAAGGAGTGAGAGAATCAGGTCAAGGAGATCATCCACGCCAGCAAGCTTGCGGTGTTCTTCCTCGATGAGGATCAGCGTGTCACCTTCGACGACATCGGCAGCACTGCCGAAATCGAGAAGTGGTGCCACTTCCATGAGGCGGAGCTACACCGCGACATGTTGCCATCGCAGTTCCGCTGCAGCGGATCCGATGGTTACTTAGCCTGGCTGGATCAGACCCTGGGCATCCGCACCACGGCGAACGAGCGGCTGGAGCCGGGCAGTTACGACTTCCGTGTGTTCGACGATCCGGTGGGCCTGCACGAAGCGATCCGGCAGGCAAACCACACCAACCAGGCGAGGATGGTGGCAGGCTACTGCTGGAACTGGACGTCTAAAAATCACCCCAAGGACTGGGACATCACGATCGAGCCCTATGACTACCGGGCGCGCTGGAACCTCAGCAAGGACGGCAGCGTGTGGATTATGAAGCCCGGCACAGTGGAGGAGGTGGGCTGCATCCACACCTGCCAGGGCCTGGAGCTGGAAACAATTGGTGTGATCATCGGGCCGGATCTGGCCTTCCGTGACGGACAGGTTGTGACGGTTCCAACAGCTCGGGCACGCACAGACCAGACTCTCAAGGGCTACAAGATGGGCCTTAGGTGTGACCCCCAGGGCATCCGACTGAAGGCGGACGCGATCATCCGCAACACATACCGAGCCTTGATGAGCAGGGGCACCCGCAGCTGCTGGGTGTTTGCCTGTGATCCGGAGCTCAACAGCTGGCTGAAGCAGGCATCCGGCGCAGCCATGGGCTCATGACGCGACACGACCCTGCCTACCAGCACCTCAGGGGTTGAGTTACGACGAGAATGCGAATGAGCCACGGCGAGCGGACGGCATTGCGTTGCACCAGCCGGCGTGTAACGGAGTACTTGGACTGCCAGAGCAGCTCAGCGCCCATGTCGCCACAATCAGCGGCCAGAACATGGGTTTGACTTGAGGCGAAGCACCAGGGCAGACGGGGCCTATGCGGGCTGGCATCCTATCCGCCGTCGAACAGATGATTACAATTCCCTCCCGCAAAGGGGCGCAGGGGCTTATCAATGGGAAAAGCAGCACTGAGCCGTGGCCACCAAGACGCCTACGCGCAAGAAGCTCGATCGTCCAACGGTCATTGCAAGGATCGACGAGATCCTCTCAGCCGGGACTCCTGATGCCGAAAGCCTGCTGGCCTTTGCAGAGTTCATCAACGGAAAGCCATTCTCTGAGCCTGCTCTCACGCTGACAGAGTTGAAGAAGGAAGTGTGCAAGGTGTTTGGCTGCAAGAATGCCACTGACCTGCGAAGGTCAAGTGAGTTCAAGATGGCGATGGCAGGCCGCACGTTTGACCTCAAAACAAAGGCCGATTGGCTAAAGCTCTATCGGGAATGGGTTGGAGTTCCTCATAGTGAGCGCACCAAAACAGGCAAGACATCAATTAACGGCATCGATGTTCTAGAGAACTTCAGGCCTTGGCATGTATTCTCACTCGATCCGGCAACAGCTAGCGCCGAAGACATTAAAGAGGCCTTCCGCAGACTTGCAAAGGAGCACCATCCCGACGTGGGCGGCGACCCGCGCGTAATGGAACGCCTCCAAAGAATGCGTGACTCCCTTCTTGCCTTCATCTAAGCGATCCAATGACGACGACATCCAAGCGATCACGCGATGCCTTTTCATTTCAAGAAACAGCCAGAATTCTTGGAATAACCGCCAAGAAGCTCAATAGTATCTGCGACTTCTTCGATGCCAATCCCAATGACGAATGGGAGCTAATCGAAGGAGAGTTCTTTGAGTACGAACCAGGCCAGGCTCGTAGCAGGCGCTTTTACGAAGAAGGCGTGATGGCGCTAGCCAAGTACCTTGAGGAGAAGGAAGGTGGGAGCATCTTGGCCAAGATTCATGAGTTCTTCACACATCATCGCGCGCGAGTGACACGCACCCTCGTCAAACGTAGAATCATTCAAGTTACTCAAGACCGAAGCACCATCCAGATTCGAGGTGATCTTGTTTTTCTGGAGCAGCGCTCTGTCGTCAGGGTGCTAGGAACTAACGGCAAAGGCATGGCAGGAACCATCTCAAGAATCCAGGAAGAAAGCTCTGGATTGGAGGGTGCCGAGGGATTAGAGATCGGTGTTCATTTTGATAGCTTTGAAGGCAAGGAACAGCGTCACTGGAGCCAGCGCGGTATCGTGCGCCTCGCCAAGACAATGAGGGACAAAGGTAGGATCACCAAGGCACGAAAGGCGTGGGTAAAAGCCGTTGCCGATGTAGCTGAAGAGTGCTTTGAAGTCCAGCGAAAGCTTCTAGAGAGTCACGAAGCAAGAGTCAAGGCAGCGAAGGAGAAAGTCCGTCAGAGGGCACTACGCAAGGATGGATCTGGCTGCGCCATCTCTGGATACAAGCCATCACCCTCCGATCAGAATCCCGTTGAACTTGAGGTGCATCACCTGTTTGATGCAAGCTCACGCCCGGATCTAGCAGCCTACGATGATAATCTGATCGCCATCAGCAGCAGCATTCATCGAAACTTTCACAAGTGGATGGGTTCAAGGCCTTGCGAGCCTAAAGACTTTGTAGACTACCTACTGGGCAATGAGATGAGCCATTTTGATGGCCCACCCAGTACCAAGAAAAGAAAAGAGCAGAAGCTCCAAAGGCTTATGAACCGGCTTGAACTTCTACAGGCTAGATTTGAGGGGAATCACTTGCTGTACTAGCGTCAAGACAGAAGCGGGCCGGGGCCTGATGGGAAAAGAAGCATTTCCCGCTCCCGTCTTCTGCATCTGGATGTTAGACACTATTCTTTGCTCGCACATAGAGAACCTTGTGATCCCCACCGGGACCATCTCTTTCTTGAATCTTGAAGATATGCTGATTCCCCTTAACTAGATCAGAAAGCTTCTTAAAGCCGTAGATACGGGTATCAAAGTCTGGCTGTATCTTCTGCAGATAGCTTCCAAATGTTCCGAGATGCGACCATCCAGTCTCATCTACTGACTTAGTGAGCGCCTCCATCAAAAAGGCAGCGGGAATCTCAGGCACCACTGCGGGCCCAGACGACTGCTTCAATGCAGGAGCGACAACAGGAGCTGATGAGCTCGCAGGATGAGACTTCTTTGAGGCTGGGCGAAGAACCTCAGTGAAGATGAACTTGTGACAGGCATTTCTAAATGCCTCTGGAGTCTTCTTCTCTCCAAAACCATAAACCAATAGGCCTTCCTCGCGCAATCGAACAGCAAGCCCTGTAAAGTCACTGTCACTAGTCACCAGGCAGAAGCCATCGAGTCTTCGTGTATAGAGAAGATCCATCGCATCGATTATCATCGTGCTATCGGTGGCGTTCTTCCCCACAGTGTATGCAAACTGTTGAACTGCTTTGATTGAGTGCTTGTTGAGAAACGTTTTCCAGGAACCACTCGCTGGTGCTGTGAAGTCACCGTAGATCCTGCGGACGATAGCCTCGCCATACAACGCCACTTCCTCAAGCAGTGCTTCGATGACTGCAGGTTGTGCATTATCAGCATCAATCAAGACTGCCAACCGCTTGCCGGACTCTTCGTCCGATGTCTTGATTGGGGAGGAGAGGTCCTTCATGTGTGTCTAACGCTCCAGATCAGAAGCGGGCAGTGAATCTGAAACCAGGGGGGCACCTTTCTGCTCCCGGCTTCTGTATCTGGATGTTATACGGCTTCAATCTGCTTGAGGGTACGACCCTCTGAATCCTTCCATGCAGTAAGCCCATTCGCGTGTCCACCATGGACTACTGCCGCCGCTGCACTAGGACTGGTGAACTCGACATCCCTTGTAAAGACAAGCGAGTCTGGCGCCATCGCAAGAGAGCCTTCCTCTTTAAGCTTCAGCCTCATGTTTAGTGCCCATGGATATTTCTGCGTTGATGGACGCTCATTCAGTACCGCTTGGGAGCCCAAGAGAATGACAAAGCCGTTCGGGGATAGGTGCCCTCGTGCTTTGATACCCTTGATTTCGCAAGATAGCAGCTCTACTTCAAGTTCAGCTTCAGGCTTGGCAGCTGTTGGGACTAAGAGTTCGATCCCGAGAACAGGCAGGAGCTGATTAACTTTCTCCAAGAATGTCTCAAGATCTGCTCGGTCCGACTCGGGTAGCCTTGCGCCACTGCTCTGGTTGTTCACAACCACAGCACGTGCGGCATCGCGAGCTTGCTCAATCAATTTCCCCTCCAAGTACCTAATATGAGCTTTGGTAAGGTTTTCGTCTTTGCTCACGAAAAAGGCAACTTGATTCCAAAAGTCTTTCTGCAAGTGAGATTTAAGGCGATCGCGAATGCACTCAGCTTCGCCGATGTAAATGGATGGATTACCACTCTCTGGATCTGAGCCAGTCAAGAAGTATATTCCTGAACCCTCCGCCTCTTCACGGGACATAACCCCTTCGAACTCGCTTCTAGGCCCTGCCACTGCCTTCCCTGTCCAGTTCGAAAGCTCAGCAGTTCTCAGCCGTTTTGGGTCACCATGTACCAAGAATATCTTTATGGTGGCACTTGGCATAGTTCTCGAATGTTGGAGGTGGCTGCTTGCCGAAGCTTACTGCCCCGGGTCAATTAAGCAAGAGTGGGAAACGTTAGCCGAATGCACCAAGGGCCTTGATGGCCACCTCTAGCCTAGGCTTAAAGTACGAGATCATCTTTGCAGTCATGTCGGCAAGATACGTTATGACTCGCTCACGATCTTGCGGGTTATTCAGATCTGTGTATGTAGAGCGTGGAACACCTATGTACACCTTGTTTCCAGCTCTGTCCCATGACAAAGACACCCCTAGTTCATCCTCAATCTCTTGTCTACTAGCCAGCAAGTACTCGTAAATCTCCGGCCCATCGGCATACGCTTTGGCGAATGTTAGATAAACGCCTGCCTTGCCGGAGCTCTGTGCGATGTACGCGCTCAACCAGGCGAGGTTGCCGCTTGGCGGCATTGCAAAGTACTGGTTTGTGGACTTCGCCGGTTCTCTTGGCATCAGCGTGGCATCTGGTAGGCGAAGCTTTGATAGATACTCTCGCCAAAACGCGATGAACCACTCACGCTGCCCCGCGTTCGCTTCTGTGGTGTCCTCGACCTGAGCCGCCTGCTGAAAGGAAATCGGACCGGTCGGCCCGATTAGCATCGTCCGCTCAAGAATTTCAGTCTTTGCAAGCACACGCGGCTGCATCAGTGTGGAACCATTGGGAAGGCGGTAAATCGCAACCTCAACGAGAGCGAGACCGAATCGCAGGTTGCCGAACTGCTCCAGGAATGTGACCAGCGCCTCGGCACCAAAGCGGATGCCGTCCCCGACAATCAGGAGCAGAAAGTCACCTGTCGATAGGGAGCGGCGAACGCCGTCGACAAACTGCGCCTCATCGGTGCCTGGGTAACTCTCCTTGAGCTTTCTCGCCATGTGCCCAGCTGATGTACCGGCAGCAGTGCCAGCCCGCGCATCCAGATCCTCGTAGCTCCACCCTGTCAATTGCTTTGCGTAGTCCAGAATCTGGCCGACAACCTGACGCCGCGCCTCGGGATTTCTCCACAACTTGGTCTCGACTAACACAATCTGTCCTGTTGGAGTGACGTACAGGATGTCGGCAGGCCCAGCCTCGGTCGCCAATTCCATGCAGATCGGGATCAACGGCCCAATATGTGGATCGATCTCCTTAAGGGGAAGCGATTCGGGGGCGCGGTATAGAGCCTGCTGGAGCCATGCCTCGTCAATCTGTCCATCTACGCTTGCCGACAATGGCAGGCGCTGCAGTGGCAGAGCAGATCCATCATCCTGGATAATTACGGGCTGCGTGAATGCGCTCATGGGATGTAGTCTGCAAGTCTTACTCAGTCAGAGTTATTCTGACAGCAGCAGAGCTCATGGTTGAGTTGAGATTGTAGCTTGTGGGCAGCAAGAGCGCTGGATTGAACAATGACAGTGGGCGTAATCTGACTGTAGCAATTGCGAGCCCGTATAACGCTCCAGATCAGAAGCGGGCAGAGGTGCGTCGCCTTGGCAACCAGCCCCCGCTCCCGTCTTCTGCATCTGGATGTTGGACGGGTTTCGTGGGGCTAGTGGGCCGTCTACCTGTCATAGATGTTCCGCAGGCCTGATCAGAGTAAGATACTCCGACTTACTAGTGTGACCTGAAATGTCTTTCAGTGCCTCAAGGCTGACAATTTACGCACTTCTTTCAGCCATTGAGACTGACCTGCGACGCCTTGTGATAGAACATCTAGAGGGGCAGCTAAGTATTGAAGACATCTTAACCCCAGACATCTGCGATAAGGCAACCGAAAGGCTTATACGTGACGATGGTTCTCTTGAAGAGAATGCTCGACTTAAGTCGTTGTTATACTACGTCGATTTTGGTGATACTTATATGCTACTGAATCGACATGGCTCATTACTTCCATCGGACCATAGGGATACTATCCGCTCCAATACTCATGCTTTTGAAAGGCTTGGAAAGATTAGAAACAGAATTGCTCACTCGCGCCCGTTGCTTTTTGATGACCTGCCCACCACATTAGATGAAAGCCAGCGTCTTCTAGAGAATAATCCTCTTTGTTGGAAAGAAATTGCCTTAACCCTCAGTCGATTGAAAGACGACCCCAGCTTTGTGCTCGGAGTTCAAATACCATCTTTTTACGATAACGACAGTAAAAGAGCAAGTCACAATCTTCCCACTCCCGACTTTGATGAAACTGGATTTCTTGGTAGACGAAATACAGTTGATGAACTGATAAGGGCATGCTTCGGACCTTATCCCGTTATTACAATTGTAGGTGAAGGAGGCCTTGGCAAGACGGCTTTGGCCGTAAAGGTTGCTTATGATATTCTTGACCATATTGACTGTCCATATGATGCGATTGTCTGGACATCTTCCAAGTCTAGTCAACTTACTGCGCAAGAGATAGTCAAGATTGACAATGCGATTGCTGACTCTCTTGGGATGTTAACCGATGTCGCACACCGCCTGGCTGGCAATGCACAGCAGAATGACGCAATAAGTGAGATCATAGACTACATGCGGGAGTTCAGGATATTGCTAGTTCTTGATAATCTGGAAACGGTAATCGATCACCGGTTAAGGGACTTTTTAGGAAGACTGCCAGCCGGAAGCAAGGTGCTTATAACATCTAGAATTGGTATTGGAGCATATGAGTACCCCATCAAGATCCAGCCCTTAGAAAATAGTGAAGCAATCCAGCTTCTTCGTTCGCTTTCCAAGGGCAGGGGAGTTCCGGGACTAGTCAAGACGAATAACAAGGTACTGGAAGGCTTCTGCAAGCGAATGAGTAACAATCCAGGATTTATTAAGTGGTTTGTTTCAACTATTCAGGCAGGGAGGCGTCCTGAGGAGGTCCTCCAAAATCCTGATCTATTTTTAGACTATTGCATGTCGAACGTTTACAGGTACCTCAGCGAGGATAGTAGGATCGTTTTACGTGCTTTAGTTTGTCTCCCCCAGTCACACAGCCAAGCAGAGTTGGCCTTTATTACCGAGCTTGACTACTTAGTCCTACAGCAATGCCTCCAGCAGTTATTGTCTACAAATATGGTTGTCATGACAAGCTTGCCTAGAGGATCATCATTTGAATCTAGGTACGAGCTTAGCCAGCTTACGATTGGATATTTACGCAAGCATCATCCCGTTCCGGATTGCGATCTCAAGCAGTTTGTTAATCGTAATCGGCAAATAGTTGCCGCTGGCGCAGCCATAAGCGCAGAAAGAACTCACAACCCATACTCATTCTATAGTCTCACAATCAGATCTAAGAGTGACGTAATTCTGGCTAAGTACTTGCGTGATGCACTGAATTCTATACGCTCTAAAGATGTAGAGAATGCCATGATCATGGTCTCCAAAGCCAAGTCACTCTCACCAGAGTATTTTGAAGTCCATCGTGTAGAAGCTCTTGTGCATGTTAAAGCTGGCAACATTCCCGCAGCGCAGACAGCTTATGAAGCAGCTTTGGATCTTGAGCCCGAATCAGCCCCCCTTAACTTTTGGTACGGGGGATTTCTTTTGCGCTACTTAAGCGATACAGACAACGCTCTAGAATACTTTATCAAGGCAGAAAAATCTGATTCCAATTCGCCCCAGATACTATTGGAGATATCAAGATGCTATTTATACAAGAGCGAATTTATAGAAGCCAGAAGATTTATAGATCAAGTCAAGGAGCAAGGAGCCTCACAAGAGTGGATGCTTCGAAAAATGCATGATCTATCCTTGCAGATCTTTGCACGGCAATCAAGCACTCTGTTGAATCAAAAAGATAACTATGGTGCGCTTCATGCCCTTGAGTGCTTGAAACAGGAATATGAATCAATACCCATCGCGCAGCGTGACTTTAAAATGCGTGAACGCCTAGAAAACTGTAAACCTATAGCTCTTGGCTGCGAATACTTTATTGAAGAGCATGGTGACAAAGAGAGGGTCCAAGTGTTTCATACATGGCTTGAGAAAGTGCTTGACTACAAGATTCATGATCCTTCCCTGTCTGATTCCGCTCATTCGGAGCTTGATGGTTCCTTTGAGGGCATAGTGCAGCATCTGCCAGCGGGGAAGCCATTTGGATTCATATCGACAGCAGATAATCAAAGATTCTTCTTTCATCGAAACGCACTTACGAATCAAGACCAATGGCAATTGATCAGGCCAGGAGTTGCGGTTACCTTTTTTATTGGCTTTAACAACAATGGTGAATGCGCCGTAAATGTCAGCCTTCGACAAGGCGACCAGAATTCTTAGCTTTGACAGAACTCCTAGTTGCACTATCCATGAAGTAGTGGCTACCAACAGCTCCTTCGCTCTGAAGCCCGCCCAACTCTTAAATGGGCGGTTCCGCGAACCACAGCCTCGCCGCCGTCCCTTTCCGAGAACCGCTACCAGTTCCAATAGGCAGTCCACTGAAACTCCTTATAAAGGCCAGGGTCTTACAGGATTCTTGCCCAAGCTAGCCGTTGTTTACGGGTCCGTGAACCATCTGTTCATTCTGCTACTGACTATCCGCAGGTCTTGGATCCACCGGGAGTTCGCTGGTGGAGACTTGGGTGTAGATCAATGTGGTTTTTACGTGGACGCCCCTGCTACCACTGGGTAAATCCCTGTTGCGGGTAGTCAATCCATGCCCCCTCAGGACCTCCCCCCCGGCCTGTACGACTACCCCCTCAGCGAGGCCGTCTACCAGGCGCTCGCGTCCCAGCCGGCCAAGCTGCGCTACCTGGAGCCCCTCGACCCCTCCGAAGCCCCCCAGCGCCTGGCCCGCTACCTGAGGCAGCTCAGTGAGATCGCCCTAGCGGCGTTGCCGGAGGCCCAGCGCCAGCAGCAGCAACTGGCGCTGGTGAACCAGATCGTGACCCTGCTCCATCAGCAGACCCCGCACGCCATCACCCCCGGCGACCAGCTCCACCCCAGCGCCCAGCTGCTGCAGGAGCTGCGGGCCGCGCCACTCCTGCCAAACGAACCCCCGCTGGCCCGCCCCCTGATCCCTTTAGCCGACGGCACCCTGCTGATCAACGCCCCCAGGGAGCCCAGCGTGGGCCTGGCCCTGCAGGCGGAATGTCCCTCAGCCGATCGGATCGATCTGCTCTGTGCCTTCATCAAGTGGAGCGGCCTGCGGCTGCTGCAGGAGCAGCTGAGCGCACACCTCAGCGCCGGCCGCCCCCTGCGCGTGCTCACCACCGTCTACATGGGGGCCACTGACCGCAAAGCGCTCGACTGGCTGGTGGCCCGCGGGGCCCAGGTGCGCGTCAGCACCGACACGCGCCGCACCCGCCTGCACGCCAAGGCCTGGCTGTTCCATCGCGCCAGCGGTGCCAGCACCGCCTACATCGGCTCCTCCAACCTCTCGGCCGCAGCCCTGCTCGACGGCCTGGAGTGGAACGTACGCCTGGCCGCCCTGGAAACGCCGGCGATGCTCAGCAAGTTCCAGGACACCTTCGACACCTACTGGGAGGAGGGCGAATTCGAGCCCTATGCCGCCACCGCCGAGCAGCAGGCCCGCCTCGATCACCAGCTCGCCCTGGCCCGTGGCGACGATCCCACCGCTGGCGGCAGCGCCCTGCCCGTGTGGTTCGACCTGCGGCCCTACGCCTACCAGCGCGAGATGCTCGATCAGCTGGCGGCCGAGCGCTCGCTCCACAACCGCTGGCACAACCTGGTGGTGGCCGCCACCGGCACCGGCAAGACCGTGCTCGCCGCCTTCGACGTGGCCCGCCTGAACGCCGACTTTCCCGAGCGCTTCCCCTCGCCCGATCCCCCTTCCCTGCTGCTGATCGCCCACCGCAAGGAGATCCTGCAGCAGGCACTCGCCACCTTCCGCCAGGTGCTGCGCGATCCCTCCTTCGGCGAGCTCTACGTGGATGGCGAAGTCCCCAGCCAGTGGCGCCATGTGTTCGCCTCGGTGCAGTCCCTCGCCCAGCGCAATCGCGCCGAGATCCCCGCCGATCGCTTTGAGGTGGTGATCGTGGACGAGTTCCACCACGCCGCCGCCAGCTACACCCGCTGGCTCGATCACCTTCGACCCCGCCTCCTGCTTGGCCTCACCGCCACCCCCGAGCGCGCCGACGGGCTCGACATCCTCCACTGGTTCGACGGCCGCATCGCCGCCGAGCTGCGTCTCTGGACCGCTCTGGATCAGGGCCTGCTCGCCCCCTTCCACTACTTCGCCGTGGCCGACGCCACCGACCTCTCCGCCCTGGAATGGCGCCGCGGCGGCTACGTGCCCGCCGAGCTCAGCACCCTCTACACCGGCGACCACCGCCGCGTGGACCTGATCCTCAGCGAGCTGGAGAAGACGGTGGCCGAGCCCCTGCGAATGCGCGCCCTGGGCTTCTGCGTGAGCGTGGAGCACGCCCGCTTCATGGCCGAGCGCTTCCGCGCCCGAGGCTTCAATGCCGAAGCCCTCGATGCCTCCAGCCCCGCCGACGTCCGCCAGGCCGCCCTGCGCCGCCTGCACACCGGCGAGCTGCAGATCCTTTTTGCCGTCGACCTGTTCAACGAAGGGCTCGACATCCCCTCGATCGACACCGTGCTGCTGCTGCGTCCCACCGAGAGCGCCGTGGTGTTCCTGCAGCAGCTGGGCCGGGGCCTGCGCCTCTCCCCCGACACCGGCAAGAGTTGCCTCACCGTTCTGGATTTCATCGGCCAGCAGCACCGCCGCTTCCGCTTCGACCTCCGCTACCGCGCCCTGCTCGGCGGTAGTCGCCGTCAGCTGCTGGAGCAGCTGCAGCAGGGATTTCCGTTTCTGCCGCCCGGTTGCCGCCTGGTGCTCGATCGCGTCGCCAGCGAGCGCGTGCTCACGGGCCTGCGCCAGTGCCTGCCCACGCACCGTCCCCAGTTGCTGGAGGAGCTGCGCTCCCTCGCCGCAGCCGGCGAGATCGGCCCCGCCAGTGGCCTGGCCCACTGGCTCGAAGCGCTCGCCATGGACCCGGCCGACTTCTACGCGATCCGCGGCGTGAGCGTCACCGCCCTGCGGCGCGAGCTGGGCTGGCTCACGGATCCGCCCCATCCGGAGGAGGAACAGCTCACCCGTGCGATTGCGGCTGGCTTGCTGCATCTCGATGACCCCGATCGGCTGCGCTGGCTCGCGGTCCAGCTGGAGGCCGCCGCGCCCCCCGATCCCGCCGGCCTGGGCGAGCGCGAACGGCGCCAGTGGCTGATGCTCACCGTGCAACTGTTCGGCACCGGCCGCCGCTTCCGCCCCCTGCCCGATGTCCTGGCCGTGCTCTGGCAGGCCGCCGCCTGGCGGGAGGAGCTGCGGCAGCTGCTGCTGTTCCTGGCCGATCGCGCCGACCACCGCCTGCACCCGCTGCCCTGGGCCCTGCCGGTGCCCCTGCGCGTGCACGGCCGCTACAGCCGCGCCGAGATCGAAGCGGCGTTCGGAATCCTCAGCGCCGACGCCCCCTGGATCCACCGCGAAGGCGTGCTCTGGCACGAACCCAGCCAGTGCGACCTGCTGTTCGTCACCCTCAAGAAGAGCGAAGCCCTCTTCTCCCCCTCCACCCGCTACCGCGACCTGGCCCTCGGTCCCTCCCTATTCCACTGGGAGAGTCAGAGCACCACCACCGCTGCTTCCGCCACCGGGCAGCGGTACATCCACCACGAGGCGCGCGGTTCGCGGGTGCTGCTGTTCGTGCGCGAGCAGCGCCGGCAGGGCACGGTGACCGAGCCGTTCGTTTGCCTGGGGTTTGCGCGGTACGAGAGCCACGAAGGGGAGCGGCCGATGGCGATCCGCTGGCGGCTGGAGCGGGAGATTCCGGCGGCGTGGATGCCGGTGATGGGGTTGGCGGTTTGAAACCCGCCAGACTGGATGCCACACCACCCCGGCGACCATGACGACCGCCACCCCCCAGCGCCTCACGGCGATCTTGTACCGGGAAGACGAGGTCTACGTGGCGGAGTGCCCGGAGGTCGGCACCGCGAGCCAGGGCGACACCATCGAGGAAGCCCTGGCCAACCTGCGGGAAGCCACCGAGCTCTACCTGGAGGAATGCCCGCATCCGGCACTGGCGCCCCGGCTGCTGACCACCTTCGAGGTCAACGTTGCCTAAGTTGCCTCGGTTTCGAGATCGTGCGCCAGAAAGGCAGCCATGTGGTGCTGCGAAGACAGTCCCCCAACCCTGAAGGGGGCGACGCCAATCTGACCTGCGTGGTGCCTGTCCCGTGTCAATCAGGTTGATGGGTTGCGTCAATCAGGTTGACCGGTGAGCGGCAGCGTTTCTTGGCCTTCTCCAGCCGTGGATCCCAGGTGGAACCGGGATCGTGCCCATGGCTGTCGCGGCGCGTCAATCCAGT
>NZ_JAGQBX010000044.1 GCF_024345855.1 Synechococcus sp. GreenBA-s | reverse complement strand
GCCAGACTTCCCGCCGCCGGCGCGGCCGCCGCGGCCCCGGGGCCTGGCGGCCGCTCCCGTCCGGGTCAGCAGGCGCTGCAGGCGCCGCTCCTCCTCCGGCTCGGTCGCCCGCCACTGACCGGGGGCCAGGCCCGTGAGGTCCAGGGGCGGTTCGCCATCCATCAGATCGATGGCCACCCGCAGCAGCCGCAGGGTGGGCAGGCCCACGGCGGCGCTCATGCGGCGCACCTGCCGGTTGCGGCCCTCGCGCAGCTCCAGCTCGATCCAGGCCGTAGGTATCTGCAGCCGGTGGCGGATCGGCGGCACCCGCTCGGGCAGGGCGGCGGCCGCCAGCTCGGCTCCATCCAGCCGCCGCGCCCGGGCCGGCAGGGTCGGGCTGCCCTGCACCAGCACGCCCTCGCGCAGCTGCTGCAGGGCTTGCCCACTGGGATCGCCCTCCACCTGGGCCCAGTAGCGGCGCCAGTGGCCCCAGGCCGGATCGGTGAGGCGCTGCTGCAGCCGGCCGTTGGCGGTGAGCAGCAGCAGTCCCTCGCTGTCGGCATCGAGCCGACCGGCGGCGTAGACCCCGGGCACGGGGATGTGCTCCGCCAGGCAGCCCCAGCGGCTGCCGGGTTCCGGGGTGAACTGGCTCAGCACCCCGTAGGGCTTGTGGAACAGGAGCGTCGTCAGGGGCGGTCGGAGGGGCGTTGACGGCTGGTTGCTGCCGGGCCAGAGCTGCTCAGGAAGCCTGGCGGGCCTTCCACAGGTTCACCACGCCGATCGAGATCAGTAACAGACCCAGATCCAGCGAGAGGGGCGGCAGCGCCATTGGCAATCGGCCCGGGTCGGACCGCGGCAGGGGACGCGACCCTAGACGCCGCCCCGGTCCGGCGCGATGGGTCGGCGCCGGCGCAGGGGGGTGTGGTGGGGCGACACCTAAGCTGGTGTCAGCAGTTCGAACGTTCCCTGGCAGCCCCGCATGATTGAGACCTCCGGCGTGATCGAGAAAGAGCAGGGGAATGGGTTCTATCTCGTGACCCTCGAGCAGCCGGCGGGCCACCAATGCCTGTGCCGCGCTGCCGGCAAGCTCACCAAGTTCCGCATCAAGCTGCTCGCCGGCGACAAGGTGCTGGTGGAGATCAGCCCCTACGACCTGACCCGCGGCCGCATCACCTACCGGGAGCGCAATGCCGGCGCCACCGGTCCCCGCCCCGGCGGCAATCGCCCCGGCGGTCCCCGGCGCCGCTGACCTCTGTGGGCGGGGGGGGCCGTCGCTGCGGCGGGGCCCCGCTCCTGCCTCAGCCCACCGGCGCCGCCAGCAGACCTTCGATCGCGGCCTTGAACTCACTGCGCTGCTTGACGCCACGGAACTGCTGCTTGAGTTCCTTCTGGAAGAACAGCTGCACGGTGGGCGTGCCGGTGACGCCGGCCTGGGCGGCGATCTCCTGGTCGGCTTCGATGTCGATCTCCACGCCCTGGGCGCCGCCGCCGAGTTCGTCGAGCACCCGCTTGAGCTGGGGCTTGAGCACGTGGCAGGGCCCGCAGGTGGGTGAGGTGTAGACCACCAGCAGCGGCTTGCTGCTGTCGTGGTAGAGCTTGCGCAGGGCGTAGCCACCCTTCTGCCACTGGGCGTTGGGGTCGTAGTTGGTCTCGTCGCTCTCGGCGGTGCGCTGCGGTTCGCCGGCCGGTTCGGGATCCACCGGGTCGTGGCTCACGGTCACGGCCAGAGCGTGGTGGGTGAGCCAGCGCTCGGCCGCCAGGGCCGCCTGGCAGCCGCTGCCGGCGGCGGTGATGCCCTGGCGCCACTCGGCATCGGCCACATCGCCGGCGGCGAACACGCCCTCGGCGCTGCTTTCCGGGCGGCCGGGCCGGGTCACCAGGTAGCCGCTGGCATCGAGCTCCAGCTGGCCGCGCACCAGCTGGGTGTTGGGCGTGTGGCCGATGGCGTAGAAGAGGCCCTTCACCGCCAGCTCCTCGGCGGGGGCGCCGCTGCCGGCCTCCTGCAGCTGCAGGCGCTCCATCCAGTCGGCGTTGCCGGCCACATCGCCCACCTGGCGGTTCCAGTGCACCGTGATGGCGGGGTTGGCCAGCACGCGGTCGGCCATGGCCTTGCTGGCCCGCAGCTCGTGGCGGCGCACGATCAGGTGCACGCGGCTGCCGTATTTGGTGAGGTAGACGGCCTCCTCGCAGGCGGAGTCGCCGCCGCCCACCACGGCCAGCTCGGCGTTGCGGAACTGGGGGGTGGCGCCGTCGCAGATGGCGCAGGCGCTGATGCCCTTGCTCCAGAAGGCCGCCTCACTGGGCAGGCCGAGCCGGTTGGCGCTGGCGCCGGTGGCCAGGATCACCGCGTGGGCCCGGATCACCCGGCCCTCGGTGGTGATGCGGAAGGGGCGCTGGCTGAGGTCGATGGCGTCGGCGTCGGCCTCGATCAGGCGGCTGCCCCAGCGCACGGCCTGGGCCTTGATCCGATCCATCAGATCGGGCCCCATGATCCCGTCGGGGAAGCCGGGGAAGTTCTCCACGTGGGTGGTGGTCATCAGCTGGCCACCGGGGATGCCGCCGGCCTGGAAGCCCGTGATCACCACTGGGCTGAGGTTGGCGCGGGCGGCGTAGATGGCGGCGGTATACCCCGCGGGGCCGGAGCCCACGATCACCAGATTCTCAACGGACCCCGGATCCGCGGACCCTGTATCCGCGGACCGTGCAGCGGCGGACCGTGCAGTGGCGGACTCCTGGGCGGCGCTGGCCTCGGACACCATGGCTAAGGCGGACTCACTTCGCCTTAAGTGTAGAGGGAGGGGTGGGCCGCTGAGGGGCCTTCGGTCTGGGCTCCGCCGGGTCGGCCGCGCGAGCTGTCTGCGGCCGAAGGGGTTGGCTCAGATCTCCAGCAGGCCGTCGCTGTCGTGCCCGGCGCCCTGGCGGCGCAGCTCAAGCAGGGCCTGAAGCTGCTCGGCGCAAGGCACCATCAGCACGTGCTCAGCCATCAGGCTCGGGTGTTCTTCAATACACAGAATCCATTCTCGGAATTCCTCGGTGAGGGCATAGCTGTCCTCGTAGGACTCACGGGAATCAAGGCTGGCGATCCGGGCGGCGGACCAGTTGATGGCGACGGTCAGTCGGCGCTGGATCGAACCTTTCATCGGATGCATCCCCGTTGACCGGTGGGTGGCACCACGTTGGTGGGCAGGGTGCCCGCCTGTGGTGTGAATTCGCACAACGTCGCACTTTTCCCCGCCAGGCGATGTAGTGACTGCTGCAAAGTCGGGCAAGCACAGACACGTTCGCCCCCGTTCTGGTGCCCCGGTTGAGGTAGTTCGTGGGGTAGCTAATTCTGTATCTCATCGCGACTACCGCGTCGCACTACCTCGCCTCCAGGGTTCAGGCGCGTGACAGGAAGCTCGGCAGCTCGGGTCCCTTGACGCGGATCACCTCGCCGGCGCCGTCCTCCACGGCCTGCAGGGGCAGGGTCGGGGCCCGGCCGCCCACCGCTGGCTCGGGCGGCACGGCGGTGGCCTTGGGCCGGATCAGGTAGGGCTCGCTCAGCGACCAGCTGCGGGCGTACTGCATCAGCAGCGGATCCGCCGGCGCGAACACATAGGAGGGGTGGCGGGGTACGGCCTCCAGGGCGGAGCGGCTGTCGTCCATGCGCACCGCCCGGGTGATGGCCTGCACGAAGCGGGTGCGGGTCACGACGGTGGTGAGGTAGGCCACCACCCGCAGCCGCGCGGCATCGAAGCCCTCGGCGCACATGTCGATGCTCACCAGCCAGTCGGCCTCACCGGCCTGGAAGGCCGCCAGCCGCGCCTGGGCGTCCGGGTCCTGGGAGTGCACCAGGTGCACCCGGTCGCCCTCCTCCTCCAGCAGGCCGGTGATGCGGCGGGCGTGGGCGATGTCGCGGGCGATCACCAGGCCGCCGGCCTCGGGATGCTGGCGCCGCACCGTCTCCAGGCGGCGGCGGGCGTTGAGCAGCAGCCGCAGGGCAATGGTGCTGGAATCCCCCAGGCGGATGGCGCGGCGCAGGTTGCGGGCCCGCCAGCTCTCGCGCAGCTCCAGCGACAGGGGCGAGCGCTCGGTGTCGCCCACGGCCACCGCGGCGCCAGGCCCGTCGCCGCTCCCGTCCTCGAAGGCCTGGCCCTGGCGGCCGTGGTCCACCCAGCCGTCCTGGAAGCGGAACTCGAGGGGGCGAACGTCGCCGGCGGCGATCAGCTGGCGCGGCTCCACGCTCAGGTCCGGGGCGATCTGCTCCACCCAGACGCCCTCGTCGAACACCTGCACCCGGCGGGCGGCGCAGAAGCCGAGGTTGTCGGCGCGGAAGGGCGTGCCCGTGAGCCCCAGCCGCAGGCTGGCCGAGGCGCTCAGGCGCGAGAAGGCATGGCCCCAGGCGGTGGCCTCCGGTTCCTCGGGATCCACCCCCAGGTGGTGGACCTCATCGGCGATGGCCAGCCAGTCCGCGGCTCCGGCCGCCGCCAGCTGCTGCTCCAGCTGCTCCAGGTTGCGGCCGGCTCCCTGGTAGGTGAGCAGCAGGCCGTGGCTGCCGTCCGGCCAGGGGCCGCCGCCGGCGCCGGAGCTGCGTTCCGGGTCCCACTCGGCCAACGTGAGGCCGAGGCGGGCGGCGGCCCCGCGCCACTGGCCTGCGATCGAGCTGCGGTGGCAGAACACCACGAAGTGCTGCAGGCGGTCTTCGGCGTGCAGGCGCTGGAAGCCCAGCAGGGCTCCGAGGGTCTTGCCGGCACCGGGGCCGGCGTGGATCAGCACGTCCTGGCCGGGGCCCTGGGGGCCGGTGCTGGGGCCTGGCTGGGGACCGGGAGCCGCGACCTCTAGCCGGCGGCGCAGCAGCTGGATCAGCTGCCGCTGCCACTGGCGCGGCCGGATCGTGGCGCCGGCGCCTGGGTCGCCGCCGCGAGCGCCGGGACCGCCCGGTCGGGGCCCCAGATCGAAGGACGGTGCTGCCATGGCCGCCATTGTGCTGACGCTGCCCAGGGTGGCGGCGGCCTGGCAGGCCAAAAGATGGGTGTTTCTACTTATTCGCCCGGGTTCTGGCGTCCCTAGCTTCCGGCCAGCCCCCGCAGTCGGTCTCTGCCGCTGGCACCTCTCGCCGGCCCCTTCCGCTGGCCCTTGGGTCAGCCCTCCCGGTCCGTTCCGCTTCCCAGGTCCGTCCTGTCGCCCAGCCCGTCCTGCCAGCCAGTCCGTCCTGCCAGCCAGCCCATGGATGCGCGTTCCGCTTCGGCCCGTCCCCCCGATGGGCCCCGCCTGCTGCTTGAGCGCGCCCTGGCCCTCGAGTGCGACATCGACCCGATGATCCTGCGGGCCCGGCAGCTGCGGCGCCAGGGGGCCGCCCTCCAGGCCCTCTGCCTAGAACAGGAGCTTCTGCCCCTGTTCTGAATGCGCCTCGCGGTGAGCGGCGCCTCCGGCAAGACCGGCTGGCGCGTGGTTCAGGAGGCCCTGGCCCAGGGCCATGACGTGCGCGCGATCGTGCGTCCCGATTCCGCCCTGCCCGATGGGCTGGCCGGCGCCGAACTGATGCGGCTGGACCTGGGCGATCGCGAAGCCCTGGAGGCGGCACTGCGGGGCTGCGATGCCCTGGTGATCGCCACCGGCGCGCGGCCCTCGGTGGATCTGGCCGCCCCCCTCAAGGTGGACGCCTTCGGGGTGCGCTCCCAGATCGCCGCCTGCCAGGCGGTGGGCCTGCGGCGGGTGGTGCTGGTGAGCTCCCTGCTGGCCGGGGCCTGGCTGCATCCGCTCAACCTGTTCGGCCTGATCCTGGTGTGGAAGCGGCTGGGCGAGCGCGGGCTGGAGCAGAGCGGCCTCGACTGGACGGTGGTGCGCCCCGGCGGCCTGCGGGAGCAGGAGGACGACCTGGCGGCCCAGCTGGTGCGCTACGGCCCCGCCGGCAGCCAGCGGGAGGGCAGCATCCCCCGGCGGCTGGTGGCGCGGGTGTGCCTGGAGGCCCTGGCGACGCCGGCCAGCATCGGCCGGATCGTGGAGATCACCAGCGCGGCCGACGCGGAAACGCCGGCCACCCCCAGCCAGGCCACCCCCAGCCTGGCGGCCTGGCTGGCGACCCTCAGCTGAGCGCCTCGGCGTGGTTCACCAGCAGGTGCTCCACCTCCTCGAGGCCCTCGGCCGCAGCCCGCTGGGCCCGGGCGCCATCGCCGCCGGCCTCCTCCAGCAGCTGGCCGGCCAGGCGATCGAGCAGCTGCTCCCGCCGCCCCTGCAGATGGGCCAGCAGCTCCTGTTCGATCAGCTGGCGCACGGCCCGGCTGCGCAGGCCGCTCTGGTCGGCCTCGGCCAGGGTGCCCTGCACCAGCTCCTTCACGAAGAGCCGCTGCACCTCGGTGCTGCGCAGGAAGCTCTCCATGGCGTTGATGGCGCCATCCACCACCGTGCGCTCGGCCTCGGCGGGTTCGCGGTCGAGCTTGAACTCCCAGTCGAGGTGGCGGCGCTGCCAGCCCTCCTGGTGCAGGTTGGGCATCACGGTCTGGCAGAAGCTGTCGACCGAGATCTCGTAGACCCGCTCGGCCACCCGCTCACACCAGCCCTCCCCGTGGGCCTGCAGCTGGTCCCGCAGGGTGTGGCGGTCCACGGCATGGCCGCCGTGGTGGCTGTGACAGACGCCGTTGGGGCACTCGACCGCCGAGAGAGCCATGGAAAAGCCGGAGCAGATTCAGCCTCCGCGGTAGCCACGTCGGGGGCGGGCTGGCAAGTGCGCACGGCGGGCCCCCTGGCCCTCTGTGCCGGACTGCGCACAAAGCCCCGGCGACCGTTGCCGGCGCCGGCGCGGCGGCCGATGAATGGAGAACCATCCCTGGTAGGGCTCTGTCTTGATTCGAGTGTTGGTACCCCGGGAGCGCCAGTCCGGGGAGACCCGGGTGGCCGCCACCCCGGAAACGGTGAAGCGGCTGCGGGGACGGGGCTGTGCCGTGTGGCTGGAGCGGCAGGCCGGCCTGCGCTCCGGCTATGCGGACGAGGCCTATGCCGAGGCCGGCGCCGAGCTGTTCCACGGCGAGGGCCCGGAGGCTGCGGAGCGCTGGGCCGAGGCCGATGTGGTGCTGGCGGTGCAGACCCCCGCTGGGGCTGAGGCCGGATCCGGTGGCCTGGAGGCCCTGCGTCCCGAGGCCCTGCTGCTGGGCCTGCTCAATCCCCACGGCGACGACAGCCTGATCGAGCGGCTGGAGCGCCAGCGCCTTTCGGCCGTGGCCCTGGAGCTGCTGCCGCGCATCAGCCGGGCCCAGGCCATGGACGTGCTCTCCTCCCAGGCCAACATCGCCGGCTACAAGGCGGTGCTGCTGGCGGCGGCGGCGCTCGATCGCTTCTTCCCGATGCTGATGACCGCCGCCGGCACCGTGCAGCCCGCCCGGGTGGTGGTGCTCGGCGCCGGTGTGGCGGGGCTGCAGGCGGTGGCCACGGCCCGGCGCCTCGGTGCCCTGGTCAAGGTGAGCGACGTGCGCCCGGCGGCCCGGGAGCAGGTGGAGTCGCTGGGGGCGCGCTTCATCGAGCCGCCGCGGCTGGAGGAGTCCCCCGGCGAGGTGGGCGGCTACGCCCGCGAGGCTGGGGCCGTGTTCCTGGAGGCCCAGCGCCAGCTGCTGGCGCCCCACCTGGCCGAGGCGGACGTGGTGATCACCACCGCCCAGGTGCCCGGACGGCCGGCGCCGCTGCTGATCACCCGCGAGATGCTCGGCCTGCTGCGCCCGGGTGCCGTGGTGGTGGATCTGGCGGTGGGCCAGGGCGGCAACTGTGCCGGCAGCCGCAGCGACGCCACGGTGGACGTGGACGGCGTGACGGTGATCGGTGCCGGCAACCTGCCGGCCTCGCTGCCCCAGCACGCCAGCGCCCTCTACGCGCGCAACCTGGCGGCCCTGCTGGAGGCCCTGATCCAGGAGGGCGAGCTGCGCCTCGATCCGGAGGATCCGCTGCTCAACCCCTGTCTGCTCAGCCACGCCGGCGTCTGCCGCCGCGACGACCTGCGTCCCGCCCGTACCGGCCAAGAGGTGGCGGCATGAATGGCTCGCTCTCGGAGGCCCTCTGGGTGCTCCTGCTCGGCAGCCTGCTGGGCTTCGAACTGATCGGCAAGGTGCCGCCCACCCTGCACACGCCCCTGATGTCAGGGGCCAACGCGATCAGCGGCATCACCCTGCTGGCGGCCCTGGCCCTGATCGGCCAGGCCGCCTCCCCAGGCCTGCGCCTGGTGGGCGCCGTGGCCCTGGGCTTCGCCCTGTTCAACGTGGTGGGAGGTTTCCTCGTGACCGATCGGATGCTGGCGATGTTCCGCCGGAGGGCCAGCTGATGGCTGCCCTGATCACTGCCCTGCCAACGGCTTCCCTGCTGACCGTTTCCGTGCCGACCGCCACCCTGCCCAGCCTCTCCCTGCCCACGGCCCACCTGGCGCTGGACCTGGGGGCGGTGCTGCTGCTGGCCCTGGGCCTCAAGGGCCTCTCGAAGGTGCGCACCGCCCGCAGCGCCAATGGCCTGGCGGCCGTGGCCATCGCCGTGGCGGTGGCCGGCCTGCTGCTGGAGCAGGGGCTGGTGGGCTGGCCCTGGATGCTGCTGGGCCTGCTGGCCGGCGGCGGCCTCGGCACCCTGGTGGCCTACCGGGTGCCGATGACCTCGATGCCGGAGGTCGTGGCCCTGTTCAATGGCTGCGGCGGCATGTCCTCGCTGCTGGTGGCCCTGGGGGCCGCAGCGCTGCCTGCCGGTCTCGACCTGCTGGGTCAGATCTCCGTGAGCGCCTCGGTGCTGGTGGGCGGCGTGACCTTCTCCGGCTCCCTGGTGGCGATGGCCAAGCTGCAGGAGTGGCTGGCCACCCCGGCCTGGATGCTGCGGCCCCAGCGCCATGCGGTGAACATCGGCCTGGCCCTGGTGGCCCTGGCCGCCGGCGCCGCCCTGCCCCTGGGACTGCTGGCGCCGGCTCCGGCCCTGGCGGTGCTCACGGTCGCCTCGCTGCTGCTCGGCATCGGCCTCACCCTGCCGATCGGTGGCGCCGACATGCCGGTGGTGATCTCGCTGCTCAATTCCTATTCGGGCGTGGCCGCCGCTGCGGCCGGCTTCGTGGTGGGCAGCCAGCTGCTGGTGGTGGCGGGCGCCATGGTGGGGGCCGCCGGCCTGATCCTCACCCAGGTGATGTGCACGGCCATGAACCGCTCGCTCACCTCGGTGCTGTTCGGCGGGGCCCTGGGTGCCGGCGCGGCCCCCGCGGGCGGCGGCGACGCTGGTGAGGATCCCGGCTACAGCCGGATCACCTCCTGTTCCGCCGAGGAGTGCGCCCTGGCGCTGGAGGCCGCCGAACGGGTGGTGTTCGTGCCCGGCTACGGCCTGGCGGTGGCCCAGGCCCAGCACAGCCTCAAGGAGCTGGCCCGACTGCTGGAGAGCGCCGGCATCCAGGTGGCCTACGCCATCCACCCGGTGGCGGGCCGCATGCCCGGCCACATGAACGTGCTGCTGGCCGAGGCCGATGTGCCCTACGAGCAGCTGATCGAGATGGAGACGATCAACCCCGACTTCCCGCGCACCGATGTGGTGATCGTGCTGGGCGCCAACGACGTGGTGAATCCCCAGGCCAAGAACGACCCCTCCAGCCCCCTCTACGGCATGCCCGTGCTGGAGGTGGACCAGGCCCGCTCGGTGTTCGTGGTCAAGCGCAGCCTCGGGGCCGGCTACTCCGGCGTGCGCAACGGCCTGTTTGAGCTGCCCCAGACCTCGATGGTGTTCGGTGACGCCAAGGCGGTGCTGCAGCAGCTCACCGCTGAGCTGCGCAGCCTGGGGGTGGGCAAGGTGCCGGTGGCGGCGGGCTGAGGCCCGTCGGCGGGGCTGGCCTTGGTGAGCGGGCCCCGCGCCGCGGCAGGCTGGCGGGACGTCGCCGCCGCTGCCGCCCGTGGGAGCCCCCCTGCTGAGCCAGCTGGGCCTGGATCCCTTCCGGCCCCGGGCCCCCTGGTGGGGCCCTGACCTGCAGACCCTGCGGGACACACTCCACCCGATGGCGCTGCCACCGGACCGGGGCGAGCCGGTGCTGATCAACCTGTCGGGGCCTGCTGCATCCGGGGACAAAAGCGCCGCTGCATCTGGCAGCTCTGGCGGCAGCTCTGGCGGCAGCGCCGGCGCTCCTCAGCTGTTGGCGCTGCTGGATCCGCCCCTGGCCGCGACCCCGGCTGGCGCGGCCTCGTCTCCGCCACCGCCGCGGGGCCTGGTGGTGTTGCTGCACGGGCTGGGGGGCGGCAGCGAGGGGCTCGGGGTGCGGCGCCTGGGCCTGGCCCTGCAGGGCCAGGGGTTCGCGGTGCTGCGGCTCAACCTGCGGGGCGCCGGCCGGGGCCGCCCGCTGGCGCCGGGCACCTATGCAGCCGCCTGCAGCCCTGACCTCGGGCCGGTGCTGCAGCGGGCCCGCGAGCTGGCGGGTGGGCGTCCCCTGCTTGGGGCCGGGTTGTCGCTGGGGGGCACGATCCTGCTCAATGCCTGCCTGGACGGGGGCAGCCTGGATGGCGGCGCGGAGCCGCCCCTTGATGGCCTGGTCTGCGTCAGCAGTCCCCTGGATCTGGAGCGCTGCGCCTGGCAGATCGAGCGCCCCCGCAACGGCCTCTACCAGCGCTGGCTGCTGGGGCGCCTGCGGCTGCAGACCCTCGCCGACCCCTTCGGAATCACGGCGGCCGAGCGGCAGGCCCTGCTGGGCCTCGGGTTGGGTCGCGGTTTGGGTCGCGGGCCCGGCGGCGCGATCCGCACGATCCGCGCCTTCGATGCCGCCATCACCGCGCCGCGCTGGGGCTACCGCTCCGTGGAGCACTACTACGCGGCGGCCAGCCCCCTGCACCGGCTGCTGGCGGGCCCCGGCCCCGACCTGCTGCCCCCGACGCTGCTGGTGCACGCCATTGACGACCCCTGGGTGCCGGCGGCCCCCGCCCGCCAGCTGGCCCAGGCCTGGGGCGATCGCGCGCTGCCGCGGGTGCTGCTGAGCCCTGGCGGCGGCCACAACGGCTTCCATGCCCCCGGCGATCAGCCCCTGGCCAGCTGGGCCGACCGGGTGGTGGTGCGCTGGCTGGAGCAGCTCGCGCCGGCCGCGCCCCTCAGGCCGGGCTGATCACTGGGCTGATCTCCTGGGGAGCTCCTGGAACGGCATCCGCCGCAGGATCCACGGCTCGATCGGTACCCCGCCCATCACGTGCTCCCGCACGATCCGCTCGATCCGTTCGGGACTGACGGCGCCGTAGACGATGCCCTCGGGCCAGATCAGCAGCACCGGGCCATCGGCGCAGATGCGCAGGCAGTCGGCCTTGGTGCGCAGCACGATTCCCTCGGGGCGGGCCGGATCCTCCAGGCCGAGCTCCCGCACCAGGCGCTTGAGGGCCTCCCAGCTGGCCACGCCGACGGCCGGATCCGGGCAGCACAGGGCCTTGCTGGGGGTGGCGCAGAGCAGCAGGTGGTGGCTGATCATGCCGGCAGCGCCGCCGGGGCCTTGGCGTTGCGCCGGGCTGCAGCCTCACGCACCGCCTCGCGGGACCAGGCGTCCACGGCCAGCACGTCGTCCAGGGAGGGGGAGGCGGTGAGATCCGCCTTGTGGCGCTCACACACCACGTCGATCAAGCGGGGAATATCGAGGAAGTGGATCTGCTCCTCGAGGAAGAGGGCCACGGCCTGCTCGTTGGCGGCGTTCATCACCGCCGGCATCGTGCCGCCGGCGCGGCCGGCCGCGTAGGCGAGCTCCATGCAGGGGTATTTGGCGGGGTCGGGGGCCCGGAAGCTGAGGGTGCCCACCTCGGTGAGATCGAGGCGGCGCCAGGGGGTCTCGAGGCGCTCGGGCCAGCTGAGGCAATAGAGGATCGGCAGTTTCATGTCGGGCCAGCCGAGCTGGGCCAGCACCGAGGAATCGGCCAGTTCCACCATCGAGTGGATGATCGACTGGGGGTGGATCACGATCTCGATGTGGTCGAAATCGAGGCCGAACAGGTAGTGGGCTTCGATCACTTCGAGGCCCTTGTTCATCAGGCTCGCCGAATCCACTGTGATCTTGCGGCCCATGCTCCAGTTGGGATGGCTGGTGGCATCGGCCACGGTGGCCCTGACCAGATCGGCGGCGGGCCAGTCGCGGAAGGCGCCGCCACTGGCGGTGAGCTGGATGCGGCGCAGGCCCGGGGTGGGGTGGCCGGTGGAGAGGCGGGCCGTGTCGGCCCAGGGGGTGCCCTGCAGGCACTGGAAGATGGCGGAGTGTTCGGAGTCGGCGGGCAGCAGACGGGAGCCCGATTTCTCCAGCTCCGGCAGCACCACCGGGCCGGCGGCGATCAGGGTCTCCTTGTTGGCCAGGGCCAGGTCCTTGCCGGCGCGGATGGCGGCGAGGGTGGGCAGCAGGCCGGCGCAGCCCACGATGCCCGTCACCACCAGATCGGCGGTGGGCCAGGCGGCGGCGGCGCAGATCCCATCGGGTCCGCCCAGCAGCTCCGGCAGGCGGGCGGGGCGGGCCGCCGGCTCCAGGCCGTTCAGTCGCTCCCGCAGCTCGGCCACCAGATCGGCATCCGCCAGGGCCACCACCTCCGGGGCGTGGCGGCGGATCTGCTCGATCAGGAGGTCGAGGTTGCGGCCGGCCGTGAGGGCCACCACCCGGAAGCGATCGGGGAACTCCTCGGCCAGCTCCAGGGTCTGGGTGCCGATCGAGCCGGTGGATCCCAGCACGCTGAGGGCTTTCACGGGCGGATCGGCGAAGGTGGGCGCCAGTCTCCCATCGGCGGGCGCGATGGCAGCCGCAGCCGCGTGGGCCAGAGCAGGGGCCGGTGTGCCTGCAGGCCGGCCCGGCTGGCGGCCAGGCGCAGGGCCGGATCCGGACTGATCAGGCGGCTGCAGCCGCTCGCCAGGGCCGTGGCCAGGTGCTGCAGCACCAGGGGATGCAGCGGCGGAATGGTGGGTGCGTCTGTTGATGGTGTGAGCCGCGCGGGCCACCCGGCGGCGCAGGCCCGGAGCTCGGCTTCGCTGAGTTGATAGAGGCTCAGGCCACCGCCATGGAGCAGGCGCTGGAGCGCGAGCTGACAGACCTGCAGGTCGTCTGGATCCAGCCCCTTGAGGGCCAGGGCCGCGCTCGCCTCCAGCAGGGTCAGCGCACTGGTGACCAGCAGGCGCTGCTCGATTCCGAACCAGCGCAGGTGGTCCTCGCTGCCGGGCTCGCGGCAGATCAGGGGCATCAGCAGGCCGGTGTCCACGTAGGTGGGGCTGGGCTCCCAGCTGCCGTCACCGTGGCAGGGATCGGGTTCTGTGGCTGTGGTGGCGGCTGGAGTGGCGGCTGGTGTGGCGCCCGCGGTTTGGGCCGTGGCGGCGGGCAGCTGGCGCAGCAGGGGCCAGCTGGGTTCCGTGCAGGCCCAGTGGTGGAGATGCTGCTGCTGATCCCAGCTGAAGCGCAGCCGGTCGAAGCTGGCCTCGGCCCGCAGGCGGAGGCTGCCATCGCTGTCCAGCTCGGCGCTGAGTGGTGTGCCTTCACTGAAGCCGGCCTCGCGCAGCAGCCGGGCCGGCAGCCGCACCGCCAGCGAATGGCTCCAGCGCCGCAGCAGAACCCTGTGCCGGCGCCGGCTTGGGGTGAAGGGCACGGGACGGCTTTGCTGAGGGCTGCCAGGAGTGTTCCCCTTGGGGGGGATGGCGCTCGCCATGGCCGGTGGCTGATGGCGGTGGGGGGTGTGGGGGGCGGAAGGGGTGTGCGGGAGTGTCCGGAATGGCTCGCCATGGCGAGTCGTTTGTGGAGGCGTCTGCGGAGGCCTTGGCTGGCCGCGTGGCCTTCCCCTTTGGCCTTCTGCTCTTGCCTCCTGTTAGCGAGCTGTTTGCCTCTTGGTGCTTCCTGCTCCCTCCTTCTCCTTCCTGCTTCCTCCTTCCTCCTTCCTCCTTCCTCCTTCCTCCTTCCTCCTTCCTCCTTCCTGCTTCCTCCTTCCTGCTGACTCCTGCCGCCGTCTCCAGGGGGTTGTTGTCCTTTCTTGCCTGTTGTTGCGAGGTGGTAGCCGGACGGCGCTGGCGCGGTGACTGGTGTTGATGACGCACACTGAGGCCCAGGCAGTGGATCGGCAGGGGCCATGGCGCAGGAGCAGCAGCAACAGCCGGTGGCGGGTCTGATGGCCTGGCTGCAGCGCTGGAATTTCATCGAGCGCGCCCGGCTGGAGCGGGAGCTCTGGGATGCGTTCGAGCGCGGTGAGCCGATCGAGCAGTTGGTGGAGGACTGCGCTCCGGGCTTCCGACGGGACGTGTGGAGCACCACCGCCGTGCGCATCCGCCGCATCGAGCGGACGATGCGCGATCAGCAGCAGCCCTGAGCAGCCCTGAAGAGCCCTGAGCTGCCCCGCGCGGCCCTACGCGGCCCTACTCGGTCCCGCTCATTCATCCAGACGCTGAGCCCCGCTGGCTGTTCAGGTCCGCAGCCAGTCGGTGAGGCCGCCGGGCTTGTCAATCAGTTCGATGCCGCGGGCCTTGAGGGCGTTGCGGATGTGGTCGGCGCTGGCGAAATCGCGGGCGGCCTTGGCGGTGCGGCGGGCTTCGATCTGGGCTTTGATCTCTGCCTCGCTGATGGTGTCGCTGTTGGCGTCGGCTCCGGGGGCTGCACCGGTGGAGGAGCTGCCGGAAGCCGGGGCTTCGGGGCGCAGCCCGAGCACCGCGGCCAGTTCCTGCAGCAGCCGGCCGGCGGCGGCCAGGGCGGGGTCGGCGGCTTCGGCCGCGGCAGCCCCATCGCCGCGCTCCAGGCGATTGGCCAGGGCGCGCAGGGGGCGGGCCAGTTCGAACAGCACCGCCAGGGCGGCGGAGGTGTTGAGGTCGTCGTCCATCGCGGCGACAAAACGGCTGCGGGCCTTGGCCAGATCGTCGGGGAGGCCGGTGGGATCGCTGCCCGGTGCCACTGGGCTGATGGCCGCAGGATCGGTGGGTTCCGCACGTCCCGAGCCTGGGGCCGTTGCGCTGGCGGCCAGCCCCAGGGCGGCGTTGAGCCCCTTCCAGCCGGTGGCGGCCGCGTTGAGGGCCTCGGCGGTGAAATCCAGGGGCTTGCGGTAGTGGGCCTGCAGGGTGAACAGACGTAGGGTCATCGGCGAGACGCCCGAATCCAGCAGGGCGCGGATCGTGGTGAAGTTGCCGAGCGACTTGCTCATCTTCTGGCCGCCCACGTTCACCATGCCGTTGTGCAGCCAGTAGCGGGCCAGCTCCTGGCCCGTGGCCGCCTCCGACTGGGCGATCTCGTTCTCGTGGTGGGGAAAGATCAGATCGGCACCCCCCAGGTGGATGTCGATCGTGTCGCCGAGTTCCTCGCGCACCATCGCCGAACATTCGATGTGCCAGCCGGGCCGGCCCGCGCCCCAGGGGGAGGGGAAGCTGGGCTCCCCCGGCTTGGTGCCCTTCCAGAGGGCGAAGTCGAACGGGTGCTGCTTGCGGGCCTCCTCCACGTCCGAGACGCGGCCGTCGGCGTTCTGCTGCTGTTCGGCCAGATCGCGGCCCGAGAGCTTGCCGTAGCCGGCGTGTTTCATCACGGCGAAATACACATCGCCATCGGCGGAATAGGCCGCGCCGCGCCCTTCCAGCTCGCCGATCAGGGCCCGGATCGCGTCCAGGCTCTGGGTGGCCCTGGGCATGCGGTCGGCCGGCAGGATGTTCAGCCGCGCCATGTCGGCCCTGAAGGCCTCGATGTTGCGCTCACTCACCGCCTGCATCGAGCTGTGCTCCTCGCTGGCGCGCCTGAGGATCTTGTCGTCGATGTCGGTGTAGTTCTGCACGAACGTCACCGCGTAGCCGCTCCAGATCAGGTAGCGGCGCAGCACGTCCCAGGCGATGTAGCTGCGGGCGTGGCCCAGGTGGCAGAGGTCGTAGACCGTGACGCCGCAGCAGTAGATGCTTACCTGGCCCGGAAGCAGGGGCTCGAAGGGTTCCGTGCGGCGGGTGAGGGTATTGGTGAGGCGCAGGGTCACTCGGTTGCTGAGATGGCGTGACTGGATCGTGGCATGGCAGCCCTACCGGGGAGAGACTGTCTCAGTCGACTCTCCGAGCTGTGAGGCGGCCGATGACCACCCCCACGGCCAGACCCACGAAGGCACCTTGGGCTTGCCAGATTTCGCGGCGGAAGCGCCATGGCAGTGCTCCCAGCTGCAGTCCCACGAGCAGGGCAAGGCCAAGGGCCAGTCCAAAGGTCATGGGGCCAGGCTGTTGCTTCCTCTGTCGGCTTGGAGACGGTGGGATTGCAGTGGTCTGATCGCTGATCATCTTCTCCAGCGCTTTTTGGATCTCGTTGTCCTCAGGCTTTTTAAAGGTCGACATTGAGTGTGACGGCGTGGAGGATTGTGTGCTGCTCGATCTATCGATCCCAAGACCCAAGCCAGCGCCGCACCCAGCTGCCGCGGGGGTCATGGCGGATGCGTCGCTGGCTGAAATACCACAGACGATTGAGTTGGAAGCTCACGCGATTGCGCGCTTCCAGGCTGGGATCGCTGGCAATGGTGGCGCTGTGTTCGCGATTCAAGTGGGTCATGGCAGTCTGAATCTGTGGCACTTCGATGCATTCCACGCTGGTATCTGCGCGCATGCGATCTCGATAGTCGAGATCTTCGCAGTAGGCGGGATAGAAGTTAGTGTCGAAGAGGCCCAGGCGATCCCAAGTCTTGGCTGTGATCAGAAAGGCTGAGAAGCTCTGGGGCTCAGGGAGAAGTGGGAGGAACTGGGGACGAGATTCATTCAGCCTCGAAGCGGCGGCGGCAAGCACACCGGGTGCGAAGCGAATGTCATTGTTGGCCAGGAGTGCCCAGCTGGCCTCGGGAAAGCTTGTAAGAATGAGATTCCAGCTGCCGGCTACACCCAGATTCCGAAAGGGTCGGGCAACCTCAATCTGTGTGATCTGAGGATGCCCTTGTCGTTGCAGCGCCTCGAGATCTCGGGTAAGGGTGGAGTGCAATCCTGCTGTAGGACTATTGTCAACGATGGCGAGAGTTTGTACTGGGTAGTCAAGGCTGTCCAGTAGCTGATGGAGAAGATCCAGTCGGTTGAGTATCGGAATGCCAAGTAGAGGTATGGCTTGTTGAGACAGTGATGGTGGCTCGACTGCATCAAGACTCTGCCAGAAAAGCTCGGCTAGATAATCATCGTGGGTGCGCTCGATGATGTCGGCGAGGCTTGCCCATAGATCCGCATGGCGGAGTTCGCTGGGTCTGGGTTGGCTAGGGTGGCTTTGCACCCAGTGCCTCAGCCACTGGTAGGCCAGGTCTCGAGCCGCCTGCAGTTCCCCCTGGCTCAGCAGGGATTGAATCCGTCTGTGAGCGGTTTGATCGGGGCTGGACTCCATGGCGATGGCATAGAAAAGCCGGCCATGGGGGCCGGCAGATGGACAGATGATAGTGTGATGATCACTCCGCTGTACTGGGCTGGACGATCAGCTGAAGTTACGGGTATCGTTAGGGTTGGTCGAATTAACCCAGAGGTTATTGGCGCTGTCGTAGTTGTACTGGGTGGTTCCAATAAAGAGGAGATCGTTGTCGTCTGCGCCTGTAATAACGAGCCCTTCGATGCTTGCTGTTGCTGACAGTCGAACTGTGTCGACTTCTCCATCCGGAATTTCACCGGTACCGGCTAGATTGAGGCGTGCGCCTTGGATGTTTCCTTGGAATTCAACGTTGTCTGATCCAAGCCCAAGTCCAGTGTCTATATTTTGTACTGAGCCACCAAAAATTAAGGTGTCATTGCCTTTGCCCATGAGGATTCTGGAATCCCTGGCCACAAAAAAGGTTTCGCTTTCGAAGATGGCAGTGTCGTCGCCGAAGTTGGTTCGGATGTCACTATTGCGAACTTCGCCGTCGGAGAAGATGTTGTCGTTTCCTCCCAGGAGGCGAATGCGTGAATTTGCTACTTGACCGCCGATTATTAAAGTATCATCTCCTCCGCCAAGGTTGGCAGTTAAGCCAACAAGGGCAATCGGGTCATCTGAGGTGAAGAGGAGATTCTGGGCGCTGTCGTCGCCTTCAAGCCCGAGATTGACGATGGGGGTGCCGTCCTGGGCAAACAACTCGAAACCCCCGTTAGGGGCTGCCACTTCTACGACCTGAACGTCGTTCGTGCCAGGCCTGTCGATGAGCCCAGCGGTGAAGCCGGCGCTTGTGAAGCTGATGGTCGTCGCCATGGGGCCTAGCTACACATAATTTCAATCTTAGTACCCGGCGCCTGCGAACGCAAGTAATTTGTATCAGAGCCGACGATTTACGGGGCCTGGATCGCGCGGGGGATGTTGATACGTTTTTGTGTCCCTTGCGACGCAAGTTCCGATCCCCGATGGCGCGAGTCCCGCTGGTCCCGTGTGAGAATGGTTCTTTTGGGTCTTGTTGTTGGATTGGGTCCCTCCTGGTGTCTTGGTCGCCAGGGCAGAGGTTGCCCAGCGGACGGGGTGCCTGGGTGAGGCTGTGGAGTTGCTGGAGCAGGCTGTCCGGATCTGTCCGGACAACTACAAGCTGCTGGCCACTCTGGGCAATGGTCTCTGGCTTGCTGAGCGCCCTGTCCAGGCCCTTGCCTCGTATCGCGAGGCCGTGCAGCTGGCTCCAGGGGATCCGGTGGTCTATCGCGGTCTGGCCAATGTCTATGTGGACCTGGGCCGATTTGAAGAGGCAGACCGTGCCTACCGCCGCAGCTTTGCCCTCGCAGCCGATGTGGCCACGGCCTGGAATCACAGTCAGCTGTTGGTCGGGCTTGAGCGCTACGCCGAGGGGAATGCCCTGGCCGAGGCACGCTGGGGCATGGATGGAGTCAAGGCCTATCGCGGTGCGCTTCGCCGCTGCACCAGCGTTGAGGAGCTGGTGCAGGGGCCGCTGCGGGTCTGGAGTGAGCAGGGGTTTGGCGACACCCTCCAGCATCTGCGCTGGGTGGGTCCCTTGCTGCAGCTCCGCCGCGGGGCCAGGGATGCTGTGGTGCTGGAGGTGGAGCCGTGTTTGGTGCGGCTCCTGGAGGAAGCCCTGCTTCCCGCCCATGGGGAGCTGGTGGTACGAGCCAAAGACCCCAATGGTGCGGAGGCTTCTGAGGCGGCGCATCTGTCGCTGCTGAGCCTGCCGCATTTCCTGGGTGGTGCGCCGCTGCCGGCGTCATCGGCCTGGCTCCAAGGTGTCCGCTGGCCGGTGGCACCGGAGGGAGTGGTACCGGAGCGAAGCGGGGAATGGCTCCCGCGCCGAGGCGCACGCATCGGTGTGGTGTGGGCCGCTGGACGCAAGCTGGAGGATCCCTTCCAGCGGCGTGAGTATGCAAAGCGAAGCCTGCCGCTGAAGGCGCTGGGCCGGCTCGTTTCCGGTCTGCGTCAGGCGGGGCTGCAGCCCGTGAACCTCCAGTTCGGCCCGGACCGGCAGGTGGGGATGACACTGGAACCTGGCTTCGTTGAGGCGCTGGCGGAGGAGGCGGACTTTGCGGCCACCGCGGAGTTGGTGGCGGGGCTCGACCTGGTGATCACGGTGGACACGGCCATGGCCCATCTGGTGGGGGCGATGGCCCGGCCGGGGTGGCTGCTGTTGCCATGGGCGGCTGCCCCCCGCTGGTTGCGGGTGCGTACTGACAGCCCCTGGTATCCGAGTCTGCGGCTGTTTCGACAGCCTCAGCCAGGAGATTGGCTCGGAGCGGTGGACACAGTGCTGGCGGCCGCATCCCGCGCCTGATCCGGCCATGACGGACTCACGGCGGGAGTGCAGTAGCACCGGTGAGGGATGACCAACCCTTTCGTCCCTTTACGATCGGTCCCAACCACGGGTTGCATGGCAATGTCGGTCTGGAGCCGTCTGTTTGGTCGGCCTTCTGGCGAGGTTCAGGTCCCTCTGCCACCGGACACCCTTGTGGAGGATCCACGCCGCTCGGCTACCCGGCTTGGGGCGACGCCACGGATCATGCCGTGGTCGGCCAGCCGGCTGGCGGGAATTTTTGACGATCTGGCGCGCCAGCCCGGCTACAGCAACCTGATGGAAGCGCGGCTGGCGCGGCAATGCCTGTCGCAGTTCTGGTTGTCGGCTCCGGTGGACTTGCTGGAGATGCTCTATCGATCGCCGATTGGGGAGTGCTACCGACTGATGCTGGCGGGTCAGCTGGCTCGCGAGGCTCTACTGGCCGAGGAGCAGAGCTGGCGCGACTCCCTCACCCAGCGGCTGAGCACCGCCTTCGATCGTCCCGAAACCACGAACGTGCTACTGGCGGCGATGCCGTATTTCGCCCCCGGCAAGATGCGGGTGGCTGATCCGCTGCAGCAGATACCTGAATGGTTGCAGGCAGACTATGCACGCCTGTTCGATCCGCCGCTGCTGCAGCGCCTCGATCGCCCGGTGGCGCTGCTCAGCCCTGCGGGTCAGGGATATGGCGCGGCACCACGGCTCGGCACGACCCCGCAGTTCGGGGCAGCACCGGTGGCGCCGGACCCTCTATCCGCCTCGATTCCGGGCTCAGCGGCCGTGGCCTTGCCCCGGCTCTCCAACCGCCGTGGCGATGCCGCCTTGTCGCTGGTGCAGAGCCAGGACTATCAGAACAGGATGAACGGGTTGATCAACCTGCATGTGATCGATCCCCAGGATGGACAGGTTCAGCGGGAACTCTCGGAATTGCGCCGACTGCTGGGCCAGATCTGGCTGGATGCCGGTGCCGAGCAGCTCAAGCCGCTGTACGTCAGCTCCTTCGGGCGTGTGTATCGGGATCTGATGGCCAGCGGTTTTCCACGGGTGCCACTGAGTCAGCAGGATCGCCTGCTGCGCAATCAGTTGGCTCGGCTGGTGGCCGACATGAGCCAGCCCGGCGCGATCAATGCCCTGCTGGCGGTGCTGCCCTTCTACGGACCGGGCAAGCTCGCCTTCGGTGGTGGGGAACAGCATATCCCCGGCTGGCTCCTGGGCGAGATCGCCACCATCTACGGGCAAACCCCTGAAACATCGAGCGCGGTTGCCCCGGTGCCTAGTGGTGGAATTCCTTCCACGTGAGCCAATACACCAGATAGCCGAGGGCGGGCAGCAGTAGCAGGGGGAGTACGGCCAGCAGAGCCAGGCTCTGCAGGCCCGCCAGCAGCGGCACGGCGCAGAGGATGGCGTAGATCCCCACCAGGATGGCGATGCGGCTGCGGCGCTGGCCCAGTCGCTGCTGCCAGCGCTGGCGCTGGGAGGCCTGCAGACGGCTAGCGCGGGCCGATGGGGGCACGTAGGTCCACCAGGCATGCTGGCGGGGGTCTTCCGTGGGGGCGGCCATCAGCGCAGGCGCTCGAGGTTGCGGCGTTGATCTTCGAAGAAGCCTGTGAGCAGGCTGATGACGCGACGTTCGCGCAGTTTGATGTCGGCGGTGAGTGACATCCCGGCCTGAAGCGGAGCCTGGGTTTCGCGTAGGCGAATCGACTGGCGCTCAAGCCGCAGAATGGCGGGATAGAACAACCCTTGCGTTTCCGTGCCGAGCACCCGGGCCTGCTCTTCCGGGGTGAGCGCATCGGAGCCCACGCGGTAGACCACGGCGGGGACGTAGCCAAAGTCGTTGGCCTGGAAGGTGTCGATCGAGAGCTCGGCGCGCTGGCCTGGCCTGACGAAGCCAACGGCCTTGTTGGGGAGGTAGACCTTCGCCTGGAGGGCATCCCTGGGAACCACCTTCAGCAAGGGTTCGGGGGCTCCCTGGGTGACGACGCTGCCGGGGCTCACCTCGATGTCAAAGACCACGCCATCGGCGGGGGCGGTGAGCAGGCCGTACTGAATCTGCTGGCGGGCGAGGCGGATGTCGCTGTCGAGTTGCGCGATCTGGCGCAGATTCTCCTCCATGCGGCGGCGCAGGTCGACGTTGGTGGTAGCGCCGGTGTTGACCAGGCTGGCCTGGAGCCGGGAGATCTCGCGCTGCTCTTCATCGAGCCGTGTTCGGGTTTCCTGCATCCGGTTGCGGGCCTCGAGCAGCTGCACTTCGCTGACGGCCCCGGAGCGGACCAGGTCGGCGTAGCGGGAGGCGATGTTGTTGTAGGTGCTGAGGGAGTTCTGTAAACCGGCCACGCGGGTCTCCGCCTTGCGGAGCTCCTGGAGGGCCACGTCGCGACGGCTGGAGAATTCCTCGGCCTGGCTGGCCAGCTGGCGGCGCTGGTTGGCGGTGAGGCCTGCGGTGGCACTCACGTCGCCGAGGGTGGCGGCGGCGATGCGGTTCTCGTTGAGGAGGCGTTCGCGGACGCTCTCGGCGGCGGCGAGCTTGCTGCGGGGATCCCTGAGGTCGAAGCGCACCAGGGGGGAGCCTTTGCGGACGCTCTGGCCGTCCTTCACCAGCACGGCCTCCACCACGCCGGGCACGGGGGCGTCAATCCGTTTGGTGCTGTTGCCGGGCTCCAGTTTCCCCTGCACGGCGATGGTTTCGGAGAGGGGCGCGGTCATGGCCCAGATGCCCACAGCTCCCACCGTGCCGACGGCGGTCCACACCAGCAGGGTGGAGCTGCGGCGTTTGCTGGAGAGCAGCACCGTCTGATTGAACTGCCAGGACCGAGCCAGGCCCTTGTTGCTGGGGGCGCTGCCGGATCCGAACACGGTGGTGCCCATCAGATCGACGCGCACCCGCTGGATGGGCTCGTCGCCGGGTGAGGGGACGGAGCGGTTGAAGCGGGAGCGGGAGCCGCCGAATCGCTGGCGTCCCGGGGCCCGCAGCCACTGCAGGCACTGTTCGTAGAAGCGGATCAACCGGGACTGGCGGGGAGCCATCAGGACAGGCCCTCCTGGCTCTGGCTGCGGAACAGGGCGTAGTACCAGCCCTGCTGTTCCATCAGCTGGTCGTGGCTGCCGATTTCCATCACGGCTCCTTTATCCATCAACACGATGGCGTCGGCCGGACGTACGGTGGAGAGGCGGTGGGTGATGAAGAACACGGTGCGGCCTCTGAACGCCTCGAAGAGGTTGATGCAGACCTGGCGCTCCGTACTGGCATCCAGGGCGCTGGTGGCTTCGTCGAGGATGAGCATACGCGGGTTCTGCAACACCGCCCGTGCAAGGGCTAGTCGCTGGC
Organism: Synechococcus sp. GreenBA-s; assembly: GCF_024345855.1. Classification (GTDB taxonomy): domain Bacteria; phylum Cyanobacteriota; class Cyanobacteriia; order PCC-6307; family Cyanobiaceae; genus Vulcanococcus. The sequence continues at coordinate 2,046 of NZ_JAGQBX010000044.1, read as the reverse complement.
GCTGGCCGCCGGATAGACCGGCACCCCGCTCTCCCACGCTGGAGTTGTAGCCGTTGGGCAGGTCCATGATGAACTCGTGGGCGCAGGCGATCCGGGCCGCACGGATCATGTCTTCACTGGTGGCATCGGGCCGCACCATCAACAGGTTGTCGCGCACGGTGCCATCGAACAGGATTGAATCCTGGGGCACTACTCCGATCTGGCGGCGCAGGGAATAGAGCTCCACCTTGGCGATGTCGAGGCCATCGATCAGCACCGACCCCTCCAGGGGCCGGTAGAAGCGGGGTAGCAGCTTGAGCAGGGTGGATTTGCCGCTGCCGGAGCCGCCCACCAGGCCGATGAAGGCGCCGGCGGGGATCTCCAGATTGACCCCCTGCAGGATGAGCGGCCCATCCTCGCGGAAGCGGAAGTTGACGCCCCGGAACTGCACGTGGCCGCGCAGGGGCGGCATCGGGATGTTCTGGGCTTCCTCGAGGGTCTGTTCGGTGGGGCGGTCGACGACATCGGCGACCATCTTCAGCTGCTGGCTTGTGAATTCGAAGCTCTGCCAGGTGGTGACGAGCTTGACGAGCGGCCCGGTGAGATAGCCGGCGAGGATGCGGAAAGCGAAGAATTCGCCCATGTTGATCTGGTTCTCGATCAGCAACCAAACCCCCACGCCGGTGACCAGAACCTGGTTGAGATTGCCTAGGAATTCGGAGAGATTGCCGATCGATTCCTGGGTGATCTTGAGTTTGAAGTCTTCGCCGATGAAGGCGGCATAGCGGTTCTGGAATTCCCAGCGGGTCTTGAGCTCGGCGTTCTGGGATTTGATCGTTTGGATGCCGGTGATCGATTCGTTGAGGTAGCTATAAGTGCGCACCGATTCTCCGATGGAGCGGCGGATCTGGTCGCGCACGATCGGATTGCTCACCAGGGCGAGCACCAGCAGCAGCGGCACGGTGCTCAGGGCTACGAGGGTGAGCAGGGGGCTGATGGCCAGCAGCACCACCAGGAAGATGAGGCTGAACAGGAAATCGATCACCGTGGTGAGCGTCTGCCCCAGCAGAAACTCGCGCAGGCGATCGAGCTGGTTGAGATAGAACATCACCTGGCCCACCGGGCGGCTGTCGAAAAAGCCCTGGGGCAACCGCACCAGCTGGTCGAGGATGGTGCTCTTGGTGGCCTGGTCGATGCGGTTGGCCGCCTCGGTGAAGATGAAGGTGCGCAGGGTCTTGAGCACCCCTTCCACCAGGGAGGCCAGCACCATCACGGCGCCGATGCTCACCAGGGCGCCGAGGCTGCGGCTTGCCAATACCTGGTTGATCAGCACCATCAGCCCGAGGGCCGGCACCAGCTTCATCACGTTGGCCACCAGGGAGGTGACCGCCACCTCCACCAGCTCGCGGCGGTGCTCGCGCAGGTAGGGCAGATACCAGGCCCAGCTGAAGCGCCGGTCCTTGGCGTCGGCCTTGCGTTCGAGCAGTAGCAGTTCAGTGAGGTCGCCCTCGTGGGTGATCAGCTCCTCCAGCGGCACCTGCAGCGGGCCCAGTTCCGCCTCCAGCAGCCGGGCGGTGCCATCGGGATCGATGCCATCGAGCAGGCCGAAGCGGCCGTTCTGGAGCAGCACGGCGGGGGTGGGCACCCGGGGCAGTCGGTCGGTCGGCACGCGGCTGAGGATCACCTTGAGGCCGAGGCCATCGAGGATCTGGCCCAGGTTCACCAGGTTGAGCTGGCTCTGGCGCTGCAATACAGCATCAATCTGGTAATGGATGCTGTCGCGGTTGAAGGGCAGGCCGAAGTAATCGGCCAGGGCCTTGCAGAGCGCGAGGGGGATGGCGCGGGGACCGCTGGCCTGGTCGAGGCGCAGTTCGGCCTGTTCGCCGGGGCGACGCGGCGCCGGCGGCTCGGGGGAGGGGCTGTATTCGTCGTCGGCGAGCACCTCGGCTGTGGCCACGGCCACGTCTGACGCCGATGCCGTGGCGTCGGGGCCGGCGGCGGACACGGGCTCAGGGGGCACCTCCAGGCCCACGAGGCGCAGCCAGGGGGCACCAGCTGGGAGGGGGG
>NZ_JAGQBX010000043.1 GCF_024345855.1 Synechococcus sp. GreenBA-s | reverse complement strand
GAGCCTGGGGTCGAGCCGAGAGGCGAGCCTGGGGTCGAGCCGAGAGGCGAGCCTGGGGTCGAGCCGAGAGGCGAGCCTGGGGTCGAGCCGAGAGGCGAGCCTGGGGTCGAGCCGAGAGGCGAGCCTGGGGTCGAGCCGAAAGGCGAGCCTGGAATCGAGCCGAGAGGCGAGCCCTGAACCGGGCGCCCCATCCGGCCGCGGCGCCTTCCCCGAGCTGGAGCCCGTGCTCCGGCGCCACGGCCATCGGCCCGACGGACTGATCGAGGTGCTCAACCGGGCCCAGGAGCTGCACGGCCAGCTCACACCGGCCCTGCTGCGCCACGTGGCTGCGGCCCTGCGGCTGCCCCTCAGCCGGGTACAGGGCACCGCCAGCTTCTACCACCTGTTCCGCTTCAGGCCGCCGGCGGCCCACAGCTGCGTGGTGTGCACCGGCACGGCCTGCCACGTAAAGGGAGCGGATGCCCTGCTGCGGGCCCTGGAGCGGGACCTGGCTCCCGGGGGGGCAGCGCAAGCGGCCGGCGTCGAGGCCATTGAACTGAGCACCGTGCGCTGCGTGGGCACCTGCGGCGGCGCACCGCTGGTGGTGGTGGACGGACAGGTGTGGAACCACCAGACCCCCGCCAGCGTGCTGGCGGGGCTGCGGGAGCTGCGGCGATGAGCGCCACCCTGCGGGTGTGCACGGCGGCGGGTTGCGCCGGCTGCGGCGGTAGCGCGCTGCGGGAGCGGCTCGCCGCGGTGCTGGCAGCCGCCGGCCCGGGCGCTCCGGCCAGCGGGCTGGCCCTCAAGGGCGTGGGCTGCCTCGGCCCCTGCAGCGAAGGAGGCCTGCTGGAGCTGGAGAGCAGCGCCGGGCGCCGGCTGTTCGGGGGCCTCACCCCGGAGGGCGTGGAGGCCGTGGCGGCCAGCCTCGCCAACCTGGGTCCCGACGCGGACCTGGCGAGCTGGGCGCCGCCCGGCACCCGCCCGATCGATCTGGAGCAGCCCTTCTTCCGCCTGCAGCGGCGGCTGGTGCTGGAGCACTGCGGCCGCATCGATCCGGAGTCGATCGCGGAGGCCCTTGCCGCGGGCACCTACGGACAGCTGCGGCGGGTGCTGCAGAAGGACACCCCCGAGGCCGTGATCGAGCAGGTGCGCCGCAGCGGCCTGCGGGGCCGGGGCGGCGGCGGCTACCCCACCGGGCTCAAGTGGGCCACGGTGGCGCGCATGCCCGGCCGCGAGAAGGTGGTGGTGTGCAACGCCGACGAGGGCGACCCCGGCGCCTTCATGGACCGCAGCCTGCTGGAGGGCGACCCGCACCGGCTGCTGGAGGGCATGGCGATCGCCGCCTGGGCCGTGGGGGCCAGCCGCGGCTTCATCTACGTGCGGGCCGAATACCCCCTGGCGATCGCCCACCTGCGCACCGCCATCGCCCAGGCGGAAGACCAGAGCCTGCTGAGCGCGGCCATCGCCGGCAGCGCCTTCAGTCTCCAGCTGGAGCTGCGGGTGGGGGCCGGCGCCTTCGTGTGCGGTGAGGAGACGGCCCTGATCCACTCGATCGAGGGCCGGCGCGGCGTGCCACGGCCCCGGCCGCCCTACCCGGCGGAGGTGGGGGTGTTCGGCCTACCGACCCTGATCAACAACGTGGAGACCTTCGCCAACATTCCACCGCTGCTGGCGCTCGGCGCCGAGGCCTACGCCGCCATCGGCACCGCCAACAGCGGCGGCACCAAGGTGTTCTCCCTCACCGGCGACGTGCGCCTGGCCGGCGTGCTGGAGGTGCCGATGGGCACCCCGATCGCCACGATCGTGAACACGATGGGCGGCGGAGCCCCAGGCGGCCACGCGATCAAGGCGGTGCAGACCGGCGGCCCCTCGGGCGGCTGTGTGCCGGCGGACCGGCTCGCCACGCCGGTCGACTACGAGAGCCTGCAGGAGCTCGGCTCGATCATGGGCTCGGGCGGCATGGTGGTGATGGACGACACCACCTCGATGGTGGATGTGGCCTGCTTCTTCATGGCCTTCTGCCGCGAGGAGTCGTGCGGCAAGTGCATCCCCTGCAGGGCGGGCACCGTGCAGCTGCACGCGCTGCTGCAGAAGCATCTGGCCGGCGAGGCCAGCGCCGCGGATCTGGCCCAGCTGGAGAGCCTCTGTCACATGGTGAAGGACACCAGCCTCTGCGGCCTGGGCCAGAGCGCCCCCAAGCCGGTGCTCAGCACCCTGCGCCACTTCCGCGGCGACTACCTGGCCCTGCTGCGACCTGAGCCAGGCGGCCGGGAGGTGGCGCCGTGAGCGTGCACACCCTGCGGATCGACGGGCGCGACCTGGCCGTGCCCGAGGGCACGACGCTGCTGCAGGCGGCCCGGGAGGCCGGCATCGCCATCCCCACCCTCTGCCACCTGGAGGGCCTCTCGCCCGTGGCCGCCTGCCGGCTCTGCCTGGTGGAGGTCGAGGGTGCAGGCAAGCTCCTGCCCGCCTGCATCACGCCGGCCAGCGAGGGGATGGTGGTGCACACGGCGACGCCGCGGCTGCAGGACATCCGCCGCACCGTGGTGGAGCTGCTGTTCACCGAGGGCAACCACGTGTGTGCCATCTGCGTGGCCAACGGCCACTGCGAGCTGCAGGACCTGGCGGTGAGCACGGGCATGGACCACAGCCGCCTGCCCTACCGCTTCCCGGACCGCCACGTCGACCTCTCCCACCCGTTCTTCGGCCTGGACCACAACCGCTGCGTGCTCTGCACCCGCTGCGTGCGCGTCTGCGACGAGGTGGAGGGCGCCCACGTGTGGGACGTGGGCTGGCGCGGCGAGCACTGCCGGATCATCGCCGGCCTGGAGGAGCCCTGGGGCGCCGTGGACGCCTGCACCGACTGCGGCAAGTGCGTGGAGGTCTGCCCCACCGGCGCCCTGTTCCACAAGGGCGACACCACCGCCGAGAAGCAGGGCGAGCCGGCCCGGCTGCAGGCCCTGGTCCACGCCCGCCGGCACCAGCAGTGGGATCCATGACCAGCAGCCCGCCCGCCCGTGACAGCCGCGCCAGGGTGCGCCTGGCCACCGTGTGGCTGGCGGGCTGCTCCGGCTGCCACATGTCGTTCCTCGACCTCGACGAGTGGCTGATCGAGCTCGCCGAACGGGCCGAGATCGTCTACAGCCCGGTGGGCTCCGACAGGAAGACCTACCCCGACAACGTGGACGTGTGCCTGGTGGAGGGCGGCGTGGCCAACACCGACAACCTGGAGCTGCTGCGTCAGGTGCGCGCCCGCACCCGGGTGCTGATCAGCTTCGGCGACTGCGCCATCACCGCCAACATCCCCGGCATGCGCAACATGCTCCAGGGCACCGATCCGGTGCTGCGCAAGGCCTACCTCGAGCTCGCCGACGGCAGCGGCCAGCTGCCCCACGCCCCCGGCATCGTGCCGGAGCTGCTGGAGCGGGTGCTGCCGGTGCACGAGCTGGTGCCCGTGGAGCTCTACCTGCCGGGCTGTCCGCCGTCGGCGACCCGCATCCGCGCGGCCCTGGAGCCGTTGCTGCAGGGCGGCTGGCCCGAGCTGAGCGGCGCGGATCTGATCCGCTTCGGCTGAGCCCACCCCACCCCACCCTCGCCATGTCTCCCCCCCGCCGCACGATCACGATCGACCCGGTGACCCGCATCGAGGGCCACGCCAAGATCACGATCCAGCTCGACGACGCGGGCGCCGTGGAGACGGCCCGCTTCCACGTGACGGAATACCGGGGCTTCGAGAAGTTCTGCGAAGGCCGCCCCTTCACCGAGATGGCGGCGATCACGGCGCGGATCTGCGGCATCTGCCCGGTGAGTCACCTGCTGGCGGCCGCCAAGACCGGCGACAAGATCCTGGCGGTAACGATCCCGCCCACCGCCGAGAAGCTGCGGCGGCTGATGAACCTGGCCCAGCTCACCCAGAGCCACGCGCTCTCCTTCTTTCACCTCAGCAGCCCCGATTTCCTGCTGGGCTGGGACAGCGACCCAGCGAGGCGCAACGTGTTCGGCCTGATCGCCGCCAACCCCGATCTGGCCCGCGCCGGCATCCGCCTGCGCCAGTTCGGCCAGGGGGTGATCGAGGCCCTGGGGGGGCGCAAGATCCACGCCGCCTGGTCGGTGCCGGGGGGGGTGCGGGAGCCCCTCAGCGAGGAGACGCGGCTGCGGATCCAGGCCGGCCTGCCGGAGGCCTTCGCCATCACCGAACGGGCCCTGGGCCTGTTCAAGACCCTGCTCGACACCCAGCTGGGGGAAGAGCTGGGCATCTTCGGCAACTTCCCCTCGCTCTTCCTGGGGCTCGTGGGCCCCGGTGCCCTGTGGGAACACCACCGCGGTGCCGAGGCCGGCTGCGGGATCCGCATCGTCGACAGCGCGGGAGTCGTGGTGGCCGATGGCCTGCGCGAGGACGACTACGCCTCCTTCCTGGCCGAGGCGGTGGAGCCCTGGAGCTACCTCAAGTTCCCCTACGTGAAGGCCCTGGGGCCGGAGGCGGGCAGCTACCGGGTCGGTCCCCTGGCCCGGCTCAACCTCTGCGAGCGCATCGGCACGGAGCAGGCCGACCGCGAACTGCTGGAGCTGCGCCAGCGGGGCGGCCGGGTGGTGACGGCGTCGTTCCTGTATCACCTGGCCCGCCTGATCGAGATCCTGGCCTGCCTGGAGCAGATGCAGCAGCTGCTCGACGATCCCACGATCACGGCGACCCACGTGCGCGCCCGGGCCGGCGTGAACGCCCACGAGGCGGTGGGGGTGAGTGAGGCGCCGCGGGGCACCCTGTTCCACCACTACCGGGTGGACGAGAACGGCCTGATCGAGGCGGTAAACCTGATCATCGCCACGGGCCAGAACAACGGCGCCATGAACCGCACCGTGACGCAGATCGCCCGCCACTACCTCAGCGGCGAGCGGCTGACGGAAGGGCTGCTGAACCGGGTGGAGGCGGGCATCCGCTGCTTCGATCCCTGCCTCTCCTGCTCCACCCACGCCGCCGGCCAGATGCCGCTGCTGGTGGAGCTGGTGGGGGCCGATGGCCAGCTGCGCGACGTGCTGCGGCGCGACTGAGCCATGGGGTCGCGGCGGCTGGTGATCGGCATCGGCAACAGCCTGCGCCAGGACGACGGCGTGGGCTGGCACGTGGCTGAGGCCCTGGCGGCCCGGGTGGAGGCCGGCGCCCTGGCGGAGCTGGAGGTGCTGGCGGTGCAGCAGCTCACCCCCGAGCTGGTGGAGCCGATCGCCGCGGCCGGCGCCGTGGTGCTGGTGGATGCGGTGATCACGGCGGCGGGCGCCGGGCCCGCGGGGCTGGAGCCCCTGCGCCTGGAACCGCTGCACCCCGCCGGCGCCAGCGGGCCTGCGCCCCTGACCCACCACGCCACACCCGGCGCCCTGCTGGCCCTCGCCATGGCGCTGCACGGCACCGGCCCGCCGGCCTGGCAGCTGCTGATTCCGATCGCCGCCACCGCCACCGGCTTCGGGGAAGAGCTCAGCCCCGGCGCCAGCGCCCGCCTGGCGGAGGCCCTGGACCTGCTCACGGCCTGGGCACGCCATGCATGAACTCGCCCTGATGGAGGAGCTGCGCCGCCTCGCCGTGCAGGAGGCGCGGGCCCAGGGCGCCCGCCGCATCCACGGGTTGCAGCTGCGGGTCGGCAGCCAGGCCGGGGTAGATCCCGAGGCCCTGCGCCTGGCGTTTGCGGTGGTGATGGGAGCAGCGGATCCCCAGGGCCACAACCGGCCGGACGATGCGGAGCTGTGGGGGGGCCCGATCACACTGGATCTCGAGGTGGTGCCCACCGTCTGCTTCTGTCCAGACTGCAGCCAGGAGTTCCGCCCCGTCGACGTGATCCACGCCTGCCCCAGCTGCGGCAGCCTGGCCAGCCGCCTCCTGCGCGGCCGGGAGCTGGAGCTGGTGGGCCTGGAGGTGTCCTGATGTGCGGCACCTGCGGCTGTGGCGTGGCGGCGCTCCCCGGGGGTAGTGCGGAAGCCGCGGCGGCCGGGGGCGCCCCTGCGGAGATCCCAGTGCGACCCACCCGCCAGCTGGGCCTGCAGCGCCGCCTGCTGGAGCGCAACGACCTGCAGGCTGCCGCCAACCGCAGCCACTTCGAGCAGCACGGCCTGTTGGCCCTCAACCTGCTCTCGGCCCCCGGCTCCGGCAAGACGGCCCTGCTGGAGCAGCTGGCGGCACGCTGGCCCAGGCCGCCCGTGGGGGTGATCGTGGGCGACCTGGCCACCGACAACGACGCCCGCCGCCTGCAGACCGCCGGCGCCCGCGCCGTGCAGATCCGCACCGGCGACCTCTGCCACCTGGAGGCCCACTTGGTGGAGCGGGCCTTCGCCCAGCTCGACGCCGCCGGCATGGAGCTGCTGGTGATCGAGAACGTGGGCAACCTGGTGTGCCCCACCGGCTTCGACCTGGGGGAACACCTGCGCCTGGCGGTGCTGTCGGTGACGGAGGGGGAGGACAAGCCCCTCAAATACCCGGCCCTGTTCCGCAGCGCCGACGCCGTGCTGCTCAACAAGATCGACCTGGCCGAGGCAGTGGCCTTCCGCCGCGACGAGGCGCTGGCGAACCTGGCGGCGATCGCGCCGGCGGCCCGGCTGTTCGAGGTGTCGGCCCGCAGCGGCGCGGGGCTGGCGGAGCTGATCGACTGGCTGGAGCAGCAGCAGCGCCAGCGGGGGCTGCTGGCGCGGGCGCACCACCATGGCCATGGCCATGGCCATGGCCCCGCCCACGCCCACGGCTGAGCCCGGCATGGACGGGAGCCGGGGGGTGGGGCCGGCAGCGCCGCAGCGACTGGAGATCCAGCTGGAGGGGCTGGTGCAGGGGGTGGGCTTCCGTCCCTGGGTCCACCGGCTGGCCACGGAGCTGGGGCTGCGGGGCTGGGTGGCCAACGGGCCCGATGGCGCCGCCGTGGCCCTGGAGGGGGAGCGCCCGGCGCTGGAACGGTTTCTGGCGGCCCTGCCCGTGGCCGGACCCGCCCACTGCCGGATCGATCGGCTGGAGGTTCGCTGGGGAAGCAGCCAGGGGGAACCGGCGGGGATGCGCATCGCCCCCTCCAGCACGATGGCCCGCGCGCGCGCTGGTGGGGCCGCATCCGGAACCGCGGCGGCGGCCCGGGCCCTGGTGCTGCCGGATCTGGCCACCTGTGCGGCCTGCCTGGCGGAGCTGCGCGATCCAGGCAACCGCCGCCACGGCTACCCCTTCATCAGCTGCACCGACTGCGGCCCCCGCTACAGCGTGCTGCGGCGCCTGCCCTTCGAGCGCGCCAACACCAGCCTGGCGGACTTCCCGCTGTGTGCGGCCTGCCGCCAGGAGTACGGCGACCCCGCCGATCGCCGCTTCCACGCCCAGACCCTGAGCTGTCCGGCCTGCGGGCCGCGGCTGGCCTGGCGGGAGCTGGATCAGGCCGGCCAAGGGGCCCAAGCGACCAACCGGGCCGCCATCGCCGCCGCCGCCGCCGCCCTGCGCGCCGGGCGGATCGTGGCGCTGCAGGGGGTGGGGGGCTTCCAGCTGCTGGTGGAGGCGGGCAACGCCGCAGCCGTGGCGGAGCTGCGCCGCCGCAAGGGCCGGCCCGACAAGCCCCTGGCCCTGATGGCCCCGCGGGAGTGGATCGAGCGCCACGGGCGCCCCAGCCCAGAGGAGGCGGCCCTGCTCGACGCCGCTGCCGCCCCGATCGTGCTGCTGCGCCCGCGCACGCCGGCGCCCATCACCGCCGGCGTGACCCAGGCGAGCGCCTGGCTGGGGGTGATGCGCCCCAGCAGCGCCCTGCACCACCTGCTGCTGGAGGCCGTCGGTGGGCCGGTGGTGGCCACCAGCGCCAACCGCTCCGGGGAGCCCCTGGCCTCGGATGCCCTCGGCGACGGCGCCGTGCTGGCCGCCCTCGCCGACGGGGTGCTGAGCCATGGCCTGGCCATCGTCAACCCGATCGACGACGGGGTGGCCCGCGTCGCGGGCGGCGAGCCGCTGCTGCTGCGCCAGGGGCGGGGCAGCGCCCCGATCGCCCTGGAGCTGGTGGCCGGGCCAGCGGCCGGTGCTGACGCGACCGGAACGGGCGCGGTGCTCGCCCTCGGCGCCCAGCTCAAGGCCAGCGTCGCCCTGGGGCTCCCGGCCGCGGCCGACAGGCGCCTGGCCCTGCTCAGTCCCGCCCTCGGAGACCTGGAGAGCGAGGCGGGTGCCTGCCACCTGCAGCGCACCCTGGCGGCCTGGCTGAACCGCCAGGGCGTCAGTCCCGCCGCCCTGCGCTGCGACGGCCACCCGGGCTACGTCTCCACCCGGCTGGCCCGGGCCCTGGCGGCCCGGGAGGGCCTGCCGCTGGTGCCCGTGCAGCACCACCACGCCCACCTGCTGGCCTGCGCGGCCGAGCACGGCCTGGCGGGCCCCCAGCTGGGGGTGGCCTGGGACGGCTCCGGCCATGGCGATGACGGCACCCTCTGGGGCGGCGAGGCGCTGCTGATCACGCCGACGGGCTACCGGCGGCTGGCGCGGCTGCGCCCCTTCCGCCTGCCGGGCGGTGAGGCGGCGGCCCGTGAACCGCGGCGGTCAGCCCTCGGTCTGCTCCACGCCGGCCTCGGCAGCACGGGCCTGGAGGCGCTGCGGGCCAGGGGCCTGGCCAGCCTGGCGGCCTTCACGGCCGAGGAGCTCACGGTGCTGCAGGGCCTGCTGGAGAGCACCAACGCTGCAGCCGCAGCCCGGGCGCCCCTGGGCTCGAGCGTGGGTCGCCTGTTCGATGCGGTGGCCTCCCTGCTGGGCCTGGTGCAGCGCTGCAGCTACGAGGGCCAGGCCGCCATGGCCCTGGAGGGGCTGGCCACGGCGGCCTGGGAGCGGCAGGGGAAGCCGGCGATCGGGGCCGGGCGGGCCGGCGATGGTCACCTGATCCTGCAAGCCACCGGTGCCGACACGCCCTGGCAGCTGGATTGGCAACCCCTGCTGGAGGCGATCCTGACCCACCTGGCCGAGGGCCGCGACCCCGGCGCCATCGCCCTGGGCTTCCACAGCGCCCTGGCCGCGGCCCTCGGCGAGCTGGCCAGCGCCCTGGGCGCCCGGCAGCTGCTGCTGGCGGGCGGCTGCTTCCAGAACGCCCTGCTGCTGGAGCTGGTCATCGGGGAGGTGCGCCGGCGCGGCATCACCCCCCTCTGGCCCCGGCGGCTGCCCTGCAACGACGGGGCCATCGCCCTGGGCCAGCTGCTGGCGGAGGAACCGGATGACGGAACCCCGAGGTGGCCTTGGCCCGCCGATGCCGGATGGCTATAGAGAGGGCAACACCTCGGCAGACAGCGATGTGCCTGGCGGTCCCGGGTGAACTAGTAAGCATGGAGGCCCATCCCGACCCGCTCTGGCGCCAGGGGGAGGTGAGCTTCGCGGGGGTGCTGCGCCAGGTGAGCCTGGCCTGCGTGCCCGAGGCCCGGGTGGGCGACCAGCTGCTGGTGCACGCCGGCCTCGCCCTGACCGTGCTCGATGGCGACGACGCCGAGCTGATGCGCCAGGCCGCCGCCGCCTCCCCATGACCGCCACCGCCTCCCGCGCTCCAGCCACGGCCCCCCGGACGGCCCCGGAGCTGGCCAGCCTCGATGCCAACGAGGCCGTGGCCCGGGTGGCCTATCGACTCAACGAGGTGATGGCGATCTACCCGATCACCCCCGCCTCACCGATGGGCGAGTGGGCCGATGCCTGGGCCAGCGAGGGGCGCCCCAACCTCTGGGGCACCGTGCCAGCGGTGGTGGAGATGCAGAGCGAGGCCGGCGCCGCCGGGGTGGTCCACGGCGCCCTGCAGGCCGGCGCCCTGACGACGACCTTCACGGCGTCCCAGGGGCTGCTGCTGATGCTGCCCAACCTCTACAAGATCGCCGGCGAACTGACCGCCGCCGTGATCCACGTGGCCGCGCGGGCGCTCGCCACCTCGGCCCTCTCGATCTTCGGCGACCACTCCGACGTGATGGCCGCCCGCGGCACCGGCTGCGCCCTGCTCTGTTCGGCCTCGGTGCAGGAGAGCGGCGACTTCGCCGCCATCGCCAGCGCCGCCACCCTGGCGGCCCGGGTGCCCTTCCTGCACGTCTTCGACGGCTTCCGCACCTCCCATGAGATCCAGAAGGTGGCGCTGCTGGACGACGCGCTGCTGCACCAGCTGATTCCCGCCGAGCTGATCGCCGCCCACCGGGCCCGGGGCCTCTCGCCCGACCACCCGGTGATCCGCGGCACCAGCCAGAACCCGGACCTCTGCTTCCAGGCCCGGGAGGCCGCCAACCGCTTCCACGACGCCACACCGCAGCTGGTGCAGGCCGCGATGGACCGCTTCGCCGCCCTCACGGGGCGGCGCTACGGGCTGGTGGAGTTCGAGGGGCACCCCGAGGCCGAGCGGGTGCTGGTGCTGATGGGCTCGGGCTGCGAGGCCGCCGCCGAGGCTGTGGCGGCATTGGCGGAGCGGGGCGAACGGGTGGGGGTGCTGAAGCTGCGCCTGTACCGGCCCTTCCCGGCCGAGCAGCTGGTGGCGGCCCTGCCGGCCTGCGTGCGGGCCGTGGCGGTGCTGGATCGCTGCAAGGAGCCCGGCAGCCTCGGCGAACCCCTCTACCTCGACGTGGTGGCGGCCCTGGCCGAGCACTGGCCGGCCCGCGCCAGCACACCCCTGCCACGGGTGGTGGGCGGCCGCTACGGCCTGGCCTCCAAGGAGTTCACCCCGGCGATGGTGAAGGCCGTGCTCGACAACCTGAGCGCCACCGCGCCGCTCAACCACTTCACGGTGGGCATCACCGACGACGTGACCCACCGCTCGCTGGTTGTCGACGAGAGCTTCGACACCGAAGCGCCGGAGACGTTCCGCGCCGTGTTCTACGGGCTGGGCTCCGATGGCACCGTGGGGGCCAACAAGAACGCCATCAAGATCATCGGCGAGGGCACGGATCTCTTCACCCAGGGCTACTTCGTCTACGACTCGAAGAAGTCGGGGTCGGTCACGGTGTCGCACCTGCGCTTCGGGCCGCGGCCGATCCGCTCCACCTACCTGATCCGCCAGGCCCAGCTGGTGGCCTGTCACCACTGGGACTTTCTCGAGCAGTTCGACCTGCTGGCGGTGGCGGCCCCCGGGGCCACGCTGCTGCTCAACAGCCCCTGGGAGCCCGAGCAGTGCTGGGCGCGGATCCCAGAGCGCGTGCAGCGGGGCATCCGGGCCCGAGGGCTGCGGGTGTTTGCGCTGAACGCCTCGGCCATCGCCGAGGCCCACGGCCTGGGCCGCACCATCAACACCGTGATGCAGACCGGCTTCTTCGCCCTGGCCGGCGTGATGCCGATGGCCCAGGCCCTGGCGGCGATCGAGGCCGCCATCCGCCACAGCTACGGCAAGAAGGGGGAGGCGGTGGTGACGAGCAACCTGGCGGCGGTGCAGGCCGCCCTGGGAGGGCTGAAGGAGATCACGCCGCCGCCTAGCTCGGCAGCTGCGCCCGGAGCCACCCCCGAGCCGCTGCCGCTGCCCGCGCACCTGGCGGCTGCGCCCGCCTTCGTGCGCGAGCTGGTGCTGCCCCAGCTGCGCCGCCAGGCCGATGCCGTGCCCGTGAGCGCCCTCCCCTGCGACGGCAGCTTCCCCAGCGGCACCGCCCAGTGGGAGAAACGCAACATCGCCGAGGCGATCCCGGTGTGGGAGCCGGACCTGTGCGTGCAGTGCGGCAAGTGCGTGATGGTGTGTCCCCACGCCGTGATCCGCGCCAAGACGTGCGCCCCCGAGGCCCTGGCGGAGGCACCCGAGGGCTTCCGCAGCGCCGCCGCCCGTGATCCCCACTGGAGCGGCCAGAGCTTCACGATCCAGGTGGCGGGGGAGGACTGCACCGGCTGCAGCCTCTGCGTGGAGGTCTGTCCGGCGCGGGACCGCAGCGAGCCGCGCCGCAAGGCGATCAACATGGCGCCGCAGCGGCCGCTGCGGCAACAGAGCCGCAGCCACTGGGAGTTCTTCCTGCAGCTCCCCGATCCCGGGCGCACCGCCCTGAACCTGCGTCACATCAACCAGCAGCAGCTGCAGCGCCCCCTGTTCGAGTTCTCCGGCGCCTGCGCCGGCTGCGGCGAGACCCCCTACATCAAGCTCGCCACCCAGCTGTTCGGCGATCGCATGGTGATCGCCAACGCCACGGGCTGCTCCTCGATCTACGGCGGCAACCTGCCCACCACCCCGTACACCACCAATGCGGAGGGCCGTGGCCCGGCCTGGAGCAACTCCCTGTTCGAGGACAACGCCGAATTCGGCCTCGGCTTCCGGGTGGCCTTCAACCAGCGGCACGCCACCGCCCAACGGCTGCTGCGGGAACTGACCGGCCCCGTGCCGCCGGCCCTGGCCGAGGCGCTGCTGCAGGCCGATCAGGGCGACGAGGCCGGTATCCACGAGCAGCGCCTGCGGGTGGCGGAGCTGGAGCGGCTGCTCGATCAGCTCCTGGCCGGCGAAAGCCCCGGATCCCCTGCCGTGGCGGCCCGCCTGGCGGCCCTGCGGGAGCTGGCGGGCGATCTGGTGAAGCGCAGCGTCTGGATCATCGGCGGCGACGGCTGGGCCTACGACATCGGCTTCGGCGGCATTGACCAGGTGCTGGCCAGCGGCGAGGACGTGAACCTGCTGGTGCTCGATACGGAGGTGTACTCCAACACCGGCGGCCAGATGTCGAAGGCGACGCCCAAGGGGGCCGTGGCCAAGTTCGCCAGCGGCGGCAAGCAGACCGCCAAGAAGGATCTGGGCCTGATCGCCATGACCTACGGCGACGTCTACGTGGCGAGCGTGGCCATGGGGGCCCGCGATGAGCACACGCTGCGGGTGTTCCTGGAGGCGGAATCCTTCCCGGGGCCCTCGCTGATCCTGGCCTACTCCCACTGCATCGCCCACGGCATCGCCATGGCCCAGGGCATGGCGCACCAACAGCAGGCGGTGGACTCGGGCCGCTGGCTGCTCTACCGCCACGACCCGCGCCGCAAAGAGCAGGGCCTGCCGCCCCTGGTGCTGGATTCCCGCGCCCCCCACCTGCCGATGGCGGAGGCAATGGCCAGCGAGAACCGCTTCCGCATGCTGCGCTACAGCCAGCCGGAGCAGGCCCGCCAGCTGGCCCGCGAGGCCCAGGCGGAGGCGCAGCAGCGCTGGGAGCGCTATCAGCGCCTGGCCAGCGGCGGATCCCAGGAGCCCACGCCATGAGCCACCATCCCCTCGCCAGCCGCTGGCTGGGCCTGGAGCTGCGCTCGCCGCTGGTGGTGGGTGCGGCGGCACCCCTCAGCGGCGATCCCGCCCTGCTGCCGCAGCTGGAGGAGCACGGGGCGGCGGCGGTGGTGCTGCACTCGCTGTTCCTCGAGCAGATCGAGCGCGACTGGCAGGAGTGGCAGCACCACCAGCAGATCGGCAGCGACAGCTATGCCGAGTCGCTCAGCTACCTGCCCAGCACCGATCCCGTGCACCTGGGCCTCGACGGCTACCTGGCGGAGATCCGCGCCGCCCGCCAGTGCCTGTCGATTCCCGTGATCGCCAGCCTGAACGGCGTGCATCCCGGCCACTGGCGCCAGGCCGCCCTCGCCGTGGTCGAGGCGGGGGCCAGCGCCATCGAGCTCAACCTCTACGCCGTGCCCACGGACGGCTCCCGCAGCGGCAATGAGCTGGAGGCCGAACAGCTGGCGGTGGTGCGGGAGGTGTGCGCCGCGGTGCCGCTGCCCGTGGCGGTGAAGCTGGGCCCCTGGTACACGAGCCTGGCCCACTTCGCCCGTCAGCTGGAGGCCGCCGGAGCGGCGGGCCTGGTGCTGTTCAACCGCTTCTACCAGCCCGACATCGACATCGAGACCCTGGAGACCCGCTCCCACCTGCAGCTCAGCAGCGAGGCCGACCAGCGCCTGCCGCTGCGCTGGATCGGTCTGCTGCACGGCCGCCTGGGGCTGGATCTGGCGGCCAGCGGCGGCCTCAGCACCGGCGCCGACGTGGTGCGGATGCTGATGGTGGGGGCCAGCACCACCCAACTGGTGGCAGCCCTGCTGCGCCATGGCCCCGAACAGCTGCGACGGATCACGGCCGAGCTGGAGCAGTGGCTGGAGGAGCACGGGTACGGCTCGCTCGAGGAGCTGCGGGGCTGCCTCAGCCAGGCCCGCTGCCCGGATCCCGAGGCCTTCGAGCGGGCCCAGTACATGCGCGCGGTGGGCAGCTACAGCCACCTCACGGATGGCGCCCCATGGAGCTGAGCAGGGAACTGCCCGGGGCGCAAACCGGCGGCGACGGGAACGCCAATGCCTACGCCAACGCCAGCGGCAGCGGCAGCACCAACGCCAGCAGCATGGGCCGGGTCCACGCCCTGCTCGACGAGCTCCACGCCAGCTGCAGCCGCCCCTGGACCCTGATGGAGGTCTGCGGCGGCCAGACCCACGCGATCCTGCGCCACGGCCTCGACCAGCTGCTGCCGCCCCAGCTGAGCCTGATCCACGGGCCCGGCTGTCCGGTCTGCGTCACCGATGCCGCGCGGATCGAGCAGGCCCTGGCCCTGGCGGCCCAGCCGGAGGTGATCCTCTGCTCCTTCGGCGACATGCTGCGGGTGCCGGGCAGCTCCGGCACAGACCTGCTGGAGCAGCGGGCCCGGGGCGGCGATGTGCGCGTCGTCTACTCCCCCCTCGACGTGCTGGCCATCGCCCGCCGCCACCCGGAGCGGCGGGTGGTGTTCTTCGCGGTGGGGTTCGAGACCACCGCACCGGCCACGGCCCTGTTGGCCGAGCGGGCCCTGGCCGAGGGGCTGACCAATGTGGAGCTGCTGGTGGCCCATGTGCGGGTACCGCCGGTGCTGGAGGTGATGCTGGCCGACCCCGCCTGCCGGGTGCAGGCGATCCTGGCCGCCGGCCATGTCTGCACCGTGATGGGCGACGGGGAGTACGGGGGCATCGCCGCGCGGCACCGTCGCCCGATCGTGGTGACGGGCTTCGAGCCCGAGGAGCTGCTGCGCGGCATCCTGGCCGCCGTGCGGCAGCTGGAGCGGGGCGAACACCGGGTGGAGAACGCCTACCGCCAGGCGGCCAGACCCGAGGGCAACGCCGGCGCCCGGGCCCTGCTGCAGCGGGTGTTCCGGCCCGTCGATCAGGAGTGGCGGGGGCTGGGCATGATCCCGGCTGGCGGCCTGGAGCTGCGGCCGCCCTACGACGCCCTGGCAATCCGTGGCGAGATCGCTGCCAACGGGGCCGAAGTGCCGCCGCCCGCACCCGCGCCCGCCTGCATCAGCGGCCTGGTGCTCCAGGGACTGAAGAAACCCCACCAGTGCCCCAGCTTCGGCACGGCCTGCACGCCCGAGCGCCCGCTCGGGGCACCGATGGTGTCGGGCGAGGGCGCCTGTGCGGCCTACTACCGCTACCACCGCTGAGCCATGCGCACACCCCATGGCTCCCCCGGTGAGCCCTGCATCCAGCTGGCCCATGGCGGCGGCGGCAGCCTCAGCCAGCAGCTGATCCGCGAGCTGATCGTGCCCGCCTTCGGCCCGGCCGATGGGGTGCTGCACGATGCCGCCCTGCTGCCGGCACCCGGCGGCCGGCTCGCCTTCACCACCGACTCCTACGTGGTGCGGCCGCTGGTCTTCCCGGGCGGCGACATCGGCCGGCTGGCGGTGATCGGCAGCGTCAACGACCTGGCCATGGCCGGCGCCGATCCCCTGGCCCTGAGCCTGGGGCTGATCCTGGAGGAGGGCCTGCCGATCGCCAGCCTGGAGCGGGTGCTGGCCTCGATCCGCCGCGAGGCCGCCGCCTGCGGCGTGGCCGTGGTCACCGGCGACACCAAGGTGGTGGAGCGGGGCAAGGGCGACGGGATCTTCATCAACACCGCCGCCATCGGCCGGGTGAGCCACGACCTCACGATCAGTCCGGCGGCGGTGCGGCCCGGCGATGCGGTGCTGGTAAGCGGCGACCTGGGCCGCCACGGCGTGGCGATCCTGGCGGCCCGCGAGGAGCTGGGCTTCCGCACGCCCTTGGAGAGCGATCTGGCGCCGCTGCTGGAGCCGGTACGGGCCCTGCTGGCGGCGGGCCTGGAGCTCCACTGTCTGCGGGACCTGACCCGCGGCGGCCTGGCCAGCGCCCTGCACGAGATCGCCAGCGCCGCGGGGGTGCGGCTGGAGCTGGAGGAGGCCGCCATCCCGATCGCTCCCGCGGTGCAGGCGGCCTGCGACCTGCTGGGGCTCGATCCCCTCACCATGGCCAATGAGGGCCGCCTGACCCTGCTGCTGCCCCAGCAGCAGGCCGAAGCGGCCCTGGCGGTGCTGCGCCGCTTCGATGCGGCCGCCACCCAGATCGGTGTGGCGATGGCGCCGGCCACGCCGGGCGCAGACAGCCACCCCCTCGGCCTGCCCCGAACGCCGGTGAGCCTGCGCAATGGCCTGGGGGTGCGCCGACCCCTTGATCCCGGCCGGGGCGAGCATCTGCCCAGGATCTGCTGAGCATCAGCGCCGAGGCTCAAGACGGAGGTTCCAGGCCGGAGGCTCCGGGCCGCGTCTCAGGTCTCGTTGCCGCCGAACATGTCGTCGTAGCCCTCGTAGGGGTTGAACTCGCTCCAGCCCGGGCTGGCCTCGTCGAACAGGCCGAAGCGGGCCGCCTCGTCGTCCATCAGGGTGTTGCCGGTGGGGCGGGTGTCGCAGGTGAGGCCGCCATCGGCGGTGGGCTGGCAGTTCTCGAAGCGCACGCCCGCCTGCCCTGGAGCCGCCGCCAGCACGGCCACAGCCGCCGCCAGCGCGAGCCGAAGCGACCAAACCCGCGGCGAGGAGCAAGCCATCTGCCTCCGGCACCGGGGCGCATCTTGCGGAATCCTGCAGCTGCGCCCTGGGGCCATGGAGTTGCCTGAGAAGATGGTCAGCGACCGCTGGCCTGATGCATGTATACCGACTGGACCGCCGTTGCGCTGCTGCTGCTGACCGCCGCCCCCCTGGCCGTGGTGGTGGGCACGGCGGCCTTCTTCATCTGGCGCCAGAAGAAAGCCAAGCGCTGATCTCCACCGGCGTCGGCCGCGGCGCCGAGCGCGGGCGGAACGTCAGGGGTGGCTCCAGGCCCCTGGCCAGCTCGAGCCGGGGCCTCTCCCCCTGACCGACGCAGTCCAGGCAGGTGCGGAAGCAGAAGGCGTTGGTCCGCAGCACGCCACTGCCACCACAGCGCCCGCACAGCTCGGATGAGTCCGCGGCGGTGGGGGCAGGAACGAGCTGCAGGCGGGGCGGAGCCAACGATCCGCCTGGGCGTAGGCCATCGGGGTATCGGGCCATCGGAACTGGATCGGAATGCCGTCACTGTGGTCGGGTCTCGCGGATTTGATCCCGAAGCCTTCCTTAAGCCTGTCCGCTATCCCGCCGGTGCCTGGCCCCGCTCACCGAGCAGCCGCTCCAGCGCGGCCAGCCCACCCCTCCGCCGCAGCTCCGCCAACAGCTCGTCTGCGCTGAGCCGCGCACCCGCCGGCACCAGCTCCAGGCTGGCCGCCATGAGTCCGATCACCCCGGGACCATCGAGGCCCTGCGCCCGCAGACCCTCCAGCCCCTCGGAACCGCTGCGCTTGGCCAGCCGCTCACCGCCGGCGTCACGCCAGAGCGGCACGTGCCAGTAGTCGGGAGGCGACTGGCCCAGGAGCTCCATCACCGCCACCTGGGCGCCGGTGGACGCCCAGAGGTCTTCGCCGCGCACCACATCGGCGATCCCGAGGGTCAGCTCATCCACCGCCGTGGCCAGGTGGTAGGCGAGGAAGCCATCGGATCGGCGCAGCACCACATCGCCCACCTGGCTCGGCCCATCGAGCTGACCCGCTGCCGCCAGCCGCTCGGGCCAGCCCAGCGGCCCGGGCCCCAGGGCCAGACGCCAGCTGGGCAGGCGACCCTGCTGCACGCCCCACTGGGCCGGCCCGGGCTGGGGCGGCCTGGCGCGGCAGTGACCCGGGTAGACCGGCGAGGCGCCATGGGGAGCCGACACATCGGCCAGGGTGCGCCGGCTGCAGCGGCAGGGGTAGAGCACGCCGCCGCGCCGGAAGCTGGAGAGCACAGTCGCGTAGAGGCCGGTGCGCTCGCTCTGGCGGATCGGTGGGCCATCCCAGGCCAGCCCCAGCCAGTGGAGATCGGCCAGGATCGCCGCCTCGGCACCGGGCCGATTGCGCGGGGTGTCCAGGTCGTCGAGGCGCAGGAGCCACTCCCCGTCCTGTAGGCGCGTCACCAGCCAGGACAGCAGGGCAGTGCGCAGGTTGCCGCGGTGCTGGAGCCCGGTGGGGGAGGGGGCATAGCGCCCCCGGCGAGCGCTGCGGCGACGCTCAGCCCCCGCCCCAAGCTGCCCCTGCAGCGTCCGCGGCAGCAGGAGCGGCAGGGCGCGGCGCCGCAGCTCTGAACGCCGCAGCTCTTGACTCAGCGGGTCTGCAGGGAGCAGGTCTGGGCTCAGGCGACGCCCTGCACCTTGTCCTTGAACAGCTTGCCGGCGGTGAAGGCGGGCACGCGCTTGGCGTCGATCTTGATCTTCTCGCCGGTCTTGGGGTTCAGGCCCTGGCGAGCGGAGCGGTCGCGGGGCTCGAAGGAGCCGAAGCCGAGGATCGACACCTTCTTGCCGTCGACGACGGAGTCGATGATCGTGTCGATCAGGGCATCGACCACCTGGGCGACGTCGGTCTTGGTCAGCTCGGTGCGGGCGGCAACGAGGTTGACGAGGTCAGCTTTGTTCATCGGAGTGGGGAGGCCTTCAGGGTCAGCGGGAGCCGGGCAGGTCGGAGGGAACGTCGACTGCCACTGGAATTCAGCGCGCTAATCGTATGGGGCACCGGCGAGCCCGGCAACCGAAAAGGTCCGGGGGAGTGTGGATCTGGGGCTATTCGGTCCACGGCCGGGGCTCAGGACGGGGGGGCGGAGGGGGCCGCGGCGCCCGCCAGGGCCTCCAGGTCGAGCCCCTCCAGCACGGCACGGCCGCCCTCGATCAGCTTGCCGCCGCGCAGGGCCCCAAGCCCGGCCCCACTGGCGATCCAGCGGGGGGACTGGGGCGGCAGGCGCCGCCGCAGGGCCTCCAGGCTGCGCAGCCAGCGGCCCCAGTGGAAGCTGCGGGCGCTGCGCAGCGGCGCCGCCAGGCCGGGGCCGGTGGGGCTGAGCAGCCGGCCGCAGAACAGGATGTCCCCCTGCGGGATGGCTGGATCGTTGTCCGGATGGGCAGCCCCGGATCCCTCCGCAGCCCCGCCGGGGCCACCGCAGCCGCTCGCCAGCAGCACGCACGACCCGGGCGTGGGCCCCGGGGTCCAGAGGAGCTGCAGCCGCGGCGAGAGCTGCCGCTCGGCCGCGAAGGTCTCCAACCGCTCCACTCCCGGCAGCAGATAGGCCTCCTGCTCCTGCACCAGCACCGGCCAGCCCAGGGCCTGCTGGAAGCGGCGGCAGCGGCCGTGGCCCTCACGGCTGGTGAGCACGATGCGGCCGCCGGCCTGGCGCGCCAGGAACGCCAGGTTGGCCTCGGTCCAGCCGGGGCAGTCGATCAGCAGGCCGCCATCGGGATGCTCCAGCCACCAGGCACTGCCGCCGTGGCTGTCGCGGCTGGGGACGAACAGCCACAGCCCCGGCAGCACAAGCTGGGGCGGCCGGCCGGCCTCCGCCGGCGGCGACCAGCCAGCGGGGGCCGCAGCCGGCGCCGCGGGCACCGGGACGACGGCCTCGGAGCCGGCGGAGGCGGGGCTGGGGGAGCCTCCGGACGGCGTTGGGCTGGGGAACTGGGACATGAGTGCAGCCTGGAGCAGCGGCCGCGACCGTCGCACCGGGCCGCGCCACCTAGCTTGTGGGGGCAGTCCGCTCGCTCCGGTGGCTCCGCTCCGTCCCGGACACCCCTGGCCCCTGGGAGCCACCCCCACGGCGCGGGGCGTCAACTTCTCCGTGGTGGCCCCCCTCGCCACCCGGGTGGAGCTGCTGCTGTTCGCCCACGCCAACGCGCCTGAACCCCAGCAGGTGATCGCCCTCGATCCCCTGCAGCACCGCTCCGGCGACCACTGGCACGGCGAGGTGGAGGGGATCGGCATCGGCTGCTGCTACGGCTACAGGGTGTTCGGGCCGCTGCAGCCCGGCCGCCACGGCTTCAACCCCTCCAAGGTGCTGCTCGACCCCTGCGCCCGGGCCATCGCCGGCTGGGACGTCTACCGCCGCTCCGATGCGGTGGGCGCCATCCCCAACACCGCCAGCTGCCTCAAGGGGGTGGTCACCGAGCGGGAGCGCTTCGACTTCGTGGCCGCGCCACGGCCCCGCCACAGCTGGCAGCGCACGGTGATCTACGAGCTGCACGTGGGCGGCTTCAGCCGCGGCACCGGCTCTGCCGTGGCGCCGGAGCTGCAGGGCACCTATCTGGGCCTGGTGGAGGCGATCCCCTACCTGCAGGAGCTGGGGGTCACCACGGTCGAGCTGCTGCCGGTGATGGCCTTCGACCCCCAGGACGCCCCGGCCGGTCGCCAGAACTACTGGGGCTACAGCCCGATCAGCTGGATGGCGCCCCACCACGGCTACCAGCACGGCCGCGATCCGCTGCAGATCCGCCAGCAGGTGCGCCAGCTCGTGACCGCCTGCCATCAGGCCGGCATCGAGGTGCTGGTGGATGTGGTCTACAACCACACCAGCGAGGGCAACCAGGCCGGCCCCACCCTCAGCTGGCGCGGCCTCGACGACCGCCTCTACTACCACCAGAACGCCCGCGGCGACTACCTGGATGTGAGCGGATGCGGTAACAGCGTGGCCGCCAACCGGGCCCTGGTCCGGCGGCTGATCCTGGAGTCGATGCGCTGCTGGGCCCTGGAGCTGGGGGTGGATGGCTTCCGCTTCGACCTGGGCATCGCCCTCAGCCGCGGCGAGGAGCTGGCCCCGCTCGACCTGCCGCCCCTGTTCGAGGAGATCGAGGCCGATCCCGAGCTGGCCGACCTCAAGCTGGTGAGCGAGCCCTGGGACTGCGGCGGCCTCTACCGGCTGGCGGACTTCCCGGCCCGGCGCATGGGCGCCTGGAACGGCCGCTTCCGCGACGACCTGCGCCGCTTCTGGAAGGGCGATGAGCGCAGCTGCTGGCCGATGGGGCAGCGGATGGCCGGCAGTCCGGATCTCTACGGCGGCCAGCCGGCCGGGCCGGGCCGCAGCATCACCTTCCTCACCGCCCACGACGGCTTCACCCTGGCGGATCTGGTGAGCTACGACCGCAAGCACAACCTGGCCAACGGCGAGCAGGACCGCGACGGCGACAACCACAACAACAGCTGGAACCACGGCCGCGAGGGTCCCTGCAGCGACCCGGGGGTGCAGGCGCTGCGCAACCGCCAGCTGCGCAACCTGCTGAGTGCCCTGCTGCTGGCCCCCGGCACGCCGATGCTGCTGATGGGCGATGAGGTGCGCCGCAGCCAGGGCGGCAACAACAACAGCTGGTGCCAGGACAATCCCCTGGGCTGGATGCACTGGCGCCCCGACGCCGACGACCTGGCCCTGCGCCGCTTCCTGCAGCGCCTGGTGGCCCTGCGCCGGCAGCTGGCGCCCCTGCTCAACCCGGAGCACCCCCACGCCGAGGCCCCCAGCACGGGCCTGGCCGCCGGGGAGGCCCCCCAGCGGCGCAGCGACCTGCCCGGTCAGCTGTGGCGCCACTGGCACGGGATCGAGCTGGACAGGCCCGACTGGGCCAGCTGGTCCCACTCCCTGGCCTGGAGCCTGGAGGATCCCCAGGCCGGCCCGCTGCTGTGGTGCGGCATGAACGCCTACCACCAGGCCATGGACTTCGCCGTGCCGCCCTGTCCGAGCGGCTGGCGGCGAGCGATCGCCACCGACCTGGGCGATGGCGAGGATCTGCCCGCCGAGCCCCCCCCCTGGAATGCCGCCACGCTCCACCTGGAGGGGCGCAGCCTGGGGCTGCTGGTGGCCAGCCCGCTGCTGCAGGGGGTGCGGCTCTGACGAGCCCAGCCGGGCATCCGGATGCAGCAGAGCCAGCATCGCTGGCCTGCCAGTGGATCTTCAAAAATGAAGCGGGCTGCGGGAATCGAACCCGCATCATCAGCTTGGAAGGCTGAGGTTTTACCACTAAACTAAGCCCGCGATTCAGGCCGATTCAGCACAACTGCGGCCCTGGAGATCGGACTCCAGGTCTGCAAGCACCTCGGCAAGGCCCAACCTGGGGGCCCCTGGCCTGAAACCACGACCAGCCCCTGCGGAAGCGGCCGGCTGCAGCATTATGACCTGCGTTCGGGTTGCAGCGTTGGCGACGAGCTCCACCGACCCCAGGTCCGGCCCCCCGACGGAGCCCGCGACCGGCCCGGCCTGCCGGCCCGTCAGCGACGCCGCTGAGCTGCGCGGCAGCGCCCGGCGCCGCCTGCTCTGGTCCTACGGCCTCGGGGATGCCGGCACGGGCATGGCGGCCGCCCTGATCGGCTTCTACCTGTTCATCTTCTATACGGCCGCGGCCGGCCTGCCCGCCTGGATGGCGGGGCTGGTGCTGATGGTGGCGCGCCTCTGGGATGCCATCAACGACCCGGTCGTCGGCTGGCTGAGCGACAAGACCCAGAGCCGCTCCGGTCCACGCCTGCCCTGGATCCTCTGGAGCGCCGTGCCCCTGGGCGTCGCCATGGCCTTCATGTGGTGGCTGCCGCCGGGCGGGCCCTGGATGAAGTTCACGGTGTTCGTGCTGATCTCGGTGGTGGCGAACAGCCTCTACACCTGCGTCAACCTGCCCTACGCAGCCCTGGCGGCGGAGCTCACCACCGATGTGTCGCTGCGCACCCGGCTCAACACGGCCCGCTTCACCGGCTCGATCATCGCCAGCCTGGTCGGCACCGTGCTGGGGGGGCTGCTGCTGCGCGACCACCACAACCCCAGCAGCTACTTCCAGGTGGGGATCGCCACCGGGGTGATCATCGCCGCCTCCACGCTGCTCTGCGGCTGGGGCCTGGCCCCGGCCGCCCGCCACTGCCAGCGACCGGTGAGTGAGACCGGCACCACGCGCCGGCTGCTGCGGCGGGTGAGTCGCAACCGCCGCTTCCTCAAGGTGCTGGGGCTCTACCTGCTGCTGTGGTGCGCCCTGCAGATCATGCAGACCGCGGCGCTGATCTACCTGCCGGTGGTGATGCACGTGCCCGAGGGCTGGAGCAACTGGATCCTGCTGCCATTCATGGTCAGCACCCTGGTGGGGCTCTGGCTGTGGAATGGGGTGGCCCATTCCCGCGGCCGGCTCCAGGCCCTGCACACCGGCGGCGGCATCTGGATTGCCGCCTGTCTGCTGGCGATGGTGCTGCCGGCCCTGGATCCCGCCATCCTCCCCACCGGCTCCATGGCCAACCTGGCCCGGCTGCTGCTGCTGCTGGCCACGATCATCACGGCGGGGGTGGGGGCCTCCACGGCCTACCTGATCCCCTGGGCCCTGCTGCCCGATGCGATCGACGCCGATCCCGAGAAGCCGGCCGGCCAGTACAGCGCCTGGATGGTGCTGAGCCAGAAGATCTGCATCAGCTTCGCGCTGTTCTTCTTCGGCAACCTGATGAGCCTGAGCGGCTACCAGGCCGCCCGCAACGCCATTCAGCCCGACAGCGCCCTGGTGGCGATCCGGCTGTGCATGGGCATCATCCCGGCGGTGCTGGTGGTGCTGGGCCTGCTGGTGGTGCGCCGCTGGCCGCAGCGCAGCCTCGCGGCCCCCGACCCCGGCGGCGGTGAGATCAGCCAGGGGGATCCCAGCCGGATCGGAGTGGGCGGATGAGCCGCTCCTTCAGCCTGCCCACGCCCGCCTGGCTGCGGCCCCGCTGGCTGCGGCGCCTCGGCAGCAGCGCCATGATCGGCGGCCAGGCCGTGGCCGCCATCGCCCGGGGCCGCATCGGCTTCAACGACCTGATCGAGCAGCTGCTCGAGGCCGGCCCGGGCAGCTTCCTGATCGTGCTGATCACGGCCCTGGCCGCCGGCACGGTGTTCAACATCCAGGTGGCGGCCGAGCTCACCAAGCAGGGCGCGGGCTCCACCGTGGGCGGCATCCTGGCGATCGGCCTGGCCCGGGAGATCGCGCCGATCCTCACCGCCACCCTGATCACCGGCAAGGTGGCCACGGCCTATGCCGCCCAGCTCGGAACGATGAAGGTCACCGAGCAGATCGACGCGATCACCATGCTGCGCACCGACCCGGTGGAGTACCTGGTGGTGCCACGGCTGCTGGCCATGGTGCTGATGACGCCGATCCAGTGCCTGCTGTTCTTCTGGGTGGCGGTGTGGTCGGGGCAGCTCAGCAGCACGGCCCTCTACGGAATCCCGCCCTCGGTGTTCTGGAACTCGGTGCGCACCTGGCTCGATCCCTCCGACCTGCCGTCGATGCTGATCAAGGCGGTGGTGTTCGGGCTTCAGATCGCCGTGATCTCCTGCGGCTGGGGCCTCACCACCAAGGGCGGCCCCAAGGAGGTGGGCACCAGCACCACCGGCGCCGTGGTGATGATCCTGGTGACCGTGTCGCTGATGGATGTGGTGCTGACCCAGCTGCTATTCGGCGACTGAGCACGGCCCCGTCGCCCCACGGCCCCGTCCCCGAGAATGCAGCCCGACGCCTGCGGCGCTTCCAGCCGCTGCGACGCCACCCTGCGATGCCAACAACCACGCCATGCCAACACCGGATGGGAGCGGCACTGTGACCGCAGAGGAGATCCGCTTCGATCCGGAGCTGGGCGTCACCCTGGCGCCGCGGGTGTGGGTGCCCCTTGGGGTGGTGGCCCTCGGCCTGGCCCTCCTGCCGGTGGGCCCACGCGCGGGCGGCGTGCCTTGGCTGGCGCTGCTGGTGAGCCTGTTCGGCCTGTTCCTGCTGCTGCAGAGCCAGCTGCTGCGGCTGCAGTTCAGCGAGGAGGCCCTGATGGTGTGGCGCCAGCAGAGCCTGCTGCGCCGCTTCCCCTACGCCGAGTGGCTGGGCTGGAAGCTGTTCTGGGGGCCGCTGCCGGTGCTGTTCTATTTCCGTGAACAGCGCAGCATCCACCTGTTGCCCGTGCTGTTTGATGCCACCACCTTGCGCGAGCAGCTCACCCAACGCCTGAGCGCCCTGCCATGAGCGACGACGCGATCGCCACGCCCCCACCCGCCCCCGCCGGCGCGCCGGCCACGCC
>NZ_JAGQBX010000042.1 GCF_024345855.1 Synechococcus sp. GreenBA-s | reverse complement strand
GTCGAGGGGGGCCATCAGCTGATCGCTCCTCCGCTGGCCCAGACCCCGGGCAGCGCTGCGGCCGTTGCCACCACGGCCCCGGCCCAAGGCTTAACCGCACCCGAGGCCGCCGCGCTGATGCCCACGGCGGCCGAGCTGGCCGATCGGCTGCTGCAGGGGCAGACCCTGCTGGCCGACACAGCCGACCACCTGCTGGAGGTGGTGGGGGTGCTCGAGAGCTACGGGATCGTGCTCGATGCCTACAGCCGCAACCTGATCTTCCAGGCCGAGCGCCAGTTTCTGAAGCCGTTTCCGGTTTTTCGCTTCTTCGATGGCGACCTCAACCCCGCCAAGATCTGGCGCCACCTGATCCACGACCGCATCAACTTCGAGTACGCCGAGTATTGCCAGAAGGCGATGTTCTGGCACGGCACCGGCGGCATGGATGCCTATTTCGACAGTGAGGCCTTTGCCGCTAACTGCGCCGCGATCATCCGCCACAAGCGGCGGGATCCGCTGCTGGCCGTACTCGCCCCGCTGTTCCCGACCTTCCTGCCCGAGCTGATCCGCTCGGCCGCCACCACCCATGCCCTGGGCCAGTTCTGGCGGGTGATGAGCGATCTGTTCCTGGACCTGGCCGAAGCCGAGCGCGATGGCCGGGTGCGCTCGATCCCCGCGGTGGTGGACTTCATCAAGCAGGGTCTGGTGGCCGCCGCCGGCCTGCCGATTCACTACGGCGTCACCCTGGGGAACAGCCACTTCTGGGTGCTGCCGCCGGAGGCGGGTCTCACCTTCCTGGCGGATGTGGCCGTGCCCTACGTGGAGGCCGTGTTCCTGCGGGGCATGCCGTTCCTCGGCACGGTGAGCTTCAACGCCCAGGCCCAGCAGATCTCCCACGACCAGGCCCAGTTCGCCTACGGCGCCCTTTACGCCGATCCCCTGCCCACCATGGGCGCCGGCATCCCCCCCAGCCTGCTGATGCAGGACATGTACCGGCATCTGCCCGAGCCGCTGCACCGGTGGTATCTGGAGCGCACCCGCGGCGAGGGGGACGTGCGGGTCAAGATCTGCAGCAGCTTCCAGAAGTCGATGTTCTGCGTCACCAACGCCGCCATCGCCGGCACCCTGCCCCATCCCCTGACCAGCGACGATCCGGCCGAGCAGGGCGCCAACCGCGCCTACGCCGAGGCCTGGGCCGCACGCCTGGCCGCCGGGCGCACGGATTGCCTGACCGGCTGATTGCCTTGCGGGCTGATGGCCGTTCCCACGGCGCCCTAAGTTCAGCCCATGGATCAGCCCTGGACCCCCCGGCCCAAGCCGGAGAACCCCGAGCGCCTGGAGCGCCGCATCGAGTTCCCGGACTACGAGAGCAACCGCCTCTTCCTCGAGAAGCTCAACGACCTCTCCGAGCAGGAGGGCCGCTTCCCCGACATCAGCTTCGGGCGCACCTACGTGAACATCACCCTGCGGCCCGAAGGCACCGACGCGCCGATCGGCGAGGCTGACCATGCCTTCGCCGCGGCCATCGATGGACTCCTCTGAGCCAGCCGCCGCCGCCGGGGCTCCGCCCTCGCCTGCCAACACCCCCGACGACACCCCGGTGAACCTGCAGGCGGCCTACGAGGGCGCCCAGGTTCAGGAGGTGCTGGAGCAGCTCGACCGCGAACTGATCGGCCTGCGGCCGGTGAAGACCCGCATCCGAGAGATCGCCGCGCTGCTGGTGGTGGACCGGGCCCGCAAGCAGGTGGGCCTGAGCACCACGGCCCCGAGCCTGCACATGTCGTTCACCGGGCGACCCGGCACCGGCAAGACCACCGTGGCCGAGCGGATGAGTCAGATCCTGCACCGCCTCGGCTACGTGCGCAAGGGCCACGTGGTCACGGCCACCCGCGACGATCTGGTGGGCCAGTACATCGGCCACACGGCCCCCAAGACCCGCGAGATGCTGAAGAAGGCGATGGGCGGGGTGCTGTTCATCGATGAGGCCTACTACCTCTACCGCCCGGAGAACGAGCGGGATTACGGCGCCGAGGCCATCGAGATCCTGCTGCAGGTGATGGAGGCCAACCGCGACGATCTGGTGGTGATCTTCGCGGGCTACAAGGACCGGATGGATGTGTTCTATCAGTCCAATCCCGGCCTCTCCTCGCGGGTGGCCAACCACATCGACTTCCCGGATTACACGGCGGAGGAACTGCTGGCGATCGCCAAGCTGATCCTGGCGGAGGAGAACTACCGCCTCAGCGAGGAGGCCGGCGCCGCCTTTGCCGAGTACATCGTGCGGCGCATGCAGCTGCCCTTCTTCGCCAACGCCCGCTCGATCCGCAACGCCATCGACCGGGCCCGCATGCGCCAGGCCAACCGCCTGTTCAACCGCATCGGCAGCCTGCCGATCACCAAGCGCGACCTGATGACCCTGGAAGCCGAGGACATCACCACCAGCCGCGTCTTCGACGGTGAGGTGGAGGGACTGGACCCCAGCCTGCCGATCACCGGGTAGGCCGGCTGCCGCGCCCTACTGGCGCTTGCGCGAGGCGATCTGCAGCAGGTCCCGCACCTGCTGCACCTGGCGGCCCAGCTGGGGGTCGATGTTCAGCTTCTTCTCGATCTGCTCCACCGCGTACATCACCGTGGAGTGGTCCTTACCGCCGAAGGCCTCGCCGATGCGCGGCAGGCTCAGGTTGGTGCCCTGGCGCATCAGGTACATCCCCACCTGACGGGCCTGGCTCACGGCCCGCTTGCGGCTGGGGCTCTTCATCTCGTCCACCCCCACGCCGAACACCTCGGCCACCTTGGCCAGCACCTGGGCCGGGGTGACCTCCACCTCCACGCCGGTGGGATCGAGCATCGGCGCCACCGATTCCACCGTCATCGGCAGGCCGGTGATCGAGGCGAAGGCCACGGCGCGGGTGAGGGCCCCCTCCAGCTCGCGGATGTTGGAGGTGAAGCGGCCCGCCAGATACTGGATCAGATCGCGGGGCAGGCTCATGCGCTCCGCCTCGGCCTTCTTGTGCAGGATCGCCATGCGCGTCTCCAGATCGGGCGGCTGGATGTCGGCGATCAGGCCCATCGAGAAGCGCGAGATCAGCCGCTCCTGCAGGCGCGGAATCTGGCTGGGGGGGCGATCACTGGCGATCACGATCTGACGCCCCGCCTCATGCAGGGCGTTGAAGGTGTGGAAGAACTCTTCCTGGGTGTATTCCTTGCCCTCGATGAACTGGATGTCGTCCACCAGGATCAGATCGGCGGCCCGGTAGCGGTCGCGGAACTTCTGCATGCCGTCCTTGCGGATGGCCTGGATCAGGTCGTTGGTGAAGGTCTCGGTGCTCACGTAGGCCACGCGAGCCTCGGGATCGATCTCCAGGCGGTAGTGGCCGATGGCCTGCATCAGGTGGGTCTTGCCCAGGCCCACGCCGCCGCAGATGAACAGGGGGTTGAACTCACGCCCCGGCGCCTCCGCCACCGCCAGGGCCGCCGCATGGGCCATGCGGCTGTTGGGGCCCACCACGAAGCGGTTGAACACGTAGCGGGGGTTGAGCCCCGGGGCGAGCTTGCGCGGGGTCTCGCCGGTGGCGGTGGCCGTGATCCCCGCCGCCAGGGCCAGACCGCCGGCCCCGTTGCGCGACTCACCGCTCGGCCCGGCATCCCCAACCACGGCCCCGGCGGCGCCGTTGAGACCCTGCAGGCCGGCGGCTTCACTGCCCTCGGCGGCGGCCTCCACCAGCACCTTGATCGGCCGCCCCGCCAGCTCGCTGGCCACCGCCTCGATCGTGGCCAGGTAGTTCTTGCGCAGCCAGCCGCAGGCGAAGGCGTTGGGGGCCAGCAGCTGCAGCTCGCTGCCGCTGAAGCCCGAGCAGCTGGCCGGGCGGATCCAGGTTTCGAAGGTGGGCTTGCTGAGGTTGCCCTGGAGGGCCTGCTGGACCTGGTGCCACAGTTCTGATCCCTGCTGCACCGTCAGCCCCCTGCGCCGAACACCGGAATATAAGGGCCTCACTCCGGCCTGGCGGTCTTTAATGATGCGCATCCTGACCTGGCCCCTCGGCCCGCTGCCATGGCCCCTCTGATGCCCCCGTCGCCGCGTCGTCTGGCCCTGGCTGGAACGGCCGGCAGCCTGATGCTCAGCGGCCTGCTGGCGGGCTGCGGAGGCCCCTTCTCGCTGCCGCGCCTGCCCGGGCTGCCCGGCGGTGGCGGCCGCCCGGAGGGCGGCGAGCCGCGGGCGCGGGTGAGCGATGCGCCGCCGCCGGCGCCGCTGCAGGCGGGCAACAACTTCATCGTCAGCGCCGTCGAGAAGGTGGGGCCGGCGGTGGTGCGGATCGACACGGTCAAACAGGTGATCAACCCCCTGGGGGGCCTGTTCGGCGGTGGCCCCTCGGCGCAGCAGCAGCAGGGTCAGGGCTCGGGCTTCATCACCCGCTCCGACGGGGTGATCCTCACCAACGCCCACGTGGTGGATGGGGTGAGCGAGGTGGGGGTGACCCTGCCCAACGGCCGCAGCTACCGCGGCAAGGTGCTGGGGTTGGATCCGCTCACGGACGTGGCCGTGGTCAAGGTGGCGGCCTCCGGGCTGCCGGTGGCCTCCCTGGGGGACTCGGCCAAGGTGCGCCCCGGTGAGTGGGCGATCGCCATCGGCAACCCCCTCGGCCTCGACAACACCGTGACGGCCGGGATCATCAGCGCCGTGCAGCGCACCAACGCCGTGGGCGAGGGCCAGCGGGTGCCCTACATCCAGACCGACGCGGCCGTGAACCCCGGCAACAGCGGCGGTCCCCTGATCAACGACCGGGGCCAGGTGATCGGCATCAACACCGCCATCCGCCAGGCCCCCGGCGCCGGCCTGAGCTTCGCGCTGCCGATCAACCTGGCCAAGTCGATCGCCGCCCAGATCCTGGAGCGGGGCCGGGCCTCGCACCCCTACATCGGCGTGCGCCTGCAGGCGCTCACGCCCCAGCTGGCCCGGGAGGTGAACGCCACCCAGGCCGAGTGCCGCCTGCCGGAAACCAATGGCGTGGTGGTGGTGGATGTGGTGCCCGGCAGCCCGGCAGCCCGCGGCGGCCTGCGCCCCTGCGACCTGATCGAGCGGGTGGGCGGCACCGCCGTGGACAACCCCTCGGAGGTGCAGGTGGCGGTGGACCAGGGCGAGGTGGGCGCGCCCCTCAGCCTGCAGGTGCAGCGCGGCGGCCGCGACCTGAGCCTGGAGCTGCGGCCCGCCGAACTACCCCGCAGCAACTGAGCACGACCGCCGGGGGCGCCCATGGGGCGGCTCAGGCCCATGGGCGCCCCCGGCCCCGCCTCAGGGCGAGTACCAGAACACGCAGCGCTTCTGCTGGGGCTCCAGCTCCCAGCCCTGGGCGCTGTAGAACCCCACCACGCCCGGATCGGCGTAGAGGCTCACCCGCTCGGTGCCCATGGCCTGCAGCAGCTCGAGCACGTAGTCCATCAGGGCGCGCCCCAGGCCCGCCCCCTGGTAGAGGGGGTGCACCGCCACGTCCCAGACGGTGGCCTCGATCACGCCGTCGCCGGTGCAGCGGGCAAAGCCCACCAGCCGGGGCAGGCGCTCGTCGTGGCGCCACAGCCCCACCACCAGCAGGCTGTGCTCCAGGGCCTTGCGCACCCGCCGCAGCGGCCGGCGGCTCCAGCCCACCGCATCGCAGAGCTGCTCGAGGTCGTAGAGGTCGATCTCCCGTTCGCGGCTGAGCACCACGGTGAGCTGGGGGTTGGGCACCGGGCAGCAGCGGTGGCCGCCGCCGTAGAGGCGCGCCAGCAGCGGATCCCCGCCATCACCAGCCTCCGGGGCGGGGGAGGGAGCGGCGGCGGGCGGCGCGGGCTCCTGGTTGGGCGGGCGGCTAAGCATTGGCACGATCCTGCCCGAAGCGGCGCCCCCCTGGGGCAGGCTGGAGCCCGTTCCGCCACCGGGCCCCTGAGCGACTCCCCCCTGCTGGTGTGCCTGCACGGCTGGCTGCTCTCCGGGCGGCTGTGGCAGCCGCTGCGCGCCGAACTCGAGCCGCAGTGGCAGCTCTGGAGCCCCGACCTGCCGGGCTTCGGCCTGGCGGAGCGACCCCGGGGCCTGCAGCCCAGCCTGGCCAGCTACGGCCGCTGGGTAGCTGAGGAGGCCCGGCGGCAGGCCAAGGGGCGGCCCCTGGTGCTGGTGGGCCATTCCCTGGGGGGCAGCCTGGCCCTGCACGCCGCCGGCCACCTGGAGGGCCAGCTGGTGGGCCTGGTGCAGATCGCCGCCGGCGGCGGGGTCTACCAACCGCGCCCCTTCCGGACCGTGCGGCGCGGTGGGGCCGCCTTCCTGCGCTGGCGGCCCAGCTGGCTGGCGGGGCTGCCCGGCACCGAGGCACTGCGCAGCCCCCTCACGGCGGAGCTGCGGGCGGCGCGGGGTCTGCTGGCCTGCAGCATGACCCGCGGCGCCGTGCAGCAGCTGCCGGCGCTCACGGCCCGGCTGCAGGTGCCGAGCCTCTGGATCGCCGGCGAGCGCGACCAGGTGATGGAGCCCCGCTACGTGCGCCACCTGGCGGCCTACAGCCCTGAGCATCGCTTCGAGCTGCTGGCCGGGGCCGGGCACCTGCCGGTGGGGCGCCACGCGGCGCCGCTGGCGACACTGATCAGCACCTGGCTGGCGGAGCAGGGCCTCGGTGGCAGCGGCGCCGGAGCGCCAGGAGCGGCGGGCACGGACGCCGTGCAGCCGGCCCTTCAGAGCGCGGCCAGTCCCCGCTCCTGAAGTTCGGCCAGCTGGGCGTATAGGCCGCCGGCGGCCCGCAGCTGACGGTGGTTGCCCTCCTCCACCAGCCGGCCGCGCTTGAGCACCAGGATGCGATCGGAGGCCTCCACGGTGGCCAGGCGGTGGGCGATCACGATGGCCGTGCGCTGGCGCAGCAGCCGGTCGAGGTCGCGCTGGAGGGTGGCCTCGGTGGAGGGATCGAGGAAGGCGGTGGCCTCATCCATCACCAGCACCGAGGGGTTGCGCAGGGCCACCCGCGCCACCGACAGCAGCTGGCGCTCGCCGGAGGAGAGGTTGCCGCCGCGCTCCCGCAGTTCGGTGGCCAGACCCTGGGGCAGGCGGTTGAGCAGGGGCGCCAGGCCCAGCTCGGCGCAGAGGCGCTCCAGCTCGGCGTCGGCGATCGAGGCATCGAGGCGCAGGTTGTCGGCCACGTTGCCGCTGAACAGGAACGTGTCCTGCAGCACCACCCCCAGCCGCTGGCGCAGGGTGGGGATCGGCAGCTCGCGGATGTCCACCCCATCGAGCAGGATCCGGCCCCGCTGGGGCTCATAGAGCCGGCAGAGCAGGCGGATCACCGTGGTCTTGCCGGAGCCGGTGGGGCCCACCAGGGCCACGTGCTCGCCGGGGGCGATCTGGAAGGAGAGGTCCGTGAGGATCGGATCGTCGTCGCGGTAGGCGAACGACACGTCGTCGAAGATCACCTCACCGGCACTGGCGCGCTCGACGCCGCTGAGCACGGCCGCAGCGGAGCGCTGCTCGAGCGGCAGCTCCTGGATCTCGATCGGCTGCTCCAGCAGTTCGCCGATGCGCTCCACGGCGGTGAGACCCCCCTGGATCTGGGTGAAGCGCTCCGCCAGCTGGCGCAGGGGATCGAACAGGCGTTGGGAGAAGAGGATGAACGTGGTCAGGGTGCCCAGGCCCATGGCGCCGGAGGTCACCATCCAGCCCC
This sequence comes from Synechococcus sp. GreenBA-s, assembly GCF_024345855.1. GTDB lineage: Bacteria > Cyanobacteriota > Cyanobacteriia > PCC-6307 > Cyanobiaceae > Vulcanococcus. Next base: position 17,760 of record NZ_JAGQBX010000042.1, on the reverse strand, counting down.
CCAGCCCCAGCACCACGGCGATGGCCGTGAGGGCCACCCACTCGATCAGGGCGGAGATGGCCGAGTCGTAGAAGATCGTGCCGGTCACGGCCTGGCGGTAGGCATCGGCGGTGCGGCCGAAGCGGGCGGCGTTGAAGGCCTCGCGCCGGAACATCTGCACCACCTCCAGGCCCTGCAGGTTCTCCTGCAGGTCGGCGTTGAGCTGGCTGAGCTCCTCGCGCACCCGGTAGTTGGCCTTGCGGTAGCGGCCCTGCAGCCAGAGGATCGCCAGGGTCACCGGCACCTGGGTGGCCAGCAGCAGCACCCCCAGGCGCGGCTCGATCGAGATCATCGTGACCGCGATCACCAGCAGGGTCACCAGGTCGGCGAGCACCCCCACGGCGCCGCTGCCGAACACCTCGGCCAGGGCATCCACATCGCTGGTGAGGCGGGTGAGCAGCTTGCCCACCGGCGTGCGGTCGTGGAAGCGCAGCGAGAGGTCGAGGGCGTGGGCGAACAGGTCGTCGCGGATGCGGGCCGTGAGCCGCTGCCCCACCGCCTGCACGTTGTAGCTCTGCACGCCCTGGAGCCCGAGCCGCACCAGCACGGCCACCAGCAGCAGCCCCACCAGGGTGCGCAGCTGCTGGGGCACGGCCATGCCCGCCAGCCAGGGCATCACGGGCTCGTGGCGCAGGGCCGAGATCGCCTGGCCCACCAGCAGCGGCTGCACGGCGGCGGCGCCGGCCACCGGGATCAGCAGCACCAGGGTGAGCAGCAGGCGCCGGCGGTCGCGGCCCAGGTAGGGGAGCAGCCGCAGCAGCCGCTGGCGATCGAGACGGGCCATCAGGCGGGGAGGGGGGCCAGGGCGGCGGCGGCGAGGCGATCGACGATCGCCTGCAGGGGCCCGTCGTCGAGCCGCAGCGCCAGGGGGTGACCCACCAGCCGGGCGGTGGAGTGGAACAGGTCCTCGATGGCGATCAGGCCGTTCTCCTCGAGGGTGCGGCCGGTGGCCACCAGGTCCACGATCGCCTCGCTCATGCCGGTGATCGGCCCCAGCTCCACCGAGCCGGCCAGGTGGATCAGCTCCACCGGCAGGTCCAGGGCGTCGAAGTACTCCTGGGCGCAGCGGGTGAACTTGCTGGCGATGCGGCAGTGGGCGGGCAGGTCGGCGGAGCGGCGGTAGGGGCTGCTGGCCTTCACCGCCACGCTCATGCGGCAGCCGCCGAAGCCCAGATCGAGCAGCTGGGCCACGGGCAGCTGGTGCTCGCGCAGCACGTCGTAGCCCACCACGCCCAGCTGGGCCTGGCCGTAGGCCACATACACCGGCACGTCGGCGTTGCGCACCAGCAGGGCCCGGGCGTTGCCGCAGGCGCTGGGCACCATCAGCTGGCGGTTGCCGGGTTCGAGCACGGCGGCGAAATCCAGGCCGGCGGCCGCGAAGCGGCGCACCGAGTCCTTGAGCAGGGCGCCTTTGGCCAGGGCAACGGTGATCATGGCGCGCTCCGTCGGGTGGTCCGCACGCCCGGGAGAGGGGTGGCCCCGGGCTGTTGAGCAGCGGCGATCATGGAGCTGCGCATCAGAGGCGACTGTAATGAGCCACCCGTCCGCCCCGAGTCCCGAGCCGGCCCAGCAGGTGTCGCTGATCCCGGTGCTCGACGACAACTACGTCTTCGTGCTCCACGGGGACGGGCCGGGGCCGGCCGTGGTGGTGGATCCGGCCGTGGCTCCGCCCGTGATCGCCTGGCTGGAGGCGCGCGGCCTGGAGCTGGTGGCGATCCTGCACACCCACCACCACAGCGACCACATCGGCGGCACCCCCGGCCTGCTGCGCCGCTGGCCCGGGGCCGAGGTGATCGCCAGCGCCGCCGATCGCCAGCGCATTCCCCTGCAGACCCGCGGCGTCGCCGGCGGCGATCGGCTCACGCTACTGGGCCGCGAGATCCAGGTGCTCGCGGTGCCGGGCCATACCTCCGAGCACATCGCCTTTGTCCTGCCGCCGCTGCCGGGGGCTGCAGCCGCGGGCTCCCAGGCCGGCGGCGGCGAGCTCTTCTGCGGCGACACGCTGTTCGCCGGCGGCTGCGGGCGGATCCTGGAGGGCAGCCCCGCCCAGATGCACGCCGCCCTGCAGCGGCTGGCGGCCCTGCCGCCGGCCACGCGGGTGTGGTGCGCCCACGAGTACACCGAGGCCAACCTGCGCTGGGCCGCCACCCAGGAGCCCGGCGATGGCGCCATCGCCGAGCGGCTCACCGCCGTGGGCGCGGCCCGCAGCGCCGGCCAGCCCACGATCCCCAGCACGATCGGCGCGGAACAGGCCACCAACCTGTTCGTGCGCTCCGCCACGGTGGAGGCGCTGGCCGAGCGGCGCCACAGCAAGGACCACTGGCGCGGCTGATCCGGGCCCAGACCATCCCAGTCCGGCGGATCCGGACGCCTCAGAGCACGGCCGGCCAGTCCGGTGCCGCCACCAGCTCCAGCCCCCCAGGGAACAGCCGCGCCCCCTCCCCGGCCCGCAGGCCCAGCCGCCCCCGCTGGCCCCGCTGGTAGTCGGCCTCCAGGGGCAGGCGCAGCCGCAGCTTCAGGCTGCCCTGCTGCACCTGATAGAGCCACTCGCGGCCCAGGAACTCGCGGCCCATCACACAGGCCTCGCCGCCGGACTCCGGCTGGAAGCTGATCCCCTGGGGGCTCACCAGCACCTCGAGGCTCTGGCCGGGCTCGGGCCTGGGCACGGCGGCCGCGGGTCCGGTGGCGGGCAGGGCCGGCTCCAGCTGGCCCAGGGCGGTGCGCAGCCGGCCGGCCTGCCACTCGGCCGGCAGCAGGTTGCCCTGCAGCACGAAGCGGCCCACGAAGCCCGTGGCGGGATGGCGCACCAGCTCCCGGGGCCGGGCGCACTGGTGCAGCCGGCCCGCCTCCAGCACCGCCACCCGATCGCAGATCGCCAGGGCCTCCTCCGGGTCGTGGGTCACGATCACGCCGCTGGCGCCGCACTGGGCCAGCACCGCCGGCAGCTCGCTGCGCAGGCGCAGCCGCACCTCCACATCCAGGTTGGAGAAGGGCTCATCCAGCAGCACCAGCGAGGAGCCGGGCGCCAGGGCCCGGGCCAGGGCCAGGCGCTGGCGCTGGCCGCCGGAGAGCTCGTGGGGGTAGCGGTGCTCGAGGCCCTGGAGGCCCAGCAGCTCGAGCAGCCAGGCGGCCCGGCTGGTGTCCTGGCCGCGGCGCAGGCCGAAGCAGGTGTTGCGCCAGGCGTCGAGGTGGGGGAAGAGGGCGTAGTCCTGAAAGACCATGCCCACCCCGCGCCGCTCCGGCGGCAGCCAGCGGTGGGGCCCGGCCACTTCCTGGCCGCCGATGCGCACCAGGCCCCGGTCGGGCCGCTCGAAGCCGGCGATCAGGCGCAGCAGGGTGGTCTTGCCGCAGCCGGAGGGACCCAGCAGGCCCACCAGCTCGCCGGGCTGCAGCTGGAAGTCGATGCCCCGCAGGGTCCAGTCGCCGCTGGCGGCGGGGCCGCGGTAGCGGTGCCAGAGGCCCACCAGCTCCACCTGGGGCGTCGGGTCGGAGGAGGTCGCCAGCGGCAGGCCGTGCGCGGCCGGCAGCGCGGCGGGCGCAGGGCAGAGCAGGTCGGGGCGCGGCAGATCGGCGCTGGCGATGGCGGGCGGGCCCGGAGGCCATAGGCTCAGCGCCCCATCTTCCCCCGCCATGTCCGCCGCAGCGATCGAGGCCGTCACCACCGCCGGCGCCCCCGCCCCCGTCGGCCCCTACAACCAGGCGGTGAAGGCCGGCGGGCTGCTGTTCTGCTCCGGCCAGATCGCCCTCGATCCCGAGAGCGGCGCCATGGTGGGCGGTGGCGACGTGGAGGCCGAGACCCGCCAGGTGCTCCAGAACCTCCAGGCGGTGCTGGCCGAGGCCGGCGCCACCCCCCAGCAGGTGGTGCGCACCACCGTGTTCCTGGCCGACCTGGGCGACTTCGCCCTGGTCAACGCCATCTATGCCGAGACCTTCGGCGCCGGGGTCTCGCCCGCCCGGGCCTGCGTCGAGGTGGCGGCGCTGCCCAAGGGCGCCCGGGTCGAGATCGACTGCATCGCCGTGCTGGGCTGAGCGCGCGGGCGCAACGCGGCAGCGCAGGACGGACGGCTCAACGCAGGCGCCTCAACGCGGGCGGAGCAGCCGGAAGGTGAGGTTGATCCGCTCGCTCGACACCCGCGCCCGCACCGGCAGGGCGTGCTGCCAGTGGCGCTGGGTGGGGGGATCCATCACCAGCAGGTCGCCATCGGCGAGCTCCACGGCGAAGGGGGACTGGGCCTCGGGTCCATCCAGCCGCCCGCTGCCGGCCTCCGGCCCGCCGGGGCCCGGGGCGGCCCCTGGGCGGCTGTGGCTCGAAGCGGACCCTGGGCTGCTGCGGCCGCGCGGCTTCGGCCGGAAGCGCAGGCTGCGGGAGGCCCCCAGGCTGAGGGAGGCGATCGGCGCGATCGGATCGAGCTCGGGCTCGTCGTCGGCGTGCCAGCCCATGCGATCGGCTCCATGGCGGTAGCGATTGAGCAGCAGGCTGTTGAAACGCACCCCCAGCTCCAGCTCCAGGAGCGCGCGCAGCTGGCTGAGTTCCGGCGTCCAGGGCGTGATCGCCTGCACGAGGCCGCTGTAGCGGTAGGTGCAGCCCGGATCCGCCACCCAGCACACCAGCCGCGGCGTGGGGTGCTGACGCCCATACACCGTGACCAGGGGCTGCTGCCAGGGCAGCGCCTCCACCAAGGCGCGTTGAAGCGGCCGCAGATCCAGCCCATGGCCCTGCAGCCAGGCCGGTCCGTGGCGCAGCTGCAGCCCTGGGGCACAGCGGAGCTGAAGCGCGGATCTCACAGCGCCGGAACCGCGGGGCCAGCCTGGGGCCAGGACGCACGCACCTCAGCCATGCCGCGATTCAGGGCCGCTCCGTTGTAGCGGCCAACCTGGCGTCGGCGCGGCTGGGCGCTGGATGGCTGATCGCCGCGATCCCGCCGCAGCTCGGGGGGTCATGGCCAGCTAAGTTGCCCAACAACGGGGTGTAGCGCAGCTTGGTAGCGCGGATGCTTTGGGAGCATTAGGTCGCAGGTTCGAATCCTGTCACCCCGACTGACTTTCCCGACTCTTCCCTGAGGGGGCGGGATCAAAACGGGCTCAAACCAGAGCCCCACGCTCCCGGGACCCCATGGCAGGGCTGCCCTGGGGGGCACGGGAGCCACCGGCTCGTGGGCTGTTCGATCACGGCGTTCGGGGGGAGGCGGGCTCCTTTGGGCCGGGGTCAGGCTTGGGAGGGATGCTCGGCGAGCCACGTCGTCAGGTCAGCGAGAGGCATGGGTTGGGCAATGGCGTATCCCTGCACGTATTCGGCGCCGGCGTCGCGAGCGAGTGCCCGATGCTCGTCGTCCTCGACTCCTTCAACGACGACCTTCGCACCGATCACATGGGAGATCTCAACGGCCGAGCGGATGAGGGCAGCTCGGGTTTCGGATCCCTGTAGTTGGCTCAAGAACGATCGGTCGAGCTTGATGTAGGCGGGGGTGAGTGCTTGCAGGAGGCCGAAGTTCGAGTAGCCGGATCCGTAGTCATCGATGCACGCTTCGGCTCCTAGCGCCACGAGGGTATCCAGCAGCTCTAAGGCTTTGCTATGGCCGGGGAGGAAGACGGATTCGACGATCTCCACGACAAGGCCAGCGAGGCCGTCTGGTGCTTCAATCGCGGAGATGATGTTCAAAGTGTTGCCGTCCTCGAGCTGCGTGACGGACACGTTGAAGGCGACGCGTAAGTCTTCATGGCCAGTGGCCTGGATGATCGGCAGGTCCTTGCGCAGCAACTCAAGTGTCAGCAGGCCCAGGGCGCGGATCTGGCCACTCTGCTCGCAGAAGTCGATGAAGTCGCACGCTGGAACGAGTTGGCCGTCGCGGCGCCACCGCACGAGGGCTTCGACACCCCACACGTCGTTCGTCATCGCGTGGACGATGGGCTGATAATGCAGTTCGAAATCGCGACTGTCGATCGCCGCGCCGATTTCAATGCGCATCCGTCGCCGCTCATCGGCCGCGTTATTCATCGACGGGGTGAAGTAGGCAGTACCGTTCCCCGAGTGGTTCTTGACCTCGTACATGGCCGCATCCGCAGCCCTGAGCAGGTCCTCCGGCGAGTCGGCATCCTCGGGGAACAGAGCCACCCCGATGCTTCCTGAGATCCTCGCCTCCCGCCCAGCGACCTCGACCGGCTGGCGAAGGGTGTCCAGCAGCCGATCGAGGACGGCGTCGAGCTCGGCGGGACTCTTGTAGTCCGCGATGATCACGGCGATCTCGTCGCCGCCGAGTCGCCCCACCACGTCTGTGGAACGCACGACCTCCAGCACCCGCGCACTCGTGGTGCGCAGCGTCACGTCGCCAGCGTCGTGCCCGTGCTCGTCGTTCACCTCCTTGAAGCGGTCCAAGTCGATCCAGGCGAGGGCGAGTCGCGACCCGGCGCGGGACGCTCGAGAGATCTCGTTGGCCAAGACGTCCGAGAAGTTCTTCCGGTTCAGGAGTCCGGTGAGCGAGTCAAACGCCGTCTGGTCGAGGAGTTCGGACTTGACTTGCAGCTCGCTCAGGGCCGTCTCGGCGGTGGCCCTGAGGTTGTCAAGCTCAGTCACATCAGTCAGGGTGATGATGGCGCCCAGAGGGATTCCCTCGGAGTCCTTGTACGGCAAGACCTGAACGAGGTAGCAAACCTCGTCGTCTCGAGCCTGGATGCTGAGTCGCGGACCGCCGCCTACGACGGCGCGCAGGGCTGCGGCCAGGCCAGGAATCGGGAGCGTCGTTCGTGCGGACAGCACAGGAAGCCCAACATCCGTGTCCACGAGGGCGAAGACCCGAACGGCCAGCGGGGTGAACCGCGTGATGAGCAGGTCCTGGTCCACGATGACCATGCCTTGGTTGACTGAGGCATCGACGTTGGCGAGGTGGTAGTTCAGGTGCTGCAGGAGGTCACCGCGCTGAAAGGACTCCTGGTTGAGAACGGCGAGTTCTTCATTCGTGGCTTGGAGCTCCTCGTTCGACGCCTGCAGTTCCTCGTTCGACGCCTGCAATTCCTCCGACGAAGCCTGCAGTTCCTCCGACGACGCCTCGAGTTCCTCGTTGACCGATTGGAGCTCGTCCAGGGACCGGCGAAGGGCGTCCTGGCTGACGAGTACTTCCTGCTCAAGGCGCTTCAGTTCACGGTCAAACGACGCGCTGCGATCAGGCGGTGCCGGTGAGCCGACACTCCGGCCGGTGTCTGGGACGAAGGCGAGCACCGTGAGCGATTCCTCGCCCACCTGGATCGGTGTGGCCGCCATGTGGAACGGCTGATCTAAGCTCTCGATGGAGAACGATTGCCCGCTGACGGGTTCGCTGCTCCCACGGCAAAGGAGAAGCAGCGCACGCGCTTCGTCCCGCAGCTCTTCTCGTAGGAAGGACGAAACCGACGCCGCCAGAGGCCCTTCGGGAACCCGGCAGTAGGAGGAGACGTCACCGACAACTCGGACCGGCCGATTCAGGTTGTCCAGGACAACATAAGCGTTGCCGCTGAAACGCACGAGCTGTTCGAGCAGGGCGATCAGCTCAACATCCCGCTCGGGCTCAAGGGTCAGCGGTCGATGGGCGGGTCGTGTTGGCCGGGCGACCTCTGCGACGAACGGGTGTGGAACGTGCTCGTAGGAGGGCAGGGATTCGCCCAAGTGCCGGAAGATGCGGCTACCTGCATCGACAACGGAGAAGCCCTCGCAATGACGACCGAGGCCCTCGCTCTCGCCTAGGAAGAGGAGCCCGCCCGAGCGGAGGGCGAAGTCGAACCGGCGGATCACTCGCCGCTGCAGCGGTGACGTGAAGTAGATGAGGGTGTTACGGCACGAGATCACGTCGATGCGAGGGAACGGCGGGTCGGTGCCCACGTCGTGCAGGGCGAAGACGACACACTCCCGCAGCACGTCGGCGACCTGGAAGGTCTCGCCACCTTGCCTGGCGTAGGCCGACCGCAGCGGTTCCGGGATACGCGACAGAGCCGAGGCGGGGTAGACGGCGCGGCGGGCCAAGGCCAGGGACGCCTCATCCAGGTCGGTGCCGAAGATCTTCAATCTCCGGGCGAGGTCGGCCGGCCGGCCCAGGAGATCGCCGACGATCATGGCGATCGAGTACACCTCCTCACCGGTGGCGCAGCCGGGCACCCACACGCGCAGAACCTCGTCGGCGCGAGGACGGGCAAGGTAGGTGCCAAGCGCGTCTCGTAGCACCTCGAAGGCCTCCGGATCCCGGAAGAACGAGGTGACCGTCACCAAGAGGTTCTGCTTGAGCGCCTGCGCCTCTTCGGGTTCAGCAGTGAGCAACGCCACGTAGTCGCTGATGACGTCGATCTGCCGAACCGCCATCCGTCGCTGCACCTGCCGCTTGAGCGTCGATGGCTTGTACTCAGCGAAGTCGATTCCGATCGAGCGCCTCAGCTGCGCCACAACCTGGGGTATTGAGCCATCCTCGAGCGCAGGCAGATTCGCGTCCCCATCGCCCACGGAGGTCGGGATCCCGGCCAGCCTGGGACCGAGCTCTCCCGCGTCGGCCACCACGTCAGGGTTACCCAGTGCGAGTGCTGCGCGAGGCATCCCGTCGAAGCGGGCCGACTCCGGCGACTGCACCATCGTCAGACCCCCTGCAGCCCGGATGGCCCGCAGGCCACGGGCGCCGTCCGATCCCGTCCCCGACAGGACGACGCCCACTGCGCGTGTCCCCCAGCTCTGCGCCAGGGACTCGAACAACAGGTCGATGCTGGGGCTGGGACCCACTCGCTCCGCAGCCTCCACAAGAGCCAGCCGATCGCCGACGAGGGTCAGATCATGGCTGGGCGGCACCACAGTCACGATGTTTGGACGGAGCGGACTCCCGTCAACAGCCTCCTCAACCTCGAACGGCGTCGCACGGGACAACAGTTCGACGAGCAACGTGGGGTAATCCGGTGCCAGATGCTGGGCAACGATGATCGCGGAACCATCCGGCGTCAGTGAGCCGAGGAACTCCTGCAGGGCTTCCAGCCCACCAGCCGAAGACCCCACACCGACCACCCGCGAGACGGCGCTCAAAGCCGAGCCGGTTCCCTCATCGCCTTCCGTTGAGCCGTTCATCTATCGACTCCCCTCATTGGCCTCCAGAAATACTACTCGGCCGTAGCCGCCTGTACAGGCCTGAGTGGGTGCAGTCTTACCACGGGGACATGAATCCCGTTGTGGACCTCGAAATCCCTGCGAAAGCCATAATTGCCGAATTTGCCGAAATTGCCGAAATTGCCGAAATTGTCTGGGCAGGGTTCTCAGCCGGGTTCGCAAGTTCAACGAATCTTCACCTCAATCGACCGCTGAGACCTTGCGCTGCCTCTGGCTGGCAGAGGCCAGGGGCCCGGCCAATCGCACCAACTGAGACGGGAGAGCCTTGGTGTAGCTCAGGGGCTGTCAATCCTCAGGAGAACCCGCTGCTGATGCCAGACCGTGTTCGAACGCGGAGCCAGGGGATTGGCGTTGCGGAAGTGATGACCACATCGGAAGAATCCTCCTTTTTTCTTCTGTTGCAGGGTAACGCGATGCACCCCCAGCCATGCAGCCATGTGCTGGGTACTGACCCATAGCGAAGGCGGCGTGATGGTCATTGGATATCGGAGGTTGTGGAGGATAACGGGGCTGCTCCAGCTATCTCACGGCTGCCCCTGTCACCGATCGCTCCCCATCGAGTGCACCGGCAACGGCGGGGCTGAGCCCTCCACAGGCGGTTGGGGGGCATCGGGATCCAGTACCCCGCCCCGACCCCGGGGATGTTGCGGTGCGGGCTCAGTGGCGAAGATGGCCGAGCGCTAGCGCAGCCAACGCACCAGTCCGGCTGACTCGCGAAGCCCTTGAGGCCACCCCGGACCATGGGGAGGGCTGCGCGAAGTCGATCCACTGAGGGCCGGTGGGGCAGGGCCGGCCGCCCCCATCACCCTCTGGCCCGTCGATGGTCACCATTGGCCAGTGACGGTGCCATCGTTGGCAGGAGGAGGACCCATCCATGGCGATCGCGATCGAACTCAGCGACCAACAGGCCGAGGCCCTACGCGAAGCCGCCACACGGCTGCAGGTGCCCGAGGCGGAGTTGGCCGCTGCGGCCGTACGGGATCTGCTGGCGCAGCAATCCGCTGACTTTGAGGCTGCTTCGCAACGGGTGCTTGAAAAGAACCAGGAGCGCTACCGCAGCCTGGCTTGATGCGGTGCCTCCATCTGGCTGAGGTGCTGGAGTTGCACCGTCGGCTGATGCAACGCAGTGGCGGCATGGTGGCCTGCGGGATCTGGGCCTGTTGGAGGCCGCACTGGCCCAGCCCCATCAGAGTTTCGGTGGTGCCGATCTCTACCCAGGACTGAGCGCCAAGGCGGCGGCGCTTGGGTTTTCCATGATCCAGAACCATCCCTTCGTGGACGGGAACAAGCGCATCGGCCATGCCGCGATGGAGACCACCCTCGTCCTCAATGGCGTGGAGCTCACGGCCGGAGTCGATGCCGCGGAGGCCGCTGTCCTTGCGGTCGCCAGTGGTCAGTGGGACCGCGACGCTTTCATCCGCTGGGTGAAGGAGAACCAGCGTCCCCTCGATGGCCTGTGAGTGGGTCGATCCCTGGGCTGGTGGCCGTGGCCCAGTGCCTCGGCTCCCTGGCCCCGGCTGTAGCCGGGGCTCTCTTTTTGCCCTCAGCGAGCAGCCCCAAGGCACGGGCAACGAGCAACCACCAATCAGGGATAGACTGCATGGATATCCAGCTCCCGGGTCTGATGCGAGCCGTCACCAGGCTGTTCCTCAGCAATCGCAGTCAGGCCGTCCGTATCCCGGCCCATCTGCGCCTTCCAGACTCTGTCAAGGAAGTGGAAGTCCGCGCCTGCGGTCAGGAGCGGATCATTTCGCCCAGCAACCGCAGCTGGGACAGTTTTTTCATCGATGGTCCCACGGTTCCTGCTGACTTTCTGGAGGAGCGCGCCTCCCAGCAACAGAATGAACGCGAGCCGTTCTGAATCGGCTGATGTTGCGCTATCTGCTCGACACCAATATCAGCATCTACGTCATCAAGCAACGGCCTCTGGTTCTGCTGGAGCGCTTCAACAGCCACGCCAGCCATTTAGCCATCTCCTCTATCACCCTCGCCGAACTCTTGCACGGCGCTGAAAAGAGCACCAATCCCGAGCACTCCCTGGCCGTTGTGGAGAACTTTTCCAGCCGCCTGGAAGTCCTGGCTTACGGCGCCAAGGCTGCACAGCACTACGGACTGATTCGTGCAGCCCTTGAACGCCGTGGCACCCCGATTGGAGTCAATGATCTGCACATCGCCGCCCACTGCCGCAGTGATGGCCTCACGCTGGTGAGCAACAACCTCCGGGCGTTCGAGAGGATGGATGGATTGCTGAGTGAGAACTGGGACTGATCCGCGCCTCACAGCGGCTTGCCCTCCCTGGGAAAAGCAAGGACAGGCTCAAGCGAGAGAGTGATGCCGGCCGGCCCGTCGCCGGCGGCTGGCTACACCGCCAACCTCAACGGCGCCGGGCTCGGCGACTCCGACAGGAACCGACTGCCGCGCTGGGAAGCCGATGGTGCCGGCACCGGTTGTTCCGTCACCGCCCAGTCCGCATCAGCCCTCCCGACGGCTGGCGGCGCGAGCAGCGGCTGCTCGGTGCCCTCGCGGGCGTGTTTCTCCCCCGGTTCCTGCTCCATGGAGCAGGGATCGGCCTCTGCGCCTTGCAAGCCCTCCAGCTGGCCCTTGAGCCCGCCTGGCCAGAGCTGCTGCAGCGGCTTGACATCAGCTTCGAGACGGCGCCACCCAGCCGCCCTGGCGCGGCTGGGTGGCGCCGGGGCCAGCCGCCGCCGGCCGCTGCAGTTCTGACGAGCTCTCGCGAGCACAAGAGAGAGCGCGCGCGGGAATCCTCATGGTCGCCTAGGCCTACTTAAGCGCGGATTGATTCATTATGCTCCGATCACCCTTCGCCGCCAGCGCTCGTAGGGTATCGAGACCAACAGGGAGACCAGCATGTAGAGCAGAACCGTGCCAATCACGCCGTCCTCAGGTTGCATTCCCGAACCCGAGGCCAGAATCAAAGCGATGGCTGGGTGACGGTAGATCGTGGCCGATGCCAGAACTCCTCGTGTGCGGGGATCCGGTCCGCCCAGCGCATGTCCAATCAGCAAGCCGGCGATCACCACAGCAGTGATGGCGCCCAGCGTGCCCTGTCCGATCACGCCAAGAATTGCGGGGCCACGCAGCACTATCAGCAGCAGACCGCCAAGCAGCAGGAGTATGCCCCCTACCCGGTCAGCAAGAGCAGCCAGCCGTGGCGCAGCTTGCGGGGCCCAGCGTGCGGTGCCAATGCCGAGAGCCAGCGGCACCGCCACCGTGACGAGCAGCACGAGCTCCACGGCCAGCGGATCGAGGGTGGTCTGGATACTGAAAACGTGCTCGACAAGCAAGAGCATCAACGGGATCACCAGCAGGGCAATTCCGGAGGACAGGAGCTGCAGACCGATGATGTCGTTGTTGCGGCCACCGACCACAGCAGCTTTTCGGCCCCAGGGAGGAAGAACTGGCGAAATCGCGAGGCTCAGAAGCACGGCACTGACTGGTCTTTGCAGAGGCAGTATCCACACCAGGAGCAACACGAAAGCAGGCATACCTACATACATTGAACCCATGGCGCGCAGCGCAAGCCAAGGCCTGCGCTGCAGCAGCAACGCCCACCCCGGGCGAGCCCTGATACCGATGGCTACCACCAGCAGCAGTACGCCGGTGAGCAGTATCAACGTCAAGATGGCCATAGGAACTACGTCCTCAGTTGGATCAGTGTCGTAGACATGCTGGAGTTGGTAGATCCTAAATCCTCGGCAGGTTGCTACCCGCCGGTTGGGAACAAAGCCTGAATTTGCAGGCGAAGGGTGACAGGTCCGAGAAGCCTGTCGCCGACCACATCTGGTCGCGTCACATTCCAGAATGCCTGAAAGGAAGCATTGAAGGGCTGGCTACCGAGACGGAAGATCCTGCCGAATCCACCGCCAATCGGCACCGTCCAGCCTCTGCCTTCATGGGCAGTCCAGTCAGAGGTGATGATGGGGGAACTGGCGAGATACCAGCCATTGGCAAGGTTGTAGTTGATGAAGGGCTGGATGAGCATGGAGTTGATCTTGCGGCCTCCTTCGCCAGCGAACGACCAGATATTGTTAGCGAGCATGCCGGCTACAAGCGGACCTGATGTATAAACGGCCACCGCTGCTGGGCCGGCACTCCAGCGTTGACTGCTCAGCTGCACATCTGTTGCTGAGGGTATCACCAGCGTAGGGCCGAATCCAAGCTGGAGGCGGCTGTTGGTGCGTGGCACAAGAAACAAGCTGGGATTGATATCTCCAATGCCGATGATGTCAGTATTACCTGTTAAGGGTCTTTGAATGACCGGAATAATGGTGCGGCTGATCAGAAGAAAATCCTTGTTCAGGTTGAATGGAACGACAGGCTGAACGTTCCAGACGTTGAGAGTCCGGTTGGCTTCCGCAGATGGATCAATCGACCGCGGAGCCCACTGACTGGCAGGAGTCGCGTTCCACTGAATTGGAAAGCTGATCAGATTGGCAATGGGGTTCTGAGCCTCCTTCGCCAAGGCTTCACGATTGCCTTCCCGTGCCTCCTGCTCAAGAACGGGTTGTGAGTCAAGAACGGTGGTCGTTTCTTTGTTGGCCGTGACAGAAGGAGCGCTCTGGCCAGCCCCCTGGGTCAAGGTCTCCGCCAGTGTCACCGCGCTCATATTGAATCCTGGCTGAGCTGCAGATCCAGCCGAAGCGGCGTCTGCCTTGGCCAGGATGGACATGTGCCCGATGGCTACCAATCCAGTCAGCAACCAGCGAAGACGTGGCAGTAGAACCATCAGCATGGCAGCGAGAATTCCGGATCCTTACACCGGCAGACCAGCATCGGGATCCGACCCAGACGGTTTGATCAGCCGTCCCTGCATCAAGAGCGCAAGACGCAATGTGATCAATCACCCGATTCCGATCAGTTACGGATATTCCAGCCGCGACAGGACCGGTCAATCAAGATAGGGCTGAATTGATGATCATGTCAGGGATCCCGACATCATCGTTTCCCAGTAGACAGATCATGAGATTGCCATGAAAGAGCTATCAGCCCTGGGGAAATGGCGCCTGGCCATGGCCGTGGCAGAGCTGGGCCAGACTGGCTAGGCTTTGCATAACTCATTCCACTCACGTTCATGGAAGAAATGAATCACGCAGCATCGTCATCGTTTAATCATCAGCACTTTGACGCCAAAGGCAAGCCAGCATCCAGGTTTACCATTGATCATCAAAATCTGTTTCGCCAGCATCTGCCATTCGAAGACGAGCGCGATTTCGAAGAATCCAAGCAAGGTTTTATCGCTGCTCCTTCCTACATGCAGATCATGGCCGAGGACGGTCATGTGGCGTGGGACATGGGCAGCTATGACTTTCTGTTGAAAGGCTTCGATAGTGTATTTGATACGGTTCACCCCTCTCTGCAGCGCCAGGCCATCTTGAATATGGCTTATGGCTTATACGAGGTTCTTCCTGGCAAGATCTATCAGGTGCGGGGCTTTGATCTGGCCAACATGACCATTATCAAAGGGAACACAGGCTGGATTCTCTATGATGTGCTCACCTGCAAGGAAACGTCCCAGGCGGCTCTCGAACTCGTGAATGAACACCTTGGCCGGAGGCCGGTCGTGGCTGTGATTTATTCCCATAGCCATGTGGATCACTTTGGCGGCATTCGAGGGGTGGTGGATCCGGCTGATGTCGAAAGCGGCAGAGTTCAGCTGCTCGCCCCCGTCGGCTTCATGAAACATGCCGTTGCCGAGAATGTGTACTCTGGCAATGCCATGAACCGGCGCGCCTTCTACCAATATGGACTCCTTTTGCCGCGCAGCCCCTTTGGCCACGTCGATCAATCGATCGGCAAGAACGCAGCCTCAGGCAGAGTCGGGCTGATCGAGCCCAATCGGACCATCGAAAAGGACCTGGAAGAGATTGTGATCGATGGTGTCCGGATGGTGTTTCAGAACACCCCAGGTACTGAGGCCCCGGCGGAGATGAACACCTATTTCCCGGATTGGAAGGCCTTCTGGGCTGCCGAGAATATCTGCGGCACGATCCACAACATCTACACCCTTCGTGGTGCCCTAGTCCGCGATGCCTTGGAGTGGTCCAAGAAGATCAGCGAAGCTCTCTATCTGTTTGGCCAGGAAGCGGAGGTGATGTTTGCTTCGCATAGCTGGCCACGCTGGGGTAATGCCCGCATTCAGGAGGTGATGAGGGTCCAGCGTGATGTCTATGCTCACATGCACAATGAAGTGCTGCATCAGGCCAATCAGGGCGTGACGATCAACGAGATTCAC
The DNA here is from genome assembly GCF_024345855.1 of Synechococcus sp. GreenBA-s. Taxonomy (GTDB): domain Bacteria; phylum Cyanobacteriota; class Cyanobacteriia; order PCC-6307; family Cyanobiaceae; genus Vulcanococcus. The sequence continues at coordinate 2,362 of NZ_JAGQBX010000042.1, read as the reverse complement.
AATGTCTATCAGCTGCCTGAAGCCTTGCAGCAACAATGGGCTGCCCGCAGCTATCACGGATCGGAGGAGCACAACAGCCGGGCCGTGATCAATCGCTACCTGGGGTACTGGGATGCCAATCCCGCAACATTGATTCCCCTTTCGCCCGCCGACTCTGCTCCTTTGTATGTCGAGATGATGGGGGGCGCCGAGAAGATCTTGGCAAAAGGTGAGGAACTGCACCAGGAAGGCAGATACCGTGAAGCGATGGAGATCCTCAACAAGCTTGTCTACGCCGAGCCTGATAACCAATCTGCGAAAGATCTGCTTGCAGATGTCTTCGAGCAGATTGGTTATCAAAAAGAAAGCCCCAGTGTGCGCAACAGTTTCCTTGCGGCTGCTTTTGAGCTGCGCAATGGCTTCCCCAGTGGAGTTGCCGCCCAACCAGTCAATCCTGATTTGGTCATAGCGCTGTCGACAGAGCTATTCCTTGACTTCCTGGCGATTCGGGTGGACAGCAGGAAAGCTGAGGGCCTGCGATTCACGATGAACCTGCAGACACCTGATAATGGCGAGCAATTCATTATTGAACTCAACAACTCAACTCTGACCAACATCAAGGGCTTCCAACTCGAGAGCCCTGACCTCACGCTTGTGATCAACCGCTGCGATCTGGAGTTGGTGATGGCTGGCGCTACCACCTTGCTCGCGTTGATTGCTGCAGGCACTGCAAGGCTGGAGGGTGATGGCCAGCTGTTGCAACAATTCCGCGACGTATTGGTTCAATTCTCGCCATCCTTCAACATCATGCCGGGGACCAATCAAGAGCGCTCAACTGCAGCGCCTATTGAGGAGCCTGATTCCAGGGCCACGCCGGATCCCTTCTCCCAGGCTGAGCCGGCGAGCACGGCAGGGGGCTGAGACTGGGGTCGCATCATTCCCGAGTCTCCTCTTGCGGCCAGTGACCGCCAGCGGCACTGATAGGTCCCCCACTTGGGATCGCCGGTGATCAGTGGCCCGATCCGGCCCTTCCGCTGCGCATTGATCAGGCCCTGCTCTGAGGTGGTCTGGTTTTTCTGGACAGGCCCATCGTTACCCTCCGAGGCGGGGTATCGCCCTTGAAAGGGGACTCCCACCCATGAGCAAGCGCAGCACCCACAGACCCGAGTTCAAGGCCAAGGTCGCCATGGAGGCGATCAGCGGCCGCAAGACGATCCAGGAGATGGCCGCCGACCATGCCATTGAACTGCGCAATGCAGCGCACCTCTCGGTGCGACCGATCCAGGTGAGCCAGTGGAAGTGGCAGCTGCTCGATGGCGCCAGTGAGCTGTTCACCAGGGGAATGAAGAGCATGGACAAGGACGAGGGTCAGGCCAAGGAGGCCGAGCTGTTCCAGCAGATCGGCCGGCTGCAGATGGAGCTGGAGTGGCTCAAAAAAAAGTCTCAGCTGCTCTGATGCCCGTGAACTGCGCAAGCTGGTCGATCACGATCACCCCGACCTCAGTGTCAGCCGTCAGTGTGCGCTGCTGGGTCTCCCTCGATCCACGCTCTACTACCGGCCAGCACCGGTGCAGGAGTCAACGCTGCGGATCATGGCCAGGATCGATGCCTTCTACCTGGAGGATCCCTGCAGCGGCAGCCGCCGCATGGTGGGGGATCTGGCCCGAGATGGGATCCCGATCAGTCGTGACCGGGTGCGAAACCTCATGCGCCGCATGGGGTTACGGGCGATCTACCAGAAACCCCGCACCACGGTTCCAGGGGCTCCCTCAGAACGCTTTCCCTGCCTGGTGGATGTCAGGACGGTCACGGCTGTGGATCAGGTGTGGGCGACCGATATCACCTACATCTGCCCGGTGTCAACTACGTGGGCGGCCGCTTTGCATCATTCATTTGTTACCCATTTTAATTGACGCCTGGTAACACCCTTGATCCCACCTCCAGCTTGGTTTCGAGCCGTTCTGCTGCGCTCTCCAGGCACTGCTGCACCCTGGCCACGCGCCAATCCCTGATCCGCCGCTGCAGCGTGCGTTTGTGCTGGAGGCCATAGCGCTCTGGATCCAGGGCAATCAATCGGCCCAGAAGCTCCTGGCTGCCCACATCCGCTTCTGCTTCCAGCCATTGGGGGATGAGATCAGCATGGGCCTCAAAGGGATCCACGCGGCTGCGGCGGCCCTGCCGCGGCTTGGGCTTTTTCTGTAGAGGCCTGCTCTGGCGCCATAGGGCCTGCAAACCCTGCAGAAACTGCTCCAGCTCCCGCTTTTCTTCCTCGGGGGTCTGCCAGCTCAATGGATCACCAGCCATGGCGCTGGCACGATGGCCGCTGATCAACAGGGCCAGCCGGCTCTGGCAGCTGCGCATCGTGGCCAGCAGCGCCACCGGG
>NZ_JAGQBX010000041.1 GCF_024345855.1 Synechococcus sp. GreenBA-s | reverse complement strand
CCCTCCGATCCAGGCCCAGCCCCCACCCCGGAAGCCCCCGTGTTGGTGTTCGACGGCGGCTGCCTGTTCTGCCGCCACTTCGCCCAGCTCAGCGAGCTGCGCAGCGGCATCCCCGGCCTGCAGATCCGCGATGGCCGCGCCGACCACGCCCTGCGGCGCCAGCTGGCCCAGCGCGGCTATGCCCTCACGGATGGGGCCGTGCTGCTGGTGGGTGAGCAGGTGCTGCACGGCGCCGCGGCGATCCAGTGGCTCTGCGCCCGGATGAGGCCCTCCGCCGCCCTGCTGCAGCTGCTCGGGCCCCTGCTGGCCACCCCCGTGCGGGCCCGGCGCCTCTACCCGCTGCTGTTGCTGGCCCGCCGCGGCGCCCTGGCCCTGCGCGGCCTGCCGCTCGATCCAGACGCCACCCCAGCGCCGCCGGCGGCCGGGACCCATCCATAGGCTGGACGGCCTCCGAAGCCGGCGCCCTCCGTGGACCCCACCAGCCTGAAGGCCCTGTTCACCAAGCCCTACGGCGTGCCGGCCCCGTCTGAGGCCCAGTGGCGGGCGGCCTACACCGACGACGTGCACTTCCAGGACCCCACCCAGGAGAAGCAGGGCATCGCCGCCTACATCGAGGCCCAGGAGGGTCTGCTGCGCCGCTGCGACGACACCTACCTGACCCCCGGGGCCATCGCGATCGACGGCGACACGGCCTTCGTGGAGTGGGAGATGGGCCTGAAGATCAAGGGCATCGAGTTCATCTACCCCGGCACCACCCGTCTGCGCTTCAACGCCGAGGGCAAGATCGTCGACCACCGCGACTACTTCGACTTCGTGGGCCCCACCTTTGCGCCGGTGCCCGTGGTGGGCGGCTTCGTGCGCTGGCTCTACAGGCGCTTCGTGGCCTGAGCGCCAGGGGCCAGCGTCAGCGCTTCGCCCCGCCTGCCTAGGGCAGGGTGAAGCCCGACTGCATGCTCTTCACATCGAGCATCACCCAGGTGAGCCAGATCACCAGGGCGATCACGCCCGACACCGCCGCGAAGCGGCCGGCGAAGCGGAGCACCAGCTCCCCAGGACTGATCTCTCGCATCGGCAGCTCCGTTCAGGCCTCCACTCTGCTCTGCGGCGGTCTGTCCGGCCCGGGGGTCGGAATCTCCTGGTCTGTGGGCTGCGGCGCCGGGCCCTTCAGCACCCGCCGCAGCCGCTCGCGGAACCACTGCAGGGGATGGCCCAGGTCTGCATCGTCGAGCAGGCCGCGCTGGCGCAGGCAGTCCTCGTAGCTGCGCAGCACGTCGCTGCGACGGGCCACCTCCCGGGCCACGGTGTCCGCGAAGGCGGGCCGGGAGGCCAGCAGGGCACGGAAGCTGCCGCCGGGCACCACGAACAGGGTCGTGTCCTCGGCGGCGATCATCGTGGTGGGGTAGGGCACCTGCAGCAGCAGCGGCAGTTCGCCGAAGAATTCGCCCGCGCCGAAGGTGAACAGGTGCCGGCTCACCCGCTCCGTTTCGTGGATGGCCTTCACCGCGCCGCTGAGCACCAGGTGGAAGGCGCGGCCCTCCTCGCCCTGGCGGATCAGCACCGCCCCCGCCGGCACCCGGCGGCGGGCGCCGCTGCCCACCAGCTCCCGCAGGCCGCGCTGATCCAGGCCGCGGAAGCAGGGCTGATCGGGGAGTTCGCCGCTGCCCCCTCCGCGCCGTGCTTCGCAGGCAGCAGCTGGATCTGCTGCCAGGCCCCCGCCAGGGCCAGGCCCCGCTCCCGCAGGCCGTGTTCGATGGCGTAGTTGAGCGAGCTGCGCAGGCTGAGCCCGGCGTGGATCGCCGAGGTCCACACCCAGAGCTCGAACTGCAGGCCCTGCTCCCCCAGGCCGTGGAGCAGCACCTTCGGCGGCGGGTCGGCCAGCACGGTGGGCTCGGCCAGGGCCGCCTCCAGCAGCACTTCGGTCACGGCCAGGGGATCGCTGCCGTGGGCCACGGTCACCGCCACATCCACCCGCCCATCACAGGAGAGGTAGCTGAGGTTCTTCACCGGCCCGTTGGTGATGGCCGAATTGGGCACCACGATCTCGGCCCCCTGGAAGGTGCGGATCACGGTGGAGCGGATCGAGATCTCGCGGATCGTGCCGGTGGTGGAGCCGAACTCAATCAGATCCCCCACCTTGAGCTTGCCTTCCATCAGCAGGGTGAGGCCGCTGCTGAGGTTGCGGGTGAGGTCCTGCAGTCCGAAGCCCACCCCAACCCCCAGGGCGCCGAACAGCACCGCCAGGGCGCCGAAGTCGAGCCCCATGCCCTGGATCACCACCACGTAGCCGAGGGCCGCGATCCCCAGCGACACCAGGGTGGCGATCGCCTCGCGGCGCCCCTGCTGCAGGGCAAACCACTGCAGCACCCGGCCGGTGAGCAGGCGTTTGAGCCAGCGCGCCGCCAGGCTCACGGCCAGCAGCAGCAGCAGCACCTCCAGGATCCAGAGCAGCGAGAGGTTCTGGCGGCCCAGGGGAAACAGGGGCGCCGTGAACAGGCGCTGCAGCTGGTCGAGGTTCACGTGGGCGCCCGGGGCCTGCAGACCTTGTAGCCCGTCCCTGAGGGCGCTGCCGCGGCGGTCGCCGGGGGCTGCCCAGGTCCCTGTCCTTGACTACGTTGTCGGCATCCGGCCCGCGCCATGGCCCGCTCCTTCGCCGAGATCCTGCATGGGGCCCCCGTCGACCTCGCCGAGGTGGAGCGTGTCCGGGAGACGCTGGTGTTCGAGGGGCCGAGGCTGGGGCCGGCGGTGCTCAAGTTCCTCTGCCTGCTGGTGCTGGCCTCGAGCATCGCCACCTACGGCCTGCTGGGGGATTCGCTGGCGGTGGTGATCGGGGCCATGATCGTGGCGCCCCTGATGCTGCCGATCATGGGGCTGGCCTTCGGCATCAGCCTCGGCGATCGCCGGGCGATCGTGAGCACCTTGGGGGTGAGCGTGGCCGGCATCGTGGCGGCGGTGGCCGTGGGCTATCTGCTGACCCTGCCGATCGCGCCGCTGAAGCAGCCGCAGGCGATCCAGCAGGTGATGCTGCGCACCGCCCCCCACCTGCTCGATCTGATGGCGGCCTTGGTCACGGGCCTGGCCGGCGCCTTCGCCCTGGCCCGCCGCGACGTGTCCGACACGCTGCCCGGCGTGGCCATTGCGGTGTCCCTGGTGCCGCCCCTCGCCAATGTGGGGATCCTGCTGGCCCTGGGGGAGCCTGTGCTGGCCTCCGGCAGCCTGCTGCTGTTCGGCACCAACTACGTGGCGATCCTGCTCACGGGCTCGCTGGTGTTCTCGCTGATGGGATTCCGGGAGGCGGCCCTCTCGCCCTTCGATCCGCGCGCGCGGCGCCGGGCGCTGGCCCTGGCTGCGGTGGCGCTGGTGCTGATCGCTCTTCCCCTCTCGGCCACCAGCTACCGCCTGATCGTCACCACCAAGGTGGCGGCCCGCACCCAGGCCCTGGCGGAGACGTGGCTGCAGGGCTCGGGCTACCGGATCCAGTCGGTGGACGCCGAGACGGCGGATGGGTCGGTGAACCTGCTGCTGCTGGGCGAGGGACCCCTGCCGCCGATCCAGACCCTTGAGGAGCGCGCGGGCGACAGCCTGCTCGGCCGCACGCTGCGGGTGACGCTGGTCGAATCGCGCACGCTGGAGCTGGCCGGGCGAGCGGGCTGAGGGCAGGCCCGGGACGCTGGAGGATGGGGCCGCGAGCCAGGGGTTGATCCAGCATGTCCACGGTTCTGGTGACCGGTGCCAGCGGCGGCATCGGCCTGGAGTACTGCCGCCAGCTGCAGGCGCGGGGGGAGCAGGTGATCGCCGTCTGCCGCACGGCCTCGCCGGAGCTGCAGGCCCTGGGCGTGCGGATCGAGGCGGGGGTGGAGCTCACCAGCGAGGCCGCCATCGCCGGGCTGGTGGAGCGGCTGGGCGGGCTGCCGATCGATGGCCTGATCCTCAACGCCGGCCTCCTCGAGGCCACGAGCCTGGAGGATCTCGACCCGGAGAGCATCCGCCGCCAGTTCGAGGTGAACGCCCTGGCCCCGCTGCGGCTCACCCGGGCCCTGCTGGATCAGCTGCCGAGCGGCGCCAAGCTGGTGCTGATGACGAGCCGCATGGGCTCGATCGACGACAACAGCTCCGGCGGCTCCTACGGCTACCGGATGTCGAAGGTGGCGCTGAACATGGCGGGCCGATCCCTGGCGATCGACCTGCGGCCCCGCGGCATCGCGGTGGCGATCCTGCACCCCGGCCTGGTGCGCACCCGCATGATCGGCTTCAATCCGCAGGGCATCAGTCCCGAGCAGGCGGTGCAGGGGCTGCTGGCGCGCATCGACGCCCTCACCCTGGAGACCTCGGGCACTTTCTGGCACGCCAACGGCGAGGTGCTGCCCTGGTAGGGGGCGCGGATTCCGTCGGGGCCGAGGCGCGCCCTCAGGCCGGGCCGCGCTCTCAGATTCTTCACGTTCCGTTACCAGAGTTGCCAGACTTCCGGTCCCGTCGATCTGGTCATGGCCCTTCCTCTGCCCCTGGAAATCGTGGCGGGCATCTGTGCCTCCACGCTCACCATTGGCCTGCTGCGCGCTAACACCGCCGCAGCCCCGGGCGCGGCGCAGCCCTCCGCCCCCTCGGCAGTTGCCTGGAATCTGCCACCCGCTCTGCGGGGCGCCATCCGCGGCTACCTCCTCGGCCAGGGCCGGCTGCAGAGCCTGGGCCTGCTGCTGCTGCGCCTGGCGGTGGGCGTGATGATGATTCACCACGGCCAGGACAAGCTCGCCGATCCCCAGAGCTTCGCCACCAACTACGTGGCGGCGCTGCACCTGCCCTTTCCGCTGCTGATGGCCTACGCGGCGGGCTACGCCGAAATCCTCGGCTCCTGGCTGCTGATCTTCGGCCTGTTCACGCCGCTGGGTGCCCTGGCGCTCAGCGGCACGATGGCGGTGGCGGGCTACCACCACATCCTCACCAGCGGCCTCAACATCTACGTGCTGGAGCTGGTGGTGCTCTATCTGGGCGGCAGTGTCGGCCTGCTGCTGCTGGGGCCTGGGCGCTTCTCCTTCGATGCGGGCCTTGCCCATGAACTGCTGGGCGATGGGGGGCACCAGGAGGTCGGCAGCCGGATCGCTACCGACCGCTCGGGCCTGACGGCAGCGGTGAGCTCCCCGTCTGGGGCGGTCTGAATCGGATCGGCGCCTGCAGCTGTGCCATCCCGCTCCGCTGGATCTCGCGGGCGTCGTCGGTTTAGCTGCCCTGGCACCGGCAGCGGATCGACGCCCGCCTTCAACGCCGCCGTTCAACGCCCCTGTTCGACGCCACCAGCGGAGCCCGCGCATGCCCAGCAACGCCAACCCAGACGATCAACGCTGTCTGACCCTCACCGGAGCGCTCTCCGGCCGAACGCTCCGGATTCCCGATGTCTCGGCGGCGCCGATGCCCGCCATCGTGGCGCCAGGCGTGATCTGCAACGGCGTGCCGGTGCAGGGCTTCGGCAGCATCGGCTCCCGATCCCACGGCTATCCCGATGCCCTGAGTTTCCGGCGGCGGTTCGGACTGCTCGTGCCCGCCACGAACACGGTCATGGAGCACGAACTCTGGGGCCTGATCTTTGCCAATCAGGGGCCGGAGGCCCTGCGTGGCGTCGGCATCCACACCACCACCGTGGCCATTCCCCGGCCGGATGTCGGCAGCGCGGATGGTCTGGAGAACTTCCGCAACCAGTTCCTCGGTGGGCTGGAGACGGCCGTGGCCACGGCGCTGCTGGCGGCCCCCCAATACCTGATCATGGGGATCAGCCTCGAGCACATCCTCACGGGGATCGGCCCGATCCGCGACACGATGGCGCGCACCGAGGCCTACTGCCCCCTCGCCTGGTCGACCGAGCACGAAGCGATCAAGGCGGCCCTCGACGGCTATGGCGCCAGGCGGATCGGTCTGCTGACGCCGTGGGGGGATCTGGCCAATGCCTCCGCCACGCGGATGTTCGAAGACCTCGGCTTTGAGGTGGTGGCGAGCGTGGGCTTCTCCTGCGGCCATGTGCAGCACATCGCCCACATCCCCGACTGGGCCAAGGAGAAGGCCATCACGGAGGTGCTCGCCACGGCCGACAACAGGCTCGACGCGATCGTGCAGTGCGGCACCAACATGAGCCTGAATGCCGTTCTCGAGCGCCTCGAACCCGTCGTGGGCGTTCCGATCATCGGCGTCAATGCGGCGATCTTCTGGCACGCGCTGCGGGAGAACGGCTTTCGGGCACCGCTGCAGGGTGGGGGCCGTCTGTTGCGGGAGTTCTAGGGGCCGCCCGTCAGGGCGGCGTGGAGCTCCACTGCAGGTGTTTCAGGGCGAGCCTCACCCAGCCGGTTACACCACCTCCAGCTCCCTCGCCTCCAGCTGCGCCACCCCGCGCCGGTGGATCTCGCTGGCGTAGTCGGTCCAGGTGCCCTGGCCCCAGTAGCGGAAGCAGCTGGTTTCCAGCAGCAGCAGCTGCAGCAGCGCCTGCTGATACGGCGCGCTGCGGGTCACCGCAGGGTCGGCCGCCACCAGGGGGTCGAAGCGCTGGTGAAAGGCGGCGCTGAGGCCGATCATCGGCTCGAGCACGTTGGCGTAGCCCTCCACCCAGCTGAGGTTGTTGGTCCAGGAGGCGCCGGCCATCGAGAAGCCGGGGTCGTGGGCCTGGAGCTCGGCGATCGCGGCCTGCACCGCTTCCGGTGTGGGAGGGCCGTCCAGCTGCTGCCAGAGCCTGTGCTGCTGCACGGCCTGAATCGGGGGGAAGGCCCCAGGCGCCACCCCGGCGGCCTCCAGCAGCTCCAGGTATTCCGTGCCGTTGAGCGCCACCGTGCCCGTGCGGCCACCGCCCTCGGCGGCGATGCGCTGGTGGGCCTGGATGAAGGCCTGGGGGAATTCGTTCATCATCACGCCGCCGTTCTCGCCATCGGCGATCTGCGACACGAGGGGCGGAATGGTGCTGCCTCCCAGCTCCAGCCGGTTCAGTCCCAGCGCCTCGTAATACGGCTGCATCTGCCCCACCAGCTTGGTGTCGGAGCCCTGGGTCTTGATCAGGGCGGTGATGCTCACCGTTTCACCCCGGGAGTTGCGGGCCACCAGCTGATTAGGGATGTAGCGCTGCCCGTGGCCCAGGGCGGAGCCATCGAGGTTTTCCACGCTGTGTTCCTGTACCAGCAGCCAGCGGTAGCCGCACTCCCGCAGGGCCTTCACGAATTCGTAGAGCGTGTCGGGGTGGTTGGGCAGGGCCATCTCCGGCGGGGAGAAGCCCTTCACCCGCTGCAGGGCCTCAGGCCCGAACAGGGCCTCGAAATGGTGCTGCCAGGCCAGGATCTGCAGCTTCAGATCGGGGATCGGCGTGGAGGGGGCCACGGCATGGCTCCAGAAGGTGCCGAGCCACTCCACATGGGGTTGCAGGGCGGGATCCAAGGCCAGCCGCTGCAGCGCTTCCACGATGTCGCGGCGGCCCATCTGCTCGACGCCCCAGAGCAGATTGCCCGAATAGTCCAGCATGATCCGCGGGTTGCAGCCCTCGGCGATCAGCTGGGGCAGGAGGTCGGCCAGGCGCCGATAGCACTGGGCGAAGGCTTCGGCGTTGTGGTTATCGCCCTCGCCCGGGTGCTCCACCATGTATTGGAGGTGGGAGATCAGGTCCCCCTGGGCCCCGGCGGGGATCGTGGGCTGATGCATGTGCAGCGCGCAGGCGAAGCCGGAGCGGATCTGGGCCAGATCGAGGGCGGTTTCCGGCAGCAGCTGCGGCCGGTGCTGCTGCACCAGGGCCAGGATCTCGGCTTCGCGGCCGGCGATCGGTGGCAGGGCGTGGGGACTCATCAGCGTGGCTCCGGGGCTTGCGCCTTAACCTGCATCATCGAGAGCTCCGTCCAGGCGCGCAGCACTTCCGCCACAGACCAGGCCTGGGCGATGCAGCCGCGGGGCGTGTGGGGCGGATCGCCATCGAAGATCTCGCTGACGCTGCCGAGCCCGGCGGCGGCCAGGTGATCGCCGATCGCCTCCAGCCACTGCAGCGCCGGCTGCGGCGAACCCTGCACGCGGGCCTGGGCCAGGGCCCAGGGCCCGAGCCACCAGCCCCACACCGTGCCCTGGTGGTAGGCCTGATCCCGCGCCACGGGCCCGCCGCTGTAGTGGCCCTGGTAGCTGGGATCCCGCGGATCGAGGCTGCGCAGGCCCATGGGGGTGAGCAGCTGCTGGCCGCACACCGCCAGCAGCTGGCGGGCCTGCTCAGGGCTGAGCAGCTGATCCGTGAGCGCCACCGCCAGCAGCTGATTGGGCCGCACGGCGGCCTCATGGTGGCCATCGGGGCCATCGAGCACGTCGAAGCAGCAGCCCGTCTGCGGGTTCCAGAAGCGCTGAAAACCCAGGCGCGCCTGCTCGGCCAGCGCCGCGTAGGGCTCGGCGGCTTCCCCGCACAGCGGCGCGAAGCGGGCCAGGCTGCGCAGGGCGCAGAACCAGAGCGCGTTCACCTCCACCGGCTTGCCGCGGCGGGGGGTGATCACCATGCCGTTCACCTTGGCGTCCATCCAGGTGAGCTGCAGCCCTTCGGCGCCGGCCCACAGCAGCCCATCCACCGGATCGCGGCGGATGCCATGGCGGGTGCCGCGGCAGTGGGCGTCCACGATCTCCCGCAGGCGCGGGAACAGCTCGCGGATCAGGTCTGTGTCGCCGGTGGCCCCGTGGTAGCGGTGCAGGGCCTCGACGTACCAGAGGGTGGCGTCGACAGTGTTGTAGTCGTGCTCGCCCAGGGGTGCGCCGCCCTCGGGGAAGCGGTTGGGCAGCATGCCGGCGCTGAGGTGGCCGGCGTAGGTGCGCAGGATCCGGGCGGCGATGGCGGGGCGGCCGGTGGCCAGGGTGAGGCCGCTGAGGCTGATCATCGTGTCGCGCCCCCAGTCGCCGAACCAGGGGTAGCCCGCCAGCAGCGTCTGGCCCGCCTCCCCCTCGCCCGCGCCGGTGCGGGCCACCACGAACTGGTCGGCGGCCAGCACCAGCTGCCGCACCCAGGCGGGGGCGCGGTCGGCCAGCTGCGGTTGGGCCGCCTGCCACTGCTGCAGCAGGGCGTCGTCGTGGCGGCGGCGCTCCTGCAGGCTGCGCTCCCCATCCAGGGGCGGATCGGCCTCGGTGCTGGCCACCAGGGTGAACGTGGGGGCCTCGCTGCTCAGCGCCACCGTGATCCGGCAGGCCCGCAGCGGGCTGTCCTGGCTGCCGAGGCCCCGCTCCCGCTCGGCGCTGAGGGCCAGCTCCACCCAGTCGCCTGGGGCGGCCAGCGCGGTGCGGCCCCGATCGCTGAGCACCACGAAGGGCGGCAGGTCGGCCCGTTCGGGCCGGAGCTGCACCCCCCGGGGCAGGGCCCGCAGGCCGATCGTCGGCCTTTCGCCGCTGCCGTGGTGGCAGCGGGCGTGCACCAGCACGGTGATCGGCAGCTCCAGCGGCCGGCTGGCCTGCAGCAGGCGGTAGTGCACGGTGGTGGTGTGGGCGCCGGGCTGCATCCAGAGGCGTTTTTCCAGCAGGGCGTCGCCGATGGCGTAGCGCCAACAGGGCACGCTGCCCTCAAGGCTGAAGGCCACGATCGCGCGCTGGGTGAGGGCCGGGCCCTCCTCCAGGCCGGCCACCAGCAGGGTGCGGGTGCAGGGATCGGCCGGGGCGCCGAGGGCGGCCACCAGCAGGCCGTGGTAACTGCGGGTGTTGGAGCCGGCCACGGTGCCGCTGCCGTAGCTGCCCAGGCCGTTGGTGATCAGCCATTCGCGCTGCCCGGCGGTGGCCGGATCAGCGCAGAGGTCGCTGCCGAAGCGGATGGCCATGGCGCTGCCCTTCCTGCCGGCGGGTGTGATTCGGTCTAGGTGGCCCCCCACCCGCTTTCAGCTGTTAGGGGGCAAGGAGCTGCTGCTACCCCTATCATGTAACAACCTGTAACGGCGGCGATGCTCCCCAGCTTGTTTGGATTTCTCTTTGCGGCGCTGTCCTTCGTTCAGGTGCCCCAGTGGGACAACGACTGGACGAAGTGCTCCGTTGCCGTTCCCGACACCGCCTGTCATTGGTATGTGGTGAACCCCGACAACACCTTCGGCAAGGGATTCAGCTGGATCACCGCCCCTGCATTTGATGTCAAGGCGCTGAGGGACATCGCCGTTACGCACGAGGTGACCGTGGCGCAGGGGCACCAGACCACAGTGGAACTGATGGATGCTTCCTCTGGCCTTAAGTACGGCGACAACTACTGAGGGCGGTGGCACCCCAGGCGCAACCGATGCCCTGGACCGGGTGCCGCTCATCTTTCGCCACTCACGTCTCCGCCATCGTGGAGGATGCCTTGGTTGACGGCTGCAGGTGCTGAAGCGGGATGCTTGGCCCGGCCTCTGTGACTAACGCGCCGTGGGGGCGGCGAGCGTCCCTCGATCCACCTGGTGCAGAAAGTCGATCAGGCCGCGCATGTACACCGCCTGATCGTCGACCATCGCCATGTGGCTTCCCTCGGGGCAATGGAGATGACGGCCTTTCGGCAGGGCCTCTGCCATGGCGGCCATCACCTGGGGATCCATGGTGTCGTGGGCGGCGCCGATGGTGAGGGTTGGCACCTGGATCTGCGCGAGATCGGCCCGACGATCCCACTGGGCCAGCTTGCCGCGGGCCCCCAGTTCGCTGGGGCCCTGCATGGGGATGTAGACCTTCGGATTGATGTGATCAAAGGCCCGCAACACCGAATCGGGCCACTGCCCGTAGGGCCGCCTGAGCACGTGGTGCTCATAGTGGTAAGGGATCAACAGCTCCATGTAGCGGGGATTGTCGTAATCCTCCGCCGCTTCGATGGCCTGCAGTTCGGCCAGCACCTCGGCCGGCAGGGCGTTGATGAAATGCTGCTCGGCGTAGCGGTTGTACTCCGGCACACTCCAGACCATGTTGGAGATCACCAGGCCCTTGAGCTGTTGCTGGTGCTGCAGGGCGTATTCCATGGCCAGGATTCCGCCCCAGGAGTGGCCGAGCAGGAAGAAGTTGCTGGCCTCGAGGCCCAGGGCCAGGCGAACCTGTTCCACCTCCTCCACAAACCGGTTGATCTCCCAGAGATCCGGGTGATCAGGCTGGCTGCTGTGGAGGGAGCCCAGCTGGTCGTAGAAATAGACCTCGATGCCCGCGTCCGGCAGGTAGCGGTCGAACACCTCGAAATACTCGTGGGTGCAGCCTGGCCCGCCATGGAGCAGCAGCAGCTTGATGCCGTTACTCGCGCCGCTGCGGCGCGTCCAGACCTCAAAGGTGCCGTGGGCCGTGCGCACCGGAATCCTGCGAACCTCGGTGTTGCGCTGAGCCGGGTGGGACGTCATGGGCAGCGCCGCCGCGTCAACTGGGGCCATGGTGGCAAAGGGTGTCTGCTGGGGCCGTGGCCCTGCACCGGCAGAGGGCAAGGGCCTGGGCAGATGGTTGTCAAAGATCAAAAGTCACTCACTCACAAGGGAGTGCATCGGACCTAGCGTGAGCAGGTCAACACTGCCTCTGGTTCAGTGGCCTATATCCTCACGCATTTCTGGCCAGGGGCAACGGAAGAGCAGTACTGGGCAGAAGTTGCTGCTGTGCACCCTGAAGGTGGCCTGCCTGAGGGACAGATCTATCACGCAGCTGGGAGCACAGAGGGTGGTGTGCTCATCGTTGCCACCTGGGATTCCAAGGAGTCCAGTGATCGCTTCGTTGCTGAAGTGCTCATGCCCCATGTCCCTGAACCTGGCGGCTTCTCTGGTCGTCCAGAAGAGCGATCTGCCGAATCCTTCAATGTGCTGACGCAGTAGTTCGCGACTCCCAGTTTCCGCAGCCAGTTCCACCAGGCCCCGCCTGAACGGCTGAGCGCGGCCTACGGCTCCGCCTTGAGGAAGCGGCCGGCCAGGCGCACGGCCAGCACCACCGCCGCGATGCCATAGGAGCTGAACGTCACCGCCTGGCCCGCCGTGCCGGCGTCGTAGGCGCCGCGCGCCAGCAACAGCGTGTCGGCTAGGGAGGCGGCGGTGCCCCAGAGCAGCACCCACACGCTCACGTAGAGCACGCCTTTGAGGGTGGGGTTCATGGGCTGCCTGCGGGGGCCGAGGGGCCGACCCTACGCAGGAGCACGGCCCCCAGGGCCTTGGCGGGCCGTGGCTTCAGGCCAGCTCGCCGGCGGCCACCCTGGCGCGGATGCGGCGCAGCAGGTTGCGCACCTGGGGCCTTACGTCGGAGCTGCCGCCGCTGTGGCGATCGGCCCGGGCCACGAAGAACAGGGCGGCGCGCAGTTCGGTGAGGGTGGTGGCGCTGTCGTTGTGGGCGAGGGCGGCGCAGGCGTCGAAGCCACCGGCCGCCGCATAGCCATCGATGGTGTGGGCGAAGGGCCCCCAGTCGGCGAGGTCGCCGTCGGGATCGGGGATGCGCGCGAGCCGGAGCTGCTGGTTGCAGAGGTGCGTCATCTGGGGCGCCAGGGGGCCGAGGCCGCATTGTGCGACTCGCGGCTGCGGATCCGCCAGGCTGGCCGTCTCCGTGCGACCCCGGCCCGATTCATGGTTCCTCGCTTCCTGATGGGGCGCCTCCTGCGCCCCCTGCTCGCCTGCTGTGCGGCGCTGCTGCTGCTGGCGAGCGCCGCTCCGGCCTGGGCGGAGTTTGCGCTGCCGCCGCTGCCCTATCCCGCCGACGCCCTGGAGCCGGCGATCGATGCCACCACGATGACGATCCACCACGATCGCCACCACGGCGCCTACGTGGCCAACCTCAACGCCCAGATCCAGGCCAACCCGGCCCTGGCCAGCCTCAGCCTGGACGCGCTGCAGGGCCAGATCGCCAGCTTCCCCGAGGCGGTGCGCAACAACGGCGGTGGCCACTGGAACCACAGCCAATTCTGGGCCGTGATGGCGCCGAAGGGCCAGGGCGGGGCGCCGTCGGAGGAGCTGCTGGCGGCGATCACCGGCCGCTTCGGCTCGCTGGAGGCGATGCAGACCCAGTTCAACCAGGCCGCCGCCGGGCGCTTCGGCTCGGGCTGGGCCTGGCTGATCCGCAAGGCCGACGGCAGCCTCGCCATCACCAGCACCGCCAACCAGGACAACCCGCTGATGGACCTGCCGGGCCTGGAGCGGGGCACGCCGCTTCTGGGTCTGGATGTGTGGGAGCACGCCTATTACCTCAAGTACCAGAACCGCCGGCCCGAGTACATCCAGGCCTGGTGGGATCTGGTGAACTGGACGGAGGTGAACCGCCGCTACGGCGAGGCGGCGGCGGCGGCGGCGGCGGCGCCCTCCACTACGCCCGCCCGCCCGTGAGGGTCCTGCCCCTGGCCGCCCTGCTGGCCCTGCCGGCGGGTCTGCTGGCGCCAGTCCCGCCCGGCCTGGCGGCGCCGCCTCCCGCGGCCCGTGGGGCCGACGGGGATCCGACGCTGCTGCGCCAGAGCCAGGCGCGGGTGCAACCCTTCCTGGCGGAGCTGGAACGCCTGGTGGCGATCGACAGCGGCAGCGGCCAGCGGCAGGGCCTGGAGCGGATGGCCGCCCACCTGGAGCAGCGGCTGCGGCGGCTGGGGGCGCGGGTGGAGCGGCACCCGGCCAGGCCCGCCGCCGGCGACATCCTGGTGGGCCAGCTGCCGGGCCGGGGCGATCGCTCCATCCTGCTGATGGTGCACACCGACACGGTGTTTGCGGAGGGGGAGGCGCGCCGCCGGCCCTTCCGGATCGCGGCGGGCCGGGCCCGCGGGCCGGGCGTGGCGGATGCCAAGGGCGGGGTGGTGATGATCCTGCAGGCCCTGGAGCTGCTGCGGGCGCGCCAGGGCCGCCACCACGCCCCGATCACGGTGCTGTTCAATCCGGATGAGGAGATCGGCTCCCCCGGATCGGCCCGGCTGATCACCGAACTGGCCCGGCGGCATGCGGTGGTGCTCTCGTTCGAGCCGAGCCCGCAGAACGGCGTGATCGACAGCACCAAGGGCATCGCTTTCCTCAATCTCAAGGTGCGGGGCCGCTCGGCCCATGCCGGCGCCGATCCCGACAGCGGCCGCAACGCGGCGGTGGAGCTGGCCCATCAGGTCCTGGCCCTGCAGAGCCTGGGGGATCCGGCCCGGGGCACCACGGTGAACTGGACGGTGCTGCGCAGCGGCGAGCGCCCCAACGTGATCCCCGCCGAGGCCAGCGCCACCGCCGACATGCGCTACACCGACCCCTCCGAACTGGAGCGGGTGCGGCAGCAGGTGCAGCGCAGCATCGGCCGCCCCCACATCCCTGGCACCACCACCACGCTCACGCTCACACCGCGGCGGCCGCCCTTTCCCCGCAATTCAGCCTCCGAGGCCCTGGTGCGCCAGGCCGAAGCGATCTTCCGCGAGCTGCAGCTGCCGCTGCCGGCCACCGCGATGGGGTTCGGCACCGATGCCGGCCATGCCTTCCAGCCCGGCAGCCCCAGCCCCGCGGTGCTGGAGGGCCTGGGCGTGGTGGGCGGCGGCCTGCACAGCCCGGAGGAGTGGATGGATCTCGCCAGCCTGCCGGCGCGCCTCTATCTGGTGGTGCGGCTTCTGGAGACGCTGCCTGCCCTGCCACCGCCCACCACGCCCTCCCCGGCCACCACGCCCGGCGGCCACGGCTGACACCCACGGCTGGCATAGGCACGCGGAACGGGGGTATGGTTCATAGGTGATCAGGTCGTTTCGCTGCCGCGACACTCGGTCGAAATCGTTGACTACAACTGAGCTGGTGCCTCCCGGAGAGGTGCTGCTGGAGGAGTTTCTGCGTCCGATGGGCGTCAGCCAATACCGCCTCTCCCTGGCGCTGGGTGTGCCGGAGAGCCGGATCAACGCCATCGTGAAGGGCCGTCGATCGATCACGGCCGACACGGATCTGCGCCTGTGCCGGTTTTTCGGGCTCAGTGAGGGTTTCTGGCTGCGGATGCAGGCCACTCACGACCTCAAAGTGGCGCGGTTGAATCTTGGCGAGGCCTTGCAGGCGATTCAGCCCCTGAGCCACGGCTGACGCCCCACGCCGCCATCGCCCCTGCACCGGCGTGCCAGCCAGCGCCGCCGCCCGGCTCGCCAGGATGGTGCCCTCCGCGTCTAGGCCCTGCCCAGGCCGCGCCAACCCGAGGGACCCGTGACGACAGCCCCGACGACAGCCGTGTCCGCCACCGTGCCGATCGCCAGTTTCGCGGCGTTCGCCGAGCGGGCCGACTACTCGTTGCTGGATTCCCTCCAACCGGATCCCCAGGCCAGTGCGGATGGCCGCGACCACCGCCCCCGCCCGGTGTTCTCCGGGCACTACGTGCCGGTGACGCCCACGCCACTCCCAGAGCCGGAGTATGTGGCCCACAGCAGCAGCCTCTTCCACGAGCTGGGCCTGAGCGAGGCCCTGGCCCACGACGGGGCCTTCACCCGGCTGTTCTCCGGCGACATCACGGTGGCGCAGGAGCCGATGCGCCCCTTCGGCTGGGCCACCGGCTATGCCCTCTCGATCTACGGCACGGAATACATCCAGCAGTGCCCGTTCGGCACCGGCAACGGCTACGGCGATGGCCGGGCCATTTCCGTGTTCGAAGGGGTGTTCAACGGCCAACGCTGGGAACTGCAGCTCAAAGGCGGTGGCCCCACGCCCTACTGCCGCGGCGCCGATGGTCGTGCGGTGCTGCGCTCCAGCGTGCGCGAATTTCTGGCCCAGGAGTTCATGCACGCCCTGGGGGTGCCCACCTCCCGCTCGCTCACGCTCTACCAATCGCGGGCGGAAACGGTGCGCCGGCCCTGGTATTCGCCGGAGTCCCGCTCGTTCGATCCCGACGTGATGGTCGACAACCCGGCGGCGATCACCACGCGGGTGGCGCCGTCGTTTCTGCGGGTGGGCCAGCTGGAGCTGTTCGCCCGCCGGGTCCGCAGCCAGGCCCACCCGGAGGCGCTGAACGAGCTGCGCATGATCGTGCAGCACCTGATCGAGCGGAACTACCGGCCGGAGATCGATCCGAGCCTGAATTTCAGCGAGCAGGTGCTGGAGCTGGCGGCGTTGTTTCGCGGGCGGCTCACGGCCCTGGTGGCCAACTGGATCCGCGTGGGCTACTGCCAGGGCAACTTCAACAGCGACAACTGCGCCGCCGGCGGCTACACCCTCGACTACGGCCCCTTCGGCTTCTGCGAACTGTTCGATCCCCGCTTCCAGCCCTGGACCGGCGGCGGCGAACACTTCTGCTTCTTCAACCAACCGGCGGCGGCCGAAGCCAACTTCCAGATGTTCTGGGCAGCCCTGCGGCCGCTGCTCGAGGGCAACGGCGAGGCCCTGGTGCGGCTGGATGCGATCCGCGACGGCTTCGCCGGCGCGATGCAGCAGGAGATCGAGGCGATGTGGGCCCGCAAGCTGGGCCTGGCGAGCCCCGATGCCGACCTGGTGCAGGAGCTGCTGCAGCTGATGGCGCACTCCAGGGCCGACTACACGATCTGTTTCCGCCGGCTCTCGGCGCTGGCCGCCGACCCATCCGCCGGCCTGCCGGAACAGCTCGCCAGCCTGGCGGAGAGCTTCTACGTGCCGAGCAGCGAGGAGCTGGAGGCGCGCTGGATCCAGTGGCTGCAGCGCTGGCGCGATGCGCTCACCGCCAGCGGCAACCCGCGCGACATCGCCGCCGCGATGCAGCGGGTGAATCCGGCCATCACCTGGCGCGAGTGGCTGATCGCCCCGGCCTACGAGCAGGCGGCCCAGGGCGACACCAGCGCGATCCAGGAGCTGCAGGCGGTGTTCCGCGATCCCTACGCCGAGCCCGCCGCGGAGCTGGCGGCAACCTACGACCGGCTGAAGCCCCGGGAGTTCTTCAACGCCGGGGGCGTGTCGCACTACAGCTGCTCCTCGTGAGCAGCTCTGCGCCCTCAGTCGAAGACATGGCCGTGGGCGAAGCGCTCCTCGTGGCCGGCCGCCTCGGTGAGGGCGGCCACGTTGTCGCGGGTGAAGAAGCCGTCGTAGCCCTGGCAACGCTGCACGTATTCGGTGATCAGCAGCGAGTGGGGTGAGCTCCTGGAGAAGATCTGCTTGAGGTTGGGCTGATCGCTGCATTCGCCCACCACCTCGGCGAGGAAGGGCACGCCGTGGCTCTGGAGGCTGCGCACCACCACATCCACGTTCTGTTCCGTGGCGCTGCCACCATCGAGCACCTCGAAGGCGATGTGATGCAGGCGACGGCCGAAGTTGCGCACAAAGTCTTCGGTGGGCATCGGCAGGTTCACGAGCGAGTTGAGGTAGGAGGGGGTGTTGTTGGCCGTGAACACCCTGGCTGGTGAGTGCTTCTCGTCGCTCACATGGGGGCAGCGGGTCACATTGGTGGAGGAGTTCATCTCCTGGATGTTGTAGGCGCCCCAGAAGTAGTAGGGCACCATCGTGAGATATTCCAGAAGCGCATCCTCCCGTTCACCGGCCAGCACGCGGGTGGCCATGTGATCGATGCCCAGCACCCGCCCTTCGAGGCCGAGGCTGCGGTGGAGCTCCGCGGCCTCGAGCAGTGGCCGTTCACTGTCGTCGTCGAGCAGCACGCGATCGCCGAGGTCGAGGGGCGCCAGCGAATCGAGCGGCACATCCACATAGCCCACCCGGTTGTAGGTGTAGTCGGAGAGGAAGGTGAAACAGAGATGCGGCTGGGCGTAGAAGGGATTCGGCGTTTCGCCGGGATACACGAATCGGATGTTCTGCTCCTCCAGCACCGCACGCACGGCGCTGCAGGAGCTGCAGCTGTAGATCTCGCCCACATAGCGCGCGTTGGGGTGGGGGGCCGCCAGCGGATACATGGCATTCCAGCGGGTGCCCTCGTCCTCGAACGTGCTGCTGAGGGGCTCCAGCACGATCAGCCGGGGCCAGGCCGGATCCGCCGCGAGCAGATACACCCGATGGGTTTCGATCAGCCAGCATTCCCGGAAGCGGTAGGGACCCATCAGCGCCAGTTCGGCCAGATAGGGCAAGCCATGGCCGTGATCCACCTGCACCACCAGCGCCGCCATCGTGCCCACCAGCTGATCGAGGCCGGAGCGGGCCCGGCGCTCGTAGACGAGCGGCAGAGACTCCTCGAAGAAGGGTGTGTTCTTCTTGTCGCCGCGGGGGCGGTAGGTGCTCAGGTCGATCATGCGCCCGTAGCGGATGGCGAGACGGCAGCCACAGTGAAGCAGCTCTGAATCAGCTGCGCCGGCTGCAGTGCTACGGCCCGTAGGGGCCCGGAGGAGATCGAAGTTCGCTGTCGGGGCGGCAATCCGGTCGTGGGCAATGCACTGGATCACGGCGAGGTGCTGCATGAATGAGCCCTGATCGGCCGTTCCGGAGCGGATGGCCAAGGTGGAAGGCGATTGGGACCCCCCGAACAGGGAATGAAAGCATCGAGCAAGTCCGCAAGGCTCAGTATAGGCAAACAGGGCCGATGACCACACTCTCTGCCACACGCTTCCCCGTTGATCCCACCGACCAGAAACTCCGCACGCACTCCAACGCCATGTGCTTGGCGCTGATCAGCATCAACATCACGCATGGGGCTGATCTTGGCTGTCAGTTTGCAGCGCAGACTCGGCCACCAGGCCGAGGGCCTGGTGGCCTCAGCTCACCTGGCCATGCAGATCCACGTTGGGCATTCTCGATCACGGGTAACTCCGCAAATCTGGCAGCACCAAGGGTTAGACCATAAATGATGCGTCCTGCGCATACTCCTGTCGGTTGATCAGAAGAAACTGTGGATGACTCTCGCCGCCATGCCTCCTAACGGTTCAGCCTGCTCTGGCTACCCATATCATGGCGGCTACGGATAATCCCGAACGGTAGGCAAACAGTCTCGATTTCCTGGAGGTTGCGAAATGCGCCGACCATTAGCACTTGCCAGTGCCGCGCCCCGGTGGTTGCGAAAAGTAAACTTTGATAAAAATATCTGGCATTCTAGGTCGAGGCGTCTGAAAGCAAAAAATCAGATGCTTAAACTTGCGACACGAAAACAACGAAGCATGAAAAAACCGGCCCACAATTATATTTGCTTTGACCTTGGGCCTTCTATTCTTAATTTCCCACAGCGATTTCTTCCCAGCAAGCGCTCGGGAGATCCAGCCAAAAGGGGCCTCGATTGGCTCCGCCAGCGACAATGAACTTGGGAATGCGGCCAAGGCTACTGCCCCAATGATTCCACCACTTAAATACTCAGGATCGCCTTCAAAGCCATCTGCAGCACTTAGGTTTGCCTGCGATCCTAGGAGTCTTGGTATCAGTCGATATGAAGGAGGCACGGTTGCATACTGCAAAAAAAGGATCTGGAAATATCTGACACCGATTCAGCCATAGTGGAGATCAAACCTGGGGCAGCACGTGCACCACACTGGCATGATACTTGGGAACAGCAAATCCTTATCTCCGGGAAGGCAAAGACATACTTAATTGACGACAAAGGTCAAGTTCATGAAGAAGTTCTAACGCAAGGGATGGTTGCTTTGCTTCCTGCCGGGATGACACATTGGACTGAAACCATTGGTGATCAAACGGCCGTCCTTTCGCTATCTTTCCCAGCAGGTTTCAAAACTTTTGAACTCGGCGAATCTCTGATTCAAGTTAGGAGAAACGGCAAAGATTGCGCTTCAGGTGGCAATGCCTCTTGTGGCGTGAAGCGAAAAAGCCTTATTTTAATTGTAAAAGACGGACTCATATAAAGATGTCAATGTTCATTGTGGATCTCGCTGATGTGATGTCCCTTTTTGTGATGAGTGTAGTTGATGGCGGCGGGTCCCTCTTGAAGTTTCAGAAACATCACAACA
The DNA here is from genome assembly GCF_024345855.1 of Synechococcus sp. GreenBA-s. Lineage (GTDB taxonomy): Bacteria > Cyanobacteriota > Cyanobacteriia > PCC-6307 > Cyanobiaceae > Vulcanococcus. The sequence continues at coordinate 5,762 of NZ_JAGQBX010000041.1, read as the reverse complement.
TCAGAGCTAATTCAAGCATTTAGGTGGCTATGCATCGAATCCTGTACACCTTCTTGGCGATCAGCGCCATCCTGCTGCCTGCTGCGTCCATGGCCCAGGACCCGTCGTCTGCTGCTGCAGTCAATCGCCACCATGCCCAAGATGGCGTGATCAGACTTTATGGTGCCTGCGGCCCGCAGAATGCCCTACGCAAAGTGGCAGATGCATGGGAACGGAGCAACGACCTGAAGGTCAGGATCATCTGCGGACCAGAACCATCCTGGTCCAGGCAAGCCCAGGTCGATGCGGACATCATCTGGGGAACATCAGAGCAATCAATGACTGCATTCCTGCAGTCATTTGCCAGCTTCCCATCGAAAGACGTTGAGCCAATCTATCTGCGTCCTGCCATTATTGCCGTCAAGACTGGGAACCCCCGCCACATTCAAAAGTTTGAGGATTTGCTCCAGCCAGGCATTCGCATTGTCGTCACCGAAGGATCTGGCATCGCCAATACCTCTGGCACGGGCATTTGGGAAGACATAGCCGGGCGACTGGGGAAGTTGGAGGATGTCATGCGCTTTCGCCGCAATATCGTGGCTTTTTCAACGGGTTCCGGCGCCAGCTTCAAGGCATTCAAGGAGCTTGACGCCGACGCCTGGATCACCTGGCCTGAATGGGTTGTTGACAATCCCAAGGTCCTTCAGGCAATTCCCATCCCGAGTGATCGAAGCATCTGGAGAGATCTAAATATTGCTCTGTCGACTTCTTCGGATCCACAAGCCGCATCCTTCCTTCGATTCCTAGTCTCCGATGAAGCACAAAAGCTGATGCGTAGCGCCGGCTATGTGCGCTAGGCCACATCAGGATTGCTAACTGGCTTCGCGCCTGCGATCAGCAATGCTGCCAAGATTATTAAAGCTCCCATCAATGTGTGCACAGTGAGCGCTTCACCAAGCAGCAGATAGGCACTCACCAACGACACAAATATCCCTCCATTACCCCACAGCGCCACCGTGATCGCCCCCAGCCCGCGATAGCTCACCAAAAGCAAAAGCTCGCCACCAAGACTTATGCAAGCGGTGTACACCAGAAGCAGACCAAACAGCCACCACCAGCGCATATAGAGAAAGTGCGCTGGACCATAAAAAACAAGTGTGATCGTCCCAAGGACAAACGCTGCCAACAGATTTGTCAGGCCAATCGTCAGGCCTGCACCCCAGCCCTTGTCCACCACGACCCGATTCAGAACCCCGGAAGCAGAAAAGGCCAACACGCTGAGCAAACCCAAGGCAAGACCGACAGGATCTAGGCCACTCCAGGGCGCACCGGAGGGCAACGACAGATCAACGTTACGGCTGATCAGTAATCCCAATGGCAGCAACACGAAACTGAACCCGAATCGCTTGGGCAGAGGCTCTCGCAGGAGCAGCTGTGCCAGCAGCGCAGTGACGGGGAGAATCAACGTGAACAGCAACGTCTGGCTGATCACGCTCAATCTCTGGAGCGCCAGGAAATAACAGATCGGTCCGATCAGGCTACCCAGGGCTGCACGCAAACACAAAAGGCTTCGATCGCGCAGCACAAGTTGTGGCAATTGACGCTTCAGACACCCCCGATCCAGCAGCAACACAACCAGTCCCGTGGCCAGATTGGCAAAGAAAAAGACGTTGCCAAAGCTGATTGGATCCACTGCTCCTGACGTTCGAAGAAGAGTGGCGGCACCTCTTTCCTGCAGCCACTTCAGGACACTGGCATCACAGCCGCGCAACAGCACATAACCCAAGAGAGCCAAAGGAGCCAATCTGGATGGAATCATTTACTGGCTTCCATTGCCAACAGCAGATTAAGTCACATCCCGTAGGTTCGCCACGGATCCAGTCAGCGGATCAGGGAGTGGTGATTGGTCTGCAGCGACCCTGCAGTGAGCAGGAATCCGCACCTGCAAGTGCAGAACAAATGCACGGACAACTTGTACCTAATGAACAACTTAAGGGACATCACCTCAGGCCAGCCAAGACCAGAGAACTCTCCCCTGGATCTGCTGGTCCGGCGGCCGGAGGAGATTGAGGTTCGCTACCGGGGGGGGATCCTGTCGTGCGCGAGGCGCTTGTCCATGGCGAGGTGCTGCCTGGTGCAACCCTGGTCGTACGAGGCTCAACCCGCGGCGAGGCTTGCGAGGATCTTCCGGGCCAGGGGTTCTCTTTTGAGGAGGCAGCCAGCCATGCGAAGCCGACGCTCCAGGTCGCGGCGCTTCATCCGATCTGTAGTGGTATGCGCACGGCATCAGGCGGTAGACCGCGACTGATATCAGCCTCACGATCCTCAAGCAGTAGCACAATCGCTGCCTGCAGATCTTCCTTGGCTTGCTCGATGGATTCACCCTGCCCGTTAGCGCCGGGGATCTCCAGGCAGATCGCCCAGAAGCCACCCTCTGGAGCCGGCTCAATCACCGCGGTCAGCTCCCCCTTCATGAAACCAGCCCCATAAGGCGATTTCGCCATTTTAGGTGGCAAGACGTTGGTCAGCAGCGAGGGGTTGACCAGGTACCTTTCCACTTGGCGTTCGGCCCCCACTCCAACGGCCAACCCCATCACCGGCAGCCCTATCGCCGGAATCTCCCGCTCCAGCCGCCAGCGGATCGCCATGAGGCGCTCAGGGCCGTGGAAGGCCGATCCAGGGGGCGCCACCTGAGGGGGGAGCAGCAGAAGCGACGCTGGGCCACGGCAACGGCAGCGAAGAAGCCTGTCCCGCCGTTCTCTGAATTCCCTGTCAGCGCCTGCGCTGAGCGGGCTGGTGCGGCCGGGTATCCCTCGCACGCGGCCGGTTGTCTCTGCTGTTTGCCTTTGTTTTTGTAGCCCAGGCCATCCAACAGGCTCGACTAGTGTGGTAGGGCTCGCAATGACGCCTCCCATTTGACGACCGTAAGCGTCATCACGCCGACCAGGCTTTTGCCGGATCGCCTGTCGATGTTATGCGATTTAAACCGTAGCCTCGCTGAAAATAACTGCAACATCGAACATGTGATTGTCGTTGATGGCAACGGCATCGAATCGCTTCCTGCGGATCTTGCGGCGAACGCCACCGTGATCGCTTCCGCTCGGCCCATTGGTCAGGCTGCAGCTCGGAATCTTGGTCTGCTTGTGGCACGGGGTGAGTGGATCACCAGCGCCGACGATGACGACTGGCTCTATCCCCGCTCCATCGACCAACGCCTGGCGGCGATTGATGACCAGGCCGGGGCCCTGTGGGCAGCCGGCTATTGCACCGACGACCTCAAGAACGATCCTGCCATCGTGGCCGCAGGACCATGCTCGGCGGGTGATGTGTGGCGTGCCTGGCCATCTCCCCATGACAGCATTCCCCTGGGTCCAACCACCCTGCTTGTGGAGGCTGAATTGCTCAAGAGGGTGGGCGGCTGGATGGGCCTCCCTCAAGGTGAAGACCTGGGCATGATGATCGCCGTCACCAGCACGGCGCCGGGTGTGTTGATTGCTGATTACGTGTATCACATCCGCCTCCATGTTGGCCAGATGACCAAAGCCGCATGGTTTGACGATCTAGAGCTCCTGTCTCGTCGATCTGCCTGGGAACGCGGTCAGTCCATCCTCTCTCAGCAGCAGCATGCAACTGCAAGGGTGCCTCTGATCCGCCAACGGATGGCCACCCTCTGAGTTTCCCAGCTCGGTCCGTCGCCTGCGTCGGTGCTGTCGGTGCTGCCCAGCGACTTGCGGGCCAGGTCGTGGTAGCGGGTGGCGGGGTAGACGAGGGCTTCGCTCTTCCTGAGGGTGACGAACAGCAGGTCGCACTGGCTGGGTCCGTGCCAGAGCACGCCTTCGCGGTGGATCCAGGGGGCGTCGGCGGAGAGGACGCCGAAAGCCGCTTCGATCTCGGCGCGGCTGTAGCGGCCGTGCACGCGCAGGGGCACCGGCAGGGCCCAGGGCAGGGGGTGCAGGCGGTGGTCGGCCCGCTCGGCCAGGAGCAGCAGCAACTGGCGCAGCTCCTCCCGCCAGGCGGCGGCCTGCCAGAGCACGGCCAGGGCATCGGGCAGCGGGCGGAAGCGGCGGCCGGTGCCGAAGCCGCTAGGCTTCTGCGAAGCAGTACATCTGCACGGCGAGCATCAGCCACACGCGCCGTTCGCGCTCGCCTAGGCCGCTGGGATTCGGCGGTGCGGCGGCCTCCAGCTCGGCCACGAGCCAGCCCAGCTCGCGCCGCAGGGCGGTGAAGCTCACGCCGCCGATGGCGTAGAAGTCGGCCGGCTCCATGGCCAGCGCCTCGAGCCAGGCGGCCAGGCCGCTGGCGGGGCCGAGCTCGCTGACGGCGGCTGCCGCCGAGCAGGGCGCGGTAGCGGAGGTCGAAGCGGAAGCGGCGGTGGGCCTGGCCGAAGGTGATGACCCTGGCAGGGCCGGCGATGATGGAGCCATGGCAATGGCCCCGTTCGTCACTCAAGAGGCTCTCAAGGCCTTTACCGATCGCCTGGTGGAGGCGTTCGCCCCGGAGCAGGTGATTCTGTTCGGCTCGATGGCACGAGGGACAGCCGGTGTGGAATCGGATGCCGATGTGTTGGTGGTGATGCCCTTCGAGGGAAGAGCGCTGGAAAAGATCCTGGAAATCCGCAAAGTCTGCCAACCCGAGTTTCCTCTGGACATGCTGCTTTGGCGTCCCGAGGACATACCCAGGCGCTACCGCTGGGGAGACCCTTTCATCCGCGAAGCACTCGACCACGGTGTGGTGCTGTATGGCTGAGCGCAATCCTGTCGTTGATGAGTGGATCAGCAAAGCCGAGGGTGATTGGCGGGCCATGGAGTTGTTGCATCGCCAGCCAGGGCATGAAAACGCCGTGGTTTTTCATGCTCAGCAGTGCCTGGAGAAATACTTCAAGGCAGGGCTGATTGCCCATGGTGAGTCTGTACAGAAAATCCATGATCTTCGGGAGCTCTCCAGGCAACTCGGGATCTTGATGCCGGATTGGGAAGCTGATCCTTCTGATCTGACCCGGATCACCCAGGGAGGTGTGATGTTCCGCTACCCGGGGATGGAGGCCCATGCTGACGATGCTGCCCGTGCTGTTGGCATCACCAACCAGCTGAGGCAGCGGCTTTCTGGATGGCTGAGGACGCTTCCGGAAGTCATTTGAACTGCCCCCTTCAAACCGCCAACCCCATCACCGGCTTCCACGCCGCCGGAATCTCCCGCTCCAGCCGCCAGCGGATCGCCATCGGCCGCTCGCCTTCGTGGCTCTCATACCGCGCAAACCCCAGGCAAACGAACGGCTCGGTAACCGTGCCCTGCCGGCGCTGCTCTGGCTTTCCCAGTGGGACAGGGAGGCGCCGAGGGCCAGGTCGTCATAGCGGGTGGAGGGGGAGAAGAGGGCTTCGCTCTTCTTGAGGGTGACGAACAGCAGGTCGCACTGGCTGGGCTGGTGCCAGAGCACCCCTTCGCGGTGGATCCAGGGGGCGTCGGCGCTGAGGACGCCGAATGCCGCTTCAATCTCGGCGCGGCTGTAGCGGCCGTGCACGCGCACGTTCAGGTTCCTCGATGAATGGCGTCAGAGGGCATCGATGAACGTTTCCGCGTCGACTCCCGCCTGGCGAAGCACGCTTCCCAGTGTCCCCACCGCCAGATCACGCCGATGCAGTGGCACCTGTCCGACGACAATCTGGTTGAGGGGTCGCGCCAAGCAGGTTGACCGCTCCTGAGGGGGTCTGCTGAATCCGGTGGCCATGCGCAGGGCACCGGGCCATGCCTGCTCCCCTCACCGCTCAACAGATTGCGCTGTACAT
>NZ_JAGQBX010000040.1 GCF_024345855.1 Synechococcus sp. GreenBA-s | reverse complement strand
CCTGCCCGCCCCCGAGCCCGCGCGCCACCTGGAGACAACGGCCGCCCTGGACGCCCGCAAGCTGCGCTTCGAGGTGAACCGGGTGCTGCTGCCGATGGGGGTGGAGGGCAGCTTCGGGATCATCCGCCACCCCGGAGCCTCCCTGGCGGTGCCGGTACTCGACGACGGCCGGGTGGTGATGCTGCGCCAGTACCGCTTCGCCGTGGCCGCCCGCCTGCTGGAGTTCCCCGCCGGCACCCTCGATCCGGGCGAGGACCCGCTCAGCACCATGCAGCGGGAGCTGCAGGAGGAGGCGGGCTACAGCGCCAGCCGCTGGGATCCGCTCGGGGCGATGCTGCCCTGCCCCGGCTACTCCGATGAGGTGATCCACCTGTTCCTGGCCCGGGAGCTCTCTGAGCTGAGCGAGCGGCCCCCCGGCGACGACGACGAGGACCTGGAGGTGCTGCTGCTGGAGCCCGCCGAGCTGGATGCGGCCCTGGCCAGCGGCGATGAATACCTCGATGGCAAGAGTGTGACCGCCTGGCTGCGGGCCAAGCAGCTGCTGGGGATCTGAGCCAGACCCCGATCCATCGCCCCGGCACCGCATGACCCCACCCCGCTGGCTCTTCTGGCACCGGCGCGACCTGCGCCTGGCCGACAACCTGGGCCTCGCCGCTGCTGCCGTCGCCACCCCCGCGGTGACGGGGGTGTTCGTGCTCGATCCGGCTCTGCTGGCGGCGCCGGATCTGGCCCCGGCGCGGCTGTGGTTCCTGCTCGAGAGCCTGCGGGAGCTGGCGGGTCGCTGGCGGGCCGCCGGCAGTCGGCTGCTGCTGCTGCAGGGCGATCCGGCCCGGGAGCTGCCGCGGCTGGCCGAGGCCCTCGGCGCCGAGGTGGTGGCCTGGAACCGGGATGTGGAGCCCTACGGCCGCGAGCGTGACCGCCAGGTGGCGGCGGCCCTCCAGGCCTCCGGCCGGCGCGTGCTGGTGGACTGGGACCAGCTGCTGGTGGCGCCCGAGGCCCTGCGCACCGGTGCCGGCGCCCCCTACCGGGTCTACGGGCCGTTCCTGCGCAACTGGCGCGGCCAGCTGGAGCGCAAGGCGGAGGCTGGCGGATCGGCCCTGGCGGGAGGCCTGGAGCCGGTGGCCGCCCCCACGGCCCTGGTGGACATGGCGCCGGAGGCCCTGCACGAGCCGGGACGCTCCCTCTGGAGCCAGTTGCCCCTGCTGGAGGACCTGCCGGCGGCGGAGTCGTTCGGCACGCCCTTTGCCGGCGCAGACCTGTGCCCCTGCCGGCCGGGGGAGGCGGCGGCGCTGGCCCAGCTGCAGGCCTTCTGTGATGGGGCGAGCGGTTCGGCCATCCCCCTCTTCGGCTACGAGCCCGGCCGCAACCTGCCCGCCGAGGCCGGCACCTCCGCCCTGAGTGCGGCGCTCAAGTTCGGCACCCTCAGCCCCCGCCAGGCCTGGGCCGGGGCCCGGGCGGCCCGCGCCACGGCTGAACAGCTGGGCCGGGGCGCCGAGGCCCTCGCTTCGATCGGGGTGTGGGAGCAGGAGCTGGGCTGGCGCGAGTTCTACCAGCAGGCCCTGTTCCACTTTCCCGAGCTGGCGGAGGGCCCCTACCGGCCCCAGTGGAAGCACTTCCCCTGGGAGAACCACCAGGGCCGCTATGAGGCCTGGTGCGAGGGGCTCACCGGCCAGCCGCTCGTGGATGCGGCGATGCGCCAGCTCAACGCCAGCGGCTGGATGCACAACCGCTGCCGCATGGTGGTGGCCTCCTACCTGGTGAAGGACCTGATCTGCGACTGGCGCTGGGGCGAGACCGCCTTCATGGCGCGGCTGGTGGATGGCGATCTGGCGGCCAACAACGGCGGCTGGCAGTGGAGCGCCAGCAGCGGCATGGACCCCAAGCCCCTGCGCATCTTCAACCCCGCCACCCAGGCGTCCAAGTTCGACCCCGACGCCAGCTACATCCGCACCTGGCTGCCGGAACTGCGCCACGTGGCCACCCGGGACCTGCTCAGCGGCGAGATCGCCCCACTGGAGCGCCGCGGCTATCCGGCCCCGATCGTGAACCACAAGCTCCAGCAGGCGCGCTTCAAGGCGCTCTACGCCAGCCTGCCGAAGCTCTGAGCCTCCGGTTCCGGTGCCGTCAGGCCGCGACGGCGGCACCCTCCGGCTGACCCACTGGGATGGCGCCGACGCAGGCGCCCGCCAGCTCCCCCAGCACCTCGATCACGCGCTGCTGCTGGGCTTCGCTGAGTTCGGGGAAGATCGGCAGGCTCAGCACCTCGCCGCAGAGGCGCTCGGTGACGGGCAGGGAGCCTGGCCCATAGCCCAGCTCCGCGTAGGCGGGTTGCCGGTGGATGGGGATCGGGTAGTAAATGATCGTTGTGACGCCCGCATCCTGGAGGCGCTGCTTGAGCCAGTCGCGGCAGGCGGCCTCGGGCAGGCCGAAATCGGCGCTGTCGGCGGAGGGGCTGCAGCCGCCGCCGCAGCTGGCGGCACCACCGGGGCAGGCGGGCACCCGCACCACGAACTGGTTCCAGCTGTGGCCATCGGGGCCGGCCTCCGGCAGCTGGATGGCCGTGGCGCCCTGGAGACCCTGGCGGTAGCGGCCGGCCACGGCGCGGCGCTGGGCGATCCAGCGCTCCAGGTGCGGCAGCTTCACGTTCAGCACCGCCGCCTGGATGGCATCGAGGCGGCTGTTGTAGCCGAGGGAGGTGTGCAGGTAGCGGCGCGGCATGCCGTGCACCGCCAGCTCGCGGATCTGCCGGGCCAGGCCCTCGTCGCGGCAGGTGACGGCGCCGCCATCGCCGGCGCCGCCCAGGTTCTTGGTGGGGAAGAAGCTGAAGCAGCCCGCGTCACCCCAGCTGCCCACCGGCCTGCCGGCCCAGCTGGCGCCGCTGGCCTGGGCGCAGTCCTCCACCACCTTGAGGCCGTGGCGGGCGGCGATGGCGCAGACCCGCTCCATGTCCACCGGCCGGCCGAACAGATGCACCGGCAGCAGCACCTTGGTGGCCGGGGTGATCGCGGCCTCCACCTGGTCCAGAGCGATCAGATAGGAGCTGGGCTCCACATCCACGAACACGGGCGTGGCGCCCACGGCGCTGATGGCCTCGGCGGTGGCGAAGAAGCTGAAGGAGCAGGTGATCACCTCGTCGCCGGGGCCGATCCCCAGGGCCCGCAGGGCCAGGATCAGGGCATCGGTGCCGCTGTTGCAGCCGATGGCGTGGGGGGAGCCGGTGGCCTCGGCAAAGGCGGCCTCGAAGGCGGCGATCACGCTGCCGCCGATGTACTGGCCGCTGCGCAACACCTGCAAGACGGCGTCATCGAGGGCCTCACCCAGGTGATGAAGCTGTTCGGTGAGACTGAAGGGAGGCACCTGCATGAAGGCAACCTTAAGCCCCGCGTCCGGGTGTCGCTTCAGCCCCAGGCCGGTGTCTGGCCCGGGTGCCACTTGATGTTGCAGCCGATCGCGGGCTGTTGCTCCGGGTTCACCGGCTGGCCGGCCAGCAGGGCGTCGAGGGCGTCCCGCAGGTCCCGGCCGTCGCAGGCCAGGCCATTGCCGGGACGGCTGGCATCCAGCTGGCCCCGGTACACCAGCCGCTGCGCCGCGTCGAACAGGAACGGATCCGGGGTGCAGGCCGCCCGGAAGGCCCGGGCCGTGCCCTGGTCGGCGTCGAACAGGTAGGGGAAGCGCCAGCCCTGGCGCTCGGCCTGCTGCCGCAGGCCCTCGGGCCCGTCCTGGGGGTGGGTGAGGGTGCTGTTGCTGGCGATGGCCACGATCTGCAGGCGCTCGCCGTAGTCGCGCTCCAGGCGGCCGATCTCCGGCTCGATGTGCTTCACGAAGGGGCAGTGGGCGCAGAGGAACAGCACCAGCAGCGGCCGGCCCGCCAGGTCGTGGGAGTCGAGGGGAGTCGCGGGCCCGTTCACCCGCGGCAGGCGGAAAGCGGGCAGGGGCGTGCCCAGCGGCAGCATCGTGGAGGGGGTGAGGACCATGGTCGGGAGGCCGCGCGGCTCGGCGGCAGGGCTGGGGGATGGGGCGGTGCGGCGCCGGCCGGATGGGGCTGCCCAGCCTGGGGCCCGGATTGTCGCCTGGGGAGCCAAGGCACCGGGGCCAGTCCGCCAGGATCCCTGCGATTGCGTCTTCCGCCGTGCCGCCAGCGCTGACCCCCCGAAGGCCCGCGCGGCCCCAGCCGTTGCTGCTCGTCGCCCTGGCGGGGCTGCTGCTGGTGGGCTGCGTGCCGGCTCACCGCCGCGCCAGCTGGGCGATCTACCCCCTGCAGCGCGTCCAGCCCCACGACGGCCTGGCGGTGGTGAGCCAGCCCGACGGCTACGGCCTGCACCTCTGGCTCGAGACCGACACCAGCCAGCGGGACACCTGCCGGCCGCGCTGGCTGGTGGATCCGGCCCGGCTGTTCAACGGCAACGGCACGGCTCCCTTCAGCTCGGGGGTGGCCAGCCGTACCGAGTTCTTCGAGGCGGTGGCCCGCGCGGATGTGCGCCGCGCCCTGCGACGGGAGCTGGAGGCCCTCTGCCGGGCCCGGGCGCCGCGCAACCGCTGGCAGTGGCTGGAGCCGCCCCGCCGTGCCGCCGAGGTGCGGGTCGAGCGCTTCCCGCTGCTGGAGGAGCCCGACCTGTTGGCGCCGGCCGCCGAGGTGCGTGAGCAGGAGGAGGCGCTGCTGCGCGGGGCTGACGGCCCAGCCAGCCAGCCCCAGCCCTGAGCGGCTGGGGCTGGCTGGCTGGGCAGCTGCGGAGACTGGGCTTCAGGTCCCCTGTCCGGGGAAGCCGGCCCAGACCCTTGGTTCGGCGCGGCGCCAGTAGCGGCCAAAGCGCCCCAGATCCGCCTCCCCCTCCGCCAGGGCCACGAAGGGCTCCGGGGCGAGCACCTGCACGGGCAGCGCGGCCGCCAGCCGGGCGCGGATCGCCTCGAAGCGCGGGTCCACGCCGGCGCTGGTGACGATGCCATCGGCCCCGTGGCGGCGGGCGAAGGCCAGCAGCTCCGCGGCCACATCGCCGCGGCGGATCGCGACCGGCAGCTCCAGCAGGCACTCCTGCAGGAAGGCCAGGCGTTTGAGGCTCAGGGGGCTGGCGGCCCCACCTGCGGCAGCGCCATCGCCGCTGGTGGCGGGGTGGCCGGCGATTAGGGCGTCGTCGAACACGAACAGGGCCGGCCGGCCGGGGTGGGCCCGCAGGGCGGGGTTGGCGGGGCCCAGGGCCTCGCCGTGGATCCACAGGATCGGGCGGGAGGGCAGGCCCGCGGCCGCTGCCCCGCCGGCGCTGCTGCTCGGAGCCACGGATCCGGAGGGGGACCCGGCGGCGACTGGGTCGGTACTGGGGGCCGGCTCGGCGAACAGCCTGGCCTGGAGCTGCTCGTAGCTGGCCTCGAACGGGCAGGCGCCGGCCGCGGCGGCGGCGCAGCCAGCGCAGAACGGGCCGCCGCCGTAGCGCTCCAGGTTGGCGCGGTTGAAGAGGTAGGGCTTGCTGCTGAAGCTGCTGGCCACCCACTGCCAGCTGAGGTTGTTGCTGGCGGGGTCGCCGTCGAGCAGGTGCTGCAGGAACCAGCGGGCGCCCGCCTGCCAGCGCACCCGGCGCCAGTGCACCACGTAGGCCGCCAGCCACATCCGGGCGTGGTTGTGCAGCCAGCCGGTTTCGGTGAGCTCGGCGCTGAAGCCATCGATGCAGGCCAGGCCCGTGTGGCCGTGGCGCAGCTCGTCCGGCAGATCGGCGGCGTAGGCGCTGGGGGCGTGGCCGGTCTTGAGCGGTTCCAGGTCGCGCCAGATGGCGTCGCCGCGCTGGCGCCAGAGGCGCTGCCAGTAGTCGCGCCAGCCCAGCTCGTTGATCAGCTTCTCGGCCTCCCGCCTGGGGCGGCCGCTGCGCTGCAGCCAGGCGAACACGGCGTCGCGCACCTCCGCCAGGGTCAGCACGCCATGGCGGATGTAGGGCGAGAGGCGGGTCACGGCGCCCTCCAGGTGGTTGCGGCTGCGGCCGTAGTGCTCCGGCGCGATGGCGGCCAGGTGCGCCTCGGCAGCCCGTCGGCCCCCCGGGATCGGGCTCAGGCCGGTGGCCGGCGGCTGGCCGGGTCCGGGGCCCAGGGCGGCGGGGAACTGGCGCTGCAGCTCCGCGGCCAGGGCGGCCCGGGAGGGGAAGCGGCGCGGCAGGTCGCCCGCGGCGGCGGGCCAGGCCAGGGGCACGCCCACGAGGGGCGACGCCGGCACTGCGGCGCCCGGGCCGGCCGGGCTGGACCTGGGGCGATCGACCTGGGGGAACTCCGGCACGGCGGCGGACTGGCGTGGCGGCCGATCCTGGCGGCCGGCCGCGGCTGGAGGGGGCGGCGGCCGCCGGGGCCAGGAACGCTGGGCCCGGGTTGGGGGAGAATCGCCCGATTGCACCGTCGCTCCGGCCCGCCGGCCTGACGACCTCACCCCCTCCGCTCCTCCGATGCTCCTCGATCTGCGCGGCAAGAAGGCCCTCGTCACCGGCATCGCCAACAACAAGTCGATCGCCTGGGGCATCGCCCAGCAGCTGCACGCGGCCGGAGCCGAGCTCGGGGTCACCTACCTCCCGGATGAGAAGGGTCGCTTCGAGGGCAAGGTGCGCGACCTCACGGCGCCGCTGGCCCCCACCCTGTTCGAGCCCCTCAATGTGCAGGACCCGGCCCAGATCGAGGCCGTCTTCGCCCGGGTGAAGGAGCAGTGGGGCTCGATCGACGTGCTGGTGCATTGCCTGGCCTTCGCCGGCAAGGAGGAGCTGATCGGCGACTATTCCGCCATCAGCCCCGAGGGCTTCGCCCGGGCCCTGGAGGTGAGCGCCTATTCCCTGGCGCCCCTGTGCCGCTACGCCAAGCCCCTGTTCAACCCCGGCGGCAGCGTGATCACCCTCAGCTACCTGGGGGCGGAGCGGGCCATTCCCAACTACAACGTGATGGGCGTGGCCAAGGCGGCCCTGGAGGCTTCGGTGCGCTACCTGGCGGCCGAGCTGGGCCCCGAGCAGCAGGTGCGCGTGAACGCCATCAGCGCCGGCCCGATCCGCACCCTGGCCAGCAGCGCCATCGGCGGCATCCTCGACATGATCCACAACGTGGAGGCCAAGGCCCCCCTGCAGCGCACGGTGACCCAGGAGGAGGTGGGCAGCACCGCCGCCTTCCTGGCCAGCCCCCTGGCCTCCGGCATCACCGGCCAGGTGATCTACGTGGATGCCGGCTACTGCATCACCGGCATGTGAGGGCTCAGCCCCGCAGGTGACGGGCGAGGCTGGCGGGGGAGAACAGGAATCCCTCGTTGCGGGCGAGGGCCGCCACGGCGCTGGCATCGGCGGCGGCATCGATCCGCTGCTGGAGGTCGGGGCTGGCCTGGGCCTTGGCCAGAAAAGCTATTAGTTGTGCTTTTGACATCGAGGCCGCCGATAAGTTCCGTTTAACCCTAGGCCGTCGCTGCCGCTCCGCGTCCCGGCATGATCGAGGCCTCCGATCCAGCGCCCCCAGGGCGGAGGCAGCCATGCGCACCGGCACGATCCACCGCGTCACCGGCGAGACCGATGTGCGCGTGCAGCTCAACCTCGACGGCAGCGGCCGCTGCCAGGCGAGCACTGGGGTGCCGTTCCTCGACCACATGCTCCACCAGATCGCCAGCCATGGCCTGGTGGACCTGGAGATCAGCGCCACCGGCGACACCCACATCGACGATCACCACACCAATGAGGATGTGGGCATCGCCGTCGGCCAGGCCCTGGCCCAGGCCCTGGGCGACCGCCGCGGCATCCACCGCTTCGGCCACTTCGTGGCCCCCCTGGATGAGGCCCTGGTGCAGGTGGCCCTGGACTGCTCCGGCCGACCGCACCTCAGCTACAGCCTGCAGATCCCCAGCCAGAAGATCGGCCACTACGACACCGAGCTGGTGAAGGAGTTCTTCGTGGCGGTGGTGAACAACTCCGGCCTCACCCTCCACATCCGCCAGCTGGATGGCGCCAATTCGCACCACATCGTGGAGGCCTGCTTCAAGGCCTTCGCCCGGGCCCTGCGGCTGGCGGTGGAGATCGATCCACGCCGGGCTGGGGCGGTGCCCAGCAGCAAGGGGGTGCTGGAGCGGGCCGGGGCCTGAGGGCCGGCGGCGGGCATCCCCACTCGCTGCTTAACACTCCGTTACGGGATGATGGAGTCCCACGCTCCGTCTTGCCATGACCGCTGCAGGCACCGTCCAGGTTGAGCCCACCGAGGGCGCTGGGGCAGCGGGTGCGGCGGCGGCTCCCGCCTACGACCGCGCCGACTGGGCCAGTGCTTTCCGCAACGTGGGTGTGGAGCTGGAGGGGGTGGTGGTGACAGCCGCCCGGGGGGAGATCCCGGCCGACCTGGAGGGCACCCTGTACCGCAACGGGCCCGGCCGGCTGGAGCGCGGTGGCCTGTGGGTGCATCACCCCTTCGATGGCGACGGAATGATCACGTCTCTGCGCTTCGAGGGCGGCCAGGCGCAGTTGCGCAACCGCTTCATCCGCACCGAGGGCTGGCAGGCCGAGGAGCAGGCCGGCAAGGTGCTCTACCGGGGTGTGTTCGGCAGCCAGAAGCCTGGCGGGCCGCTGGCCAACGCCTTTGACCTGCGACTCAAGAACATCGCCAACACCCACGTCGTGCGCCTGGGCGATCAGCTGCTGGCTCTCTGGGAGGCGGCCGAGCCCCACTCCCTCGACCCCGACACGCTCGAGACCCGCGGCCTCTCGCGGCTGGATGGGGTGCTCCAGCCCGGGGAGGCCTTCAGCGCTCATCCCCGCTTCGATCCCGGCCACCACGGCGCACCCCGCATGGTGACCTTCGGCGTCAAGACCGGGCCGCGCAGCACGATCCGGTTGATGGAGTTCGCCGTGGTGGATGACCCCGCCACGGGTGTGAAGGCTGGCCAGTTGCTCAGCGACCGCCGCGACAGCTTTGGCGGTTTTGCTTTCCTGCACGACTTCGCGATCACCCCCAACTGGGCGGTGTTCCTGCAGAACGCCATCGCCTTTAACCCGTTGCCCTATCTGCTGGGCCGCAAGGGGGCGGCCCAGTGCCTGCAATCGCAGCCCGGTGGGCAGGCCAAGTTTTGGCTGATCCCACGCGACAGCGGTGCCTTCGCCGGTCAGGCCCCGCGCATCATCGATGCCCCCGACGGCTTCGTGTTCCACCACCTCAACGCCTGGGAGGAGAGCGAAACGGTGGTGGTGGAGAGCATCTACTACAGCGATTTCCCCTCGATCGGTCCGGATGAGGACTTCCGTTCGATCGACTTTGACCTGCTGCCGGAGGGCCTGCTGGAGCAGTGCCGCATCAACCTGAGCGATGGCTCGGTGAGCACCACACGGCTGAGCGAGCGCTGCTGCGAGTTCGCGATGGTGAACCCCGAACGCGAAGGCCTGCCCTGCCGCTACGCCTGGATGGCTGTCGCCGAGCGTGAGACCGGCAACGACCCCTTGCAGGCGATCAAGAAGCTCGATCTGCTCAGCGGTGAGCGGCGGCTGTGGAGCGCCTCACCGCGCGGTTTCGTGAGCGAGCCGGTGATGGTGCCGCGCCCCGGCAGCGCCCAGGAAGACGACGGTTGGCTGCTGTGCGTGGTCTGGAACGGCGCTCGCTGCGCCAGTGATCTGGTGATCCTCGACTCCGCCACGATGGAGGAGGTGGCGGTGCTGGAGCTGCCCCTGGCGATTCCCCACGGCCTGCACGGCAGCTGGGCTCAGGCCTGATTGCCGGCCCGCAGCAGACCCGCCAGGCGCTTGAACTCCTCGGCCCCCGGGCCCGGGATGCGCCGCTGGCTGGCGAAGTCCACCCGGTAGAGCCCAAAGCGCAGGGTGTAGCCGTCGGTCCACTCGAAGTTGTCCAGCAGCGACCAGTGGAAGTAGCCCTGCACCGGGATACCTTCGGCGTCGGCCACGCCGTTCTCGGTGACGATCAGCGGCAGCCCGTAGCGCCTCCAGGCGCGGCGCAGCAATTGCAGCAGCCCCTCGGGGTGCATCTCCACGCCGGCGTTGCTGCGCAGCCCCGGCCCCTGGTGCAGGCCCGCCCAGCCCGGCGCTCCCGGATCGAAGCCCACCAGGTTGCGCCGGTAGTAGTTGATCCCCACGAAGTCGGCGGAGCCGAGCAGCTCCGCCATGGGCTCCTCCAGCGGTGGGAAGCCCGGCAGCCGCAGCTGGATCACCCCATCGCGCACCGCGTCGTAGAAGGGCCAGTTGAAGCCCTTCTCCACCTGGCTGGCGGCGAGCCGGTCCATGGCCCACCAGCGCCGCAGCGGCTCCACCAGCACCAGGTGCACCGCCGCACCGATGCAGGCATCGGGCCGCGCCTCCCGCAGGGCCCGGGCCGCCAGGGCATGGCCCCGCAACAGGCCGGCGAAGGCGCGGACCGCCAGGCCGGGATCCTGCAGCCCCGGCGGCCACTGGCCGGTCACGTAGCCGTAGAGCATCTGCACGTTCGGCTCGTTGACGGTGCACCAGAGCCGCACCAGGGGACCCAGGCGTCGTCCGGCCTCGGCGGCGAAGGCCTCCAGCCGCTCGGGGAAGTCGGCGGCCGTCAGGCCGCCCCGCTCCGCCAGCCAGACGGGAAGCGTGAAGTGCAGCAGCGTGACCATCGGCTCGATGCCGGCGGCCCGCAGCAGCTCGAGTTCGGTGACGGCGTGCTGCCAGGCGGTCGCGTCCCAGTGGCCGGGCTCCGGTTCCAGCCGGCTCCACTCGATCGAGAGCCTGTGGGCATTGGCGCCCAGCGCCTGGATCAGGGCCGTGTCCTCCGCCAGGCGGTTCCAGTGGTCGGCCGCCGGGCCACTGACGGCGCCATCGCGGATCACCCCGGGCCGGCGCTCGAAGTGGACCCAGTCGTTGCGGGTGGTGTGGCCTCCACCTGGTGGGCGGAGGTGGCCACGCCCCAGAGGAAGTCCGCCGGCAGCGGCGCCACGAAGGGGTTCTCCGGGATGGCGTCGAAGCGGGGCTCGCGGCTGGTGTGGCGGCTCGGTTCGCTGCCCATCGCGGCCGCCCTCGCTGCTCTGCGCCCGGCGTCTGCAGGCTAGGCAGAGCGCCGCACGCGGGCCATGCCCTGGTTCATCAAGACCGAGACCTTCCGGGTTCCCCACGCCGAGGTCCGTCCCCACCTCGAGGCCCACCGCGCCTGGGTGGCGAAGCAGCGGGCCCGGGGGGTGCGGCTCAGCAGCGGTTACCTGGTGGATGGCGAGGGCCGTCCCGGTGGCGGCGGCCTGCTGCTGCTGCAGGCGGCGGACTACGCCAGCGCGGCCGCCCTGGTGCGGCAGGACCCGATCGTGGCCAGCGGCTGTGTGGACTGGCAGCTGCAGGGTTGGCTCCCCGCCGTGGGCGATCTGGCGACGGATCTGGGGGATTGAGCGGTCAGCCCGCGGAGTCCTGGCGCCCCGTGGCGGCTGGGCGGCCATGGAGCCTTGGCGCCCACGGAGTGTCCAAGGTTCTCTACGGGCTGTACAGATTCTGCAGAGACCTGGGCGTCGGGTTCGCTGGGACCAGGGGTCAGGGGCCTCCCGCGGCCCTCAGGTTCCGGTCAGCAGCGCCTGCAGCCGCGGCCGCAGCAGGGCAAAGGCGCGGCCGCGGTGCCCCAGCTCGGCCTTGCGGGCGTGGTCCATCTCGGCGAAGGTCTGCCGGGCCTCCGGCACGAAGAACACCGGGTCGTAGCCGAAGCCGCCCCCGCCGCGGGGGGCCTCCAGGATCGTGCCGGGGCAGAGGCCCTCCACCTCCAGCACCACCGCACCGCTGGGATCGGCCAGGGCCAGCGCGGCGGTGAAGTGGGCGTTGCGGTTGGCGGTGGCGCCGCGGCTGTCGGGCCCAGCCTGGGCCGTCTCCAGCTCCTGGAGCAGCCGTGCGATGCGGGCGGCGTCGCTGTCGGCGTAACGCGCCGAGTGGATGCCCGGCGCCCCGCCGAGGGCCTCGACCGAGAGGCCGGAGTCGTCGGCGAGGGCCCAGTGGCCGGTGGCGCGGGCCACCGCCTCGGCCTTGAGGCGGGCGTTTTCGGCAAAGCTCTGGCCCGTTTCCTCCACCTCCAGGCCCTCGGGCTGGGGCCGGATCTCCAGGCCCAGATCGGCGAGCAGCGCCGCGAACTCGCGCACCTTGCCGGCGTTGCCGCTGGCGATCACCAGCACCGTGGGGCGATCGCGGAGGACCGCGGCGGAAGCAGGGATGGCGGACATGGGGCGGAGAGCGGGTGGGCGCCGGCCGGCTCAGATCGACTCGGCGAGCTGCCGCGCCCAGTGCAGCACGTCGCCCACCCGCTCGGCGCTGGGGGCCTCGCAGTAGAGCCGCAGCAGCGGTTCGGTGCCGGAGAAGCGCAGCATCAGCCAGTGGCTGGGGCCGAGGCGCAGTTTCACCCCATCGGTGGTGATCACCTCCTGCACGGGCGCGCCGGCCACCTCGGCTGGCGGCGTGGCCGCCAGGAACTCCTCCAGGCGCCGGCGGGTGGCCATATCCGGCAGGCGCAGATCGAGGCGGTCGTAGGCGGCGGCGCCGCCGCAGCGGGCCTGCAGCGCATCCAGGCGTTCGCCCAGGGGCTGGCCGCCCTCCGCCAGGGCCTCGATCAGCACCAGGGCCGCATAGAGGGCGTCGCGCTCCGGCAGGTGGCTGCCGAAGCCCACCCCGCCCGACTCCTCGCCGCCCACCAGGACCTCACCCGCCAGCATCTCGGCGGCGATGTACTTGAAGCCCACGGGCTTCTCCAGCACCGGGCGGCCCAGGCCCTCGGCCACCTGCTGCATCAGGTCGGAGCCGCTCACGGTCTTGATCACCGTGCCGCCCAGGCCCCTGGCGCCGGCCAGATGGTCGATGAACAGGGGCATCAGCAGCTGGGTGCTGCAGAAGCGGCCCTGCTCGTCCACCGCGGCGATGCGGTCGCCGTCGCCGTCGAACACGATGCCCACCGCCGGCCGGCCCGCCAGGGTGGAGGCGCGCACCTCGGCGATCAGCTGCTGCAGGTAGGGGGCCAGCGGCTCGGGCGGGTTTCCACCAAACAGGGGGTCGCGGGTCGCCCGAATCTCCCGCAGGTGGTCGCTGGAGGCCGCCTCGCTCAGCAGGCGGCTCAGGCCGCCGGCGGCCGAGCCGTGCATCGGATCCACGATCACCTGCCATCCCAGGCGCTGCAGGGCCGCGCTGAGGGTCGCGGTGTCGACCTTGGCCTGCAGACCCGCCAGGTAGGCGCCCATGGCGTCGAAGCGCAGGGTTTCCCCGGGAATCGGCACCGTGATGCCGCCCGCCTCCAGGCGCCGCTCCACCCGCTGGGTGAAGTCGCCCTCCACCGAGCCGCCGAAGGGGCCCTTGATCTTCAGGCCCAGCCACTCGGGCGGGTTGTGGCTGGCGGTGATCACCAGGGCCCCGAGGGCTCCGCGTTCCACCACCGCCCAGCTGGCGGCGGGGGTGGGAATCGGCGCCTCGGCAAGTACCGGCACCAGATCGGCCCCGCGCACGGCACTGCAGATGGCCTCGGCCAGTTCGGGCGCCAGGAAGCGGCGGTCGTAGCCGATCACCACCTCGCGGCTGCGCAGGCCCTCCGGCGCCGAGAACTCCAGTTCACGCGCGGCGGCAGCGGCCACCGGCAGCAGGCGTTCCACGGTGATGTCCACCCCGAGGATGCCGCGCCAGCCATCGGTGCCGAAGGCGATCGGGCTGGCCTCCAGGGGCAGGGGGGCAGAGGCCATCGGCGGCGCTGGCGATTCGAGATGGTGCTAGCAGCCGGCCGGGGGGGCTGCGGGATCGCGGGTGCCGGCGGGCCGGCAGGCCACCGACGCCGATGGGCCCAGACTCCGTTCGGCCCCCGGGATGCCGCGCCCTAGCGTCGGGGTTGATCGCCCCGCCCCGTGGCCGCCCCCCCGCTCACCGACCGGCTGCTGCGCAGTTGGCTGCGCTGCAAGCGGCGGGCCTGGCTCGATCGCCACGGCGACCCCGACCAACGCCTCTGGAGCGCCCACCGCGCCCTGCAGCTCGACGACCAGCGCCGCAGCTTCTCCAGCCTGTTCCCCGAGCGCCCCGGCCGCGGCGAGGCCGCCGCCGCGGCCGGCGCCCCGTCGGTGGTGGGGCTGCGCCTGAAGGCCGAGGGGCCCCGGGGCCTGCAGCTGGAGGCCCACCCGCCCCTGCTGCAGCGGGTGGCGGGCCGCAGCCGCTGGGGCGACCATGCCTACCGCCCCGTGCTGGTGCGCCAGGGCCGCAACCTCACCCGCGAGCACCGGCTGGTGCTGGTCTACTGGGGCCGGCTGCTGGCGGCCGAGCAGGGCAGCGCCGTGCCCAGTGCCCTGGTGCTGGCCGGCACCGGCCGGCGCCTCAGCCGCGAGGAGCTCGCGCTCACCGGCAGCCTGCCGCGCCAGCTCGAGGAGGTGCTGCCGCGCCTGGCCGACGACCTGGCCCGGAGCACCGCGCCGCCGCTGGTGGCGGACCGCAAGAAGTGCGTGCTCTGCAGCTGGCGCGGCCTCTGCGACCAGGTGGCCGCCAGCGAGGGCCATCTCAGCGAGGTGAGTGGCATCGGCGCCAAGCGCCGCGAGATGCTGCTGGAGCTGGGGGTCACCAGCCTGCCGGAACTGGCCGCCAGCAACCCGGAGCAGCTGGCGGAGCGGCTCGGCGCCTGGGGCGAGCAGCACGCCGAGATCGCCGAGCAGCTCGTGACCCAGGCCCGGGTGCAGCGCGACGGCGTGCCCCGCCGCCGCGATCCCGCCCCGGCGCTGCCGGAGCTGGCCGGCGCCCCGGGGGTGCTGCTCTACGACATCGAATCCGACCCCGACGCCCGCGACGACTTCCTGCACGGCTTCGTGCGGCTGGCCCGCGGCGCCGATGGCTCCTGGGGCGATCCGCTCCAGGCCCCCTACCAGCCGCTGCTGGCACTCCAGGAGCACGGCGAGGCCCACCTGTGGCGCCGCCTGCGGGGGCTGCTGGAGCGGCATCCCGGCTGGCCGGTGCTGCACTTCGGCGAGACCGAATCCCTGGCCCTGCGGCGCATGGCCGAGCGCCAGGGGGCGCCTGAGGCGGAGATCGCCGCGCTGCGGGCCCGCCTGGTGGACGTGCATGAGCGCATCCGCCGCCACTGGTGGCTGCCGGTGAACGGCTATGGCCTTAAGCCCGTGGCGAGCTGGCTGGGCTTCCGCTGGCGCCAGAAGGGCGTGGATGGCGCCCGGGCCCTGCTGTGGTGGCGCCAGTGGCGCCTGGGCATCGCCGACGGCACGGGCCGCGGCAGCCGCCAGCACCTGCGCCAGATCTTCCGCTACAACCACGACGACGGGCTGGCCACCTGGGCCGTGGCCCGCTGGCTGCTGGAGCAGGACGGGGAGGCCTGAACGGCGGCTGCCCCGGGCCCCTCAGAGGGTCGGCTTGGCCGTCCCCGCCGGGGGCGCCACAAAGCCTGCGGGCATCCGGATCTCCAGGGGCCGATCGTCAGCGCCGGCCAGCAGCTGGGCCTCGCCGAGGGCCGGGCGGCGCACCAGGGCCAGGCCCTCGGCGCCCTCGGATGTGCTCAGCACCGAGGTGATCGAGCCGGCCCGCTCGCCGGCCGTCGTGCGCAGGGGAGTGCCCGGGCTCAGCGCGTCGGCCGCCGCAGGGCCGGCGGGGCCGGGCGCGTCAGCCCGCCAGCTCCAGTGCCGCAACTGCTGCTTGACCCCCCCGGTGCTGGCCAGTTTGGCCAGGGTCTCCTGGCCCACGTAGCAGCCCTTGCTGAGGCTCACCCAGGGGGCCAGCCCCAGCTCGAAGGGGTTGGTGTCGTCGTTGAGTTCGCCGGGGGCCGCGGGGATGCCGTGGCGCAGGCGCCGTTGTTCCGCTTCCAGCGGCGCCAGTTCGGGCAGGGCTTCGGCCCAGGCCGGCAGGGCCTCACCGCTGCGCAGCAGCAGCACGGGCTGGCCGGCGCCGGCCCCGAGGTCCACCGCCGGGTGCAGCAGCGGGCCGGCGCCAGGCGGCGTGGAGCCCAGCAGCCGCACCAGGGTGGCCGGCTCGGGGGGCTCCAGCCGCACCTGATCGGCGGGGAACAGCACCCGATCCAGCGCCTGGTGGATCGCAGCGGCCTCGCCGGCCAGCAGCACCAGGTCGGCGCCGCCCTCGTGCACCAGCACCAGGGCCAGGCCGCGCAGGCGGGCGGTGGGGCTGATCAGACAGGTGGCCAGGCAGTCGCCCGGACGGGCCTGCTCGATCGCCTGGCTGCTCTGGCCATGCAGGAAGCGGCGCGTGTCCCCCCCCTCCAGCCGGATCAGGCTGACGGCACTGGACCAGCGGGCGGCGGTGCTCATGCCTGGTCCGCGCCGGCGACGGCGGTGCCGGCGGCACCGGCTGCTGCGGCCGTGGCGGCCACCTCCTCCAGCAGGAACAGGCTCTGCAGCTCCAGGCCGGCGGCGGTCATGGCCTCCAGGCCGCCTTCCTGGCGGTCGACGATCGTCACCACCCGCTCCACCACGTAGCCGGCCTCGCGCAGCTGCCGCACGGCCTTGAGCGAGGAGCCGCCGGTGGTCACCACGTCCTCCAGCACGGTGATGCGGCGGCCGGCCGCCGGCAGCGGGCCCTCCAGCCAGGCGCCGGTGCCGTGGCCCTTGGCCTCCTTGCGCACGATCAGGGCATCGAGCTGGCGGCCCGCCAGGGCGGCGGCCTGGGCCACGCCACTCACCAGGGGGTCGGCGCCGAGGGTGAGGCCGGCCACGGCCACCGCCTCCGGTTCCACCAGCTCCAGCATCCGGGCCGCCAGCAGCGCCAGGCCCAGACCGCTGAGGCTCACCGGCTTGCAGTTCACGTAGTGGTCGCTTGTGCGGCCCGAGGCCAAGGTGAAATGGCCGTGGCGGTAGGCGCGCTCGGCCAGCAGCTGCAGCAACTGCTGGCGCTGCTCCACCGCCCCAGCCGGCAGGGGCTGCGGCAGGGACTGGATCGGGGCCGGGGTCACAACCATGGGCCGGTGCCTCTGGCAAAGCGGGGGGAGGTTGTCTAGTTTGCGCCTACATCAGGATGTCCTTGTCATGACCCGCGTCATGCCCCGCACCTTTGGGCTGCCGAGTGGGCTGCCGGGTGGTCTGCCGATGGCCTCGGCCCTGGCCGCCGCAGCTTGTGTGGGCAGCCTGTGTCTGGCCCAGCCGCCAAGCGCCGAGGCGGGTCCGGTGGTCTGCACCACCACGCTGGAGGCGCCGCTCGCTGGATCTGGGCCGGCCGGCATGAACGCCTTCGGTCCGGTGGAAGTCACCCGTTGCGGTCCTGTCACCACCACACCCGAGATGGTGGAGCAGCGCTTCTACTCCTACACAGCGCCCTTTGCCCGCGGGGTCGATATCACCCACCAGATCACCGACATCCTCGGAATCGCCATGGGCGGCGGTGATGGCACCAGAGTCGTCGGCCTCGGTTTCCCCGATCAGACGATCGTCTGGGACGGCTCAGCTCTCCACAACACCTCCCAAGCCCTGCTCGATCGCCAGAGCAATCCGCTCCCGTGGCGGACTGACGACGTGAACAATGGTTTTTGCAGCGGGCTTCCCCAAGGCAGTTGCGCCATCCCGGTCACCCAACAACCCCTACCCCAGGTCACCTACCGCACCCCCGTCCGCGGCATGTGGTAGGACCCCGGCGCCGGGGGTCTAGCAATCTGGTGAATGCAGCGAACTCATAATTCGCCTAAGGCGGGTTCGATCCCCGCGACCCCCATCGGAGCGCGTCGTTCTGCCCGCTGGCGGCTGGCCCCGGGTCCTCTGCCTACAGTTCGGGCCTGACCCCGCGCCGCCCGCCACTCCTCCATGCGCTATCTGGCCCTGGCGGCCCTGCTGCTTCTGCTGGCGTTCTTTGCGGCCGGTGAATTTGCCCTGATCCGGCTGCGCCCCAGCCGGGTGCAGCAGCTTCAGGCCGATGGCCATCCCGGCGCCCGAGCGGTGGCGCGGCTTCAGCACCGGCTGCGGCGGGCCCTGGTGGCCACCCAGCTGGGCAGTGCCCTGGCCCTGATGGCCCTGGGCTGGCTGGGCCGGGGCCTGGCGGTGCGCCTCGATCCCACGGTGCAGCGACCCTGGATCGATCTGGCGGTGTTCCTGGTGCTGGTGCTGCTGGCCACCCTGGTGGGCGGCCTGGTGCCCAAGGCCTGGGTGCTGCACCGGCCCGAGGCCTCGGCCCTGCGGCTGGCGCCCCTGCTGGAGGCCGTGAGCCGCAGCCTGGCGCCCCTGCTGCTGGTGCTGGAGCGCCTCGGCGACGGCCTGCTGCGGCTGCTGGGACTGCCGCGCAACTGGGATGAACTGGTGCCGGCCCTCTCCGCCGGTGAGCTGGAGACCCTGATCGAGACCGGTGGTGTCACCGGCCTGATGCCCGATGAGCGCAGCATCCTCGAGGGGGTGTTCTCGCTGCGGGACACCCAGGTGCGCGAGGTGATGGTGCCCCGCTCCGGCATGGTGACCCTGCCGCTGGACGTGCGTTTCTCCCAGCTGATGGAGGCGGTGCACACCACCCACCACGCCCGCTTTCCGGTGATCGGCAGCTCCCTCGACGACGTGCGCGGCGTGCTCGACCTGCGCCGCCTGGCCGAACCGATCGCCCGCGGTCTGCTGCAGAGCGACTCGCCCCTGGCCCCCTACGTGACGCCTGTGCCGCGGGTGCAGGAGACGGCCTCGCTAGCGGAGCTGCTGCCTCTGATCCGCAGCGGCCAGCCCCTGCTGGTGGTGGTGGATGAGCACGGCGGCACCGAGGGCCTGGTGACCGTGGCCGATCTCACCGGCGAGATCGTGGGCGACGAGGACGACCCGGAGGGCGACGAGGACGACCTGCAGCAGCTCCAGGACGACAGCTGGCTGGTGGCGGGCGATCTCGAGATCTTCGAGCTGAACCGCCAGCTGGGGCTGCAGCTGCCCGAGGCGGATGGCCACCACACCCTGGCCGGCTTCCTGCTGGAGCGGCTGCAGCACATCCCCAGCTCCGGCGAGAGCCTGCGTTGGAAGGGCCACCAGTTCGTGATCACGGCGATGGACGGGCCGCGCATCGATCGGGTTCAGATCACCCGCCGCAGCTCCGAGGAGGTCGCCTGATCGTCGATAATTCCGATCGCCTAGAGACCAACGCCATGAAGCCCGTCCGCGTTGGTGTCATCGGCATTGGCAACATGGGCTGGCACCACGCCAAGGTGCTGCGCCTCCTGCGCGACGCCGAGCTGGTGGGGGTGGCCGATCCCGATGCCGAGCGCGGCCAACTGGCCGTGGAGCAGTTCGGCTGCCGCTGGTTCCCCTCCTACGAGGCGATGCTGCCGGAGGTGGAGGCGGTGTGTATCGCCGTGCCCACCCTGCTGCACCACCGCGTGGGTCTGGCCTGCCTGCAGGCGGGCCTGCATGTGCTGATCGAGAAGCCGATCGCGGCCAGCCAGGAGGAGGCGGCCGATCTGATCGGCGCCGCCGATGCCGCCGGCCGGCTGCTGCAGGTGGGCCACATCGAGCGCTTCAACCCGGCCTTCCGCGAGCTGGTGAAGGTGGTGGCCAATGAGGAGGTGGTGGTACTGGAGGCGCGCCGCCACAGTCCCAACCCCGACCGCGCCAACGACGTGTCGGTGGTGCTGGACCTGATGATCCACGACATCGACCTGGTGCTGGAGCTGGCCGCAGCACCGGTGGTGCGCCTGGCCGCTGCGGGCGGCCGCAGTGCCGAGGGCCCGATCGACTACGTGAACGCCACCCTCGGCTTCGCCAACGGGGTGGTGGCCAGCCTCACGGCCAGCAAGATGGCCCATCGCAAGATCCGCAGCCTCAGCGCCCACTGCCGCGGCAGCCTGGTGGAGACCGACTTCCTCAACCGCAGCCTGCAGATCCACCGCCGCTCCAACCTCTCCTTCAGCGCCGACCACGGCGAGCTGCTCTACCGCAACGACGGCTTCATCGAGGAGGTGAGCACCTCGCCGGTGGATCCGCTGGTGGCCGAGCTGGAGCACTTCCTGCAGTGCGTGCGGGGCGAGGAGCAGCCGGCGGTGGATGGCCCCCAGGCCACCCGGGCCCTGCTGCTGGCCGACCTGATCGAGCAGTGCGTGGAGAAGCCCACCCTCTGCATGACGCTCGACACCCCGATCTGAGCCCCCTGGGGGCTGCCGGCCGGGGCGTTACCCGGCCTCCGCCAGCTCCCGCAGGGCCTGCAGCTGCCAGCGGCGGCACAGGGCCGGCGAGGAGTGGTAGAAGCGGTCCCAGGCCTCGGCCTTGTGGAGGGGATAGAGATCCCGGGGCTGCTGGGGGTGCTCCTGCTCCCAGCCGACCCGCACCGCGTGGCCGATCACCACGTCGAGGGCCAGGTAGTCGTTGAAGTGGACCTGGGGGTTGGCGCCCACGAAGGCCATCAGGGTCACCAGGGTCTCGCTGCAGAGCTGGCGGTATTCGGCGGCCTCGATCTTGCTGAGCAGGTGCTCCACCAGGCTGGCGAAGTTGCGCTCGCCAGGTGTCTTCTCACTCAGCAGCGGCGCGCTCTCCAGCCGGTTGCGGCGCTCCAGCTTGTCGCCGATCACCAGACCGCGGCAGTGGTGCAGCAGATCCCAGATGCCGGGGTAGAAGTCGCGCGGCACCTGCTGCAGGGCGCCGAGCCGCTGGCGGTGCTGCAGCCAGCAGTTGCTGCGCGGCAGCTCGTCGAGGGGATCGGGCACCTCCCAGCGCACCCGGCCGCTCACGTGCAGCTGCTCCTTGCGCTGCAGGGCCGCCTTGGCGTGCTCCACATCGGCGATCACCTGCCGCAACTGGCGGCGGATCGCGTGGGGGGGCAGGTCGCAGAGGGCCTCGAAGGCCTCATCCGGAGCGAGATCCCGCTCGCCCGCCAGTTCGCCGGTCAGCAGCAGCAGCAGCTGGCCCAGCTGCAGGGTGAGGCTGCCGCTCAGCAGGGCCGGCTCCTGGCGTGCCAGGCCGTCGAGGGCCAGCAGCAGCTCCTGCTGCAGCACCCATTCACGGCCGTCCTCGCCGCTGAAGCGCTGGATCATCGCCGCGATCACCTGGCTGCCCTGGGGCTGGCTGATCAGCGACTCGTTGGTGTAGTTGCGGCCCACCACCACCTGCTTCTGGCGCACCAGCAGGTCCGTGAGGGCATCCTCCAGCTGGGGGTGGATCAGGCCCAGGGAGCCGGCGCAGCGGCGCACCACGTTCCAGTCGCCCTCCGCCAGGGCGCGGCGGTAGATCTCATCGAGTAGGGCCTGCAGGCTCACCCGGGCGCCGGGGCCCTGCAGCTGGGCCTCCGGCCCCAGGCGCCGCACCAGCTGCTCCAGCAGTTCCGCCTGCTCCGGCAGTGAGGTGCTGCGCCAGAGGCGCTCGGCCAGGTCGCTGATCGGGATCTCCTCCAGCTCCTGCTCCTGGGCCGCCGTGAGCGGCGCCACGCTGGTGCTGGTGCGCAGCAGCGGCCGGGCATCGGGCTCCCGCGGCGGCTGGGGCAGGCCAGCGGCGGCGGGCAGCTCCACCCACACCGCCTGATCGCGTAGTTCGTCCAGGGGGGCGAGCTGCACCGGCACGCCCTCCAGCCGGCCGCTGCGCAGCTGCTGGCCCAGCCGCAGGATCGTCTCCGGATTGCGCCGGAACGGAGGCTCCGCCACCGGGATCAGCAGCAGCGGCGCGCCGCCGCCGCGCCAGTGGCGCTGCAGCTGGCTCACCTCGGTGGCCACCGCGTCCACCAGCTGCTCCGGGTCGTCGGAGAGGTAGAAGGTGCCCTCCTCCAGCACCGCCGGCAGAACGGCCAGCAGCTCCTCGCCCTGGTGGTAGAGACGGGCGGTGGCCATGCTCTCCATCCGCACGGGTGGATGGCCGCTGAGCCCCAGCCTGGGGTTGGTGCCCACCGCCGCCATGCGCTCGGCCAGGTCCCGGGAGGGCACCACCCGCAGCCCGTCGCCGGCGGCCTCCGGCTGGGTCACCGGCAGCCCGGCGGCGGCCAGGCGCTCGGCGATGGCCGCCGTGGCGGGCACCAGGGCCACCAGCACCCGTTCGGCCCCGAGGCTGGCGCCCAGACGCCGGCCGCTGGGATCGAGATCCTCCGGCAGCAGCAGCCCCTGGAGCAGCAGCTCCGCGAGCCAGCTTAGGCTCTGGGTCCAGAGCAGGGGCACATTTTCGTTGGGTACCCGCGGCTGGCTGCCCGGGTGACGGCGCTCGGCGGCGATGGCGGCCTCCGGTACCCGGTAGAGCTCGGGCAGCAGCGACACGCCCTCCACGGGCACCGCCAGCTTGTCGAGGCGAGCCTTCCAGATCCAGGCCTCCCCCCAGCGCTCCTCGCAGCAGGCGGTGATCAGCTCGTAGGCCAGGAACAGCGGCCACTCGCACTCGATGCCCTCGAACTGGGCCAGCTCCTCCCGCTCGTAGTGCAGCCGGGTGTGGTCCTCCACCACGGTCTGGTGGCCATCGCGGCGGAAGCGCTTGTAGCCGTAGGAGCCCCCCAGCTCGCGGCGAATCTTGGCGCGGGTGCGCTCCACCAGGCCCGGATCCTCCACGGCCCAGGCCGGGTAGCCGATCACCGACAGGCAGGCCGCATCGACTTCCTTGCTGGCCGATTCGCGCGGCAGCAGGCTGTTCAGGGCCCGGCGCAGGCGCACGATCGCGTCGTGGGGGATGTGCAGGCGGCTGCGGCCGTCGCCGTGGGGGCCGTAGAGATCGAGGCCGTCGAGGGCTTCGAGGGCCGCCTTTACCAGGCCGATCGAGCTGGCGTTGCGCTCCGGCAGGCCGTGGTTGCCCTTGTCGCCCCGCTCCCAGATGCCGTAGTCGGCCACCCGGTAGGCCCGGGCCACGTAGTACACCAGGTTCTGGAGGAAGTCCCGCTCGTGGGAGTTCTGCACCACCACCAGGCCGGAGCGGGTCAGCTGGGCCAGCTGCAGCAGGTAGAGGGCCGTGGCATCCAGCTGCAGGTGGCCCCAGCCGTCGTCGGGCACCACCGGGTTGCCGGAACCGGTGTCGTACTTGGCGTGCAGGGCATCGAGCGGCGCCAGGCTATGCTTGAAGCGCTCCACCTTGGCGGCCTGGCGCAGCATGGCGTTGAGCAGACCGCGCATCAGCTGCAGCACCCGCTGCTCCAGCTCGAACACCCGCGTCGTGGGCCCGTCCAGGCGCCGGTGGGCCAGGGCCAGGCCCCAGACGCACTGGATCGAATAGACGCAGTCACGCACCCAGGCGTCGCCGTAGTTGCCGTGCACCGTGTGGGCGGTGCTGGCGGGCAGCAGGCCGGTGATCGGGTGCTGGCGCTGCAGCACCACCCGCTCGATCTGGGCGTCGAGCTGCTCCAGCACGCGGTGGGCCTCGGCCGCGGCCAGCTGGCGGGGGGCGTCGGCGCCGCCGGCCAGGGGCGGGATCGGCGTGGCGTCGCCTGGGGCCAGCGGGGCGGGCAGGGAGGCGCTGGTGGAGGTCATGGCGCGGAGGACCGGGGGGCGCGGGTGGCCAGGGGGAGCGGCTTGGCGGGCGGCCGGCCATAGATTCTCCCGCGCGGCCCGACCGGCAGATGGCATCCATGGCGACCAACGGCTCCGGGGTGGGCAGCGGCTCCAGCGCAGGCCAGGACCGCGCCTCCGCCAGCGGGGGGGCAGCAGGGGAGGCGCGGTCCTGGCGGGTCACCCAGGTGCTGGGGGTGCCGGTGGCCGTCTCCGCCAATGTGTTCGCCGCGGCCCTGGAGCTCAAGCAGCGCGGCGGCGGCCAGATCGTGACCCTCAACGCCGAGATGACCATGGCGGCCCGGGCCAACCCGGAGCTGGGGGCGGCCATCGCCGCCGCCGAGCTGGTGATCCCCGACGGCGCCGGCGTGGTCTGGGCCCTGGCCCGGCAGGGCTACCGGGTGCGGCGCAGCCCCGGCATCGAGCTGGCCCGCGCCTTGCTGGAGTACGGCGCCCGCCACGGCTGGCGGGTGGCCCTCGTGGGCGCCAGCCCCGAGGTGATGGCGAGCCTGCGGGAGCGGCTCGTCGCCGAGATCCCTGGCCTGGATCTGGTGCTCACCCTGCACGGCTATCAGGATCCGGCCCTCTGGCCCGGCCTGGAGGCGGAGCTGCGCGGCCTGCGCCCCGACCTGGTTCTGGCGGCCCTGGGGGTGCCCCGCCAGGAGACCTGGATCCAGCGCCTGCACCAGGGCCAGCCGGGCCTGTGGATGGGCGTGGGCGGCAGCTTCGACGTGTGGGCGGGCAGCAAGCAGCGGGCCCCGGCCTGGATGGGCCGCCTGCAGATCGAGTGGCTCTATCGCCTGATCCAGGAACCCAGCCGCTGGCGCCGCATGCTGGCGCTGCCGGCCTTCGCCTGGGAGGTGCTGCGGCGCGGTTGAGGCGAGCCTCCGGGCCGCTACAACAAAGGGCAGCCACAAAAAAGCGGTGGGCTGGGTGCCGCACCGCTGGGGAGGTTCAGGTTGGGGAGTCTGGATCTGGAGAGCCTGCGCTGACCGGGCTGACGCAAGGGAGCAGAAGGATCGCCCTCACCTCGGATCGCCGATCAGCCAGGGGCTGAGATGCGGAGGCCGTGGCCGGATTGCTTGTCTGGCGGGGGGTCTGGCGGCTCAGCGGAAGCCGACGGAGGCCTGCCACACGAAGGCCAGCAGCAGGAAGAACAGGGGGATGATCGGCAGGATGTCCACCAGCGGGCCGAAGGCCTGATAGGCCTCGGGGAGCTGGGCCAGGGTCTGCAGGGCGTAGGCGGCCATCCCGGAATTCACTGAGCGTGGGCGGACGCTACCACGTGTGGGCGGCTGGGGAATCCGGTTCCCAGGGAGCGAAATCCTCTGCAAAACAGCCGTCCTGGATCGCCTGGCCCATGGCCGTGGTGAAGCGGATCAGCTGGGTGATGTTGTGCAGGCTCAGCAGGATCTTGCCGAGCAGTTCCTCGCTCTTGATCAGGTGGTGCAGGTAGGCCCGGCTGTGGTGCCGGCAGGCCGGGCAGGGGCAGCTGGCATCCATCGGGGTGTGGTCGTGGCGGAAGCGGGCGTTCTTGAGGTTCCAGCGCTCGCCGTCCACCAGGGCCGCCCCGTGGCGCCCCAGGCGGGTGGGGATCACGCAGTCGAACAGGTCGAAGCCGTTGGCCACGGCGATCGCCATCTCCCGCAGCGTGCCCACCCCCATCAGGTAATGGGGCACGGCCTCGGGCAGCAGGGGGCCCACCTGGCGCACGATCCGGTGCATCTCCTCGGCCGGCTCGCCCACACTCACTCCCCCCACGGCAATGCCCGGCAGGCCCATCGAGGCCACCACCCGGGCCGATTCCTCCCGCAGCGCCGGGAAGCAGCCCCCCTGCACGATGCCGAACAGGGCCTGATCGGCCCTGGAGTGGCTGGCGATGCAGCGCTCCAGCCAGCTGTGGGTGCGGCGGCAGGCGGCGGCCACGTCGGCCTCGCTGGCGGGGTAGGGAGGGCACTGGTCGAAGGCCATCGCCACATCGGCCCCCAGGGCCATCTGGATCGCCATCGAGCGCTCCGGGGTGAGTTCGATCCGGGCCCCGTCGCGGGGGGAGCGGAACACCACGCCCTGGTCGTTGATCGTGTTGATGGCCCCGAGGCTGAACACCTGGAAGCCGCCGGAATCGGTGAGCATCGGGCCGTCCCAGCCCATGAAGCGGTGCAGGCCGCCGGCGTCGGCCACGATCTGCTCACCGGGTTGCAGATGCAGGTGATAGGTGTTGGAGAGCACCATCTGGGCGCCGGTGTCCCGCAGTTGGGATGCCGTGACCCCCTTCACCGTGGCCAGGGTGCCCACCGGCATGAACCGCGGCGTGGTGACCACGCCGTGGGGGGTGTGGAAGCAGCCGCAGCGGGCCCGGGTGTGGGGGCACTGGGCCGTGATCGTGAAGGGGAAGGCCGAGTCGCCGGGGCTGGAGGCCTGCGTGGCGGCTGGTGCGCTGCTGGCGCTCGCGGGGCCCGGAGTGGCGGCGCCGTCGGGGGTGGTGGTGCCGCTCGCGC
This sequence comes from Synechococcus sp. GreenBA-s, assembly GCF_024345855.1. GTDB lineage: Bacteria > Cyanobacteriota > Cyanobacteriia > PCC-6307 > Cyanobiaceae > Vulcanococcus. Next base: position 98 of record NZ_JAGQBX010000040.1, on the reverse strand, counting down.
TCAAGGGGCCGGCTGGGGGCAGAGTCTGCCGCGACCCTAGGTGCCGGTCGCGGCAGGATTCCCGCACACCCCCGGCCCCCGCGCCCCATGGCCCGATC